>JAZKBM010000005.1:0-263249 GCA_040388645.1 Pseudomonadota bacterium
TCCAGAAAAACGATGAGCGCAGTGTGACATAAAGATATCTAACCGAACAGTATTGGGTCGGGTCTTGCATCATCACATTTCATGGTGACTAAAACAGGTTTGCCAATTCTGTAAGCCGCATCAGGCCGGGTGTTGCCCAGAGGCAAGTCACTTTTTCTTGTTTGCCCAAGAGAACGTAACCAAAGAGAAGTGCAACCACTACACCGGCGTACAAGCGGAGAACGCTTCGTAAGTAGCGTCTATGCTGAGCAAAAGGCAAGATCTGGTACATAATCCTTTCTTGAATCCCTTCTTGAATTTCAACAAATATAAGCTAGATTATGTGGATTCATCTGATAGGCGAAGCAATTATTAGAGGCTGCAATATGAGAAAACTGACGTCGCAGCGGGGGGTGGGGAGACGAGTGGGAGGATGAAGATGAAGCGTTTAATTGGCATGGCAATGTTGGTGACGCTCGGAAGCGCATCTTGCCTTCTTGATATTTATGCTTATTTCAAAGATATAGATACCATTAAAATGCTTATTTTTAATGCTGTTATTGCAGGGTTCGGCCTTTACGTCTTTGGCGCTATTTTCTTCGATTATCCCATTACATTTCGCACAACAATTAACCCAACAGACCCATGGGGAATGCGCTTGTTCCAGGCATCTGTAGGTTTATTTCTTTGGGGTATGACGTTTTTTGGTTTGTTCATTCAATTCCTATGAAAATGACAAGAATGAACGCCGTCTGATCCGCACGGCACGGTTAACCCATTCAGAAAACAATAGCATGACAGTTAAAAAACGGAAAATTTGGGCCAAGTCTAGCTATGTAGCAAGGGTGATGGGGTCGGGTCTTGCATCATCACATTTCGGGGTGACTAAAATCGGTTTGTACATTCTGTAAGCCGCGTCAAGCCGGGGTTGCCCGGCAGCAAGTCACTCTCTCTTGTGTGCCCAAGAGAGAGTAACCAGAGAGAATGGCACCCCACTACACCGGTCCTGCGGACTCCCCTCGATTTGCCGCTCAAGCCGGGCGGCTGCGGAACTCGCGCTGCGCGCTCAGACAGTCCTTGTATGTTGCATTCGCTGGGGCTTTCTCTGAAAGTAGAGGATGCCGGGGTGGAGGGACAGGACAGTGCATCTGGCTCACGCACAGACACGGCGAGACCTCTTCCCCATCCCTTCCGGCGACGTCGATAGGAATCTAGCGGCCCGACAGCGTAACCTGCGGAGACCGCCGATGAACGCAAGCAAACGGCGCGGAAGGCCACCCCAGCGAATCGAGCATAATGCATGGAGGCTAATCATGGGTCAAACAACAGCGATCGTGGGGTGTGATGTCAGCAAGCTGTGGGTGGATGTGTGTGTGGTGCAGGAATCCGGGACAACAACCCGTCGCGTGAGCAATGCGCCGGAGTCGTTAAAGCGCTGGGCGTGCGCCTTGCCCCAGGCCAGCCAGGTTGGGATGGAATCGACGGGATCCTATCACCTGAATCTTGCGCAGGCCCTCATTGAGGCCGGCCACACCGTCTATGTAATCAATCCGCGCTGGGTGCATGCATATGCGCGGTCCATCGGACAGCGTGGTAAAACGGACCACAGCGATGCGGCACTGATTGCGCGCTACATCCAGTCGGAAGCCGCGCACCTGCATGCCTTTGAATTACCCAGTGGCGAACAGGCGCGACTGCGTTACCTGCTGCTCAGGCGCCAGGAGTTGGTCAAGCTGCGCAGCGCCACTCGACAAAGCTTCGGCGAAGAAGCTGCCGATGTCATAACCGGGTTCAATGGGTTACTGCGCAAAGTGGAACGCGAGGTTCGTCAACTCGTCCAGGCGCAAGCCGTGTGGCGGGAGCATGCGCAGCAGTTGCGTCAGATCCCGGGCGTAGGTCCGATGGTTTCGGCCCACTTGGTGCAGGTGCTGACGCGTATCCCGTTTGCACGAGCCGATGCATTCATTGCACACACCGGCACGGACCCACGCGCAAACGACTCGGGGCAGAAGCGGGGGCGACGCAGGATCTCGCATCACGGCGATTCAGCGTTGCGCCAGATGCTGTTCATGGCGGCGATGGCTGCGATCAAGCAGCCTGAATGGCGCACACTGTATGAGCGCTACCGGCGCCGCGGCTTACCCTCGACAGGGGCACTGGTTGCGTGCGCGCGGAAGCTCGCTCGCATTGCGTGGCACATGTTCCAGCACCCGGGTGCGGACTATGACGCCAGCAAGGTGGTCGGCCCTATCGCCGCTTGACTCGCGTCATAGAATCTCGCCGGCTACCCCCGACTTTAGCGGCAAATCGAGGCGGTGCAGAAGGGGAAAGTGCGTCGCGAGTATTGTCTGTGTCGAGAAATCGAAGCGCTGAAATGGTTATTCTCTGTGGCTGTATTTTTTTGATTTATCCAAGATGGCGGTAGATGCACTCCAGAATTGTTTCGGCTTTACAGGACCATTTAAGAGTGCCATTATTGGCACTAATTAACGTGCTGGAGCTTATCATGGCAAACATCATTCTGGCGGAAACCGCTGCGAGCATTTCGGAATTAAAGAAAAACCCCATGGGTACGGTTGCGGCTGGCGAGGGTTTCCCGGTGGCGATACTCAACCGTAACGAACCCGCTTTTTACTGCGTGCCCGCAAAGGCTTACGAAGCGCTGATGGAACGGCTGGAAGACCTCGAGCTGAATGCGTTGGCTGATGCCCGCGCGGATCAGGCTGAAATCAAAGTCAAGCTGAATGAGCTATAGCCTTGCCTTTAAAGAGGAGGCCTGGAAGGAATGGGGCAAGCTCGATAACGGCGTGCGCGAGCAGTTCAAGAAAAAGCTGGAAGAGCGCTTGCTGAATCCACATGTACCCGCATCGAAACTGTCCGGCTCGAAACACCGATACAAAATCAAGCTGCGCAATGTCGGCTACCGGCTGGTCTATGAAGTTCGCGATAGTGAGTTGGTGGTCGTGGTTGTCGCCGTGGGCAAACGCGAACGCAATGCAGTTTACAAGGCCGCAGCGCTACGTTGAACTTGCAAACCCGGCCTGCACCGGCTCACTCATGCGGTACAATCTCTCGCCAATTACACCAGCAATTTTCCACCATCTGTTAAATGGATTAAACCGTGCGCCTGCTTGCCCTGAAAATCGACGTCGACACCTACCGCGGTACCCGCGAAGGCGTGCCGCAACTGGTACGCATGCTTAAAGCCCATCAGGCCGGCGCCACCTTTCTGTTCAGCCTTGGCCCCGATCATACCGGGCGAGCGCTGCGGAGGGCATTTCGCCCCGGCTTTATGAAAAAAGTCTCGCGCACGTCGGTGCTCGAACATTACGGACTGAAAACCCTGCTCTACGGCACGCTGCTGCCGGGGCCGGATATCGGCCGTGGCTGCGCCGATATTTTGCGCAGCGTGCGCGATGCCGGTTTTGAGACCGGCATTCACACCTTCGACCACGTCAAATGGCAGGATTATGTAGCTGGCAAGGATGCTGTCTGGACGCAACGTGAAATGGCGCGCGCGATGCAGCGTTATACGGAAATCTTCGGTCAGCCTGCACCTACCCACGGTGCGGCAGGCTGGCAGATGAACGATAGTGCCTTCGAACAGGAACGCCTGTGGGGCATGGCGTATTGTTCTGATTCGCGCGGCACACACCCTTTCATCCCCCTGCTGGCGAATGGTCAAACCAGTTGCCCACAACTGCCCACGACCTTGCCCACGCTGGATGAACTGATCGGCGCCGATGGCCTGGATACCCATAACGTCGCCGAGGCCGTGCTGGCCATGACCGAGGCCGATACACCCACCGGGCACGTTTATACCCTGCACGCCGAACTTGAGGGCATGAAGCTCTCGCCCGTATTCGAACGCCTGCTTGCCGGCTGGCAACGCCAGGGCTACACGCTGGTTTCGATGGCGGATTATTTTGCTGCGCTGGATGTGGCTGCCCTGCCCCGCGCCCGCGTCCTGCCGGGCGAAATCGCCGGTCGCTCGGGCACACTTGCCTTGCAGATTTAGCACGCATGGCGAAATTTCAAACAAGGCAGCGCGATCTACCGCTAACGCTACCGTGGTTTCTCTTGCTGCTCGTCGCCTGGCTGCTACCCGGCCTGATCGGGCATGACCCGTGGAAACAGGACGAAACCTACGTTTTTGCCATCATTTATCACATGCTGCAAGGCGGTAACTGGGTCGTGCCGATGCTGGCCGGCGAGCCCTTCATGGAAAAACCGCCGCTGTACTATTGGGTAGGCGCCGGACTGGCACACACATTTTCGCCCTGGCTGCCATTGCATGATGGCGCGCGTCTCGCCAGCGGACTGTTTAGCGCCATCACGCTGATTTCAACCGGGCTGGCAGCACGCCACTGGTGGGGTAAGGGACAGGGGCGACTGGCGGCGCTGGTATTGATTGCATGCTTTGGCCTGCTGTATGAAAGCCACAGCATGATTACCGACGTGCCCATGCTCACCGGGTTTGCGATGGCAAGTTATGGCTTTGCATTGAGCCGCGAACGCGCGTGGCCGGGCGGAATATGGCTGGGTACCGGCGTAGGGGTGGGGTTTCTTGCCAAAGGCCTGCTGGTACCCGGTGTGATCGGGGTCACCGCCGTGCTGCTGCCGTTGCTGTTCGGCACCTGGCGTTTGCGTGTTTATGCGCGGAGTCTGGGTATCGCGCTGCTCGCTGCGCTGCCGTGGCTGCTGATCTGGCCGATTCTATTGTATGAGCGCGCGCCGCATCTGTTTTATGTGTGGTTCTGGCTGAACAATGTCGGGCGCTTTCTGGGTTTTTCGGTACCGGAACTCGGCGCCGGGAATGAACCCTGGTTTTGGCCAGAAACCTTGCCGTGGTTTGCGTTTCCCGCCCTGCCGCTGGCGCTGTACACGTTGTGGCGACAACGCGCGCGCATTACTGGCAGCCCACCGCTGCAATACGGGCTGGTGGCTTTTGCGGTGTATCTGGCGGTTTTACTGGTCTCGGCTTCGGCGCGCACGGCTTACGGCTTGCCCATGCTGGCGGCGCTGGCCTTGCTAGCCGTGCCCTCGGTACAGGCACTCCCGAACAGATGGAATCGTTACAGCGATATTGCCGCGCGTTTGTTATTTACTGCCATCGCTGCCTTGATGTGGACGGTATGGAGCATCATGATGGCCACCGGTCGTGCACCCGCGTGGCATTTCCTTACCCGCGTGCTGCCTGCCGATTATCACATGCTGTTTAACCCGCTGACGTTTGCATTGGCGCTGGCGGCGACCCTGGCTTATTTCGCATCCTGGCGCTGGCTACTGCGTCTTGCCGCGCGCGCGGTGGTCAGCATGGCTACCGGCATCACACTGGGTTGGTTGCTGTTTTCCATGCTGTGGCTGCCGTGGGTGGATGAAGCCAAAAGCTATCGCAGTGTGTTCGAGTCCATGCAACCCTATCTGCCTGCGCAGCGCCGCTGTGTGGAAAGTAGCGGCCTGGGCGAATCCGAGCGCGGCATGCTGCATTATTTTTCCAATGTGCTGACTCTGCGCCGTGAAATACACCCCAACGTCGATTGCGACGTGTTGCTGATAGAAGGCGCTGCAGATCATCCACCCAGCCCTGCCACACCCGGCTGGCGCCAGGTATGGCAGGGCGAGCGGCCCGGGGATAACCAGGAACACTTCTGGCTATTCGTACGCTGACGCCAGCAACTTATTTATTGCGCATTGCCCGTGCCAGTGCATCCGCCATGGCACCACCTGCCGGGGCAGATACGGCAGCCTGACGCACCTGTTTCGGCGTGGCTCTGGATTCAGACTTGTCGCGCGCAGCCGGTGCCGCATCGCCAAGCCGCATGGTCAGTGCCACACGCTTGCGCTGCACATCGACTTCAAGCACTTTCACCTTCACCACATCGCCTGCCTTGACCACGCTGTGCGGATCTTTGACAAACTTGTCGGCCAGCGCGGAGATGTGCACCAGGCCGTCCTGATGCACACCCACGTCAACAAATGCGCCAAAGTTGGTCACATTGGTGACGACGCCTTCCAACACCATACCGGGCTGTAAATCCTTGAGGTCTTCGACGCCCTCCTTGAAGATGGCGGCTTTGAATGCCGGACGCGGATCGCGGCCGGGCTTTTCCAGTTCGCGCAGGATGTCCTGCACCGTGGGCAGGCCGAAGCGCTCGTCGGTGTATTGCTTTGCATCCACTGCATTGAAAACACCACCCTGACCAATCAGCGCGCGGCCATCGGGCTTGCCATCCAGGCGCGCCAGCAGATCGGCAAGAATGCGCTGCGCGACCGGGTAGGCTTCCGGGTGGACGGCGCTGGCGTCGAGTGGATTGTCGCCGCGCACGCGCAGGAATCCGGCCGCCTGTTCGAAGGTTTTCGCGCCCAGACGCGGCACCTGCATCAACGCATCGCGGCTGGTGAAAGCGCCATGCGTATCACGGTAGCTCACAATATTTTCCGCCAGCGCAGCAGACAATCCGGAAATACGCGCCAGTAACGGCACCGACGCCATGTTCACATCCACGCCCACGGCATTCACGCAATCCTCTACCACGGCGTCCAGGCTCTTGGCGAGTTTGAACTGGCTGACATCGTGCTGATACTGACCGACACCGATCGATTTCGGGTCTATTTTCACCAGCTCTGCCAATGGGTCTTGCAGACGCCGCGCGATGGACACCGCGCCGCGCAGACTGACGTCGAGCTGCGGAAATTCGCGCGCGGCGAATTCCGATGCCGAATACACCGAGGCACCCGCTTCCGACACCACCACTTTGCTGAGCTTGAGTTCGGGATGCTTGCCGATCAGTTCGGCAGCCAGCTTGTCGGTCTCGCGCGAGGCGGTACCGTTGCCGATACTGATCAGTTGCGCACCGTGCTTGTGGGCCAGCAGCGCCAGTGCGTGCAACGCACCGTCCCAGTCATTACGCGGCGCGTGCGGGTAAATGGTAGCGGTGTCGAGCAGCTTGCCGGTGGCATCCACCACCGCCACCTTGACGCCGGTACGCAGGCCGGGATCGAGGCCAATGGTGGCACGCGGTCCGGCTGGTGCGGCCAGCAACAGGTCGTGCAGATTGCGGGCGAACACCCGGATCGCCTCCTCTTCGGCGCGCTCGCGCAAGCTGCCCAGCAAGTCCAGTTCAAGATGCAGCGAGAGTTTCACGCGCCAGGTCCAGCGCACCGTATCGGCCAGCCATTTGTCAGCACCGCGCCCCTGGCTAACAATGCCGAAACGCCGGGCGATCATGCCTTCGCACGGATGCGAGCTCGCGCCCTCGTCCAGGTCTTCCGGCAATTTCAGTGACACCCGCAGCATGTCTTCGTTGCGTCCGCGGAACAGTGCCAGCGCGCGATGCGGCGGCACCGATTTGAGGGGCTCACGATAATCGAAATAATCGCGGAATTTCGCCCCGGCTTCTTCTTTGCCTTCCGCCACACTGGATACCAATATGCCGTTTCCTTCGAGATGCGCGCGTAGTTGACCCAGCAGCACGGCATCTTCGGCAAAGCGCTCCATCAGGATGTGACGCGCGCCTTCCAGTGCGGCCTTGATATCGGCAACGCCCTTATCGGCATCCACATAGCCTGCGGCTTCCGTCTCCGGCACCCGCACCGGATGGTTCAACAGGCATTCGGCGAGTGGCTCCAGGCCAGCTTCGCGCGCAATTTGGGCTTTGGTGCGGCGCTTCTGCTTGTAAGGCAGATAAAGATCTTCCAGCAATTGCTTGGTATCGGCGTGAGTGATTTGATTTTGCAGTTCCGGCGTCAGCTTGCCTTGCTCGGTAATGCTGGCAAGGATGCTACCGCGCCGTTCTTCCAGTTCACGCAGATAACCCAGGCGTTGTTCCAGGTTGCGCATCTGGGTGTCGTCCAGCCCGCCGGTGGCTTCCTTGCGGTAGCGTGAAATGAACGGCACTGTGGCGCCCTCGTCAAGCAGGGCAATGGCAGCGGCAACCTGATTGGGACGGGCGCTGAGTTCGGTGGCAATGCGGTGTTCTATGGATGGCAGCATGTAAGGCGATGGCAAATGAAAGCCTGTAACTATGCAGAAAGCGCGTCAGGCTGGCAAGGTATAATCACGAAACCTCTGTGGCAAACATTTTTTAATATTATCCATGTCCACTACCGATACCCTCACCCGTTTCCTGTTTGAATCCGCCCCGGTGCGCGGCGAACTGGTCAGCCTTGACGCCACCTGGCAGGAAGTGCTCAAACACGCCGATTATCCCGCGCCGCTGCAAATACTGCTGGGTGAATTGATGGCGGCGGCGGCATTGTTGAGTGCCATTCTTAAATTCGACGGCGGCATGATTCTGCAAATGCAGGGCAGCGGCGCGGTCAAACTGGTCGTGGTGGAAGCCACGTCTGATCGCACCCTGCGCGCCGCGGCTAAATGGGAAGGTGACGTACCCACAGGCAGTCTGGAGACGTTGCTGGGGGAAGGCCGCTTTGTCATTACTCTCGACCAATCCGCCAGCGGCAAACAGAACTATCAGGGCATCGTGCCATTGACGGGCGCCAGCGTGGCTGAGGCGCTGACGCATTACATGCAAAATTCCGAACAGCTCGATACGCAAATCCATCTGGCTGCCAATACGCAACGCGCTGCCGGCATGCTGATCCAGCGCTTGCCGGGCGTGGAAGCGGCCGACACGGATGCCTGGAACCGGGCGGAACATTTGGCTGCCACCCTGAAACCGGCGGAATTACTCACATTGCCAGCTGAAACCATCTTGCAGCGGCTGTTTCATGAAGAAGATGTCCGCGTGCTGGAGGCCGAACTGGTCAGCTATCGCTGTACCTGTTCGCGCGAACGGGTCGCCGACATGCTGAAGATGCTGGGTCGCGAGGAAGTGGAAGCCACGCTGGCAGAACGTGGCGAAATCGAAGTGCGCTGCGAGTTCTGCAACCGTCAATACCGTTTTGATCCGGTCGATGCAGCGCAGCTGTTTGTCGCAGTGCCGCCGGTGCCGGCGCCGCAAATCAAGCATTGAGGTCATTGGTCATGTTCAAAAGCCGCACAAACCATCACCGCTCACGCAAACATCGCGCCAAAAAAGCCGGACTGCCACCCGGTTCGCTGGTGCATATGGGCGAAATAAAAGCAGCGGCGGCAGAGTTGTCGATAATTGAATACGACAGCAACGGGATCACCGAGACAAAATTTGCCGACACTGCTGCCTGGCAGGCGCATACGCTACAGCACGCTGTGCACTGGCTGAATCTGCATGGCTTGCACGACATTGCCGTGCTGCGCGAAATCGGCACACGTTACGCCCTGCACCCTCTGGTGCTGGAAGATATCCTGAATACCGACCAGCGACCCAAGGTTGAATCCTACGGCGATTACTTGTTTGTCGTGGCACGCTATGTGAGTTATGAGCCCGATAGTTTGCTGCTGAGCTCGGATCAGGTCAGTCTGGTGTTGCTGCGCAATGCCGTGCTGAGTTTTCAGGAACGATCCAGCGGTACATTTGAGCCGGTGCGCGAACGTTTGCGCAACGCACGCGGGCAGATCCGCAAACTTGGTGCAGACTATCTGGCTTACGCGTTGCTAGATGCCCTCGTGGACCAGTATTTTGTAGTGCTGGAACAATTGAGCGAACGCACCGAAGAACTGGAAGATGCGCTGCTGGAAAAACCGGACCAGGAATCGCTGCAAACCCTGCACAAACTGCGCCGCGCCACGCATAATCTGCGTCGCGCCGTGTGGCCGCTACGCGAGGTACTGAATACCCTGATCCGCAACGAAGATGGATTTTTTCAGCCCGGTACCGGACTGTACCTGCGCGATGTCTACGACCATACGGTACACATTGTCGAATCCATCGAAGCCCTGCGCGACCTGCAGGCCGGCATGCTGGATGTTTACCTGTCCAGCCTGAGCAACCGCTTCAACGTCGAGTTGCGCGCGCTGACAGTGATTACCACCCTGTTCATGCCGGCGGCTCTGGTGGCCGGCATTTTCGGCATGAACTTCAAAAACATGCCGTGGCTGGCGCTGCCGCATGGCTTTGGCCTGGCAATGGGACTGATGGGCGGCATGGCGCTCGTCATGATCGCGATATTCTGGCGGCGCAATTGGCTGCGTTGAACGCGCTTTCGCTGCTCCATACGGTATTCGGCTATCCGGCGTTTCGCGGACGCCAGGCCGAAGTGGTCGAACAGGTGGTGAATGGCGGCGACGCGCTGGTACTGATGCCCACTGGCGGCGGCAAGTCGCTGTGCTACCAGATTCCCGCGCTGCTGCGCGACGGCACCGGCGTGGTGGTATCACCGCTGATTGCGCTGATGCACGACCAGGTGGCGGCGCTGCGCGAAGCCGGTGTGCGGGCCGCCTATCTGAATTCCTCCTTGTCTGCGCAGGAGGCCGGCGCAGTTGAACAGGCATTCCTGCGCGGCGAATGGGACCTGCTCTACGTCGCGCCGGAACGGCTGGTGACACCGCGTTTTCTGGACTTGCTTGGACGCGCCAAACTGGCACTGTTCGCGATTGACGAAGCGCACTGCGTATCGCAATGGGGACATGATTTCCGCCCGGAATACATCCAGCTGTCATTGCTGCACGAGCGTTTTCCGGCGGTTCCACGCATCGCATTAACCGCCACCGCCGATGCGCAAACCCGCGCCGAAATCGTCACGCGTCTGCAACTGGAAGATGCGCGCCAGTTCGTTTCCAGCTTCGACCGGCCCAACATTCGTTATCAAATCGTTGAAAAGGCCGATCCGCGCAAGCAGCTGCTTGATTTTATCCAGGCCGAGCATCGCGGTGACGCCGGGATCATATATTGCCTGTCGCGCAAGAAGGTGGAAGAAACGGCGGCGTGGCTGGAAAAACAGGGTATCCATGCTCTCCCCTATCACGCCGGCATGGATGTGCAAACCCGCCAGCGCAACCAGGATGCTTTCCTGCGCGAAGACAGCATCGTCATGGCCGCGACCATCGCATTCGGTATGGGCATCGACAAACCTGACGTGCGTTTCGTGGCGCATCTCGACCTGCCCAAAAGCATCGAAGGTTATTACCAGGAAACCGGCCGTGCCGGGCGCGACGGACAGCCCGCCGATGCCTGGATGGCTTATGGTCTCACCGACGTGGTGCAGTTACGCCGCATGATCGAATCCGGCGATGCCGACCCGCTGTTCAAGCGCGTCGGATTGGCCAAGCTCGACGCCCTGCTGGCCATGTGCGAAGCCACCACCTGCCGGCGTGTGCGTCTACTCAATTATTTCGGCGAGGATGCCGAAGCCTGCGGCAACTGCGATGTGTGCATCAGCCCGCCGGCGACCTGGGACGGCACCGTAGCGGCGCAAAAGGCATTATCGGCGGTGTACCGCACTGGCGGCCGTTTCGGCGCGGTACACCTGATCGACGTGCTGTCCGGGCACGCCACCGACAAGATACAGCAGTGGGGGCATGACAAGCTCACCGTGTTCGGTATCGGCGCCGAGATCGACGCCAAGGGCTGGCGCGCAGTCTTCCGCCAACTGGTCGCGCAAGGCTTGATGGGCGTTGATCACGATGCCTACGGTGCGCTCACGCTGACCGACAAAAGCCGCGCAGTGCTGAAAGGCCAGCAGCAGGTGTGGATGCGCAAGGAAGTCATCGGCAAGACCACGCGCAAATCGCGCCGCCCCATCGCTGCGCCGGAAAACCCGCTGGATGATGCACTGTTTGAAAAACTGCGGGTGTGGCGCCAGGCCGCCGCACGCGAACATAACGTCCCGGCTTATGTCATTTTTCACGATGCCACCCTGGCGCAGATTGCCCAGCTTCGCCCCGTCACGCTGGACCAGCTCGGCAGCGTCTCCGGTGTCGGGGCGCGCAAACTGGAGGCTTACGGCGCGGGCATACTGGCAGTCGTCAATACGGCAGGATAAAACCTGTTTTGTGCGGGTTATTGATTCTCGCCGTGCTTCAATAAACGCTTCAACGCCGCGCGTTGTGCGCCATTATCCTTGCCATGCGCGCCGCCGCGTTTGTCTCGCAACGCCAACGCCGCCGTATTGCGCGGCTTCTGCTGCGGTAACTGAAACACCATTTTCTGGCGCGTATTCAAGGTTTTGTTAGCCATTTTATTTCGGCTCAAGCGCACGGCTTTTGTCCGGGAAAACCTGCAGGAATTTAGCCAGTTTTGGCGCTACCACGGCCTGGCAATAGGGCTGTTGTGTGTGATTGCGGAAATACACCTGATGGTAATCCTCAGCCGGATAAAAGCGCGTGACCGGACTGATTTCAGTGACAATCGGATTGCTCCAGGTCTGCTGCGACGTTAAATCCGCCACCATTTTTTCGGCCGCGACCTGCTGCTCGGGCGTGTGGTAGAAAATCGCCGAACGATATTGCGTGCCGCGGTCGTTACCCTGACGATTCAGGGTAGTCGGATCATGGATGGTAAAAAATACGTCCAGCAGTGTTTCCAGTTTCAATTGCGCCGGGTCGAATTCAATCTGCACCACTTCTGCGTGACCGGTGCTACCGGTGCAAATATCCTCATAGCTGGGATTATCGAGATGACCGCCCATATAACCGGATGTCACCTTGTGTACCCCTTGCAGGCGTTCGTATACCGCTTCCAGGCACCAGAAGCAGCCACCGGCCAGGGTGATGACAGATAATGCAGGAATCGCTGAAGAACCGGGCATCAAGATATATCCTTTATTCTTTGCTGCATGTTGGCTTGGAGAATACCGCGTCGCCAAACGCTCGCATTCATTTCTTCATTGCATCCTTGGCGCCTGCCACTGCGCCTTTGGCAGCACCTTCAACGACTTCGGCAGCGTTTTGGGCTGCGTCCCTGGTTGCAACAACAGCATGGCCAGCGGCTTCACCCGCTTTGTAGCCTGCCACCTTGGCATCAGTGACGGCCGCATTGGCTGCGTCCGTGGCCGGAGTGGGCGGCTCTTGTGGCTTGCTGCAGGCAGCCAAAGTCAGAACTGCCATTGTCACGATTAGCAGGGAACGGTTCATCATCATCTCCAGTTTTTAATTTTAACAATGAAAAAACAGCTCGATCTTCCCGGTTACGAGAAAACATTTGGACGACAAAAAATTCCATGTGTTCATGAATTATACTCATGCCCTTCATGATATCAGGGTTAGGTATCAGTTTTTTCTACGAATTTTCCCGGCCATGGCATGATAAAATGCATGCCTCGATTATCCACAGGATGCCTACCGATGTTTAACCTTCAGCACACGCTTGCCCAAACCGACCCCGAACTCTGGAAAGCCATGGAGGCAGAACGCGTCCGTCAGGAAGATCATATCGAGCTGATCGCATCGGAAAACTATACCAGCCCGGCGGTCATGGAGGCGCAGGGTTCGGTACTGACCAACAAATACGCGGAAGGTTATCCGGGCAAGCGCTACTACGGCGGTTGCGAGCATGTGGATGTCGCCGAACAATTGGCAATCGACCGCATCAAGAAATTATTTGGCGCAGAAGCCGCCAACGTACAGCCAAACTCCGGTTCGCAGGCCAACCAGGCAGTATTTCTGGCCTTTCTCAAACCGGGTGACACCATCATGGGCATGAGTCTGGCCGAAGGCGGCCATCTTACCCACGGCATGGCGCTCA
Organism: Pseudomonadota bacterium; assembly: GCA_040388645.1. Classification (GTDB taxonomy): domain Bacteria; phylum Pseudomonadota; class Gammaproteobacteria; order Burkholderiales; family Sulfuriferulaceae; genus Sulfuriferula. The sequence goes on from JAZKBM010000005.1 coordinate 13,545, forward strand.
ACATGTCGGGCAAATGGTTCAATGCCGTCGCTTATGGCTTGAACGAGAAAGAGGAAATCGATTACCCGCGCATGGAAGCCCTCGCCCGCGAGCACAAACCCAAGCTGATCATTGCCGGTGCCTCGGCCTATTCGCTGCATATCGACTTCGAGCGCTTTGCCAAAATCGCCAGGGAAATCGGTGCAATTTTCATGGTGGATATGGCTCATTACGCCGGGTTGATTGCTGCGGGCGTGTACCCCAACCCGGTGCCGCACGCAGATGTGGTGACGTCGACCACACACAAGACACTGCGCGGCCCGCGCGGCGGCATTATCCTGATGAAAGCCGTACATGAAAAAGCGATCAACTCGGCCATCTTTCCGGGCCTGCAGGGCGGTCCGCTGATGCATGTGATTGCCGGCAAGGCCGTGGCATTCAAGGAAGCCATGGGCAAGGATTTCAAGTTATATCAGGAACAAGTGGTCGACAATGCACGTGTAATGACCAAGGTACTTCAGGAACGCGGCCTGCGTATCGTTTCCGGCCGCACCGATTCACACCTGTTCCTGGTGGACTTGCAACCCAAAAAACTCACCGGCAAAGAGGCTGAAGCGGTACTTGGGCGGGCGCACATTACGGTGAACAAAAATGCCATTCCCAACGATCCGCAAAAACCTTTTGTCACCTCCGGCATCCGCATCGGCACGCCAGCAATGACCACTCGCGGTTTCAAGGAACTGGAAGCCGAGCAATTGGCGCATCTGATTGCCGACGTGCTCGATGCACCCGGCGATGAGGCAGTCATCGCGCGAGTGTCTGCAGCTGCGCAGGCCTTGTGCAAGAAATATCCGGTATACGGATGATTCGATAGCGGGCAGTCCACACAGGCTGCCCTCAATCAAACTTCTTCAGCCACTGAAATGTTTTCATGAAATGTCCATTCTGCAGCGCATTCGACTCCCAGGTCGTCGATTCGCGCCTCTCCGAAGCCGGTGATTCGATTCGCCGGCGGCGTCGCTGCACATCTTGCGATAAGCGTTTCACCACCTACGAAACCATCGAGCTGCGTCTGCCGCAGGTGGTCAAGAGCAATGGTGTACGTCAGGAATTCAGCCAGGAAAAACTGCACGAAGGGTTCCGCCGCGCACTCCACAAGCGTCCGGTACCGACCGAATACGTGGATGCTGCCATTGATCGCATCGTCAAACAGGTTCTGTCGCTGGGTGAACGTGAATTGCTTGCGCGCCAGATTGGCGAGATGGTGATGAACGAATTAAAACGCCTGGACAAGATTGCCTACATCCGTTTTGCTTCGGTATACAAGAGCTTCAAGGATGTGGATGATTTCCGTGACGTGCTCAAAGACTTTGATAAATAAACCGGTGTTTTCCCAAGCTGATCATATTCATATGGCCCACGCGCTGCGGCTGGCAGAGCGCGGCCTGTATACCACCAGCCCGAATCCACGCGTGGGCTGCGTGATTGTCAAAAACGAGGCGATGGTGGGGAGCGGCTGGCATCAGCAGGCCGGGCAACCGCATGCCGAAATCCACGCGTTGCGCGAGGCCGGTGAAGCGGCGCGCGGCGCAACGGCCTATGTCACGCTGGAGCCGTGCAGCCACCATGGCCGCACACCGCCCTGCGCCGAAGCACTGATCGCCGCAGGTATAGCGCGTGTCGTGGTCGCCATGCAGGATCCTAACCCGCAGGTAGCCGGCAACGGTCTGGCACGGTTGCAGAAAGCAGGAATTGCGACCGAATGTGGCCTGCTCGAAGCGCAGGCACGTGAACTCAATGCGGGCTTTATCAAACGCATGGTGATGGGCCACCCGTGGCTGCGTATCAAAACCGCGAGTTCGCTGGATGGCAAAACTGCGCTATCAAGCGGCGTCAGCAAATGGATTACCGGCGCGCCGGCGCGACGCGACGTGCACCGCCTGCGCGCACGTTCATGCGCCATTTTGACTGGTATCGGCACGGTGCTGGCGGATGACCCCGCATTGAATGTGCGCGATATTGAAACCTCACGTCAACCGTTCAAGGTCATCGTCGACTCCCATCTGCAAACCCCACCCTCGGCTAAAATACTAAGCGGTGCTCCAACCCTGATTGCCTGCGCCGAACCGGATGCCCGGCGTATCGCCACATTGGAAGCTGCCGGTGCCGAAATCCGCTGTCTGCCGGGTGAAGCAGGTCAGGTTGATCTGGGTGCGTTATTGTCCATACTGGCACAACGCGGCATCAACGAAGTGATGACCGAAGCGGGCGCCACTCTCAATGGCGCATTGATCGCGGCGGGATTCGTCGATGAGTGGGTCATGTATGTCGCGCCGGTATTGCTGGGTAACACGGCGCGCGGCCTGTTTACACTGGCCGAACCGGCACAGATGGAGACACGTCGCAAACTGGCCATCCAGGATATCCGCCAGATCGGTACGGATATGCGCATTACTGCACAATTTGAAAAGACTTAATATGTTTACAGGCATTATTCAGGCAGTCGGCAAGATCGCAACCGTGCAAACCCGCAATGCGGATGCGCGACTGACGATCGACGCGGCCAATCTGGATTTGAGCGATGTAGCACTGGGCGATTCCATCGCCTGCAACGGGGTGTGTCTCACGGTGGTGGCCCTGGATGCGCAGCACTTTTCGGTAGATGTCTCGGCTGAAACATTTCGTTGCACGGTGGGCTTTCCCGAGCACAGCCTGGTCAATCTGGAAAAGGCGTTGCGACTGTCGGACCGACTGGGCGGCCATCTGGTATCCGGCCATGTGGACGGTGTCGGCGTTGTGTCACACTTTGCGCAGGCAGGCGACAGCTTCGAACTCATTATTCGTGCACCGCACGAACTGGCGAAATTCATTGTCAACAAAGGTTCGGTTACCATTAACGGCGTCAGCCTTACGGTGAACCGGGTGGACGGCGACAGCCTCAGCATCAACCTTATTCCGCATACATTGGAACACACCAATCTGCATATGCTCCAACCCACGAGCCGGGTCAATCTGGAAGTGGACATGATGGCGCGCTATGCCGAACGCATTCTTAATTATCGAGACAAAACATGAGCCTGAGCCCTATTGAAGACATTATCGCCGACCTGAAAACCGGAAAAATGGTGGTCCTGGTGGACGAGGAAGACCGCGAAAACGAGGGCGATCTGGTCATGGCAGCCGAATTTGCCACGCCTGAAGCTGTCAACTTCATGGCCACGCACGGACGCGGGCTGATTTGCCTGACGCTGACCGACGAACGCTGCAAGCAACTCGGCTTGCGCCAGATGGTGGCCGACAACCAGACGCCGTACAGCACCGCGTTCACCGTCTCCATCGAAGCGGCAACCGGGGTCACTACCGGCATTTCCGCCGCTGACCGGGCGCTCACCATCCAGGCCGCCGTTGCCAAGCACGCCAAAGCCACTGACATCATCCAGCCGGGCCACGTTTTTCCGTTGCGCGCCCAGCCCGGCGGCGTGCTGATTCGCGCCGGCCACACTGAGGCCGGCTGCGATCTGGCCGGACTGGCCGGACTGGAACCCGCCGCAGTGATTTGCGAAATTCTCAAGGATGACGGTTCCATGGCGCGTCTGCCGGATTTGCTGGAATACGCCAAAACCCATGGTTTGAAAATAGGCGCCATCGTTGATCTGATCCATTACCGCAGCCAGAATGAAAGTCTGGTGGAGCGTGTCGGCAGCCGTCAGATCAAGACGGCGTATGGTGAATTCCAGCTCATTGCCTATCGTGAAAAAATATCCGGTGCCGCCCATCTGGCCTTGTCCAAGGGCGACATCAACGCCGCTAGCGAAACGCTGGTACGCGTCCACGAACCGGTATCGGTGATGGATGTACTCGAGGTCGGCAGCTGCACCCATGCGTATAGCGTCAATCAGGCACTGGCAAGGATTGCCTCCGAAGGTAAGGGAGTGGTGGTTCTGCTGCACCGTCCGGAAAATGCAGCGGACTTACTCACTCGCGCCCTGCCGGCACCCGAAACCCAGCTTCCGCAAAAATGGGACGTACGCAATTACGGTATCGGGGCACAGATATTGAAAGATATCGGGGTCGGAAAAATGCGCCTGCTCGCAACCCAGCGTAAAATGCCTTCACTATCCGGTTTCGATCTGGAAGTGACTGGTTACGATGACAACGTTTAAACCTGCCCCTTCTTGCATCGTACCCCAGCAAGCTAATCAGCCTCTTCAGGAGAAATAATCATGGCAAGTTACGACAACATTCCCGAGATTGAATCCAATCTCGACGGCAGCACTTTACGCATCGGGATCGTCATGAGCCGTTTCAATATGGACATTTGCGAAGGATTGCTGGCCGCCTGCAGCGCCGCGCTGACCAAACGGGGCGTAAAAACCGACAGTATGCTTCTGACTACCGTACCGGGCGCGCTGGAAATTCCGCTGGTACTGCGCAAAATGGCCATGAGCGGAAAATTCGACGCATTGGTGGCGCTAGGCGCCGTGGTGCGCGGCGACACCTATCATTTCGAAGTGGTTTCCAATGAAATGGCCAATGGTATCGCGCGCATCCAGCTGGATACCGGTGTACCTGTCGCCAATGGCGTATTGACCACCGATACCGATCATCAAGCGACTTCACGCATGTCAGTGAAGGGCGCAGAAGCAGGCGAATGCGCGATTGAAATGGCCAACCTGCTCAAGCAATTATGAGCGGTAACCGTCGCAAAGCCCGAGAATTCGCAGTACAGGGTGTGTATCAATGGTTGCTCAACCACCAACCCAGCACCGATATCGTTAAACAACTGCGCGATGATCCGGTATATCGCAATATCGACGAACAGATGTTCCTGGCGCTATTGAACGGCGTGCTCCAGGAAGCACCTGCGCTGGATCAGCGGCTGGCGGCCTATCTGGACCGCAAACCCGAAGAACTGAGTCCGGTCGAACATGCCATCTTGCTGCTGGGCGCACAAGAACTTCTGCATCATCTGGAAGTGCCCTATCGCGTCGTCATCAACGAAGCAGTCGAGCTCGCCAAAATATTCGGTGGCACCGATGGTCACAAATATGTCAATGGTGTCATGGATAAGCTGGCCGCCGAAACACGCAGCGTGGAAGTAAGCGCACCACGCCACAAGCCCTGACCTCAGGGCGTATACCATGCCTTCCGAGTTCGACCTGATTCAGCGCCACTTCACCCGTACCGCTCCGAATGCGGTATTGGGCGTGGGTGATGATTGTGCGTTGCTACAGCCCGGCGCAGGCATGCAACTGGCTATCTCTACTGATACGCTGGTTGCCGATGTGCATTTTTTTGCTGATACCGATCCACACAAGCTCGGCTGGAAAAGCCTCGCCGTCAATCTTTCCGATCTCGCCGCAATGGGTGCGACACCGCGCTGGGCGACACTGGCATTAACGGTCCCGGAAGTCGATGATGACTGGCTGGCAGCATTTGCGGGCGGCGTGTTTCACTGCGCAGATCAATACGGTGTGAGTTTGGTCGGCGGCGACACCACGCGCGGCGCGCTAAGTCTTACCTTTACCGTCATCGGCGAGGTTCCGCCCAATCAGGCACTGCGCCGCGACGGCGCCCAGCCGGACGATGAAATATGGGTCTCGGGTACGCTCGGCGATGCCGCATTGGCATTGGCAGTATTGCAAGGCCGCGCCAATTTGACTACCCCCGACCTGGCAACCCTGGCCGTGCGCCTGCACACACCCACCCCGCGCGTTGAACTGGGCCTGGCCTTGCGCGGACTGGCAAGCAGCGCAATTGACATATCCGATGGCTTGCTCGCCGATCTGGGACATATCCTGTCGCGTTCGGGGGTGGGTGCCCGCATTGAGTATGCACTTTTGCCATTGGGGGAAATTGTGCATGATTATGCAGCGCATCCGGAATTCGATGCTTGCGTGCTGAACGGTGGTGACGACTACGAACTGTGCTTTACTGCACCTGCCGAGCACCATCAGGCAATGAACGACGTCGCTACCCGCCTCGACCTGCGCCTGACTTGCATCGGCCGTATACACGTCGAGCCCGGCCTGAACGTGTGTGATGCACAAGGCCAGGCGCTGGACATTCGCTGCACCGGTTATGACCACTTTGCCGCCTGACTGGCGCTTCATTACACGCCATCCGGCCCATTTTCTGGCCTTTGGGCTGGGCAGCGGCCTCGCACCCAAAGCACCCGGCACCTTCGGCACATTGGCAGCGTTACCGTTGTATTATCTGATCGCCTGGTTCGTCACACCCCTTGAGTTGTATCTCATCATTGCCATCGCCGTCGTCGCCGGTATCTGGATTTGCGACAAGACCGGACGTGATCTGGGCGTAGCCGACTACGGCGGCATTGTCTGGGATGAGATCGCCGCGTTCTGGATCGTGCTGGTAGCCACCCCGCAAACGCCATTATGGGTTGCCGCTGCCTTTGCTTTATTCCGTCTGTTCGATATTTGGAAACCGTTTCCTATCCGTCAATTCGATGCACGCCTGAAAAATGGCTTTGGTGTCATGTTCGACGATTTGCTGGCTGCCGGTTACACTTTACTGGTACTGTTCCTCGCGCAAAAACTGTTGCCATGAGACCGACCGATACAGAACTTTATCAACTGGCCGAACAAACCGGCCTTGCCCTCAGTCAGCACGGCATGATGCTGGCCAGCGCCGAATCCTGCACCGGTGGTTGGGCCGGCATGCTGATCACCGCCGTTCCGGGCAGTTCGGCCTGGTATGAGCGCGGCTTTATTACCTATACCAACACGGCCAAGCAGGATATGCTCGGCGTACAGACAGCCACCCTTAAGGCATACGGCGCGGTATCCGAGCCCACTGTACTGGAAATGGCGCAGGGCGCACTCACGCACAGTCAGGCGCAAATTGCACTGGCCATCTCGGGTATCGCCGGCCCCGGCGGTGGTACCCCAAAAAAACCGGTCGGCACCGTGTGTATCGGCTGGGCAATGCAGAATGGTACCCACCACACCACCACCTGCAGGCTATCGGGTGACCGCGAGGAGATTCGTGCACGCGCCGTCGCGGCAGCATTGCGCGGCGTGCTGGAGTTACTGGGTTAGCCCCCCAAACCGGACCGAGGCCCACAAAAACCATTCGAGCGCACAGCATTCGATAGTTTGTTTGACAGCTTGTTCGTTAGCCGCGGTTGCTGACGGACTTTAGCGGTTTATGCCATAATCCCGCATTAAATTTAAGGAAAATCACATGGACGAAAACAGAAGCAAGGCCCTCGCCGCCGCCCTGGCGCAAATCGAAAAAAGCTTCGGAAAAGGCTCCATCATGCGCCTTGGCGATGGCGAAGTCGTGCGCGACATTCAGGTGGTTTCCACCGGCTCGCTCGGTCTGGATATTGCACTGGGCGTCGGTGGCTTGCCGCGCGGACGTGTGGTTGAAATCTTCGGACCAGAGTCATCCGGTAAAACCACGCTTACCCTGCAAGTTATCGCTGAAATGCAAAAGCTGGGCGGCACTGCCGCTTTCATTGATGCCGAGCACGCACTCGACCCGCAATATGCGCAAAAACTCGGTGTGAATGTCTCCGACCTGCTTATCTCCCAGCCCGATACCGGCGAGCAGGCACTGGAAATCGCCGACATGCTGGTGCGCTCCGGCTCGGTAGACGTGGTGGTAATCGACTCAGTAGCAGCGCTCACACCCAAGGCCGAAATCGAAGGTGAAATGGGCGATTCACACATGGGCCTGCAAGCCCGTCTGATGAGCCAGGCGTTGCGCAAGCTGACCGGCAACATCAAGCGTACTAATACGCTGGTGATCTTCATCAACCAGATTCGCATGAAAATCGGCGTCATGTTTGGCAACCCGGAAACCACGACCGGCGGCAACGCACTCAAGTTCTACGCCTCGGTGCGTCTGGATATCCGTCGTACCGGCGCGATCAAGAAAGGCGACGAAGTGATCGGCAGCGAAACCCGCGTCAAGGTCGTCAAGAACAAGGTTGCACCGCCATTCAAACAGGCTGAATTCGATATTTTGTATGGCGAAGGCATCTCGCGCGAAGGCGAAATCATCGAGCTCGGCGTAGACCATAAGCTGGTGGAAAAATCCGGCGCCTGGTATGCCTATAACGGCGAAAAAATCGGCCAGGGCAAAGACAATGCACGCGAGTACTTGCGTGAGCATCCTGAAATCGCTCACGAGATTGAAAACAAGGTACGCGCAGCCATTGGTATCACGCCGATGGCCGCTACGGCTGAAACTGCCGAGTAACGAGTACTACAATGCCGTCATTTCCGGTCTGGAATGACGGCATGTCTCCGCAGCCACACAGGCTGGACAATTCCTGTAATGCCCAAGCCGCCTGAAAAATCTCTGCGTGCCCGCGCACTGGACGCACTTTCCCGGCGCGAACACTCGCGCATGGAACTGATGCGCAAGCTGGCCCCGCACACCGACAACCCGGACGAACTCACCGCCCTGCTCGACGACCTGCAACAGCGCGGATGGCTGTCTGACGCACGTTTCGCTGAACAGCTGGTCAATGCCAGACAAAACCGTTATGGCAGCCGTAAACTTGCATATGAATTACGCGAAAAAGGCGTCGCCGATGATCTTGTCAATGCGGCTGTGGCCAATCTGCACGGCACCGACCTGGAACGCGCCCGCGCTATCCGGGAACGCAAATTCGGACAGATGCCTGCCAGCGAAAAGGAGAAAGCCAAGCAAGTACGCTTTTTACAGAGCCGTGGATTTGACTGGGACGTGATCCGAAAAATATTGATCAATACCGAATAAACACCTGTCTTCAAGAACAAAAAAAAGGCCGCAATGCGGCCTGAAAAACAGTTACTCCCCTTTTGCACCAGCAGTTGGCGCAATATTATTCTGTAATGGATTCAGTCCCGGCGTCCCTCCCTGGAATGCTCGCCACCATGCCCGTGCTGACTGCGCGACAGGATTTCGAAAGTTGTATTATCACCATGCTGCTGGGTATAGAACACTCTCCAGCCATCCTTGAAAGGCTCGGGTTTCTTGGCGCCCAGAATACCGCCTATGCCTGCGTCGCCATCGGAAATATGCAAGCCGGTGATTTCGTTGTCGCCATCATTCTGGAAACCGTTACCATCCACCGCTCCGATGCCGGAATCAAGCGTGGCCGAAGCATCCCTGCCTTGTGCCAGAATCCGTAGCGGAATGGGTGCAGACGGCTCGGCATAGTCTGTCCGGACATCGAACATATACATGGAATCCAGTGCGTTGCGCTGGGTGTGCAGGGTATCGCCGGCATCTTCAGCAAAAACGATCCGGTTTTCATCCCAGAATGCGACGTTGTCCAGGCCCGAATGTGCCGCATCCCCCTTGTAGAACAGACTCAATGTACCGGTATTAGCTGAAGGGTTGCGTTGCGTCAACTTCATGATCGCGCCGAAACCACCGTAATCGCCTGCTTCGGTTTGGGTATTGGTATCGCCGGTTTCATCAAAGTAAAACTCAGTAAACCGGGAACCGGGGCGGAATACCCCGTTTTCCGGACGTTTGAATGGCGTAGCGAGTTTTGCCTTGGCTAGCATGTTCGCGTCAAATGCGGCATTGCCGTCGACAGCCGTGTCGTGAATGGTGACCCAGCGCGTCTGCAAACGCATGCCGTAGGTGTGCATGTCTTTCATGTCGGGCGACAGGATGTCGGCATCCGTGTTGCCCGCATGAAACACGATCGGACCACGGCTGCCGGACACCTGCAACGCCTGGAGTTTTCCGCCCTGGGTCAGGTCACGCGGATTGGCCGGTACAAAACGGTATACAAAGCTATTTGGTTGTTTCGCATGCCGGTTGATACTGCCACTTTTCCCGCCCACATCCTCCACGATCCACAGATTGCCATCCGAGTCGGCCTGAATGCCTTCATAACCGCCACGACCCAAGGCGCCGGAAATGTCCTCAACCCGCGACGGGTAATCCGGCGTTGCTTGCCATACCCCGCCCTTGCCACTCAGTTCAGCAGTAAACAGCAGGCGCTGCGACCACGGATACCAGGTCGAGCCATCGAACGTGGGTAATGCATTGCCGTGCTGATCGGTGGTCGCCAGTAAAGTCACCCGATGAATACCATCGGCATCCAGATTGATACGGGTGATGTAGCCCTGTTTAAGGCCATTTGCGCCCTTTGTGCCTGACTCATGTCCCTGAAACAGGAACCGGGTTCCATAATCGTAGTGCCCATCCGCACCGTGCTGGTTACGCAATATCAGGTAGGTATTTTTATCCGGCTCGGTCTTGGTGGCTTCTATCGTGCTCCCCGGGTTTTGCATGGCCCCTGCCTCAGGCAGCATTGTTCCATCATTGTCGTAACCATAATAACTGGTCAGGCCGGAGATATTCTCCAGGCGCATCGAACCCTGCGCCACGACGGATTCCATCAGTTCAGGCGACAGGATATTGGGCACCGCCATCCCGGTAATTTTCTCATTGGCGCTCGGCACATGCGTTAAACCGTGATACGAATCGGCCATGCTGGCGTTACCGTATAACGCGGCTGCCAAAGCTAAAGCCAAGCTTGACTGGATCAATACGTGCTGATGATTCATTTTCTTTCCCCTTAGATTGAAATACCGAAATAACTCATTCGGATCATCAATCATGAGGTATGGAAATGTCGCTCCCGTTGCAGCTTTATGAATGTTTCTGACAAAAATGTACGCAAACAGACATACGCCTGTCATCAAACTCGGGAAAATAGTGTCATAACTGTTGATTGCTGCGCGTTGCAGGCTCGTCTTCGTTGGCAACCTGAACCCGCACGCCCGGTGATCATTTCCAATCCAATTTAAAATCAACCGTCCGGAATGGCGTTGGCCGCTGGATAAACTGTAAAGTCGCAAGGGTAAACTCAACCTATGCATATTGCTGACGTCACCATGTTTTACACCCCTGTGAGTGGCGGCGTACGGACCTATCTGGAAGCCAAGCATCGAGGCTTGGCCGATTATGTCCAACATAGTCTGGTGGTGCCCGGTCCGCAACGCGCTCAAACCGGGTTCGTCCACCACGTGGCCGCACCGCTGCTCCCGTTTGGTCACGGCTACCGATTCCCGCTACGGACGAAAAACTGGGTAGATACCCTGACCCGGCTTCATCCTGACCTCATCGAAGCGGGCGACCCCTACGTGCCGGCATGGGCTTCATTGGAGGCCGGACGGTGTCTGGATGTACCGGTGGTCGGTTTTTATCACTCCGATTTCCCGCGTTTGGTGAACTCGCGTGTTGGGCACTGGGCTGACCCGGCATTGGATGGCTATATATCCAGGCTTTACAGCCAGTTCGATCTCGTTCTTGCACCCAGTCAGGTCATGGCCGAGAAGTTGCTCCGCCTAGGCGTGGAAAAAGTAAGGCTGCAACCGCTAGGCGTCGATACCACACAATTTCATCCTCGCCATCAGGACCCGCTTTTCAAACAGACGCTGGGTATTGCCGATGACGTTTACCTGCTCATTTTTGTCGGACGCGCCGCGCGCGAAAAAAATATCTCATTGTTGCTCGAAACCATGAAACTGCTGGGAAAAAACTATCATTTATTATTGGCTGGGCCGGGGATGCCGCGCGCGGTCCCGGAGAATGTCAGCGTGATTCACGAATATGTGCCGACCGATCGGATCGCCCGGTATCTCGCCAGCAGTGATGCACTGATTCATGCCGGTGATAATGAAACCTTCGGCTTGGTGGTACTGGAGGCAATGGCCAGCGGGATTCCCGTCATCGGCACACGCAAAGGCGCGGTCGCCGAACTGGTGGTGCCAGGTTGCGGCCTGCTGGCCGAAACGGTAAGCGCGCCCGCGCTGGCGGAAGCTACGCGCAACCTGTTCGCCAATGGCTATCACGGCATGGGACGTCTGGCCCGGAAACGTATCGAGCAGTTCTATGACTGGGATCAAATTCTGGTTCAGCTTCTAAGACAGTATCGTAAATTAATCGGTTATACCGAGCGACAGATCGGAGAAAGCCGTCGTGCCTGATCAACCTGACAGCCTTGCCATGAATGTCGTCCTGCATGATGTGACGCCGCAAAGCTGGCCTGTTTATCAGGACTTCATCCATGCTGTGGATAACCTGGGGGGCGTTCCTTTAACCTTGTTGGTGGTGCCGGATTTCCACCATCAGTTTCACCTCGACCGCTTTCCTGATTTCAGAAACGCCATCGAACAGCGCATTGCCCGCGGCGATGAGGTCGTGCTGCACGGCTATTCCCATCATGATGACAGCCCATTGCAGCCCAACCCGATAAATTGGTTTATGCGCCGCATCTATACCCATGAAGGCGAGTTCTACAGTCTGGATGAAATCCACGCGCGACAGCGTCTGGAACAGGGCCTGGAACTGTTTCAACGCTATCAATGGCCAGTGAGGGGCTTTGTCGCACCGGCCTGGCTGATGAGCAGGGGGACACAAACCGCTCTGCGTGGCTTGCCGTTGCAATATACCAGCGACCTGACAGGACTCATCCGTTTACCTGACTGGCAACACCTGGATACGCCTACACTGGTGTGGAGTTCGCGTAGTGCCTGGCGGCGAAGGGTTTCGCGCCACTGGAACCAGTTGCGTCTGAAACAAAGCTTATCCAGCCCGCTGATAAGGCTCGGGCTGCATCCCATTGACATGCACTACAGCGATGCAGTACTTTTCTGGCTGGAAACGCTGGAGACTTTATTACCCACGCACATACCGCTTACCAAAGCGCAATGGATGAGCCGCAGCACATGAGACGGTCGCTCTGGCTGATCGGGTTAGGGCTGATTCTGGGTCTGAGTATCCCGCTGCTGTATGGAGGCAGCGACCTGTTCAAGCGTCTGGGCAGTTTTCCATTATCCCTGCTGGGTGTGGTGCTGACGATGATTTTTGTCGGCTGGAATTTCAACGCCGGGCGTTTACGCCTGATGCTTGCCGGCCTCGGCCAGCCGATGGCTCAGAAACGTGCGCTGGCCACCGTCATGGCTACCGAATTCGCCATTTGCGCCACCCCGGCAGGCAGCGGTGGCCCTCTCACCTATATCTTCCTGCTGCGTCGCCATGGCGTGACAGGTACCAGCGCCGCAGCCCTGTATGCGCTGGATATCCTGATGGACGTTCTGTTCTTTACCACTGCATTGTTTGTCATCGCGCTTACCCTGCTCATCCATCCGCAACAACTACAGGTAGGCTGGCAACTCGTACTGCTAGCCAGTTTACTGGCGGGTGCGATGATACTGGCATGGCTTGCGGCCAAATATTATCGCTCCACCTTGATGTGGACAAGCAAACGCCTGCGCAAATGGCATGTCTCTCCTGCCAGACGCCGACGTGTATTGCGCACGCTATTACGCTTCCGCCATGGCCTGCGCCTCACGCTGGCCATGTCGCGTGGACGCCTGTTCGCCATCTACCTGTTGTGCGTTGGCCACTGGCTGATGCGCTACAGCATTCTGTATGTACTGATCGCCGGGATGGGCCGCCATATCTCGTGGGCCTACAGCTTTCTCATCCAGATGCTGGCGCTGACCGCGGGCCAGTTCACCATGCTACCCGGGGGCAGCGGCGGCGTTGAACTAAGTTTCACTGCGCTGCTGGCGCCGGTGCTCGACCCTGCTACCCTGGGGGCAGTCCTGCTGATGTGGCGCTTTGCCACCTACTACTGGTATCTGATCGCTGGCGCACCGGTTTTTGCTTTGTTCTCAGGCAAAGCACTATGGGGGCACATGGGGAATGGCACTGCGCAACTGACTACAGCAACGCGGGCGACATCGACACCACCTTGAAGGCGGCTTGACGGACCGGGTATCCATATGCAATGCAATATAGTAATGTGAACTCCATGTCTCTCCCTTGAGAGGTACGAATTCGGAGTTCCGTATGCCCCCAATGATGTCTTGCCGTTTTTTTCTCCTCACGGCCATATTTCTCGCCTTACCCATAGCGACAAGCACGGCCCTGTCAGCAGAGGCCTATGCACAGAAATACCCGGATGTTGTTTCCGTAAAGGTTCGTGCACGCGCTGCGGATATCTTTGATTTTGATGTCACGGTTTCCTCTCCCTATGACACGCCTCAGCGCTACGCGGATGCCATCCGGGCCATGAGCAAGGATGGCAACAAGGTCTTCGGCGTACGCAAACTGGTTCACGACCACGCCTCAGAGCAACCTTTTACCCGCGATCTGTATGATGTACGCATCCCCCGCGATGTACATACTGTCGTGATCCAGACAAGAGACCAACGCTATGGGTACGGTGGAAAAACGGTGGAAATCACCCTGCCTGTGCGCTAGGTTCGGGCACCATACTCCATTGTGGTGGGGACGTTATAACGCGCTGAATTGGCAATCGTCCACATGGCGGTTAACATAACCATGTCTGTAGTGGGCTACGCTCGCCTCCACACAGGATATCCACATATTTCACGGCAGGCGCGTCCATTGCGCCATACCCTTCTGAAAAAGGGGAATCAAAATGGCAGGTTGGTTTGAACTCAGCAAAAGCAGCGATGGTCAGTTCCGGTTTGTCCTGAAAGCAGGCAACGCCGAAACCATACTCACCAGCGAACTCTACAAAGCCAAAAGTTCCGCACGAACGGGATTGCGTCAATGCAAAACAATTGTTCGACGGATAGCCGGTTCGAGCGCAAAGAAGCCAAGAATGGCAAGCACTACTTCAAGCGTTGCAGCGCCTCCACAATTAGAGTTTATGCTTAATTGACGGGATCAGTCACATTCGTTTTAACTTGTGGTATGCAGCCAACAGCCGCTGATGCATATCGCATCCCGCCAAATCCATGCCCGGCGCTTGCAGCCCGAAGAAGCGCTGTTCCCCACGCAACATAGCCTGGGCTTGTTGCAGCGTATCCGCGCCGTATAGCGCTTGCAGGCTGTCACTATAGAGTTGGGCGGTTTCCATGGAAAGCAAAGCTTCGATGCAGCGATAGACGCGACGCCGGGCAGGGTCGAGTTGTTCGAAGTGGCGCACCCAGTGACAGCCGGCACGGATCGCTTCGTTATCGCCAATCGCCAGCGCCAATAGCGCCTTTAGCTCACCCAGGCGCAGGTCTTTCCACAGCGTTCCGGCGTCGGCGGCGAGACCAATCAGCGCAGCAACAGGACGCTGATCGTCTAGAGCTAGTGCGTCGAGTTGGTCCAGCAATTCGCTGCACTCTTCGTCATCCAGTTGCGTCAGATGCAGGATGGCGTAACGCAGCTGATTGCCGATGCTGTTGTTGTTCCATTCCAGGTCGTCGGTGGGATAGATTTCAGACATGCCGGGGACAATGATGCGGCATGCATACACGCCCAGATCAGGGAAATCCGCAATATAGATGTCGTGCTCTTCCGCGTGGATGAGCTCACACAACCAGGCGTATTCCTGCTCGGTGGTACCACTGAAGTTCCAGTCAGAAAATTCATGATCGGGTGTTGCGCGCAAAAATTCCCAGCTGATGATGCCGCTGGAATCGACGAAATGAATTTCCAGATTCTGTGGATCGGCGATTTCTTCCAGGTCGAATCCCGGCTCGGGAAAATCACCCAGCGCATCCAGCGCGCGCCCCTGCAGCAATTCGGTGAGAGCGCGCTCCAACGCAATTTCAAAGCGCGGATGCGCACCGAAACTGGCGAAGCAACCCTGATCGCGCGGGTTGAGCAGGGTGACGTTCATTACCGGGTATTTGCCGCCCAGAGAGGCATCTTTGACCACGATGCCAAACCCGGCAGCACGCAGGTCACGGATACCGGCCTCGATTTTAGGATAACCCGCGATGACGGCCTCCGGCACATCGGGCAGGCACAGCCCTTCGGCAATAATGCGGAATTTAACGTGGCGCTCGAAAATTTCGGACAAAGCCTGTACCCGCGCTTCAGCCGGGGAATTTCCAGCAGACATGCCATTACTGACATACAGGTTGCCGATAATATTGACCGGGAACCACAAGGTGGCACCGTCGCGTTGACGCTGGTAGGGCAAAGCACAGATGCCGCGCGCCACGTTGCCGGAATTGTGTTCCACCAGCGCATGCGCCTTGACGGTTTCATCCGGGTTATAGAACGCCTGTAACTCGGCATCCAGCAAACCCTCCGGCCAACACTCATCTTCGCCAAATGGAAACCATTTTTCCTGCGGGTAATGCACATATTCGCGCTCGGCGATCGCTGCACCGAGGTAATAATGGGTCCAGAAATAATGGCAGCCAAGGCGCTCGAAATATTCACCCAGCGCACTCGCCAATGCCGCTTTTTCAGAAGCCCCCTTACCATTGGTAAACAGAATTGGACAATCTCGGTCACGAATGTGCACTGACCAGACATTGGCGATCGGGTTGAGCCAGGAACGTTCTTCAATGTGGAAACCCAACGCCTCCAGCTTGGCCTGCATGGACTGGATAGAAGCTTCCAGTGAGGCATCTTTGCCGGGAATGAAGCTTTCAGTTTGCATGGTGCTATTCCGTGAATAATCTAAAATGTCGTCAAGATAACTGCACCGGCGCGGGTCGTGCAATCCGTGTATTTATCCCGGAATGATCGTCAAATTGCGCCAGTCTGGTGTAGTAGCTTGGCCAGTGCTTCGGCAATCATTCGATAGCCAGCCGCATTGGGATGTATCGGGTCGGATTTTTTAGTATTGTCAAATAATACTGTTTTCAGTATACGGCTCTCATAAGGCACGTCCGCCTTCGCCGCGAGGTCCGCATAAAATTTGGGCACCCCGCCAAACAACTTCGGTTCCGGCACACCGATCAATACCACGGCAATCCCGCGCTGACGCGCCTCGTACACCATGGTGCGCAGATTGGTTGCGATGGTCGCGGCATCCAGCTTGTGCAACAAATCATTGCCGCCCAGGCATAACAGCAACAATTTAGGATGTACAGCATCCAGCACCTTGGGCAGACGCGTCACACCTTGTGCCGTGAGTTCGCCGGGCACACCCGCGGCCACCACTTTGCGGCCAATCAGCTGGCTGAGCTGTACCGGATAGCTGTTCGCCTCGTCGACCCCGGTCCCGTAAGTCAGGCTATCCCCAAACGCCAGCACCACATCGTCCGGCCCCAGATGTGGCAATGCTGGCTGGTGGGTGCCGCAGCCAGCGAGCAAGATCACCGCCAACAGGTACAGCCAGGTCAGGCCTCGCCGTCCTGTTGGCAAGTAAGCCATCACTAATTACTCGCCGGCTACGGTCATGCGCTCTATCAGAATCGAGCCGGTCTGCTTGGAGCCACGCGCCTCGACATCGGTGCCGATGGCGATGATCTGCATGAACATGTCCTTGAGATTGCCGGCGATGGTGATTTCTTCCACCGGGTACTGAATCACCCCGTTTTCTACCCAGAACCCGGCTGCACCGCGTGAATAATCGCCGGTCACCATATTGATACCGTGACCCAGCAATTCGGTGACAATCAGGCCGGTATTCATCTTTTTGAGCAGGGCGGCAAAGTCTTCGCCAGTACTGGACAGAATCAGATTGTGGTTACCGCCAGCGTTACCAGTCGACTGCATCCCCAGTTTGCGCGCACTGTAAGTGCTGAGGAAATAGCCGCCCAGCACGCCGTCCTTGACCAGATCGCGATCCTGCGTGGCGACGCCCTCATTGTCAAACGGGCTGCTGGCCAAACCTTTCGAGATATGCGGGCGCTCGGCAATCTGCACGATGGGGGAAAATATCTGCTTACCCAGACTATCCAGCAAAAAAGACGATTTGCGGTACAGGCTGCCGCCGCTGGCAGCCGAAACGAAATGCCCGATCAATCCCGCAGCAACCGGCGCTTCAAATAGTACCGGTACCTGCGCGGTTTTGACCTGGCGCGCATCCAGACGCCGCACGGTACGTTCACCCGTGCGACGGCCAACCGTGGTCACATCATCCATGTCAGCAGCATCACGCGCCGTGGTGTACCAGTAGTCGCGCTGCATCCCGGCGGTTGATTCGGCAATCACTGCACAGCTGATGGCATGGCGCGAAGTCGGATAGCCGGCCAGGAATCCCAGACTGTTACCGTATACGAATAGCGACTCCTGGGTATTGACGCTGGCACCTTCGGAATTGTTGATGCGGCTATCCACGGCCAGGGCAGCCGCTTCGCATTCACGTGCGGCTTCAATTGCCTGTTCGACGCTATATGACCAGGGATGGTAAAGATCAAGTTCGGGAATATCCCGCGCCAGTAATGCTTCGTCGGGCAGGCTGGCGAAGCTGTCTTCTGCGGTGTAACGCGCGATGGTGAGCGCCTTGTCCACGGTATCGTGCAATGCCTGCATACCAAAATCGGATGTCGACGCATGGCCCTTACGCTGCCCAATGTATACGGACACGCCGATTCCTTTGTCGCGGTTGTATTCGATGGTTTCCACTTCGCCTTTGCGCACTGTCACGCTCTGGCCGAAACCGGCTGAGGCTTCGGCTTCACAGCCGGTGGCACCCTGCTGGCGGGCATAGTTAAGCATGTTATCAACAAGGGCTTGCAGGTCGTCGCGGGAATGGCTGAATCGATCGGTCACGGAGACTCCAGGAGGAAATGCCTAAAAGCCGTTATCATAGCAACATTTCCTCACCCGCTGCGCACCATGGACGAAGACATAGAACAACCCATCAGTAAAAGTGAAATAAAACGCCAGATGACTGCGCTGCAAAAGTTGGGTGAAGAGCTGGTCGCTTTGCCCACCAACAAGCTGGATCAACTGGATTTACCCGAAACGCTGCGCGACGCTGTGAATCAGGCCAAGCGCATCACCGCACATGGCGGCCTGCGCCGCCAGATGCAGTATATCGGCCGTCTGATGCGTATCACTGATGCGCAACCAATCGCCGAGCAACTCAACGCCTGGCGTGGCGATAGCGCGGAAGTCATCGCCGAATTTCACCGTATGGAGAACTGGCGCACGCGCTTGCTCGCTGATGATGCGGCATTGACTGAGTTTGTCGATATTTATCCGCAGGCCAATGCCCAGCAACTGCGCACCCTGGTTCGTAATGCACGTCGTGAGGCGGCTGCCACGCAGGCGCCGAAAAGCAGCCGTGCATTGTTCAAACTGATTCGTGAGCTGGTTTCAAATGATTCAACCGATACGCAGGAAGGTATGGGCGAATAAAAAAAAGGGCAGGATGCCAAGCATCCTGCCCTTTTTTCCGGCTACGCAATCAGATTCAGTCGCGCATCATGATCCAGTATTGCACTTTCATGGTGATCGCGCTGCCTGCCACAATCGCGAAAAACGCGATGAAAGACCCCAGAGCAAGCGTCGACACGCCGGTAATGCCTTGACCGATCGTGCATCCCATCGCCAGAATGCCACCGAAGCCCATGAACACGGCACCGATCACATGGGTGATGAAGTCCTTGAAGGACGCAAACCATTCGATACGGAAGCTGCGGCTGACCAAAGACCACAGGAACGAGCCGGCAGCTACGCCCAGTAGCGCCATGATGCCGAAAGTCAACACGGCACTCTTGAATCCGGACGCAGTGTATCCCAGCATTTGTCCCATCGGATTGATGAAGGTAAACGATTGCGGGCTAAGCGGCATGATATCGGCTGGCTTACCGGCATCCGAGTTCGCCAGGAAATCCCATTGCTGACCGTAGTTCAGCAATGTGTGACGGGATCCGTCCACCATGACGCTTACATTGCTGGTCACATACCAGGCGGCAAGTACTGCCAGCCCAACCACCAGGCCACCAAGAACTAGGTCACGGTTACTCCGGAAATCGACCGATTTGAATACATATGCAAGCAACGCCACACCCAGTAATCCACCGATAATCAGGCGCGCTTTCACCGCGTTTTGGGCACCAGCCAGGAGCGTACCCAGATCCTGGTGTGCACCGACGTTGATTGCCAGCGGACGTATCCAGCTATTAAACAGGACGCTGAACAAGGTCTTGTCCGAATTCGGAAACGGGTTGGTCATATAGTAGGCGATGACACCAATAATCAGTACGACCACAATGGATTTAAGGTTACCGGCGCCGGCACGGACCAGGCTCTTGTTACCGCAACCGGAAGCCAGCGTCATCCCCATCCCGAACATCAAACCGCCAAGCAGGTTTTCAGCCCAGATTAATTGCCCACTGCGGTAGGGAGGGAAAGCAGCATCAGGATTCACTTTGCCGAAATATTCCAGCACCACTACGCCAAGCAGAGCCACGGCAATCGCCAGCAACCAGGAACGCATGCGGCCGGTATCGCCCATGTTGACCCAGTCGGATACTGCACCCATGGTGCAGAAGTTTGTCTTGTTCACAACCGCGCCCATAATCAACGCTATGCCGAAGGTAAGCCAGAGAAACACTGACTGCCCCTGCTGAAAAGTATCAAAAATCATCTTTTACTCCTGTTACGGTAACGCACTGCCGCGCGAATTTTATATTTTGTAGCCATTTAACCCCATCCAGCGATAGCTACTATGACGCATGATGAAATTTGTATTCAGGCTACCCATTCACAACTATTGCCCTGATACAACAGGGACTACACAGAAACCACCCCTATATCGCGTATCGCGTCGCAT
This sequence comes from Pseudomonadota bacterium, assembly GCA_040388645.1. Lineage (GTDB taxonomy): Bacteria > Pseudomonadota > Gammaproteobacteria > Burkholderiales > Sulfuriferulaceae > Sulfuriferula. The sequence continues at coordinate 34,003 of JAZKBM010000005.1, forward strand.
CGACAACGCCGGCTTCAATGAAACCTTGTCGGCGCAATCGACACGAATCACACACACCACATGCACGTCCTGCTGCATCGGCCTGGTAACAGGAAACCGTGGCATTGTAATCTACACCCAGCCCGGTTCCAAGCTGGATTATTTGCGCTTTGCCGAGCTGCATCAATGGGGAATGGATATTCAGCTGCCTCCCTTCCACCCCGGCTTTGGTTGCCAGGTTTGCCATCGTTTCGAATGAGGCAATGTATTCCGGGCGACAATCGGGATAACCCGAATAGTCCACCGCATTCACCCCAATGAAAATATCACGGCTTTCCAGCACCTCGGCCCAAGCCAGGGCAATCGAGAGCATGATGGTATTACGTGCCGGGACATAGGTCACTGGTATGCCTGTACTGGCCTGTTCGGGTACGGCGATACGCGCGTCGGTCAGTGCCGACCCACCGAACATGGCCAAATCAAGCTTGAAGACACGATGCGCAACGGCATTCTGCATGGCAGCCACGCGCGCGGCCGCATCCAGCTCGGCGCCATGACGCTGCCCATAATCGAAACTTAGAGCGTGGCAGGCGTATCCTTTACTCTGGGCGATTGCCAGAACGGTTGCGGAATCCAGTCCGCCGGAAAGCAATATGACGGCAGGTCGCATTTTGCTCATCAACGTCCCGCCACTTCGCCCCAGAAAATTTTATGTAACTGCACCTGTAGGCGCACCGGCAGACGATCACGCAGGACCCAGTCGGCCAATTGGCCAGGCTGTATTTGCCCATGCACCGGCGAAAACAATACCGGACAACGTTGGGTCAGTTGATGTTCCTGTAACAGACTACGCGCCCAATCGTAATCGACCGTATCGACAATGACGAATTTTATCTCGTCGTGCCGAGTCAGGTAATCGAGGTTTTTCCAGTTATTCTTGGCTACTTCACCAGAACCTGGTGTCTTGATATCCATAATTCTGGAAACACGGGGATCAACCCCACTGATATCCAGTGCTCCGCTGGTTTCGAGTGACACATCATAGCCAGCATCACACAGTGCAGTGAGCAGGCGCAATGCGTTTTTCTGGGCGAGCGGCTCGCCGCCGGTGACAGTGACAAAATGCGGGGCGTATTCGGCTACCTGATGCAGAATCGTGTCGATATCCATACTGCTACCGCCATGGAAAGCATAGGCGGTATCACAATATCCACAACGTAAGGGGCACCCCGTCAGGCGAATGAATACCGTGGGCAGACCGGCACGGCTAGTCTCGCCTTGTACGGAATAAAAAATCTCGGTAATACGTAGGTTAGTGTCGGACAAGATATTACTTCAGCGCGTCCAAGCGCTTGTGCGCAAGCGTAGCGGCATTGCTGTCCGGGTATTTGGTAACCAGTATTTGCAAGGTCTTGCGGGCCGCATCGAGATCACCCAGTTCCAGTTGTGCACTGGATATATTGAGCATTGCATCTGCGGCTTTAGGATTGTCCGGGTGAGCTGCAATCAGTTTTTTCTGCTGAGCAATAGCGGACTTGTAGTCCTTCATGGAAAAGTAGGTATTACCTATCCAGTACTGTGCGCTTGGAACCAGTGGATTGTCCGGATATTTTTTGATGAAGTCCTTGAATGCCGTAATGGCGGCCGTATAGTTTGCAGCCTTGAACAGGTTCAATGCGGCTTCATAGTCCTGAGCACTGTTTCCGCCTGCCGCAGGCAGCGCGGGTACAGCTGCCGCTGTTTTATCCGGTGCGGTATTAGATGGTGCTGGTGTAGCGGGTGCGTTATCTGCATGCGACAAATTTCGCAACCGGGTATCCAGATCCGTATACAGGTCATTCTGTCGTTTTTGGGTGACGCTGATGTCGTTGGACTGCACGTCCACATCGCCGCGAAGGCGCCGTACTTGTGCTTTGAGCGATTCAACTTCTGACAGCATATTAAGCATGGAGCCATTTTGCAGCATGGACTCAAGTCGACCGATCCGGGCATCCATGTTGTTAATTTGCGTTTGCATGTCAGCCAGATGGCGCGTCACTTCCGCGTCATCCGCCCTTGCCGGCAAATAGGTGCCGGCAAGGCAGATAACCAGTAGCAGGCGATGAAGTGACGCGCGCATCATCAGCGCTTACTCGCCTTGATAGACGATATCGACGCGCCGGTTTTCTTTCCAGGCTGCCTCATTATCGCCAGTAGCTTTGGGTTTTTCTTCACCGAAGCTGATCGCTTCCATCTGTGACTCTGGCACGCCCATTACATTCAGCACCTTGCGCACGCTATCTGCACGACGCTGACCCAGCGCCAGGTTGTATTCACGGCTACCGCGATCATCGGTATTACCTTGCAGGGTCACTTTGGCGTCCTTATGACTGCTCAGGTAACCGGCATGCGCTTGCAGGGTTGGACGATAGCTATCCTGCACCACCGAGCTGTCGAAATCAAAATACACGCTGCGCTTCGACAATGGGCTATTTGGGTCGGTGAGCGGATTAACCTGCTTGTTGCGAGCGGCCTCTTCTTCGGCGAGACGACGCTGCTCCAGCGCACGCGCTTCAGCTGCCTTTTCCGCAGCGGCCCGAGCAGCTGCATCCTGTGCTTTTTGCGCGCTTAAATCCTGCACATTGGCAGGTTTTTCCTGCATAGAAGAACAACCAGCAAGTACACCAACCAGAAGCAGACTCAGTATCATTTTGTTCATGTTATTTCCTTTGAGTTTAATTAATTACACGTGCAACCAGTTGAACAAGTTATTGTCACAACCAGCATGGCTGCGTTGCTGGCTTGACCAACATTCATCATAGTGCCAAATGTGTCCTTGGCAACGGACACGACGAAGCATTTTCTGATGATCCCCGGGCTTATGGCGCAACTTGCCGGTGAAAAAAAATTTCTGTTTCACCAGTTCGATTTACCAACTCCCCATATCGTAGCTGCATACTGAGAGAATTCACCCAGCTGCATTTGCGCAAAACTGAAAATCTTCTCCGGTATCCAGCTACGACAGCGCCTGAGATACCGGATTTCGTTGCGAGTTCCTTGCTGACTATTCCGTCAGTTTTTAGGCCCCCAGGCCGGTTCCCGCATATCCCCCGCCTGATCGGATAAACGGGCGCGTGTCTTGCCATCCACCGATACCGTCGCCAGAATTCCGCGGCCGTTGATCTCGGTTGCATAAACAATCATGCTGCCGTTAGGCGCAAAACTAGGGGATTCATCATGCGTGGTATCGGTTAGCACCTGTACCTGGCCACTATCAATGTTTTGCAGCGCAACCTGAAAACGCCCCGCATCACGACGGATATAAGCAAAACTTTTTCCGTCCGGGCTCCATGCTGGCGAAACGTTATAGTTGCCTTCAAAAGTCATGCGTTTGACATCACCACCATCCGCAGCCATGCGGTAAATCTGCGGGCTGCCACCGCGGTCAGAAGTGAACAGAATCGACTTTCCGTCCGGGCTCCAGGTCGGTTCCGTATCGATATTTCCACCATGTGTCAGTCGAGTTACCCCCGAGCCATTGGCATTGATCGTATAGATCTGCGATCCATTGTCACGGGTGAGGACAATTGCCAGCTTGCTGCCATCCGGAGCCCAGGCGGGTGCGCTATTGCTACCCTTGAAATTGGCCAGCACACGGCGTGAACCAGTGGCGAGGGACTGAATGTAAATTACCGGTTTCTTGTTTTCAAACGAGACATAGGCAATACGTGAACCATCGGGCGACCAGGCGGGTGAAATCAAGGGCTGGGTGGAATTCACTACGACCTGCGGATCCTGTCCATCAGAATCCGCGACCAGCAACTGATAACGTTTTCCCTGCTTGATAATATAGGCAAGGCGTGTTGAAAACGAACCCGGCACACCGGTCAGCTTTTCGTACACGACATCCGCAATCTTGTGCCCTGTGGCACGTAATTGTGCAGGGGTAATCGTAAAGTTGAGAGCAGCGACCTGGGATTGTTTAACCGCATCCATCAAACGGAAGCGCACTTCGAGCCGCCCATCCGGCAGCGGCACGATCCGGCCGATCACCGCCGCATCACTCCCCAAGGCTCTAAACGCAGGGAATTGCACGTCTCCGGCATCGGTAGGGGGCGGCTGCACACTGCTCGCATCCACGAGGCGGAACTGGCCGCTCCGGCTCAAATCTCCGCCCACCACACTGCTAATGACCTGCGCCGGCCCAGGTGCGCCAGCAAAAGGCACGATGGACACCGGAATACGGGTCGCCGCGCCGCCAAAAACTTCGATCGTCATGGCAGCAAAAGTGGCTTGGGCCACGCCCAACAACAGCAGCAAAAAAACAGCAAACCGGTTAAGGTTTGGGTTAAACCATTCAATCTTCATAAGTTGTCCATTTTAACACATTCACCCGGCTCAATTTTCCTGCTTGGGCTGGATCGGTAAAGTCAGATCGTGAAAACGTGCGGCGACTGCTTTATCAGGGGGCAACGGCAAAGGCACCGCTTTCAGAATCGCACGTTCCACTGCGGTATCGTAAGCTGGCTGGCCGCTAGGTGTCACCAACCGGACTTGAGCCACCTCACCAGTAGGAAGCACCGTCACGGCAAATACCGCCTTGGGGTTACCTACCATATTCTCCGGCAGGCGCAACATGCTGGCAATTTTGCTGCGAATGCGTTCCTTGTACGTCGCTTCCATTTTGGCTTGCTCGGCACCCAGCTGACTTGCCTGCTGGGCTTGCTGCAAACGGCTGGTTTCACTTGCCAGTTCCTTATTCATGAAATCACGCGATTGCTGCATATTCAGCTTGCGTAACGCTTCCTGTTTGCGCTTCAAGTCGTCCTGCTTACGTTTTTCCTCTTGCTGTTTCTGTTTCTCCTGAGCCAGCTTTTCCTGCTGCTGTTTTTCCTGTTCAGCCAGTTTGCGTTGTTCTGCTTCCTGCTTTTTCTGTTGCAATTGCTGCTGCTTGCGCTGTTGCGCTTCAAGTTGTTTTTGCTGCTCAAGCTGCGCCTGTTGCTCACGCAGCTGTTGTTCTTTCCGCTTTTTTTCCTTTAAAGCGATATCGGGTTTTGGCTGAGGTGGCTCCGGTTCAACCACGGGTTGAGGCTTGGGTTTCGGTTTTGGTGTTGGCTGGAGAGTCACCACCGGTTTCACCTTGGGTGGCGGCAATGCTTCCCACAAGTCCGCCATCACCGGAGGCGGCGGATGGGATCGCCAGTTCACGCTAAATATCAAAAATCCGATAAACAGCAAGTGCACCAGCACCGCCAATATCGCAGCGGGCAAACGCCCGGATTTAACCGTGTCCTCCCGCATTAACTGGCCCCGGGCTTGGCCAGCAGGCCCAGACGCTTGACATGATTTTGCTGCATCAGACTCATGATCTTCATGACTTCTTCGTAACGCACACTTTTGTCGGCGGCGATGACGACCGGTTGCTCGGGATTGGCCTGCTGTTTCTCGTTGATGATGCCCGCCAGTTCGGCGCGGGTCACGACATTATCCGAGCCGCCAGTAGCACGATCGCGCAAACGCAACGTGCCATCGGCGCGAATCGTGACCTCGATCGGCTCAACCGGCACGGACTGGGATTTGGCCACGCTCGGCAATTCCACTTGCCCGGGGTTGATCATGGGCGCCGTGATCATGAAAATGATCAGCAGCACCAACATCACATCGATGTACGGCACCACGTTGATCTGGTTCATTTGCTTGCGCGGGCGACGGCTACTCATGCATCAAGCCCTGTGTGCCTGACGTTGCAGGATATTGGAGAACTCTTCCATGAAACTCTCAAAACGATTGGCCAGACGGTCGATGTCATGGGTATACCGGTTATATGCCACGACTGCAGGTATCGCGGCAAACAGACCCATGGCGGTGGCGATCAATGCCTCGGCGATCCCCGGTGCCACATTTGCCAGCGTGGCCTGCACCACGTTGGACAGCCCACGGAATGCATTCATGATGCCCCACACGGTACCGAACAATCCGACATAAGGACTCACTGAGCCGACCGTAGCGAGAAAAGCCAGGTTCGATTCCAGCTTGTCCATCTCGCGCTGATAGGTGGCGCGCATGGCCCGTCTGGCACCGCCCATGACTGCGCTCATATCCATGCCGGGTTGCCCCTTGAGCTTGCTGAACTCGCGGAACCCGGCTTCAAAAATACGTTCTAGCTCACCCGCCTGCTTCCAGTCCTGAGTGGCACGCTTGAACAGCGTTTGCAAATCCGCCCCGCTCCAGAATTCCTTTTCGAACGCCTCGGCCAGGCGGGTAGCGCGTCGAATAGCGAACATCTTTATAAAAATGTACCACCATGACATGAACGACGCGACCAGCAACAACCCCATCACCAACTGCACTGCCAGACTGGCGTTACCCACCAGTGCCAACATGGAAAGATCCTGGCTTAACCCGATATTCACGCTATTTTTTCCAATGCCTGTAAAAGATTGTCCGGTATTTTAACCGGTTTGAATGACAACGAGCTGACGCATGCCACCTCGGTTTCACCCCCCACGAGCAAATTATCGCGAATAATATTCTGTGCAAAAACAATACGGCACTGACCAAAGCGCTTGACCGTGCTGACGACGCGGAGTTCATCATTAAAACGCGCCGGTTGCAGATATTCCACCGCCACACGCCGCACCACAAACATCACCTCGTGCGTAGCGATCAGTTCAGTCTGCTCAAACCCCAGTGCGCGCAACCATTCGGTGCGGGCACGCTCCATGAATTTCAGGTAATTGGCGTAATACACGACACCACCGAAATCGGTATCTTCGTAATACACGCGCACCGGCCACACAAATTCAGACATCACCATCCCATAATTCCGCCGCCCCGGCTTTACCCGGTGCGGCGAGGCCAAAATGGCGGTAGGCCATGGCGGTCGCCATCCGGCCGCGTGGCGTGCGCTGCAAATAGCCTTGCTGGATCAGGAAGGGTTCGAGCACGTCCTCGATAGTATCCCGCTCCTCGCCGATGGCCGCGGCGAGATTGTCCAGCCCGACCGGACCGCCGTCGAATTTTTCCAGCACCGCGGCGAGCAACTTGCGATCCATCACGTCCAGACCAGCGCTATCCACGTCAAGCATCACCAGCGCGGCGTCCGCCACATGGCGGCTGACAATGCCGTCGGCACGCACTTCGGCATAGTCACGCACCCGGCGCAGCAAGCGGTTGGCAATACGTGGCGTACCCCGCGAACGGCGCGCAATTTCGAAGGCACCGTCATCGACAATGCTCATCTCCAGCAAATGCGCGGAACGGGCAACGATACGGGTCAGTTCTTCCGGCGTGTAGAACTCCAGCCGGGCAACGATGCCAAAGCGATCGCGCAGCGGGTTGGTGAGCATGCCGGCACGGGTCGTGGCGCCGACCAAAGTAAAGGGCGGCAAGTCGAGTTTGACCGAGCGTGCCGCCGGGCCTTCGCCGATCATGATGTCGAGTTGGAAATCCTCCAGCGCCGGGTAAAGTATTTCTTCCACAACGGGCGACAGACGGTGAATTTCGTCAATGAAAAGTACATCGTTGGGCTCGAGATTGGTCAACAAGGCGGCCAGATCACCGGCGCGCTCCAAAACCGGCCCGGAAGTCTGACGCATGTTGACGCCCATTTCCCGCGCGATGATATGCGCCAGCGTGGTCTTGCCCAGCCCAGGCGGGCCAAACAACAGTACGTGATCGAGCGACTCACGCCGTTTGCGCGCTGCCTCGATAAAAATACTGAGCTGCCCGCGCGCCTTCTCCTGACCGACATATTCGGACAAATTTTTGGGACGCAACGCGCGTTCAATTTGTTCCTCCACCACGCTTTGCGCGGCGGGAGCGATAAGCCGGTCAGTTTCGATCATGTTTTCGAGAGCAATTTAAGCGCTTGGCGTATGCCGTCTTCCACACTGGCAGTAGCCGCCAATTGGCGCACGGCGTGGGTAGCTTCGCGTTCATTGTAACCTAGCGCCAGCAATGCGTTCAGCACGTCACCTCCCGCGTCGGCCGCACCACCCGGTGCGGCGCCGGGCAGCGCATCCGCCAGCTTGCCCTTCAGTTCCAGCAACAGGCGCTCGGCGGTTTTTTTGCCGATACCGGGGATTTTGGTGAGCCGCCCGGTATCCTGCATCGTCACAGCCTGCGCCAGCTCGTTCGCATTCATGCCGGACAGCACCGCGAGGGCCATTTTCGCACCGACACCGGTGATCTTGATGAGCAGCCGGAAAGTGGCACGTTCCGCGTCACTGCCAAAGCCATACAGCAACTGCGCATCTTCACGCACCACCAGATGCGTATGCAATGCCACCCGCTCGCCGAGCGCGGGCAGATTGTAGAAAGTACTCATGGACACATTGATTTCATAGCCGACGCCGTGCGCATCCACCACGATCTGCGGCGGGTGTTTCTCAATGAGCGTACCGGTGATCCTGCCTATCATTTGCAGTCCTTTTTATTCACACCAAACGTCCATTCTTGACCCGATAGCCTGCCGTAGCCAGATTGCCCATCCCTTGCCCGCCGTGCGCGTGGCAGATGGCGCAGGCCAGTGCATCGGCAGCGTCCGGACTGGGTACGCCGGGCAGATTCAACAAGCGCTTGACCATTGCCTGCACCTGCTCCTTGGCAGCATGACCATTCCCCACCACCGCCTGCTTTACTTGCAATGCAGTATATTCGGCCACCGGCAGAGCCTCCAGCACTGCCGCGCAAATCGCCGCGCCCCGTGCCTGACCGAGCAGCAAGGTGGATTGCGGATTCACGTTGACGAACACTTTTTCCACCGCTGCTTGTTGTGGCTGGTGAGTCTGGATCACCTCACGCAGGCTCAACAGGATCACTTTCAGCCGCTCCGGCAACTCCCCTTCCCCGCTTTTGATACAGCCGCTGGTGAGGTAATGGAGGTGGTTGCCGGTTTTTTCGATGACGCCGAAGCCGGTGATGCGCAGACCGGGGTCGATGCCGAGGATGCGGATGGTGGTCAAGGCCGACAATCAAAGCGACAAGTTACGATACGCACAAAAATCACTGTCAGTCGTTAATCACGACGGAAGTATAAACTTCCTGCACATCGTCCAGCACTTCCAACGCATCGAGCAATTTCTGCATTTTCACTGCATCGTCGCCGCTCAATTCGGTTTCGTTCAACGCCTTCATGCTGACTTCGCCAAACTCGGCCTTGAAACCGGCGGTCTCCAGGGCCGCCTTGACGGCATGAAAATCGTGCGGAGGCGTGATAACCTCGATACTGCCATCGTCATTGTTCACCACGTCTTCCGCGCCGGCTTCCAGTGCGGCTTCCATCAGCTTGTCTTCGTCGGTACCCGGCGCAAACAGCAGTTGGCCACAGTGCTTGAACTGGAACGCCACACAGCCGTCGGTGCCCATATTGCCGCCGTATTTGCTGAACGCGTGACGCACATCGGCAACGGTGCGCACCTTGTTGTCGGTCAGGCAATCCACCATCACCGCGGCGCCGTTGATACCGTAGCCTTCGTAGCGGATTTCCTCGTAATTCACCCCTTCCAACTCACCGCAGCCGCGTTTGATGGCGCGCTCGGTGGTGTCTTTCGGCATATTGGCATCAAACGCCTTGTCCATCGCCAGACGCAGACGCGGGTTGCAGCTTACGTCGCCACCACCCAGTTTCGCGGCAACCGTGATCTCCTTGATCAGACGCGTGAAAATCTTGCCGCGCTTGGCATCCGTCGCGGCTTTCTTGTGTTTGATGTTCGCCCATTTGCTGTGGCCGGCCATAGCTACCTCTGGTATTCTCAAAAATACGCTAATCTTACCACTGCGACCCCCTATCAGATAAGGCCAGAACAATGACAAAGCCACTGCATATCGCTCAAGCTGATCAAGCGCTGTATCTGCTGCCCCAGATGGCCAACCGCCACGGGCTGATTACAGGCGCCACCGGCACCGGCAAAACCGTCACCCTGCAGGTCATGGCCGAACATTTTTCCGCCATCGGCGTGCCGGTGTTCATGTCCGATGTGAAGGGCGACCTGCCCGGTGTCTCCCAAGCCGGTGGCGGCAACACCAAGGTGGAGGCCCGTGTGACGCAACTCGCGCTGGCCGATTTTGCTTACCAGGCCTATCCGGTCACCTTCTGGGATCCCTTCGGCACCATGGGACACCCGGTGCGCGCCACGATCTCCGACATGGGGCCGCTGTTGCTGGGGCGCATGCTGAATCTCAACGATACGCAAGCCGGCGTACTCAACCTGGTATTCAAAATTGCCGATGACAACGGCTTGTTGCTGCTTGATCTCAAGGATCTGCGCGCCATGCTGCAATACGTAGGCGACAATGCCAAGGAATTCACCACCGAATTCGGCAATGTCTCCGCGGCCAGTATCGGCGCCATCCAGCGTGGTCTGCTGGAACTCGATAGCCAGCGGGGCGAGAAAATATTCGGCGAACCGATGCTGAACATCGCCGACCTGATCCAGACCGACCCGGCAGGGCGCGGCATGATCAACATCCTGTGCGCCGATCAGTTGATGCAATCACCCAAGACCTACGCCACGCTGTTACTGTGGCTGCTGTCAGAACTGTTCGAAAACCTGCCTGAAGCAGGCGATCTGGACAAGCCCAAGCTGGTATTTTTCTTCGATGAGGCGCACCTGTTGTTCAACGACGCGCCGCAAGCGCTGGTGGATAAAATCGAACAGGTGGTACGACTCATCCGTTCCAAAGGCGTGGGGGTGTACTTTGTCACCCAGAACCCGGCCGATGTGCCCGATAAGGTACTGTCTCAACTCGGCAACCGCGTCCAGCACGCCCTGCGTGCCTTCAGCCCGCGTGATCAGAAAGCGGTCAAGGCTGCAGCCGAAACCATGCGCGACAACCCTAAACTCGACGAAGAAAGCGTCATCACCGAACTGGGCGTCGGCGAAGCGCTGGTGTCCTTCCTTGACGAAAAAGGCCGCCCCGGCATGGTCGAGCGCGCTCTGATCCTGCCGCCGCAGGGCCAGATCGGCCCCATTTCCGCCGCGCAACGTCAGGCCGTCATCGCCGATTCGCTGGTTGCCGGGCATTATGAAAAAGAAGTCGACCGGGAATCCGCCTACGAAAAACTCAAAGCCCGCACCGAACAGACGGCTGTAACAGCTGCGCAACACGCCGAAGCCAAGCAAGCCGAAACCAAAACGGATAATGGCGGCCTGCTGGGCACCATTTTCGGCGGCGGTAGCGGCAGCCGTGGCCGCCAGGGCGCGATGGAAGCCATGGCCAAAAGCGCCGCCCGTGCCATTGGCTCGGAAATGGGCCGACGCATCATACGCGGGGTGCTGGGGTCGTTGCTGGGAAAGAAACGCTAGGATCGGGTGCACCGTGATAGAACAACAGTCATAACCTGAAAATCACATCGGCAGAAAACCTGTAAAAGTCGTTCAGCCTCTTTTTCGAGCACTGAAGCAGGGGCCTCTTTTATCAGGCATACACGCCGTAGTTCAAAGTGATCGTGATCGTCATTTTCTTCTCCATATTACTTGGCAACTACCATGCGAAACCGGCAGACCGTTTCCGCTTTGATTGGATCTCTACCGTCAGGCAGTTTTTCGACCCCCTGATACTTCAAGACATCTGTGTACTCCCAATTCGGCGTGCCATTACGATAATCACGCAAGTCCTTCAGCCACTTTCGATGGTAACAACTCAGATAGGTCACGCCATCGTAGATAAACGGACGCATAATATTGCATGTGGAAGATCGCCCATATATAACCGCAAGTGGCGGATGTCCATTTTGTCCCTTAAGGGGCACATCCCATTCGATGGGACCCTGCATAAGATCAATATCGCCTTTGCGGAAAATGGACCAACTATCTGCGGGATTGCAACTGTGATAACTGATATAACAACTCATAAATTCATTTTTTATGACGGTCACAAATTGACCGTCATTGTTGAGGTCCATATCGGCTGCGATAAATGGGAAATTTAGAACCACCCGTTCTCCCTCATGGGTGGGTCTTATCAGTTTTCCCACCTTCCATTTGATGGCATCGAACTCGGGGCTGGTCGGTTGAAAGGAAAACCGCATATTGATAAAGCTTCCCCAATCTCTTTTGGCACCGGGCAGTAGGGCTGGTAGATTTCCCTCACCTTTCTCATATTCGTTTTCGTCTATCGTCATGGCAAATGGCTTCTTGAAAAATTTGTTGTATACACCGGCCATATGTAAACAAACCTTATCGTTATTATTTTCTTCAAGCTTGTAGCGGTAGGTATCAAACTCTCCTGCCATTCCCGGTACTGTATAAGCCAAACAGAAAAGCAAAAGTTCCAGCATGCAAAGGCCGCTCCGGGAATTTTGGATTGTTTTATTATTCATGTTGCCTCTCTATTTTTCATCGCCCGCTATGCACCTGCGTAAACTCAGGATTTTCATTTCCTATTCCCCATCCCTTCTTCGGTGTGATGAAGCGGCCCACCGCGATATCGCAGCTTCCCTCATTCAATCCCGGCCAATATACGACCACGCGCCAGTCATGGTGCGATAGGGAGCGGTTATCTAAGCTGGCGTATATCCCTGGTAGATAGCGGCGTGGGATTGATGTACTGGTAGCCCTTGTATTCCAGGTAGGCAATTTCCGCAAAACCGGATGGCACCACGGTAATAAAACCATCTATATCCTCGGGTTTATAGCCAGCCATTTTCATGGCATTGCTGCACATGTAAAACGTCACACCTTCTTTTGCCAATGCAGCCATCTTGTCGACAATAACCTGATATTTTGTATAGTTTTCTTTGGCAAAAGCCCTGAGCTCGGGACCGTGCGTCACGATCGCGACTTTTCCGCGTGTGACCTTGCGGGTATTTTGCACAAAATCATAGAGCAGATCCAGTTTCTGCGGGTCGTCATAACTCACGTCGAATACGGTATTCAGGACGGGGGTGGGACGCGTTTGAACCGTGGCGGTTCCGTATGGGGCGACCATGTCCTTTGCGCTCACGCTACCCAGGCACGCCAGCATACCCAGAATAAGGATGGTGAACGATTTCCATCTCACAGTACATCTCCTGCCTTCATGCATGGCTGTTTTGAAACTTGATCCAGGCAGTCAATTTCTCTTCCTCTTTCTGAAGTTCGAATGGATTGATCAATCCGCGCTGCAAGGCCAGCGCCACGGCACGCATCCGCACGTTGATCAGTTCACTGTCGCACAAAGTATAGCCTTCCGCATTGGCGCCCAGTTTCATGTAAAGCGACTGGAGTCGATTCTGGACGCCGCGCCGGGACAAATAGTGCCGCTCAGCGATGGCGTTATCTGTCAGCCCCAGAGCCAGATCAATCAGGACTTCGAATTCAATGTCGGAAATCGATGTGGCGTGTTTATGCGCCCGAGCCTGCACCGGGCGCACGTGCGGATCAATCCAGCACTGGCATTCCTCGAAAACCGCCTTCACTGCTTTTTCCAGAACCGCCAGGGAATTATTTTTCAGGACATAGCCATATACGGTTTCTGCCGGGACTATTTTTGCGAGCGCGCGTACGTACATCTCGTCATCGTATTGCGACCAGAACAGAAAACGCGCGGCCGGCTTGGTTTCCCACACTCTGCGGGCCAGTTCAATACCGTTTATTTTGGGCATCTGAATATCCGTAATGACCCATGGCTCATTGAGTTCGTCGCACAGCGATAAAGCTTCCATACCATTTTCTGCAACCAGTATTTGGCGTGGTGCGAGTGATTCGATCAGGAAACTGCGATCTCTGTGATTATCCTCCGCCAGTATCAGAGCCTGGTGAACGCTCATGGATGAAAACTCGTTTCGCGCGATGCTGCAAGCAGCCAGCGAAAATCCAGTCGCGTGCCGGTATTGAACCGTGAATGCTCAAGGCTGAATATGGCACCCATTGCACGGGCACGCTGGCGCAGATTGGAGAGTCCGTGTCCCTGCGTTCCCGAAATCGCATCGGCCGCAAGCCCGATACCATCGTCATCAATCGTTAATATCATGTGGTCGTCGATTATACGCAATGCAATTTCTCCCGCTGAGGCATGCGCATGCCGTAAGACATTGGTAGTGGATTCACTGATGATACGAAATAAATTAACACGCTGAAACTCGGTAAGCGCTTGTTCGGCAGTCTGCTCGAAGTGAAGAGCCCAGTCCATCGATGCTGTCGCATTGCGCTCCAGAAAAGAGCGTGTAGCGGCCTCCAGGCCGAGGATGTCCAGCGTTTGCGGATGAAGGTCGTCGATAATGCGCCGTATACCGGTGGAAATGTTGCCGATTTCCTGCCTGAGCATAAACAATTGTTGCGCTTGTTCCGCACCGCCAAGCGGAGGCTTTTCTGCAGATTCCAGCATCCGTGCAGCGGCTGTCAAATCGGCCAGCGCCTGGTCATGCAGGTCCATGGCGATGCGCTTGCGTTCGTGTTCCGCACCTTGCAACACTTTTTCCACGGCAACCACATTGAGCAGGCGCCGGGTCATGTCGGCAACGCAATGGGCCAGTTCGTCAAATTCATCACGGATACGTGAAGGAGAATCAACAGGCACCAGATTCCCGCTGCATAGTAATCGGGTTTGCTTTGCAAGGTTGCCCAGCCGCGTGCGCACCGAATGCACGGTAATCGCCGATAGCACCACGGCCAGAAGCAGGCACGCCAGCAATATGTATAGTGAAGTCTCTGCCAAATCCGCAATCACGCTATTGAGACGTGTGTAGTAATTCGCATACGCTGCGCGCTTCCCATCCCATAAGGCGCCATTGAATGCTTCCAGTTTTGGCATTAAAGCCACGAGCGCCGTTTTGGCGGCTACAGGATTGAATCCACCCCGACTATTGATGACCGGCAGTTCTTTCTCTACAAGCGTCCTTAGAGGTGCAGGCATCTTGTACAGCACTTCGGGATACAGCAGGTTACCGGAAAGAATGGTCGCTTGTTCGCGATATTCCGGCCCTGCAGCAGGCTCGAACTGTCGCGTGGCTATTTTTTGAAGCCGGTAGCCCGCTTCCATTGCCTGGTGCAGATGGTCGGTAATGCGGACCCATTGCCGCACCACCTCATTTTCATGTCGAATTTGAGCCAATCCATACAACGAATAACCTATCAGCACAACCAGGAGTGCAATGACAACGGCCGGCGCAAGTGCAAGCTGATAAACAAATGGCAATCTCGGCATAAACTGGCCCGCTCAGTAAGTATCATTTTGATTTTATACCCGATTTATACATTCACGACTGTGCATTTGCACAGTCGCGAATGTCTGGCATGTACAAATTTTTTGCGTTTAGAACACTTTCCTTAAATCCGGCATCTCGCAATAGTGGGAATAGCAGGATTTGTTCTGCACACAAGAGCAATAACCCACTCGATACCGGAAGGAGACATCATGAAAAAAAGGCCCATTATTCATTTGCTACTCGCGCTCGCTTTAACAGGGACAGCCATTCAACCTGTCGTGGCGGCGAATTTTCAATCAGATCACGCTACCGTGGCCACCCGGCAAAAGGTTGTCATTCAAGTGAGTGACAATGATCCGAAAAAGTGGAATCTTGCATTGAATAATGCCCAAAATGTGCAGGAGGACATCGGCAAAGGCAATGTGGATATTGAAATTGTGGCTTACGGGCCTGGCCTGCCAATATTGAAACTCGACTCACCCGTCAGCAGCAGGGTGGAGGATGCAATTGCCAGTGGCATCAAGGTGGTTGCCTGTGAAAACACCATGCGGAAAACCAATCTGACCAAGGACGACATGCTCCCCAAGATAGATTACGTTAAATCAGGCGTGCCCGAAATCATGCATAAACAACAACAAGGCTATGCCTATATACGCCCCTGAAATCGCCTGTACGCTGAAAGCGACACCCTCCGGGAAAGAAGGATATGTTTCTCCCGGAGTAGTTGTATTTCACAATAATCACAGGCCGACTAGTTGTGCATCCACCCCGCGCTCGGCGAGATTTTGATGGATGGCGTGCATGCTGGTGCAGTCAGGATTGTAGGCAACCAGCATGAGGTGCGGGGCTGATTGGGACACATGGGCACTGATCACACACGGATCTTCTCGTACACAGTCTTCGATTACGTCTTTTTCAATCGGGCCGAGTTTGCGGTCTACATGGAACATGACACTGGCGATGGATGTAAGCATGGTTTTTCCCTCCAGTCTGTCAGCATAGTCCAGCGGGCGCATATCCGGCACGTCATCAATTAAATTCATCAGTTGAGCTTGCCATAGCCCAACATGCCCATCATGAACCTCACTACGCCGTAAGCCAGCCAGGCGAGACTGCGCTTGTACCAAGGCCGATGCAGCCAACGGTCATGGATCAGGCATTGGCTGCCCGTATCAATGGCGGCTTGCAGACTGGCGTGCAACTGGCCGGCGAATACATGGTCTTCCAGCACAATATTGGCCTCGCGTGCCAGCAATAGACTGAACGGGTCAATATTACTGGAACCCACCGTAGCCCAGCGCTGGTCGATTACCGCTACTTTGGCGTGCAAAAAACTCTTGTGGTACTCACATATGGTTATCCCCGCCATCAGGAATTGTCCATAAAGCGCGCGCGACGCATAGTGCAGCAAGCGATATTCCACCCTGCCCTGCAGCAACAGGGAAACTTTGACGCCACGCTCGGCCGCTTCGATCAAGGCACGCCGGAAACGAATACCCGGCAGAAAGTACGCATTGGCAATAATTATTTCACCGCGCGCTGCATTGATGGCATTCAGATAGGCTTCTTCAATATCGCGCCGGTGGCGCAGGTTATCGCGCACCAGCAACGTGGCATATTGTTCACCCACTGAGGCCGCTTGAACGGCCACTGAATGCATCCGCTGCGACCTGCGGCCTTGCGTCCACTTCACCAATTTCCACAAGCGTCGCATCACGGGTGCGATTTGGGTCAGGACCGGCCCTTCTACCTGTACCGCATAATCATAACGTGGGGGAATCTGGCCGGGAGTATCCATATCGTCAATGATATTAATGCCGCCCACAAAGGCGATGCGCGCATCAATCATGCTGAGTTTGCGATGCTGACGGCGCAGGCGGTTACGGCGCAAATGCAACAGACCAGGTTCGGGACGAAAAATCAGGATTTCAACTCCGGCGCGACGCATCTCATTCAATAACCCGGATGACAACGCCTTGCTGCCGAAGCCATCCAGCATCAGATACACTTTTACACCACGCATTGCGGCGCGCGACAGAGCGGCAGCGATCGTGTGTCCAGTGGCATCATCCGAGAAAATATAGGTTTCCAGATGAACTTCATATTGCGCAGCATCAATAGCTGTTTGCAATGCAGGAAAAAATTCCATGCCATTCTGAAGCAGCGTAATACGATTGCCGGGCAGCAGATCTGGCGTCATGCGTGCCTGAGCGTCGCCGTCAACGCTGCGTGGTCTGAAATCCGCCGCCAGTAGGCACCATGCATGACACTCGCATCGGCCACATCAAAACCACGTACGTAGATACGATCGAGGTGAAACATCGGGAACGCTGATGGAAAACTGCGTGCCGGACTGCCATTGGCAAGCTCGAACACCTCTCTCAATCCAAGTTCCTGAGCCAATTGTTTCCCGGCCCGGATGCGCCAATCGTTAAAATCACCCGCGATGATGAGCGGGGCATCGTCCGGAACTGCGCTACGGATGCGCTCGGCCAGCAAATGCATCTGCACAGTGCGGCCACGTTCGAACAAACCCATGTGTACGCACAGACAATGCAGCGCCTGTTTCATCCCTGGCACCGCCATCTCGGCATGCAACAGACCGCGCGATTCGTAGGCGTGGGCAGAAATATCCAGATTTTCCCAGCGTAGAATGGGGTAGCGCGACAGGATGGCATTGCCGTGGTGACCGGCATCGTATACGGCGTTCTTGCCATAGGCAAAGTCCGTCCATACGCTGTCGGCAAGAAACTCGTATTGCGGCGCCGTGGGCCAGTTGGCAAAACGCGCTGCATGACCGGCGTGACTGCCCTGCACCTCCTGAAGAAACACGATATCGGCGGACAAGGCACGCAGCCGCTCGCGCAGCTCATGAATGACCATGCGTCGGTTAAAGTGGGAAAACCCTTTATGGATGTTGTAACTGGCGACGCGCAGAACGATGCTCATGGTCATATGATAGCAATTCCTGCGGCCTCAGCGTCAGCTTGATGTCCAGGAAACGGATTAGATTTTGATTCCTAAGCAGCAGCGCGCGGATGGATGCGTTCCTGCGTGCTGCTCCGTTTATCAATATAAATACTGGAACCCAGTGTACGTTTCGCCATTTTCTTGACTTCTGTTGCAGCGGCGGCGACCTCGTAATGTCCGGCAAAACGTCCCGGCGCTACTTGTACTATCCCGATAGACAATGCTGGAAAAGGATGGAATTCCATATTTCCGCGCCGGTCTTCCGCCTCATAGCCGCCGTCTGCCAGAATCTGGGATGACAGCATCTGTGCCAGATTGCTGTCAAATGCCTCCAGCATCCTGCGGCAGCGCTGCTCCCAATCCAGGCTCTGGAACAATATAAAAAAATCATCGCCACCGATATGCCCGACAAAATCCATATCGGGATCGCAATGGCTAGAGAGCAGGTTGGCAGTCATCTGGATCACTTCGTCGCCCTTGCGGTACCCGTATACATCATTGAAGGGTTTGAAATGATCCAGATCGGCATAGCACGCACAAAACGTCTGCTGATTTTCCAGCAGACGTTCCGTATGTTCGGTGATCGGTACATTGCCGGGTAACAGGGTCAGGGGGTTGGCATAACGCGCCGCCTGGATTTGCAAATCGGTGATTTCCTGCATCAGATCAAAACTGGACCCTACACCCAGATACTGCCCTTGATCGGTGAAGATATAGCCATCGGCAAAATTGCTTTTCCCCTTGTTGACAACCAACTGGCTTAACTCCGCCACCGGCGTTTTGATGTCGACGATCAGCGGATCGCCATCCATGAACATGGCACAGGGTTTTCGCCCATACAGCTCACGCGTGTACACCCGCGAAAATCGATCAATCAGCAGGCTGCGGTTGATCAGGCCAACTGGCACACCATCTTTTACTACCGGCAATGCATGCAGCTTGGGATGCGCTTGCAATACATTGAGTACTTCTTCGCTCATCGCATTGGGGGATACTGAAGGTGCATCCATCAATAACTTTCTGGATAGATGTTTACGTGCATCGATCTTCTGCGTATGCGGATACACACAAATTTGCGCGCTGGCCATACACTCCAATACTTCCGAACTGAGTGAATGGGCCGGGCGATCAAGTGGATGCCCAATAAAATAACCTTGTCCGAAACAGATGCCCATGTCCTTGATGATCTGAAATTCTGCCCGGTTTTCAATCCCTTCTGCAATCAAACGGGCCCCGCCGTTCTCGGCGATCTGCTGTATGGAACGGATGAATTGCAACTTGGTTGGATCCTGATGAATCCCATGGACGAAATGTTTGTCGATCTTGACATAATCCGGCTGTAATTCCGACCACAGCCTGAGACTGGAAAAGCCTTCGCCTAAATCATCCAGCGCAATACGGAATCCTTGCGCACGCAAAGCCATGACAGCCTCTACTACTGGGGCCAACGCCATCTTGGGCGAACTTTCGGTGATTTCGAAAACAATACGGTCGCGCGGAAAGTCTTCTCTATTCAGAAGCGCCTGAACTTTATCGGTTGCAAGACAGCCTTCCAGCAAGCCCAACGGGCTGATATTCAGGAACAGGCGACCGGGTAGCGCACGCTTGATAAACTTGTCCAGTACTGTGACTACACACAATGACTCGATACGGCCGGACAAACCGAATTGTTCAGCGGTACTCAGCAATTTGATGGGGGCGTGCAACGGGCTATCGGAAGGGCCGCGTATGAGCCCCTCGTAACCAATTAACTGCCCCGCCTTTAAATCCATAATGGGCTGAAAAACAGCCTGGAGCGTCTCGTTTTTCAGGATATCCAGCAACAGGTCATGCAGTCTCATGGACAACTACCTATTATTTACAAAATAACCTGAGCATCCTATAGGCAAAATATGTCAGTTCCGTGACAAAGCCCAGCACCTTGAATTTAAATCGGGACTTTGCATCACTTACCGGATCAGCCGTCTGATTGCCTCGGCATTGCTGGGTGAAAAACATTTTTCTGCAGCCGCCTCCACTCCCAGCCACGTATACCCCAAGTGCTCACGCGGTGACACTAAAATGGGTACTATTTTCGGCAACAACAAGCCAAATACATGCTCGGTATTTTCCGTGATGCCCGGCGCGTAGCGATGACGCCACTGCGGATAAATGGAAAACGTGTTTTGATAACCCCACGCGCTCAGCTGGAAACATTGCGCTTCCAGTCCGGTTTCTTCCGTCACTTCTCGGGCCGCTGTTTGCAGCAGGGTTTCCTCGCCATCCCGGCTTCCAGTAACGGATTGCCACAACCCCGGCTGGTCTGCCCGCTCCAGCAGCAGTACTTGCAGGTCCAGCGTATAAATCACGACCAGCACGGAAACAGGCTGTTTATAGGATCGCTCCATGTACTTTCTCAAGATCAGCAAGAAATTACCGTAATAACGGTAAATATTGGTATAAAGTTACCAAAATAAAACAAAAAATGGAGACCGAAGATGGATACGACACTCTGCTTTATCCGCACCCCCCTTGGCCGGGACGAATTGCAACAACCCAAACTCGGCCTGAGGCCACGTTGCCGGCAATTACTGTTCGTACTGGATGGTACATTATCTGTAGCACAAGTAGCTAAATCCATGCCAGGCATAAGCGACCTGGAAGGCACATTACAAGACATGCTGAAGCTGGGATTGATTAGCGCCAGTCACGAGGCGGTCGCCCCGGCAAAGGTCGACACGAATTTCAAGGAAAGTAGTCATGATGACCTAGCTGACAAGCTGGATCATGCCATGCATCGCAGCGAGGACAGCGGCAACCGTTTTGAAGATGCCAAGCGTCACGCGGTGGACATGATGACAGCCCTGTTTGGTGCCAAATCCTCACACATCGACAAACTCGCACAGGCCAGCACACAAGGCGAATTGCTGGCGGAAGTGGCTAAGTGCAAAAAAATACTCGGTGCCGTCGCCAGTTCATCCAAAGCCCAGCACTTCGAGCAATCGGTACTTGCCGCGCTGAAATAATTGCTTTGTGCCGACGCTGATTAAAGCTTAGGCCTTCGTCGCCTCGACATTGCGCAAACGCACGTGCAATTCACGCAACTGACGCTCATCGACTGCATTCGGCGCCTGCGTCATCAAATCATTGGCGCGCTGTGTTTTCGGGAAGGCGATGACATCGCGGATGGACTCCGCCCCCGCCATCAACGCCACCAGTCGATCCAGACCAAAGGCCAGGCCGCCATGGGGTGGGGCACCGAATTGCAAGGCATCCAGCAGGAAACCAAATTTTTCGCGCGCCTCCTCCTGGCTGATGCCCAGCGCACGGAACACGATTTCCTGAACGGCTTCCTGGTGAATACGCACCGATCCACCCCCCACTTCCCAGCCATTCAGCACCATGTCATAAGCACGTGACAATGCGGCACCCGGATCGCTTTCCAGCAAACCTTCGTGGCCCGGCTTGGGTGCAGTGAACGGATGGTGCAATGCATCCCAGCGCTGCTCACCCTCGTTGTATTCAAACATCGGGAAATCCACTACCCACAGTGGCTTCCATTCATTTACGGCATGACCTTTTTCGTGACCGACCTTGCTGCGCAATGCACCCAGCGCGTCATTGACGACATTGGCTTTGTCCGCACCGAAGAAAATCAGATCGCCATTCCGCGCGGCAGTACGCGTAATGATCTCGGCTAACGCAGTTTCCGGCAGGAATTTGACGATGGGCGACTGCAGGCCGGTCTCATTGAGCTGAGTGACGTCGTTAATCTTGATGTAAGCCAAGCCTTTGGCGCCGTAGATTTTGACAAAATCAGTGTAGTCATCGATCTCCTTGCGCGACAACTCGGCACCGCCAGGTACTTTCATTGCAGCTACCCGGCCACCCGGCATGTCTGCCGCTCCACGAAACACCTTGAAATCGACAGTTTTCATCAGGTCGGTCAATTCAATCAATTCCAGTGCAACACGCATGTCGGGCTTGTCGGAACCATAACGATTCATCGCTTCGCTGTATGCCATACGCGGAAACGGGTTGGGTAAATCCACGTCCATGACCTTTTTGAACATCTCGCGGATCATGGCTTCCACCAAATTCATGATTTCCTCTTCGGACATGAACGAGGTTTCGATATCGACCTGGGTAAATTCAGGCTGGCGGTCGGCACGCAAATCCTCGTCGCGGAAACATTTGGTGATCTGGAAATAACGATCGAAGCCGGACACCATCAGCAATTGTTTGAACAGTTGTGGCGATTGCGGGAGCGCATAGAACATGCCTGCATGCACGCGCGACGGCACCAGGTAGTCGCGAGCGCCCTCCGGCGTTGAACGTGTCAACATCGGCGTTTCGATTTCCATGAAACCGTTGACGTCAAGATAATCCCGCAAAGTTTTGGCCACGCGATAA
The DNA here is from genome assembly GCA_040388645.1 of Pseudomonadota bacterium. Lineage (GTDB taxonomy): Bacteria > Pseudomonadota > Gammaproteobacteria > Burkholderiales > Sulfuriferulaceae > Sulfuriferula. The sequence continues at coordinate 56,453 of JAZKBM010000005.1, forward strand.
CGCAACCGCATATTGTTCTGCATCGCCGGGCGGCGCAGGTCAAGATAGCGATGGGTGAGACGCACGTTCTCGGACAGGTTTTCGTCATCCAACTGGAATGGCGGCGTGGCGGATGCATTGAGTACTTCCATCTCCAGCGCCAATACCTCGATTTCCCCAGTCGGAAGATTGGTATTAATCGTGCCTTCCGGACGGGACCGAACCCGGCCGGTAATTTTCAACACATATTCGCTGCGTACATCTTCGGCAATTTTGAAGGTTTCCGCACGATCGGGGTCGCAGACTACCTGCACCATCCCTTCGCGGTCACGCAAATCAATGAAAATCACACCGCCGTGATCGCGGCGGCGATGAGCCCAGCCACACAATGTTATGGTTTGGTCCAGATGGGTGCGGTTTACGGAGCCGCAGTAATGGGTGCGCATGATAATTTTGAATTTGTATTGTTGAAGAATTAAAACTGATTAATGACTTGAATGATTGACCAATACCTGATTGTCAGGCGACGAAACCACGCCCATGGAGACGATATACTTGAGGGCCACGTCCACGCTCATATTTAGTTCTATGGTGTCTGTTTTTTTTACGAAAAAATAAAACCCGTTCACCGGACTGGGTGTCGTGGGAATAAAAACCCCCACGTATTCCGCATCCAGATTACCAGCCACATCTCCCGGAATGTGGGTCTGGAACGCCAGAGACCACGCATCCGGGTGCGGGTAACGTACGAGTAGCACTTTACGAAACGCTTCGCCCGAACCCGAAAACAACGTGTCCGACACCTGCTTTACGCTGTAATAAATGGATTTTACTACTGGAATCCTGCCCAGCAGACTTTCCCAGAACAGCAATAAACGCTGGCCGATCATATTCGCCGTCACAAGGCCGGTGAGCAGAATGACGGCCAAAGTCAGCACCACGCCCAAACCTGGCAGGTGCATACCCAGCCAGGCCTCAGGCCGCCATGCCTCCGGCAGTAGCAGCAAGGATTGATCCATGCTGCCAATAATGAGATTAAGCACCCACAGTGTAATCCCCAGGGGCACCCAGATCAGCAGCCCGGTGATAAAGTAGCGTTTCATATCGAGCTATCCCCGGGCAGGTTGCTGTAGCGTCCGTTTACGGACACGCTGGACAGGCGCCGGTCCCACAAGCCGGTGCGGCCTCTTCTTTCTTGGGGGCTGCTCCACCTTTGAAATCAGTCGCATAATAACCATTGCCTTTAAGCTGGAAGCCGGCCGCGGTAAGCTGTTTACTGAAGCTATCCTTACCGCATTGCGGACACACGGTAAGTGCGGCCGCCGACATTTTTTGCATAACGTCTTCGGCGTGGCCACAAGCAGCGCATTTATAAGCGTAGATAGGCATAGCAAACTCCTGAAAAAACGGTTAACAATTCAACCTGTTATTGTACATTAAGAATGTCTGATATATGGCTTTTTCGGGACATTACAAGTGGGGTAACATTTTCGACAGCAACACCCGCAATTTGGCTGGACGTACCGGCTTGTACAGTAGCGCATGGCCACTCACTTTAATAGCCCGCACCGATTCTGGGGCGGTATCACCGGTAATCAGTACCGCCGGTATTTGTGTGCCGAAACTGGCGCGAAACCTGGCGATCACATCCAGTCCGATCTCGCCGTCTCGCAAACGATAATCGCATAACAATACGTCCGGCACCTGATCCAGCTGCGCAAGCGCATCACTGCCCGTCGTCGCGGAAATCACACGCAATCCCCAGCCGGTCAGCAGACTGCGCATGGCCGCAAGGATTTCTTCGTCATCATCTATGACGACAGCCAGTCCTTGCATTTGTCCAGACAAGGTGCGCCGCCCCGGATCACGCAAGTCCTCTATTTCTGTACCTGGCAAGGATTGCGCCACGCTGACTGTAAACACCGAGCCCAGTTGCGGACGCGAGCGCAGACTCAATGGGCAACTCAACAATCGCGTCACGCGCTCGACAATGGCCAGTCCCAATCCAAGTCCATTACCACGCGCGCGCTCGGGATTGTGCAACTGGACGAATTCTTCAAAAATATCTCGCTGACGGTCTTCCGGAATGCCTCTTCCACTATCCCAAACCTCGATCAGCACTCGCGAATCCCGGCGGCGGCAACCGACGACAACGCCACCTGAATCCGTGTAACGTAGCGCATTGGATACAAGATTGAATAACACGCGTTGCAGCAACATGGGATCGGTCAATAACAATGCCCGGCTGGACACCACCAATAGCTTCAGCCCTTTTGTTTCGGCCTGCTGGGTAAATTCAGTGCGTATCCGATCAAGTACCCGGTTAACCGGAAACACACGCTCGTGCACTTCCAGAACACCGGCATCAAGTCGAGAGATATCCAGCAAGGAATTGAACAAGCCTTCCATTGCAGCCACCGACGCTTCGATATTGGCCAATATCCGCAACTGTTCCGGTTCATGCAGCGTCTCTTTCAGTGCGGCCAGAAACAGGCCCAGCGCATGAATAGGTTGACGCAAATCATGGCTGGCCGCAGCCAGGAATTTGGACTTGGCAATATTGGCATGTTCGGCGGCGTCTTTTTGTTCGGCCAGCGCGGCAGTCGCTTCCTGAATTCTTAGCTGCAGGCCACGTCTCGAATTACTGAGATCCTCAGTCATCTGATTGATGCCAACCTGTAGCGCGCCCAATTCACCGCCGGCATCATGCTCGACACGCGCATGCAGACTACCCGCACCAATGGCATGGACCACCGCCAGCATTTCACGAATCGGTTTGGTTACATTTCTCGACAGACGCAACGCAAGCGCCATACCCAATATCATTACCAACAGGCAAATACCAGCGCTGGTAAGCAGCATGGAGCGATTGATCGCTGCCAGATGCACCAATGACATGCCCACCCGCACCCAGCCCACCCGCCGCCCATCCTTATCGGTGGCCTGGTCACGCAAGGTAAAGAAATCTGTCGCATACAGCGGTGGCAGATTAATCGGCACAGTAAAAATCAGCTGGCCACCGACCTCCATTTGCGCTGCCCTGCCTTCAAGCACCGGTGGTAACTCGCCAACGGCAGTAAGCAATTTGAATTGTTCATCGTAGATCGCTGCAAAATCAACGGCGGCCTCGGCATGCTGCGCATTCAGCAGGTTTTTCAAGAATGCGTGATTATGTCTAACCACACCATATTCTGCCGCTGCAGCCAAATACCGGGCTTGGGCTATGCCGCGCTCGCGTAATGCCTGCTCGGCATCATGGATACGGCTATAGCTGAAATACACCCCAAGGAACAGCGCAATGATCAATGCCGGCAGCATTCCCAATAACATGGCGTGTTGCCGCAAACCCCATCGATTCAAAGTGGTGACTCCATCATTGACGCTGCGCCGGCCAAACCGGCAACCGCTTCAGTAGCACGCACTCCCAAAGGGACCAACACCGTATCGGCACCAAAATAGCGATTACGTATCTCGTCTACGCCCAAAGCATGCACGGCCAGTTCTGACTCGCTTCCTTCCATTTCGCAGTGTATTGCAACGACTGCCTCCAGATAGGGCGTGTCTCGTTCGGACAGTGCCAGTATCGTCTGGCACGCACCGGCTTCGGACACCATACCAACACACAGCAATAATGCCGCCAGCCATAGCTCTGCACTAGCGAAATCCGGTCTTCGACAGCTCAGCTTACCCATTTCTGCTGACTTACCCCCTTAATCTTGTTGCTAAGCGTGCAGAACGGATTGTCGTCTGTGATCTGACCAAACAGGATGTCTCTTGATGGCCTAGGCCATCAGGATTAATTCATTTGGTGCCGTAATTCGTTGTTTTATCTAAAACTAGGCCGAATGACGGATTCCGGTTTTCTGCCCAGCAGCGATAATAGCTTCGCTGGCTTACACACGAACCCAGTGCAACAAAATATTGATTCATTTGCCTGGCAATAACGAAAACCAGCCAGCCAAATTTCAAATACCGCGCAAGTTGTGCGCTACAGTCTGCCGCTTAACCCCCATTTTCTATCTGTATAGAAGTGGGGGTTCTTTTTTGCTCATTGTCATTCTCTGTAAAAATTTACGGAAGTCTCGCCATGACAAATTAGACAGTATGACTGTCCACTGATGCTTACAGCAATTTACGCCGTTGTGCTTCCATCACCGCCTCGGTACGATTATTTACCTCGAGGGCACGAAAAATCCCGGCCAGATGGACTTTGATCGTCCCTTCCCCCAGCCCCAACTCGCGTGCGATCAGTTTATTGGGCTTGCCGGCAGCCAGAAGCTTGAGCACATCCATTTGCCGTTCAGTCAAACAACAGGGCATCGGACCCCGGGAAGCCATTTGGGGAACAATAGTCGTCTCCACCGAGTTCAGTTCTTGATCCATTACTAGTGGAGGCAGATAGATGCCGCCTGACAGCACGAGTCGAATTGCCGAGAGCATGACCTGACTGGAGGAAGATTTGGGGATATAGCCCAGCGCTCCGACATCCAGCACTGCCTGTACGTTGGGGCGAGATTCGGAGCCCGACAACACCACCACCGGTACTTCCGGATGAGCCGTCTGAAAATGCACGACACACTCGACGCCCGTCACGCCCGGCATGTGCAGATCGAGTAATGCGAGGTCGATATCCTCATGCAGATCGGCATGAATGATGGCCTCCTGGCAGGTAGCTGCTTCCAGTACTTCAATATCGCCATCGCCCAACTGCTGCAACAGATGCCGAGCACCTTCGCGAAACAGTGCATGATCATCGGCCAGAATAATTTTCATCTTTACCAGCCCAGTGTCAGTGTTACAAAAGCACGCCGCTCAAAATGCGTTTCCGGCCGGAATTCACTATAAGGCCCATTCAGACTTTGCCCGACCAGTGCCAACTCGGTTTCGTGCGCACCATCGCGCCAGCGCTTGGCAATGCGTGCATCAATTCGTTCATAACGATGCACCGGGTCGCCCTCACCCAGCCAGGTCATGGCAGCCTCCTGATAATAGCCCATACTGGCTTGATATCCGCCCTGGAATTCCTGGCTGACCAGCAAACTGGTCTGATGGCGTGGTACCGAATAGCGTGTATCTTCATCAGAAGACCGCGCTTTTGTCCAAGCCTGGTTGAGCACGATCAGGCTGCCTGCCAGAGGGCGCCAGCGCAACTGGAATTCCACCCCGGTGAGCGTGGCGTCATACAGATTGCGAGTCGTAGTATAGCCATTGTAAGGATCAAGAATCTCGGTACCCGGCGCATAGAATTGCTTGATCTGGCCTATCAATTTGCTATACGTGTCGTGAAACACTCGCGCATCTATGGTCAGTCTCACTTTGCGGAAATCACCGACGTAACCGATTTCACGCGACACCACCTGCTCGGAGCTCAACCCACCATTGTTCAGCGCGACTTGGTTGAGCAAAAGCCCATTGTAGGTGTAACGAAAATTCGCCCTCTCCTCCACTGGCGTAGGTGAGCGATAACCCTTGCTGATACTGGCGCGGAGGGCATGATCCTGGTTGATCAGGTAGTTCACAGCCAGACGCGGTGAGAATGTAGCACCGCCATAATACTGCTTTTCCAGCATCGCGCCGGACTGTACCAGCCAATGCGGCGTGGCACGCCACTCGCCATTGAGGAACAGTCGGTATAGATTACCTCCCAAGGCTTGATTGGAACCCAGATAACTGGCCGAAGTAACCTGATCACGCCGCACCTCAGCGCCCCACACCAGCCGTACATCCTGACGTGGATTGGTAATCATCTGAAACTCAATGCTGTCACGATAAGCTTCGTAGTTAAGATTGACCGGATAGTTAAGTGTAGGTGGCAAAGGAGAAGGCAATATCGAAAGTGCGGGTGGCCCCAGAAATACATTCCATTCTTCCCGCACCCGATTGTGAGAGTGATTGAATTGCAACGACCATTCACTATCGGCATCAGGCGCCCGGCGGAATTTTATCTGCGCGAAATCACTCACCGAATACTGATTATGGGCAGGATAGGAAAAATCGTTCGGGAAACCTTTCTGCCAGTTTCCTTCGCTATAACCCGCTTCTGCCGTCAGTTCATCCGTGGTATTCAAATGATAATCCGCACGCAGGTTGACCAACCGGTCACGCGACAAATCAGGCAGCATTGAATAACGCTGATCCTGCTTCTGCGCCACGGTAATACGATAATCCAGCGCGTCGTGTTTGCCGCCGTATCGATACATGCCATCACGTACTCTATTATCACCTGCCGTTAGAGAAGCGGTGCTACCCTGAGTTTGCGAGGGATGCTTGGTAATGATATTGATCACCGCCAAAAAAGCGTTCGGCCCATAAGTTGCCGCATTGGGGCCGCGAACCACCTCGATACGCTCAATATCCTCGATCGCCAGCGGCAGATCCCGCCAGTTGACCTGGCCAAAACCGACGTTGTAGATAGAACGACCATCCACCAGCACCTGCATGCGTCGCGAATAGGCGTCGCTCATGCCATGGTAGGTCACCACAGGAATATTGCCGGCGTAATTGGACACGCTAAACCCCGGCACCAGGCGCAGCAAATCGGGGATATCGCGAAAACCCGAGGCACGGATCATTTCCTGATCAATTACCGTCACCGCAGCAGGTGCTTCCTGTTGCGGCTGCAATAGTCGGGAGGCGGACAACACGACCGGCAAATCGGTAAGGTAATCCGTTTCTGTAGGTAATTTTCCTGCATCTGCCCACAAAGGCCCGCTCCCGAGCAGTGCAAGTCCTGTAATCAGACGCAGCATTGCGGATTGCATGTTTCTCCCTCTTTCCTTCTTATTTTTTATTTGCAACCTGTGCGGGTAACCGGCTATCTGTTTTATGTACTTCTAGCCATCTCCTGCAATGATACATAGTCCACTTTACCCGTACCCAATGCAGGCAAGCTCTCAATGTATTCAAAACGTCGCGGCACAGAGATTTCGGGCATTCCCATGCGTCTGGCCGCTTCCAGCAAACGCTCACGCGACAAACCGGGTGCGGTGGTAAACAGCACAATTGCTTCACCACGCTGCTCGTCCAATACCGTTGCTGCACCATGCTGAAAATCCGGTGCCGCTTTAACAGCAATCGCCTCAACCATTTCCAGCGAGATCATTTCGCCAGCCACTTTGGCAAAGCGTTTGACACGTCCGATAATATGGACGAAACCATCGTGATCAATGTCGACGACATCGCCAGTATTGTACCAGCCTGACCCAACTTCCGAGATTGGCGTGTCAAGCACACCAGGGTGCTCGACACGGTAATAACCCAGCATCAGATTCGGTCCCCGCACATGCAGCACACCGCCGTGACGAATCCCCGCAACAGGTACCACTCGCGCCTCGACGCCCGGCAACAAATGCCCCACGCTGCCATGACGTATATCCGCCAGCGGATTGACCGCCAGCACCGGTGCAGTTTCCGTCGCTCCGTAGCCTTCTAAAATCTCGATACCAAATTTGCTACGCCATATCTCGCGTACCGACTCCGCCAGTTTTTCAGCTCCAGCCACTACAATCCGCAGGGTGTGGAAATCTTCCACTGAGGCATACTTTGCGTAATTTCCAAAAAATGTACTGGTACCGAACAGTACCGTGCAGCCACGTTCGCGAATCATTTCTGGTATCTGTTTGTAATGCAGCGGCGTGGTATAGAGCATGTTGGAAACGCCGGTAAGCAAGGGCAGCAATACGCCCGCAGTCAAACCGAAAGAATGAAAGATGGGTAACGCATTGAAGAATTTTTCATCCGCAGAAAAATCGATCGCAGCACAGATTTGATCCACATTGGCAAGCAGCGCCCGATTGGATAGCACCACGCCTTTCGGCCTGCCTTCCGACCCAGAGGTGAATAACACCACAGCCTGGCTGTCTGCGTTGCCCGGGCTGGTGGCGCGTATCGGGAAGCGCATTGCATAGCCCATCAGCCAGGCTTTATCCAGCCAACCGAATTTGGCACGCATGTCTTCCAGATAAACCAAACGCACCTGTTCGCCTAGACTCGCAGCTTGTTGTTCGAGCTCGGCAGTCTTGAGAAATTGCCGTGAAGTGATTACGGTTTTAACTTGTGCAGCAGCGCAGGCATCAAGCAGATTTTGCACACCCGCGGTGTAATTGAGCATGGCCGGAACGCGCTGGTAGGCATTCATGCCCAGCACCAGCCCCACTGTGCTGGCAAGATTGGGCATCAATACACCCACATGCTCATCCGGCACGGTGATTTTACTTACCAGCCGTCCCAGCGCCAGCGTAATTTTAAGCAGTTCCCCGTAGCTATAACATGGCTGACGAATATCCTCCAGTGCCTGGCGGTCTCGTCCAAATTGCGTCAGCGTATCGAGAAAACGGGTATAGAGACTTTCTGTTATGCCCGGCTCGACAAATTTAACCTGGGCAGTTCCCATCAAAACGGAATATCGTCTTCCATGTCGTCAAAGCTCGAACCGCTGGATTTATTCGCCGGACTATTGGATGCAGCGGCCGGGCGTGCCGCTGCGGGACGACGGTTCTCCCCACTATCGTTATCCATACTGGCTGAGCCGCTACGACTGCCCAGCATCTGCATTTTGTCGGCAACAATTTCGGTGGTGTAACGCTCCTGGCCTTCCTTGTCGGTCCATTTGCGCGTCTGGATGCGACCTTCCACATACACCTGGCTGCCTTTTTTCAGATACTGTCCGACCACTTCGGCAGTTTTTCCGAAAAATGAGACGCGATGCCATTCGGTTTTTTCCTGTTTCTCACCGTTTTTATCTTTCCAGTTTTCGGTCGTTGCCAAAGTCACATTGGCGATCGCATCACCGCTGGGGGCGTAACGCACCTCCGGGTCCTTGCCCAGGTTTCCCACCAGAATTACTTTATTAACCGATGCCATTATGTTGCCTCCCCTATCAAATTAAGTGCGCCCTGCTCATCCCAGCCATGCAGTGCAACTTTCAGTATGGCCACACCCTCTTCAGCAATCACGGCGGCTTCTACCACACCGGATAACGCGCCGAGATGGCGGGTAAGCTGTCCGGCCCGGTTGGTATCCATTGGTCCGACGTGAAACATACGGGTTTTCACAGCGGGTGGAGTACGCATCCCTGCTGCAGCCACCAGCCAAATCAGCATCAGCCCGGAACTAAACATGAACACCGCGGAAAACCCATAGTGCTGCGACAACCAACCGCCCGCAGCACCACCAAAAAACAGTCCCAGAGATTGCGATGTATTATACACCCCCATCGCCGTGCCCTTTGCTGTGGTGGGGGCAAGTTTGGAGATCAGAGAAGGCAGCGTAGCCTCGAGTATATTGAATGCCACAAAATATAAAGTGAGCGCGGTTACTATGCCCCAGAAATGATGCATGCTGGCAGACATCCCGAGTTGGGCAGCCAGCATGGTCGCTATGGCACCCACAAACACCTGTTTCAGCTTACCCCGCGTCTCGCCATAAATAATGGCCGGTACCATCAGGATAAATGCCACGACCACCACTGGCAGATAGATCTCCCATTGGTGGTTGATATCCAGATGGCTGGTATTACGCAAGGCAAAAGGTAGCACGACGAACATCGCCATTTGTGCAGCATGCAACGAAAAAATGCCGAAATTGAGCCGCAGCAACTGGACATCCTTGAGCACCCCGCCGAGTCTTGCCGTGTTGGCTTGGGCATCTGCATGGAAGCGGCTGACCAGTGGATCTGGAACACCCCACTTGACCACTGCCAGCGCGGTAATCGCCAAGATGCCGGTCATCGCAAATATTCCTGGCATCCCGATAAACTGATACAAGGCGGGTCCCAGTACCAGCGACACGGCGAAGGTCACGCCTATGGTTCCACCAATCATGGCCATCGCCTTGGTACGATGCTCCTCACGCGTCAAGTCGGCCAATAAGGCAGTGACGGCCGCCGAAATTGCCCCGGCACCTTGAATTACCCGGCCCAGAATAATGCCCTCGATCGTGGTTGCATAGGCAGCCACAAAGCTGCCCACAGCGAATAAAATAAGACCAAAATAAATCATGCGCTTGCGCCCGAATTTATCCGACGCAATACCGAATGGCAATTGCAGCACAGCCTGGGTCAGACCGTAGGCACCCAGCGCCAAACCGATCATGGTGTGATTCGCCCCACCGGGAAGATGCTCGGCGTAAAGTGCGAATACTGGCAAAATCAGGAACATTCCTAACATACGCAAGCCAAATATGCTGGCAAGGCCAATACTGGCGCGTAACTCGGTGGGGGTCATTTTTTCGGATGGCTGCATGGATTTGGGCACGCTCTCAAAAGTCGGTATATTAACAGGTTAGCCTTTTCCGATTAACCCGGAAAAGGCATTTAACCGCGGGATGTCCGCTCTTTTTGAGCAGTCTGCGCCCCGCTGGTTCCATTCATTCAGGAATATGCAATCCAATGGAATACATCCGCATTCGCGGTGCACGCACCCACAATCTGAAAGACATCAATCTCGATCTACCCCGCAACCAGCTAGTGGTCATTACCGGTTTGTCCGGTTCGGGCAAATCATCACTGGCTTTCGACACACTCTATGCTGAGGGACAGCGCCGTTACGTAGAGTCATTGTCGGCCTATGCACGGCAATTTTTGCAACTGATGGAAAAACCCGACGTGGATCTGATCGAGGGGCTGTCACCTGCAATCTCCATTGAGCAGAAAGCCACCAGCCATAATCCTCGCTCTACCGTTGGCACCGTCACCGAAATTCACGACTACCTGCGTCTGTTGTTCGCCCGGGTCGGCACGCCGCAATGTCCTGATCACCAAATCGACCTGGCCGCACAAACCGTTTCGCAGATGGTGGATCATGTATTGGCGCTGCCTGAAGACACCAAGTTGATGATTCTCTCTCCGCTAATAGTCGGACGCAAGGGCGAGCACCTTGAGCTATTCGATGAGTTGCGCGCGCAGGGTTTTGTGCGTGCACGCATTGACGGCAAGGTTCACGAAATGGATGCCCTGCCCAAACTCGACAAGAACAAAAAGCACACCATTGAAGTCGTCGTAGACCGTCTGAAGGTACGTGCCGATGTCAAACAGCGTCTGGCCGAATCGTTCGAGACCGCCTTACGCCATGCCGATGGTCGCGCATTGGCAGTGGAAATGGATAGCGAAAAAGAGACCTTGTTCTCCGCGCGCTTCTCCTGCCCGGTATGCGATTATTCACTACAAGAACTCGAGCCACGCCTGTTTTCGTTCAATAATCCAATGGGTGCCTGTCCCAAGTGCGACGGGCTGGGCGCCATCCAGTATTTTGACCCCAAACGCGTGGTGGCTTTCCCTCACCTGTCACTAGCCTCAGGCGCTGTCAAAGGCTGGGACCGGCGCAATCAATTTTATTTTCATATGCTGCAAAGCTTGGCTTTGCACTATGGATTCGATCTGGATACGCCGTTCGAACAATTGCCTCATCCGCTCCAGCAGATGCTGCTCCATGGAGGGGACAAGGAAAAGATCGCGTTCCGTTACCCGGGTGAGCGCAAACCCCGCAGCCATGCCTTTGAAGGCATCATTGCAAATCTGGAACGGCGCTACCGTGAAACTGATTCCAACGTGGTGCGCGAGGAGCTGGCCAAATATCTCAATAACAAACCTTGTCCAAGCTGTGCCGGCACACGCCTGCGCCGCGAGGCACGCCATGTATTCGTCAGTAACCAGAGCATCTATGCGCTGTCAGCGCTGCCGCTCAAGCAAGCGCAGCGTTTTTTCGAAACCTTGAAACTATCCGGCAACAAGCAAGCGATTGCAGACCGAATCATCAAGGAAATAGCGGTCCGGCTGACCTTTCTCAATAATGTCGGCCTGGATTACCTGTCGCTGGACCGCTCCGCCGACACGCTATCCGGAGGCGAGGCGCAGCGCATTCGGCTCGCCTCGCAAATCGGTTCTGGACTGACCGGGGTGATGTATGTGCTGGATGAACCCTCCATCGGTCTGCACCAGCGCGACAATGAACGCCTGCTTGGGACCTTGAAACGCCTGCGCGATATCGGTAATACAGTGATTGTGGTGGAGCATGATGAGGATGCCATCCGTCTTGCCGATTACGTGGTAGACATGGGTCCCGGTGCGGGCGAGCATGGCGGACGTGTAGTCGCCGAAGGGACACCCGCCGACATTCTTGCCAATCCGGCTTCATTGACCGGCGATTACCTGTCCGGGCGGCGCGGCATCGCCCTGCCCAAAGCACGTCGCAGCCCGGACCGGGAACGCATGCTGATCCTCTCCGGCGCAACCGGCAACAATTTAAAGAACGTAACGCTGGAACTGCCCGCCGGATTACTGGTATGCGTCACGGGTGTGTCCGGCTCCGGCAAATCCACCCTGATCAATGACACCCTGTATGCCGCAATGGCGCGCCACCTGTATGGCTCCGCGGCAGAACCCGCGCCGCACACCGATATCCAGGGTCTGGCGCTGTTCGACAAGGTCATCAGCGTCGATCAAAGCCCGATTGGACGCACCCCGCGTTCCAACCCGGCAACGTATACGGGCCTGTTCACGCCAATCCGCGAATTGTTCGCCGGGGTGCCGGCAGCGCGCGAACGTGGCTACGGCCCAGGGCGTTTTTCCTTCAACGTCAAAGGCGGGCGTTGCGAGGCCTGTCAAGGCGATGGGGTCATCAAGGTGGAAATGCACTTTCTGCCGGATATCTATGTGCCCTGCGATGTGTGCCACAGCAAACGCTATAACCGCGAGACGCTGGAAATCCAGTACAAGGGCAAGACCATTCACGAAGTACTGCAAATGACTGTTGAGGACGCGCATGCCTTCTTCAATGCCGTGCCCGTCGTTGCACGAAAATTGCAAACGCTACTCGACGTGGGTCTCGGTTATATTAAGTTGGGACAGGCTGCCACCACCCTGTCCGGTGGCGAAGCACAGCGTGTCAAACTGTCGCTGGAACTTTCCAAACGCGACACAGGACGCACTTTGTATATTCTCGACGAACCCACCACTGGCCTGCATTTTCAGGATATCGACATGCTGCTCAAGGTACTTCATCGATTGGCGGATCAAGGCAACACTGTCGTGGTTATCGAGCACAACCTGGATGTGATCAAGACAGCCGACTGGATAGTCGATATCGGTCCTGAAGGCGGTGAGGGCGGCGGCCGGATTCTTGCTGCCGGCACCCCGGAGCAAGTGGCCGCCAAACCAGCCAGTTATACCGGGCAATATTTGAAACCCATTCTGAAACGCAAAAAATAATATGCAAGCTAGCCATGCACGCGAATTACTGCTCAACTCATTTCACGCCGCCCTGGCGGGAGCCGATCCGCTGCGCTTGGTTCCGTTCTGTCTGCCCGCACCACCGGCAGGCCGCACCTTGGTCCTGGGTGGCGGCAAGGCAGCTGCCAGCATGGCGTATGCTGTGGAAAACCACTGGGCTGATAATGCACCGCTACAGGGATTGGTTGTCACGCGTTATCAGCACAGCCTGCCCACCCAACGCATACAAGTTATCGAGGCCAGCCACCCGCTTCCCGATGGACGGGGCGCTGAAACTGCACAACGCATGTTGGCAGAGGCCACATCGCTTACTGCTGATGATTTATTGCTGGCCTTGATATCCGGCGGCGGCTCGAGCCTGATGGCGTTGCCGGTTGCCGGAATCAGTCTGCAAGCATTACGCGGGGTTACGCGCGCGCTGGTCAATTCGGGCGCGACAATTCAGGAAATCAATATCGTCCGCAAACATCTAACCCAACTAGGGGGCGGTCAATTGGCGCGTGCGGCAGGCGCGGCGCGCGTCCATGCCCTGATCCTGTCCGACGTCGTAGGCGATGACCCTACACACATTGCATCCGGCCCGTGCTGCGCTGATCCGAGTACATTTGCCGATGCGCTCGCGATCCTCGGGCGCTTCCATATCGAGCCCGATGTGACCGTGCGGACCCATCTGCAGCGCGGTGCTGCCGAAGAGTTCGAGGAGACTCCAAAACCTGGGGACGCCTGTTTAGCCAGAACGGAAAATCATGTCATCGGCAACGCCAGCCGGATGCTTGCCGCAGCTAAAGATTATTTCCAAACACAGGGGATTACGGCAATTATTCTCAACGAGGCAGAAACGCAGTCGTCGCAACAAGTTGCACAAACGCATTTCCGACAGGTCCAGAAAATATTGGCCGAGCACAACACCCGTCGACCAGTGGCCTTATTATCCGGAGGCGAAACCACAGTCGCCACCGATGGAAGCGGGCGCGGTGGTCGCAACGCCGAATATCTGCTGGCGCTGGCAATCGAGTTGAGAGGTGTGGAGAACGTGTATGCACTGGCGGCTGATACTGATGGCATTGACGGAACAGAAAACAATGCTGGCGCGCAGATTGGCCCGGATACGCTGTCACGCGCACAGCAGATCGGACTCGATCCAGTCAAACTATTAGCCGATCACGATAGCTATTCCTGCTTCGAAGCTTTGGGTGATTTGCTGGTGACTGGCCCAACACGCACCAATGTAAATGATTACCGCGCCATTCTGATTATTTAACTTGGCTTTAGCACAGCGACTACATCGCCTACCTGCAACCCGAAATCCGCCGCTGCGCTGCCGCGATTTACAGCCAGTTCAAGTAGTCCTGCGCTATTGCTGAACCAGAATCCTTGCCCTCTGGCTAATCGTCCAAATGTCTCTCCGTGTACCCATTCCATCCCGCGCACACTCACCATGTTGAGCGGCGAAATGGCTGTGGCGCGTATACCTGTGAAGGCATTCCCATAGTGGTCGATATAAATGACCCGTTCCAGGTCGCTTGTATCGAACTCAACTTGCAACTTGTCGACCTGAGTCAATTTGTGCTTTGGAAATTCACCACGCGCGATTTCTGCGGCAATTACCGCAAACAAGTCGCGTCCATGAAAAGTACTGGACAACGATTCCGGCTTCCACTCTATTTTCCATATTTTGGCTTGAATATCGCGTCCTGCAACTACCGACAGCAGTCCATTATCCGGGCCTACGTACCAGTGCCCGCCAGCAGTCACGACTGCGCCGTGACGTTCGGTGCCCACGCCGGGGTCTACTATCGACAGAAACACACTGCCCGGCGGAAATCCTGCCGCTAGTGCGGCCAACAGGTGCGCACCCGCATGCGCATTGAAATCAGGTGCCTGATGCAACAAATCCACCACCAGTTGCCCCGGCGCCTCAACGGACAGGCGCGCTTTGACCTGGCCGACATAGGGATCAGCTACACCGAAATCACTGAACAATACGATCATGCTCATCCTTGCTATAGATTAAGCTTGTACTATGCAGAAAACAAAAAAGCCGGGCAAGCCCGGCTTTTTTGTTTTTACTGGAATTCTTATTCTGCGGCTTCGACTACACCCGCATCTTCGGCGCGATCTACCATCTCGATCAGTGCCATAGGTGCATTGTCACCATCACGAAAGCCGTATTTAAGGATACGTAAATAACCACCGTTACGGTTGGAAAAACGCGGACCCAATTCATCAAACAACTTGACGACCATCTCACGGTCACGCAAGCGATCAAATGCAAGACGACGGTTAGCCAGTGACGGCTTTTTCCCCAAAGTAATCATGGGTTCGGCAACTCGACGCAATTCCTTGGCCTTGGGCAACGTAGTTTTGATAACCTCGTGACGCAGCAAAGCATTGGTCAGGTTGCGCAACAGTGCAGCACGGTGGCTGCTGGTGCGATTCAGTTTGCGATTGGCGAGACGGTGACGCATCGTTATATTCCTTCTGCTAAATTACGGCTTCTCGAGGCCTGCAGGCGGCCAGTTCTCGAGTTTCATTCCCAGGCTGAGGCTCTTGGAAGCCAGCACATCCTTGATTTCGTTAAGCGACTTGCGACCCAGATTAGGCGTCTTGAGCAACTCAGTCTCGCTACGCTGAATCAAATCACCGATATAGTAAATATTCTCGGCTTTCAGACAATTGGCTGAGCGCACGGTCAACTCCAGATCGTCCACTGGACGCAGTAGCATCGGGTCGACTTGTGCCACTTTCGGCAACTCGGCAGCAACGGGTGTCCCCTTCAGGTCAGCAAACAATGCCAACTGATCGACCAGAATACGTGCTGCATAACGCACAGCCTCTTCAGGTTCGATGGTACCGTTGGTTTCCACATCGATCACCAACTTGTCCAGATCGGTACGCTGTTCAACACGCGCGCTCTCTACTGCGTAGGCTACGCGCCGCACCGGGCTGAATGATGCATCCAGTTTGATAGCACCCAATGTCTGCGTGTCATCCGGCTGGCTACGAACAGAAACCGGCTGGTAGCCGCGTCCCAGCTCAACCTTGATTTCCATGTCCAACTTGCCACCTTTGGTAAGGTGCGCAATGACATGGTCAGGGTTCAGAATTTCCACATCATGACCAACCTCGATATCGCCCGCTGTCACAGGACCTTCGCTGGATTTTTTCAGCTTCAGCGACACTTCGCTACGATCATTTAATTTGAGCGCAATCCCTTTAAGGTTCAGCAAAATGTCTACGACATCTTCCTGTACGCCTTCGAGTATCGAATACTCATGCAATACGCCGCTGATAGACACTTCAGTCGGTGCGGCACCCGGCATGGATGACAGCAGGATACGGCGCAACGCATTACCTAAAGTATGACCATAGCCGCGCTCAAACGGCTCCATGATGACACGGGCACGCAATGGCGAAACGGTTTCTACATCAATGATACGGGGCTTCAATAAATCAGCGGTACTGCTTTGCATAAACGGTGTCCCTCATAAAAGCGTCGGGATTACTTGGAATACAATTCCACCACGAGATGTTCGTTGATGGTAGCGGGTAGTTCAGCACGTTGTGGCTTGGCTTTGTAAGTGCCTTTCATATCCTTTGCACTGACTTCAACCCATTCAGGAAATCCGCGCTGTTCGGCAGCCTGCAATGCGCCCTTAATGCGCAACTGCTGCCTGGATTTTTCGCATACTTCAACGACATCACCTGGCTTAACCACATAGGACGGAATATTCACGCGCTTGCCGTTTACCAGGATACTGTTATGACGCACGACCTGACGCGATTCAGCGCGCGAAGCACCAAAACCCATCCGGAATGCAACGTTATCCAGACGACTTTCCAGAATCTGCAACAGGTTTTCACCGGTCACACCGCGCTGGCGGTCAGCCTCTTTGTAAACATCGCGAAATTGACGTTCTAGCACGCCATAAGTACGGCGCAGTTTTTGTTTTTCGCGCAGCTGAACGCCATAATCGGAAAGACGGTTGTTTTTCTTCTGACCATGCTGGCCAGGTGGGTAAGGGCGACGTTCAATCGCACACTTATCGGTAAAACATTTTTCGCCTTTTAAGAACAGTTTCTCGCCTTCGCGACGACACTGGCGGCATTTAGCATCAAGATTTCTGGCCACGTTGGGACTCCTGCTTTAGATACGGCGTTTCTTGGGCGGACGGCAGCCGTTATGCGGCACTGGCGTCACGTCGGAAATACTGGTGATTTTAAAACCGGCGTTATTCAATGCGCGGACTGCAGATTCACGACCTGGACCAGGTCCTTTAATACGCACCTCAAGATTCTTAACGCCACACTCCTGTGCCAGCTTGCCGGCATTTTCGGCAGCAATCTGAGCAGCAAATGGGGTACTCTTACGCGAGCCTTTAAAACCGGCGCCGCCTGAAGTAGCCCACGACAAGGCATTTCCCTGACGGTCGGTAATCGTAACAATAGTATTATTAAAAGAAGCATGAATGTGGGCAATGCCTTCCGCCACATTCTTTTTAACCTTCTTACGGACTCTGATATTCGCTTTAGCCATGATTCTTTATTCCTTTATTTGGTCGCGCGAACTGCTTTACGCGGACCCTTGCGAGTGCGTGCATTGGTACGCGTGCGCTGGCCCCGCAATGGCAATCCACGACGATGACGCATACCACGGTAGCAACCCATATCCATCAAGCGCTTGATGTTCATGGTCACTTCACGACGCAAATCACCCTCGACCGTGTACTTGGCCACGCCTTCGCGCAACTTTTCCGTCTCGGCGTCGGTCAGATCCTTGATCTTGGCTGCTGTATTCACACCCGCTTCCGCACAAATCTTGCGGGATACGGTGCGACCGATACCGTAAATTGCGGTAAGCGCAATTTCGGCATGTTGGTGGTTCGGGATGTTTACCCCTGCGATACGGGCCATCTAATCACTCCGGAATCGAAAACATTAAATTCTATCATTTAAAGCCATGCTAAAACAATTAGCCTTGGCGTTGCTTGTGGCGCGGGTCTTCACATATCACCCGAACGACGCCTTTACGACGCACAATCTTGCACTTTCGGCAGATTTTTTTAACTGATGCACGTACTCTCATAAAAAACTCCTCGACTTAACCGCGCAAAGCGCGGTAAATAACTTACTTGGCACGAAACGTAATCCGGGCTTTGGTCAGATCATACGGCGTCAATTCAACCGTTACCTTGTCACCTGGCAAAATGCGAATATAGTGCATGCGCATTTTTCCGGAGATATGTCCCAGCACAACATGACCATTTTCCAGTTTGACTCTGAAGGTCGCATTAGGAAGGGTCTCCAGAATTTCACCTTGCATCTGGATGGTATCTTCTTTTGACATCTATCGAGCCACCTGCCGGTTAACGTGAAACAAAACCATTACCCTTGAAGTTGGCCTTCTTGAGCAGCCCTTCATATTGGTGGGACATAATGTACGCTTGAACCTGCGCCATGAAATCCATCGTCACCACCACGATAATCAGCAATGAGGTACCGCCAAAATAAAATGGCACATTAAATTTCACAATCAAAAATTCAGGCAGCAAACACACTAGCGTGATATAGATTGCACCCACCAAAGTAAGTCGTCCCATTATTTTGTCAATGTAGCGTGCCGTCTGTTCACCAGGACGTATCCCCGGCACAAATGCTCCACTCTTTTTAAGATTATCTGCCGTCTCCTTAGGATTAAACACCAAGGCCGTATAGAAAAAACAGAAAAAGACAATTGCCGTTGCATACAGAATCACGTAAATCGGCTGCCCTGGTGACAACGTCGCACCCACGTCTTTCAGCCAGCTCATGCTGTCTCGGCTACCAAACCAACCTGCCAAGGTCGCCGGGAACAATATAATGCTCGAAGCAAAAATCGGCGGTATGACGCCAGCCATGTTCAACTTGAGTGGCAGATGCGAACTTTGCCCACCATATACTTTATTACCTACCTGGCGTTTGGCGTAATTCACCAGAATTTTTCTTTGGCCACGTTCTACAAATACGACCAGTGCAGTGACCAACACCACAGCCACGAACAGCATCAAAACGAGTGGTATAGAGAATGCCCCGGTGCGCGTTAATTCCAGCGTACCACCAATCGCATGGGGTAATCCTGCAACGATACCGGCGAAAATAATCATCGATATACCGTTGCCAATACCGCGCTCGGTAATCTGCTCACCAAGCCACATCAGGAACATGGTGCCGGCAACCAGCGTCATGACGGCCGTCACTCGGAACATGTAACCCGGATCAATTACCAATCCCGCCTGTGACTCCAGTGCTACTGCAATGCCCAACGCCTGAAAAAAGGCCAATCCCACAGTGCCATATCGGGTGTACTGGGTAATCTTGCGGCGCCCACTTTCGCCTTCTTTTTTCAGTGCTTCCAGCTGAGGCGAAACCACCGTCATCAACTGCATGATGATGGAGGCCGAAATATACGGCATGATTCCCAGAGCGAATACAGTGAATCGCGATAACGCACCACCCGAGAACATGTTAAACATGCCCAGAATGCCATTTTCCTGGGAGCGGAACAAATGCTCCAGCGCCACCGGATCGATACCTGGCACCGGAATATGTGCACCGATGCGGTACACAACCATTGCGCCAATCAGGAACAGCAAACGTCGCTTCAAGTCCCCGAATTTATCGGCACTACCAATATTAGGCTTATTCGCAGCCAAGATTACTCCAGGAAACTGCCGCCAGCAGCCTCAATAGCAGCACGTGCACCTTGTGTCGCCAATATGCCTTGCAGCTTTACTGCCCGCTTTAATTGGCCGCACAAAATAACCTTTGCTGTCTTGGCACGTGCATGGACAATACCTGCCTGTTTAAGCACCAGGATATCAATCACATTTACCGGCAATTTATCCAGATCCGACAAAAGAACTTGTGCAGTATCACCTGCAGTCATTGAAACAAAACCGCGCTTGGGCAAGCGACGCTGTAAAGGCATCTGCCCACCCTCAAAGCCGACTTTATGAAAACCGCCCGTACGTGATTTTTGGCCTTTATGACCTCGGCCTGCTGTTTTACCAAAGCCACTACCGATGCCGCGTCCAACACGACGTCTTGCGCTGCTGCTGCCAGCGGCAGGTTTAATAGTATTAAGTTGCATTGATTAACCCTCGCACTTAACGAGATAACTGACTTTATTAACCATACCGCGATTTGCCGGCGTATCCAGCACCTCAACAGTATGATTCATCCGACGCAGACCCAAGCCTTTGACACAGGCACGGTGTGACTGCTTGGTACCAATAACGCTTTTAACCAGCGTTACCTTCATCATTTTGGCAGCAGCACTCATCATTATGACTCCATAATCTCTTCAACTGATTTGCCGCGCTTGGCCGCAATTTCAGAAGGAGAATTGACTTGCAGCAGGCCATTGATGGTTGCACGCACCACGTTATACGGGTTGGTTGAACCAATACATTTAGCCAAAATATTATGCACGCCCATCACTTCGAACACAGCACGCATTGGGCCACCGGCAATAATGCCGGTACCTTCAGAAGCTGGCTGCATATAAACGACGGCAGCTCCATGCTTGCCGATAACGGCATGATGCAAAGTCCCGTTTTTAAGGTTGACTTTTACCAGTTTACGGCGTGCTTCATCCATCGCCTTTTGCACAGCCACGGGAACCTCGCGTGACTTGCCCTTACCCATACCGATGCCACCATCACCATCACCCACTACGGTCAAAGCAGCAAAGCCCAAAATGCGCCCGCCCTTCACAACCTTGGTTACGCGATTAACGGCGACCATCTTTTCGCGCAGGCCGTCGGTACTCTCTTGATTTGTTTCAAATCTTGCCATTGTTTACCCCAATTAGAAGCTCAGGCCATGCTCGCGGGCAGCGTCGGCCAAAGCCTTAACGCGTCCGTGGTAGCGGAATCCAGAACGGTCAAACGCCACTTCGCTGATTCCAAGCCCCTTGGCTTTCTCGGCGATACGCTTGCCCACAGCAACTGCCGCACTGATATTGCCGCCATTGGCAACGTCCTTGCGCATGTCGACCTCGACGCTTGAGGCACTAACCAAAACCTTGTCGCCTGCTGCATCGATAATCTGTGCGTAGATATGGCAGTTGGAACGGTACACCACAAGACGGGTGACTTTTTGCTCTGCTATGCGGGCACGGGTTTTGCGTGCTCTGCGCAGACGCGCGGTATTCTTGTCCATGATTAACCTTTACCTATTTTTTCTTGGTTTCTTTGATCGTCACCACTTCGTCGGCATAACGCACACCTTTACCCTTATAGGGCTCCGGCTTACGATAGGCGCGCACGTCTGCGGCTACCTGACCCACTTGCTGACGGTCAATACCCTTAATCAAAATTTCAGTCTGGGTAGGCGTTTCCACTTTCACACCAACCGGCATCTTATGCACGATTGGATGCGAATAGCCCAACGAGAGATTGAGCGCATCTCCAGCCGCCTGAGCGCGATAACCCACACCAATCAACGTCAACTTCTTTTCGAAACCTTTGGTCACTCCTTGCACCATATTCGCCAGCAGAGCGCGCATGGTACCCGACATGGCATTGGAGCGAATACTGTCTGAAGCCGCCTTGAATTGCAGCGCATCACCTGCACGCTCCACCACGACATCGGCATTGGCCCGCTGAACAAGCGTCCCCAACGGACCTTTAACTGTAATTGCATCAGCACCCAGAGTCACTTCGACTCCCGCAGGCACGGCAACAGGATTTTTAGCTACACGAGACATTGCAATACCTCATCAGGCCACGATGCACAGGACTTCGCCACCCACGCCATTAGCGCGCGCCTTGCGATCGGTCATTACCCCATGCGAGGTCGACACAATAGCGATGCCCAGTCCATTCATTACTTTAGGAATTTCCTGGCTGCCTTTATAAATACGCAGACCAGGACGGCTTACTCGTTCGATTTTTTCAATGACAGGACGGCCGGCATAGTATTTAAGGCTAATACTCAGCTCTGGCTTGCCATCATTTTCACGCACGGCAAAATCGTCGATAAAGCCTTCGTCTTTTAATACTTGTGCAATTGCCTTTTTAACCTTGGAAGCCGGCATCACCACACCGGCTTTTTCGACGCTTTGTGCATTGCGTATACGCGTCAGCATATCTGCAATTGGATCACTCATACTCATTCGATATTCCCCCGCTTACCAGCTGGCCTTGACCATGCCCGGCACTTCACCACGCATGGCGATCTCACGCAGCTTAATGCGCCCCAGACCAAACTTACTGTATACACCACGTGGGCGACCAGTCAGCTGGCAACGATTGCGCAAACGAACCGGGCTTGCATTCCTTGGCAGCTTTTGCAGCTTGAGACGCGCCTCGTAGCGCTCCTCTTCAGACAGTTTTTCATTACCGGCAGCAGCGAGCAGTTCGGCACGCTTTACAGCGTACTTTTTAACTGTTGCACGGCGTTTTTTATCACGGTTGATCAAAGCAAGTTTTGCCATGACATCCTCAATTCTTGAACGGGAATTTAAAGGCCGCCAGCAATGCGCGCGCCTCTTCGTCGGTATTAGCGCTGGTGGTGATCGTAATATTCATACCACGCAACACATCGATTTTGTCGTATTCAACTTCCGGAAATATGATCTGCTCACGCACACCCATATTGTAGTTACCCCGACCATCGAAAGACTTGCCGGACAATCCACGGAAGTCTCGAATACGCGGAATGGCAACAGTCACCAAGCGATCCAGAAACTCATACATGCGTTCACGACGAAGCGTGACCATGCAGCCAACCGGATAATCATCACGGATTTTAAAGCCCGCGATAGATTTTTTGGATTTCGTAACAACTGCTTTTTGACCTGCAATCTTCTGCATATCGCCTACAGCATGTTCCATCACTTTTTTGTCGGCAACCGCTTCACCCACGCCCATATTCAGCGTAATTTTTTCAATACGCGGCACTTCCATCACGGATTTGTAGCCAAACTGCTGAACTAGCTGAGGAGCAACCGTGGTTTTATAAAATTCATGCAAACGAGCCATGTCTACCCCTTAAGCGTCAACGACTTCGCCGTTAGACTTGAAAACCCGGACCTTGCGACCATCTTCAAGAACCTTGAATCCAACGCGATCTGCACGCTTGGATGTCGCATTAAATAGTGCGATATTGGATATATGGATGGGCATCTCTTTAGAAACAATACCACCCGCGTCACCTTTAACCGGATTCGGTTTAACATGTTTTTTTACGCTATTGACACCTTCAACCAGAAGACGGTCATCATCACGCACACGCAATACCGAACCGCGCTTACCCTTGTCTTTTCCAGCAATAACGATAACGTCATCACCTTTGCGAATTTTGTTCACATTGCCTCCTTACAGCACTTCAGGAGCCAGAGACACGATTTTCATAAATCGCTCGGTACGCAGTTCACGCGTCACTGGGCCGAAAATACGTGTACCTATTGGTTCCAGTTTGTTGTTCAGCAAGACGGCTGCATTGCCATCAAACTTTATCAACGAACCGTCGGGTCTGCGCACGCCCTTGGCAGTACGTACCACTACGGCGTTATAAACATCACCTTTTTTGACGCGACCACGGGGGGCAGCATCCTTGATGGTCACTTTGATAATGTCACCAATACTTGCATAACGTCGCTTGGATCCACCCAGCACTTTAATGCACATAACCGAGCGTGCACCAGTGTTATCAGCAACATCCAGCCTGGACTGCATTTGAATCATTTAAACTCTCCAACTTAACCCGCCGAGCCAGGTTACCCTGCCAAGACAGCTAGTTTTGGACCCGTACGGGGAAGATCGCCGTTTCCGGCGGGACGAAAAGCGTAAGACTATACCAGCTCTTTACAAGAAGCACAAGCCTATTTAGACCGCTCTCGTTTTATTTATCAAACTTGCAACGCGCCAAGCCTTGGTTTTTGCTATGGGGCGACATTCTTCAATAATCACCAGATCACCCTCATGAAACTCATTGTTTTCATCGTGAGCATGATACTTCTTGGACATGCGCATCACCTTGCCAATAACCGGGTGCTTAACCTTACGCTCAACCAGTACAGTGACCGTTTTATCCATTTTATCGCTGATGACGCGCCCAGACAGGCTGCGCGCGACTTTGATTTCGGTTTCACTCATTTTTTTACCGCTTTCAGTTCATTCTCACGCTGAATTGTATGGATACGCGCTATATTTTTACGTAACTTACCCAATTCACTGGTTTTGCTGGTCTGCTGGGTCGCCACCTGCATGCGCAGGCTAAATTGCGCCCGAAGCAATTCCAGTAATTCCTGCTTGATTTCCGGCGCGGATTTCGTTCTCAGTTCGCTAGCATCCATAATCAGCTACCTATCATTCGAGTTACAAACGCAGTCTGGATCGGCAGCTTCGCCGCAGCAAGACGGAAAGCCTCGCGAGCCAACACCTCATCCACACCATCCATCTCATACAGCATCTTGCCCGGCTGAATTTCGGCCACATAGTACTCCGGGTTACCTTTACCGTTACCCATACGTACTTCCGCTGGTTTCTCAGAAATCGGCTTGTCCGGAAAAATACGTATCCAGATACGTCCGCCACGTTTAATGTGGCGCGTCATTGCACGGCGCGCAGCTTCAATCTGGCGCGCAGTCAAACGACCACGCCCGATTGCCTTCAAGCCATATTCACCGAAGCTGACCTTGTTTCCGCGTGTAGCAATACCGGTATTACGGCCCTTTTGCTCTTTGCGATACTTTCTTCTAGTTGGCTGCAGCATGTTTCGCTCCTGGCTTTCTTACACGTTTTTCGGGTTCTGGAGCGGCTACAGGCTGCTCACCCTTCGCCAGCGCATCACCTTTGTATACCCAAACCTTGACACCAATAATGCCATATGTGGTTTTGGCTTCATGAAAGCCGTAGTCAATGTCTGCACGTAACGTATGTAGAGGCACACGCCCCTCGCGGTACCACTCTGTACGCGCAATTTCCGCACCATTCAGACGGCCTGAACTCATGATTTTAATACCTTGCGCACCCAGACGCATGGCATTCTGCATAGCACGCTTCATGGCACGGCGGAACATGATGCGTTTTTCCAGCTGGCTGGCAATATTGGCAGCAATTAACTGCGCATCCACTTCGGGCTTGCGCACTTCCTCAATATTGATATGCACCGGCACGCCCATCATCTTCTGGACTTGCAACTTCAGCGCCTCGATATCTTCGCCTTTTTTTCCAATCACGATACCTGGTCGCGCACTATGAATCGTAATGCGGGCGTTTTTGGCCGGCCGCTCGATAACAATTTTACTCACCGAGGCATTCGCAAGTTTCTTTTTCAGGAAATCACGAACTCGTATATCTTCATTCAAGGTCGCCGCAAACGTACGACTACCGGCATACCACCTGGATGTCCAGTTGCGTGCGACTGCCAGGCGAAACCCAATCGGGTGTATCTTCTGTCCCATTGCTGTTCCTTATTCGTCGCCAACCGTCACAACAATGTGACAAGTCTGCTTGTTGATACGGTTGCCGCGACCTTTGGCACGCGCCATAAATCGCTTCATGGAAGGGCCTTGGTCAACGGTAATGACAGCGACTTTAAGCTCATCGATGTCTGCGCCTTCATTGTGCTCGGCATTGGCTATCGCCGATTCCAGCACCTTCTTGATCACACCAGCACCTTTTTTGGGACTGAAAGCCAAGATATTGAGGGCTTTATCCACTGGCAGGCCGCGAATTTGATCAGCCACCAAACGGCCTTTTTGCGCCGACATGTGACTGCCTCGTAATACTGCTGATACTCTCATCATGGCTCCTATCTCTTGGCTTTCTTGTCTGCTGCGTGCCCTTTGAAGGTACGGGTCAGCGAAAACTCACCCAGCTTGTGGCCTACCATGTTTTCGGAAATAAACACGGGCACATGCTGCTTGCCGTTGTGGACCGCGATTGTCAATCCAATAAAATCCGGGAGTACCGTAGAACGACGCGACCAAGTCTTAATTGGGCGCTTATCATTACCCGCGCGCGCCGCATCTACTTTTTTCTGCAGATGATCGTCAACAAACGGGCCTTTTTTAACTGAACGTGGCATAGCTATCTACCCTTTAACGTTTATGACGACGGCGCACGATCATGCCGCTGGTACGCTTATTACGGCGCGTACGGAAGCCTTTAGCCGGTACGCCCCACGGACTGACCGGGTGACGACCTGCTGCAGTTTTACCCTCACCACCACCATGCGGGTGATCAACCGGATTCATTACCACACCGCGCACGGTCGGACGAATACCACGCCAACGGGTAGCACCCGCTTTACCCAGGGAGCGCAGCGAATGTTCGCCATTACCCACCTCACCAATCGTGGCCCGGCAGTCGACGTGAACCTTACGAATCTCGCCAGAACGCAGACGCAACTGGGCATAACTCCCTTCACGCGCCAGCAATTGCACCGAGGTGCCCGCGGAACGCGCAATTTGCGCGCCCTTTCCTGGCAACATTTCAACGCAATGCACAGTGGTACCAACTGGAATATTGCGCAGCGGGAGAGTATTACCAGCCTTGATTGGCGCATCGGAGCCGTTCATTAATTGCATGCCGGCTTCGATCCCCTTGGGGGCTATCACGTAGCGACGTTCACCGTCCGCGTAACACAGCAAAGCCAGATGGGCACTACGGTTGGGGTCATATTCCAGACGCTCGACTTTGGCCGCAATACCGTCCTTGTTGCGGCGAAAATCCACCAAGCGATAATGCTGCTTATGACCACCACCCATGTGACGCGTGGTAATGTGGCCGTTATTGTTACGCCCCGCGGTTTTGCTTTTGCTTTCAACCAAGGAAGCAAGTGGCTTGCCTTTATGCAAACCGGGCGTGACGACCTTGACAACGGCGCGACGACCGGGGGAAGTTGGTTTAACTTTAATCAGTGCCATTTTCTACTCCTACTGCCCGGCCGTGAAGTTGATTTCCTGCCCAGGCTT
The DNA here is from genome assembly GCA_040388645.1 of Pseudomonadota bacterium. GTDB lineage: Bacteria > Pseudomonadota > Gammaproteobacteria > Burkholderiales > Sulfuriferulaceae > Sulfuriferula. Next base: position 83,623 of record JAZKBM010000005.1, read on the forward strand.
CAGGCAGACAAAGGCTTTTTTCCAGTCGCTACGACGACCCATGAAACGGCCAAAGCGCTTCTGCTTGCCCTTGACATTGGCAATCTGCACGCTTTCAACCTGCACCTTGAATAACAACTCGACCGCAGCTTTAACCTCCGGCTTGGTTGCATCGGAGGCCACACGGAAAATTACCTGCTCATATTTATCAGCAACATAAGTGCTTTTTTCTGACACTTGCGGCGCCAGAATAACTTGCATCAAACGCGCATCATTGAATTTAACGGGACTCATGCCAGCATCTCCTCAACCATCTTGACCGCATTTTTGGTCATCAGCACATTATCAAAATGCACCATGCTAACCGGGTCAATGTGACGCACTTCTACCACCAGCACATTAGGCAGGTTGCGCGAGGACATCCACAAATTATCATCCAGATCATCCGTCACGATCATGACGCGACCCAAGCCCATCCCTTTCAATCTGTTCGCCAGATCTTTAGTCTTTGGTGCAGACATGGACATACTCTCCACCACTGACAAACGCCCATCGCTGGCCAACTTGGACAGGATCGAAGCGACGCCGGCACGGTACATCTTGCGATTGACCTTCTGGGAGAAGTTTTCATCAGGACTATTCGGAAATGCACGACCACCGCCACGCCATATCGGGCTGGATGTCATACCGGAACGCGCGCGACCCGTACCTTTTTGGCGCCATGGCTTCTTGGTACTATGCTTGACGGTGCGACGATCCTTTTGTGCACGATCACCACTGCGGGCATTTGCCATATAGGCGGTCACCACCTGGTGCACCAGCGCTTCATTGTATTCGCGGCCAAACAACTCGTCTGACGCAACCAGCGTGCTGGTTGCCTTGCCTTGCTCGTTAATTACCTTGAGTTCCATTATGCACCCACCTTCACACTGGGACGCACAACCACGTGCCCACCCTTGGACCCAGGCACAGCGCCTTTGATCAGGATTAACTGACGCTCGGTATCGATACGCACAACTTCGAGCTTTTGCACGGTACGCTGAACCGCACCAAGATGACCTGTCATGCGCTTGCCCGGAAACACACGACCCGGATCCTGCGCCTGACCAATCGAACCAGGCACATTATGTGAACGCGAGTTACCATGCGAAGCACGATTGGAAGAGAAGTGATGGCGCTTGATAACACCAGCATAACCCTTACCCTGTGTCGTGCCAGTCACATCCACCAACTGCCCGGCCTGAAAAATTTCCACACTGACAACACCACCCAACTGCAAAGAAGCAGCATCGGTATCCGTCAGGCGGAATTCCTTGAGAAGCGCACCTGCCTCTACTGCAGCCTTGGCAAGATGACCTGCTTCCGCTTTGGTCACCCTACTGGCGCGACGCACGCCATAAGCCACCTGCACCGCTGCATAGCCATCAATGGCGGGGGTTTTGATCTGAGTCACACGATTGTTCGACACATCCAGCACGGTAACCGGAACGGTGGAACCGTCCTCGGCAAATAGCCGGGTCATGCCGATCTTGCGACCGACGAGTCCTAAACTCATTTTTCTATCCTTAGCAAAAAGGCACCGATTTCAATTGACCGGCATTTTTTTATCCCCGGGAAAACCGCCCGGCACGGATACAACTTGATTAAACCTTGATTTCCACTTCCACACCCGCTGGTAAATCCAGCTTCATCAACGCATCTACAGTTTTATCTGTGGGATCAATAATATCCATCAAACGCAAATGGGTACGGATTTCAAACTGGTCACGCGATGTCTTGTTGACGTGAGGCGAGCGCAATACGTCAAAACGTTCAATCGAGGTAGGCAATGGGACCGGGCCTTTTACCACAGCACCCGTACGTTTCGCAGTCTCCACAATTTCAAGTGCGGACTGGTCAATAAGGCGGTAATCAAACGCCTTGAGGCGGATACGAATTTTTTGGTTTTGCATAGCAGTACCCTAAAGAGCCGAACATCAAACGCGAAAAGGCGGAATTATACCGCCCTTTCGCACTTTTCAGCAATTACTTTTACTCGACGATTTTCGCCACCACACCTGCACCGACGGTACGGCCGCCTTCGCGAATCGCGAAGCGCAGACCCTCTTCCATCGCCACAGGCGCAATCAGCGCCACCGTCACCGATACGTTATCACCCGGCATCACCATTTCGGTACCCGCTGGCAGTTCAACTGCACCGGTCACGTCGGTGGTCCGGAAGAAGAACTGTGGACGGTAGCCGTTGAAGAAGGGGGTGTGACGACCACCCTCATCTTTGCTCAGTACGTAAATTTCGGCGCTGAATTTGGTGTGCGGGTTGATTGAGCCGGGCTTGGCCAGCACTTGGCCACGCTCGACGTCTTCGCGCTTGGTGCCGCGCAGCAGGACGCCAACGTTGTCGCCTGCTTGACCTTGGTCGAGCAGTTTGCGGAACATTTCAACGCCGGTGCAGGTGGTTTTGATGGTGGGCTTGAGACCGACGATTTCGACTTCTTCGCCGACTTTGATGATGCCACGTTCAACACGGCCGGTAACGACGGTGCCGCGTCCGGAGATGGAGAAGACGTCTTCTACGGGCATCAGGTAGGCGCCGTCGATGGCGCGCTCTGGATCGGGGATGTAGCTGTCAAGGGCGGCGGCCAGTTTGTGGATGGAGGGTTCGCCAATGTCGGACTGGTCTCCTTCCAGGGCTTTGAGGGCGGAACCGATGACGATCGGGGTGTCGTCACCCGGGAAGTCGTATTTGCTGAGCAGTTCACGCACTTCCATTTCAACCAGTTCGAGCAGTTCGGCGTCGTCGACCATGTCGGCTTTGTTCATGTAGACGATGATGTAGGGGACGCCTACCTGGCGGGCCAGCAGGATGTGTTCGCGTGTCTGCGGCATGGGGCCGTCGGCAGCGGAAACAACCAGGATGGCGCCGTCCATTTGCGCAGCACCGGTGATCATGTTTTTGATGTAGTCGGCGTGGCCCGGGCAGTCTACGTGGGCGTAGTGGCGTTTCTCGGTTTCGTATTCAACGTGCGCGGTGTTGATGGTGATGCCGCGCGCCTTTTCTTCGGGGGCCGAGTCAATGTCTGCGTAGTTCTTGGCTTCTCCACCAAATTTCTTCGACAGAATGGTGCTGATCGCCGCCGTCAGGGTGGTCTTGCCGTGGTCAACGTGACCTATCGTCCCTACGTTGACGTGGGGCTTGGTTCGCTCAAACTTGCCTTTTGCCATGATATCTATCCTTTAAATCAGACGTTATTTCTTGTTAATGATCGCTTCAGCGACGTTTTTTGGCGCCTCTGAATAATGTTTGAATTCCATGCTATAGGTCGCACGTCCCTGGCTCATGGAACGCAATGTAGTGGAATAACCGAACATTTCAGCAAGTGGCACTTCGGCCTTGATGGCCTTGCCGCTCGGCAAATCTTCCATACCCTGAATCATGCCGCGGCGTGATGACAAATCACCCATCACATCACCCATGTAGTCTTCGGGCGTTTCCACTTCCACCGCCATCATTGGCTCAAGCAGAACAGGAGTGGCTTTCCGCATACCATCCTTGAAACCCATTGAAGCAGCCATCTTGAAGGCATTTTCGTTGGAATCCACATCATGATAGGAACCATCGAACAAGGTAACTTTGACGTCCACAACCGGGAAGCCAGCCAGCACACCATTCGGCAATGTTTCGCGCAGGCCTTTTTCCACTGCAGGAATAAATTCGCGCGGTACAGTACCACCCTTAATTGCATCGACAAATTCAAAGCCTTTGCCGGCCTCATTCGGCTCCATCTTGAGCCAGACATGGCCGTATTGACCTTTACCACCCGACTGCTTGACAAACTTGCCTTCAACTTCAACAGCTTTCTTGATAGCCTCGCGGTAAGCTACCTGCGGTGCACCTACGTTGGCTTCAACACCAAACTCGCGGCGCATACGATCCACCAGGATTTCCAAGTGCAATTCACCCATACCGGAAATAATAGTCTGACCCGACTCTTCGTCTGTACGTACACGGAAAGACGGATCTTCCTGAGCCAGACGGTTTAATGCCATACCCATTTTTTCCTGATCGGCCTTGGTTTTAGGCTCGACCGCAACGTGAATCACCGGCTCCGGGAATATCATGCGCTCCAGAATAATAGTCTTATTCAGATCGCACAGCGTATCGCCAGTCGTAGCTTCTTTCAAACCTACGGCAGCCGCAATATCGCCAGCGTGCACTTCTTTGATTTCCGCACGTTGGTTGGCGTGCATCTGCAGAATGCGGCCAATGCGTTCTTTTTTGCCCTTGATCGGGTTGTATATCGTATCTCCGGATTTCATGGTGCCCGAGTAGACCCGGAAGAAAATCAGCTGCCCCACAAATGGGTCAGTCATGATCTTGAACGCCAGAGCCGAGAATGGCTCGTCATCCGATACCTTGCGCTCGCCCTGCTCTCCATTTTCAAGCTCACCTTTAACAGGCGGCACATCCAGAGGGGAAGGCAGATAGTCGATCACTGCGTCGAGCATGGCCTGCACACCCTTGTTTTTGAAGGCTGAACCGCACAACATTGGCATAATCTCGCTGGCAATAGTACGCATACGAAGCGCGCTCTTGATTTCCGCAGTGCTCAAGTCACCTTCTTCAAGATACTTGTTCATCAATTCTTCGGATGCCTCTGCCGCGGCCTCAACCATTTTTTCGCGCCAGGAATCACACTCGGCCTTCATATGCTCCGGAATTTCGCGCTCGTCAAACTTCATACCCTGGGTAGAATCATCCCAGTAAATGGCCTTCATCTTGACCAGATCGACCACACCTTCAAATTTCTCTTCAGCACCAATGGGCAGCTGAATAGGCACCACATTCGCCTTCAGTCGCAACCGCATTTGCTCATAGACCTTCAGGAAATTGGCTCCTGTACGGTCCATTTTGTTGACAAACGCCAGCCGCGGCACGCGATATTTATTAGCCTGACGCCACACCGTCTCGGACTGAGGCTGCACACCACCCACTGCACAGTAGACCATACATGCGCCATCCAGCACACGCATGGAACGCTCGACTTCAATGGTGAAGTCTACGTGGCCCGGTGTATCAATGATGTTGATGTGATGCTCCGGATAATTGCTCTCCATGCCTTTCCAGAAGCATGTCGTCGCAGCCGAAGTAATCGTGATACCCCGCTCCTGCTCCTGCTCCATCCAGTCCATGGTCGCAGCACCGTCGTGCACTTCGCCGATCTTGTGCGACACACCCGTGTAGTACAGGATGCGTTCCGTAGTCGTGGTTTTGCCCGCATCAATATGCGCGCTGATTCCGATATTGCGATAACGTTCTAGAGGAGTTTTGCGAGCCACTTTATTACTACCCAGTTAGTGCTGGCGCCATGCGACCAGCCATTAATCTTAAAAACCTTAGAAACGGAAATGCGAGAACGCCTTGTTGGCCTCAGCCATGCGGTGCACTTCATCACGCTTCTTCATTGCACCGCCGCGCCCTTCAGCCGCATCCATCAGCTCTCCAGCCAACCTGAAGCCCATGGATTTTTCCCCGCGTTTACGTGCCGCCTCTTTCAGCCAGCGCATTGCCAATGCAGAACGGCGCGCGGGACGCACTTCAACCGGCACCTGATAGTTGGCACCACCAACGCGTCGGCTTTTCACCTCAACCACCGGGCGAATATTGGACAGCGCAAGCGTGAATATTTCCAGCGGGTCTTTACCGCTTTTTTGGCTGATCTGTGCGAATGCGCCGTAAATAATCCGCTCGGCAACAGACTTTTTCCCGCTCGACATCAGTACGTTAACAAACTTGGCCACATCCTGGCTGGCAAATTTCGGATCTGGCAATATGTCGCGCTTGGGAACTTCTCTACGTCTTGGCATGGCTTACCTCAATATTGAATACAAATTTTCAGTGCTGAACTTGGTGGCGCGCGTCGCGCTCTACGCAACCCAACACCAAAAACGCAAACCTCTTAGGCTTTCTTGGGACGCTTGGCGCCGTATTTGGAGCGACTCTGCTTACGATCTTTCACACCAGCCGTATCCAGACTACCGCGCACGGTGTGATAGCGCACACCCGGCAAGTCCTTGACACGACCACCACGAATCAGGACCACCGAGTGTTCCTGCAGGTTATGGCCCTCACCACCAATATAGCTACTGACTTCGAAACCATTGGTAAGACGAACCCTGGCGACCTTACGTAGCGCGGAGTTAGGCTTTTTTGGAGTGGTGGTATACACACGGGTACATACGCCGCGTTTTTGTGGACAAGCTTCCAGCGCTGGCACCTTGCTTTTAACACGCTTGGCGACGCGGGGTTTGCGCACTAATTGATTGATTGTTGGCATGCTATTTTGTTTCCCAAGTATGGTTGTTCCGCTTTCGACCCTGATTCAGGCCGCTTTAAACAACGGGGACGGCATTATGCCGTCCCGTTAAAGCTGTCCGGCTGAGCAAAATTACAGACCGGTAAAAAAGACGGTGGATTCTAGGGGCTTATGACCTAATTGTCAAGCCACCTGCTCGCTTCCTGCCGCGCTGTCTTCATCTTCAGCAAAAGCCGTGTCAGTGGTGCCCATATCCTCGCCCAGTTTCTGGCGACGACGCGTATTGTGATAAGCCAGACCCGTACCAGCCGGAATCAAACGGCCCACAATAACGTTCTCCTTGAGACCGCGCAGATCGTCTTTCTTGCCCATGATTGCAGCCTCTGTCAATACCCGCGTAGTTTCCTGGAACGATGCTGCGGATATGAACGAATCCGTTGACAGCGACGCCTTTGTAATACCCAGCAATACATAAGTGAAAATGGCCGGCTGCTTGCCCTCAGCTTCCACGCGCTCGTTTTCAGCCAGCAACTCTGCACGCTCAACCTGCTCGCCTTGTATAAAGCGCGTATCACCAGCATCGGCCACATTGACGCGACGCAACATTTGCCGAACGATCACTTCGATATGCTTATCGTTGATTTTGACACCCTGCAGGCGGTATACATCCTGAACTTCGTCCGTGATGTAACGCGACAAAGCCTCTACGCCCTTCAATGCCAGAATGTCATGCGGGTCAACCGGGCCATCCACAATCATTTCACCCTTGTTGACTACCTGACCATCGTGTGCAGTGACATGCTTTTCTTTCGAAATCAGATACTCATGCGCCACGCCATCAAAATCAGTAATCACCAGACGCTGTTTACCCTTGGTGTCTTTACCAAATGAAACAGTACCGGTGACGGCAGCCAGCACACCAGCGTCTTTAGGCGAACGCGCTTCAAACAATTCAGCGACACGTGGCAAACCGCCGGTAATATCACGAGTTTTTGATGTTTCTTGTGGAATACGTGCCAGCACTTCGCCGACGCCCACATCTTGACCATCTTTCACAGTAATAATAGAACTGATCTGGAAAGTGATATTGACTGGTGTTTCAGTGCCAGTCATTTTCACTTCATTGCCTTTGGCATCAAGCAACTTGACTTGTGGACGCAGGCCTTTGACAGCGGCACCCACGCGGCGCTTTGGATCAATAACAACCAGTGCTGACAAACCTGTCACATCATCGATCTGCTTGGCAACCGTCGAACCTTCCTCGACGTTTTCGAAGCGTACACGGCCAGCATATTCGGTAATAATGGGGCGCGTATGTGGATCCCAAGTGGCGAGTATCTGTCCAGCCTTGGCCTTGGCTCCATCCTGGACGCTGAGAACCGCTCCGTAAGGCACCTTGTGGCGCTCACGTTCGCGACCATTGTCACCCATGATAATAATTTCGCCACTGCGTGCAATCGCGATCATTTCGCCTTTGGCGCTGGTTACATAACGCATCGCCGGGCTGTAATTTACTACGCCTGCAGATTTGCACTCCAGCTGGCTGGCTACTGCCGCACGCGATGCGGCACCACCAATGTGGAATGTACGCATAGTGAGCTGCGTACCCGGCTCACCGATGGACTGAGCCGCGATGACGCCCACCGCTTCACCCACATTCACCAGATGCCCACGACCCAGATCGCGGCCATAGCACTTGGCGCAGAGGCCATAGCGCGTATCGCAAGTAAGAGCGGTGCGCACCTTCACTTCGTCGATTCCCAACGCTTCAATACGCTCTACGGCATCCTCATCAAGCAGCGTACCAACATCAATCACGGTTTCACCCGTCTCTGGATGAATCACGTCAAGTGCGGTGACCCGGCCCAGAACACGTTCGCGTAACGGCTCGATGACTTCGCCACCCTCTACAAGAGCTTTCAGCACCAGGCCTTCGCGGGTACCACAATCGTCTTCGATCACAACCAGATCCTGAGTCACGTCCACCAGACGACGAGTCAGGTAGCCCGAGTTAGCCGTTTTCAGTGCCGTATCGGCCAAACCTTTACGAGCGCCGTGCGTGGAGATGAAGTACTGCAGCACGTTGAGACCTTCTCGGAAATTCGCGGTAATCGGCGTCTCAATAATGGAACCATCCGGTTTTGCCATTAATCCGCGCATACCTGCCAACTGGCGAATCTGCGCAGCAGAACCCCGAGCACCGGAGTCGGCCATCATGTAGATGGCGTTAAATGATTCCTGGGTTGTTTCCACACCATCGCGAGTGGTCACAGGTTCGCTACCCAGTTGCGTCATCATGGCCTTGGCTACCTGATCACCGGCGCGGCCCCAGATGTCCACCACCTTGTTATAACGCTCGCCCTGAGTCACCAGACCAGAGGTATACTGCGCCTCGATTTCCTGCACTTCTTTTTCGGAAGCGCTGATAATGTCCTGCTTCTGTGTCGGCACCAGCATGTCATCCACACAAATAGACATGCCACCTCGCGTCGCGTAGGTGAAGCCGGTATACATCAGTTTGTCGGCAAAAATCACCGTCTGACGCAAGCCACAACGACGGAAGCTGGCGTTGATCAGCTTGGAAATTTCTTTCTTTTTGAGGATCTTGTTGACGTGGGTAAACGACAATCCAATCGGTAAAATTTCGGATAGCAGCGAACGCCCAACGGTGGTTTCATAGCGGGTAATTTTTTCCGCACGTTCACCCTGTTCGTCGTAGTAGGCTTCCTTGATACGCACAGCTACCTTGGCGTTCAATTCGACTTGACGCGACTCGTATGCACGCGACACCTCGTCGACGTCAGCAAACTTCATGCCTTCGCCACGCGCATTCACGCGCTCACGGGTCATGTAGTACAAACCCAATACGATATCCTGGGACGGCACAATGATCGGTTCGCCGTTGGCGGGTGACAACACGTTATTGGAAGCCAGCATCAAAGTACGGCACTCCATCTGCGCTTCCAGCGACAGTGGAACGTGCACAGCCATCTGGTCACCGTCGAAGTCGGCGTTAAACGCGGCACATACCAGCGGATGCAGCTGGATCGCCTTGCCTTCGATCAGTGTCGGTTCAAATGCCTGGATACCCAAACGGTGCAATGTCGGTGCCCGGTTCAACATCACCGGGTGCTCACGAATAACATCTTCGAGGATGTCCCATACCACGGGCTCCTCGGTTTCTACCATACGTTTTGCTGCCTTGATGGTAGTTGCCAGACCCATCACTTCCAGCTTGTGGAAAATGAACGGCTTAAATAATTCCAGCGCCATTTTCTTGGGCAGACCGCACTGATGCAAACGCAGTTGAGGACCCACCACAATAACCGAACGACCCGAATAGTCGACACGCTTTCCCAGCAAGTTCTGGCGGAAACGACCGCCCTTGCCTTTAATCATGTCTGCAAGCGATTTCAGCGGACGCTTGTTGGCGCCGGTCATGGCTTTACCTCGACGACCGTTGTCCATCAGCGAATCCACCGCTTCCTGCAGCATGCGCTTTTCATTGCGCACGATGATTTCCGGCGCTTTGAGTTCCAGCAAACGCTTCAAGCGGTTGTTACGGTTAATCACGCGACGATACAGATCGTTCAGGTCGGAAGTAGCGAAACGGCCACCATCCAGCGGCACCAGCGGGCGCAACTCAGGCGGCAGCACCGGCAATACTTCCAGCACCATCCACTCCGGTTTGATACCGGATTTCTGGAACGCCTCGATGACTTTGAGACGCTTGGACAATTTTTTGATCTTGGTATCCGAGCCGGTTTTAGCCAGATCGTTGCGCAGTGTTTCCGCTTCGCTATAAATATCGATACTTTTTAACAGGTCGCGAATACCTTCCGCACCCATAAATGCCTTGAACTCATCACCGTATTCTTCAACCTTGGCGAGATAGTCATCTTCTGTCAGCAACTGCGCACGATTAAGCGGTGTCATGCCCGGGTCCGTCACGACATAGGCTTCGAAATACAGTACACGCTCGATGTCGCGCAGGGTCATGTCCAGCACCATGCCCAGACGTGACGGCAGGGATTTCAGGAACCATATATGCGCTACCGGACTGGCCAGTTCGATATGTGCCATGCGCTCGCGGCGTACCTTGGACAGAGTGACTTCCACACCGCATTTCTCGCAAATCACACCGCGGTGCTTGAGACGCTTGTACTTGCCGCACAAGCACTCGTAATCTTTTACCGGCCCAAAAATTTTGGCGCAGAATAAACCGTCACGCTCAGGCTTGAAGGTGCGGTAGTTGATAGTTTCTGGCTTTTTAACTTCACCATACGACCAGGAACGAATTTTATCAGGCGACGCGAGACCAATTTTAATCGCGTCAAATTCTTCTTCCTGAGTAACCTGCTTGAATAAATCGAGTAGTGCTTTCATAGTGCCCTCCAGAGCTTAGTGACTTACAGCGGAATTACGCCGGCATTCACCGGCGAGCAATCTATCCGTTGTCAGTAACGCTCCAAATCAATATCGATTGCCAAGGAACGGATCTCTTTCACCAACACGTTGAAGGATTCCGGCATACCCGCTTCAATCTTGTGCTCACCCTTGACGATGTTCTCATAGACCTTGGTACGTCCAGTCACATCATCGGACTTCACAGTAAGCATTTCCTGCAGTACATAAGCCGCTCCGTAGGCTTCCAGCGCCCATACTTCCATCTCACCAAAGCGCTGACCACCGAACTGGGCTTTACCGCCCAATGGCTGCTGGGTTACCAGACTGTACGGTCCGGTGGAACGGGCGTGCATCTTGTCGTCAACCAGGTGATGCAGTTTGAGCACATGCATGTAGCCCACGGTCACCGGCCGGTCAAAGGCTTCACCTGTACGGCCATCACATAACGTGATCTGACCACTGCGTGGCAAGCCTGCCAGTTCAAGCATGTCCTTGATTTCGGCTTCATTGGCACCGTCAAACACCGGCGTGGCAAAAGGTACGCCATTGCGCAGGTTACGCGCCAATTCGATGATTTCATCATCGCTGAAGCTGGCGAGATCTTCTGACTTGCCCGTCGCATTGTAGATTTTGGTGAGGAATTTGCGTACGTCCGCCACTTTTTTCTGTGCCTGCAACATCTCATCAATCTTCTTGCCCAGCCCCTTGGCAGCCCAACCCAAATGCGTTTCCAGAATTTGGCCCACGTTCATACGCGAAGGCACGCCTAGCGGGTTCAGTACGATGTCCATCGGCGTACCATCCGCGGTAAAGGGCATATCCTCAATCGGAACGATTTTAGAGACCACTCCCTTGTTACCGTGGCGGCCGGCCATCTTATCGCCCGGCTGCAGGCGGCGTTTAACTGCCACGTACACTTTCACCATTTTTTGCACACCGGGAGGTAGCTCGTCGCCCGCCGTAAGTTTTTTCTTCTTCTCTTCAAACATTGCATCAAACTCAATGCGCTTTTGATCGAGACTGTCCTTGAGTGATTCCATCTGACGGCTGGCTTCATCGTCGGCCAGACGGATATCGAACCAATCATAGCGATTCAAACCATCCAGATAGTCTTGGGTAATCTTGCTATCTTTGGCTATCTTTTTCGGACCACCTTTTACGACTTTATTTTTCAGCAGACGCTGCAAGCGCGCGAAGGCGTCCTCTTCAACGATACGCATACGATCGGCCATGTCTTTTTTATATTCGGACAACTGGCTGTCGATGATCTGCTTGGCACGCATATCACGTTCGATACCTTCACGGGTAAACACCTGCACGTCAATTACTGTTCCGGCCATACCGGACGGCACACGCAACGAAGTGTCCTTAACGTCGGAGGCTTTTTCGCCGAAAATTGCGCGCAACAGCTTCTCTTCCGGCGTGAGTTGAGTTTCGCCCTTTGGCGTGACCTTGCCAGCCAGCACGTCTCCCGCCTCGACTTCGGCACCGATGTAACAGATGCCCGATTCGTCCAGACGTCCAAGCATGCGCTCGGACAGATTCGAGATGTCGCGGGTGATTTCTTCAGGACCCAGCTTGGTATCGCGCGCAACAACGGTCAATTCCTCGATGTGGATAGAGGTATAACGATCTTCCGCCACCACACGCTCCGAGATCAGAATCGAATCTTCGAAGTTGAAGCCGTTCCATGGCATGAACGCAACCAGCAGGTTTTGACCCAGCGCCAATTCACCCATGTCAGTTGAAGCGCCGTCTGCAATCACATCGCCACGCGCCAAAATGTCGCCCACCTTGACCAGCGGCCGCTGGTTGATATTGGTGTTCTGGTTGGAACGCATGTATTTGATGAGAGTGTAAATATCCACACCCACTTCACCGGCGGTCGCCTCTTCGTCGCTGACGCGCACCACAATACGGCCTGCATCGACATAATCCACCACGCCGCCACGGCGTGCCTGAACCGTCGTGCCTGAGTCAACCGCTGCAGTACGCTCAATTCCCGTGCCAACCAGCGATTTCTCGGCACGCAGACACGGCACCGCCTGACGCTGCATGTTCGAGCCCATCAATGCACGGTTGGCGTCATCGTGCTCCAGGAACGGAATCAGCGAGGCAGCCACCGAAACAATTTGCGACGGCGCCACGTCCATATACTGAATCCGGTCCGGACTGGCCAGTTCGAATTCATTTTTGTGGCGGCACGATACGATTTCACTGGTGAACTTTCCACTCTTGTCCAGTTCTGCGTTGGCCTGCGCAATGACGTACTTGCTTTCCTCAATCGCGGACAGATACTCGATTTGATCGGTTACCTTACTATTTTCCACCTTGCGATATGGCGTCTCGAGGAAGCCGTATTTGTTGGTCCGTGCAAACAGGGCCAAAGAGTTGATCAGGCCGATGTTTGGACCTTCCGGCGTCTCAATCGGGCAAACCCGCCCATAGTGGGTGGGATGCACGTCGCGCACTTCGAAACCTGCACGTTCACGCGTCAATCCACCGGGACCCAGTGCCGAAACACGACGCTTGTGAGTGATCTCGGACAACGGATTGGTCTGGTCCATGAACTGGGACAGCTGGCTGGAGCCAAAAAATTCTTTGACAGCTGCTGACACTGGCTTGGCATTGATCAGGTCATGCGGCATCAGATTTTCCGATTCCGCTTGTGACAAACGCTCTTTCACTGCGCGCTCTACGCGCACCAGGCCGGCACGGAACTGGTTTTCAGCCAGCTCGCCAACACTACGTACGCGTCGATTGCCGAGATGATCAATATCGTCTATTTCACCACGACCATTACGTAATTCGACCAGAATCTTGATTACCGCAACAATGTCCTCGGTACTCAGAATTCCCGAGCCTTCTAATTCGTCGCGACCTACACGACGATTGAACTTCATCCGGCCAACAGCGGACAGATCATAGCGATCCTCATTAAAGAACAAACCTTTGAACAACGCCTCAACGGCGTCTTCGGTGGGCGGCTCGCCAGGACGCATCATGCGATAAATGGCGACGCGCGCGGCATACTGATCAGGGGTTTCATCCGTACGCAGTGTGCCGGAAATGTAGGCGCCCTGATCCAGGTCGTTGGTATAGATGGTATTGATTTTGGCAATGCCAGCTGCATGCAGCTTTTCAAGCAACTCTTCGGTAATCTCGTCGTTGGCATTAGCGATAATTTCGCCACTGTCCTTGTCCACCACATTCGCGGATAGAACACGCCCCAGCACGTATTCTTCCGGCACAGCGATTTTAGTCAGACCGGCTTCCTGCATCATACGAATATGTTTGACAGTAATGCGCTTGTCCTTGGAAACAATCACCTCATTTTTCTTGCCCATAATATCAAACCGGGCAATCTCACCACGCAGACGATCCGGCACCAACTCGAACTGCACTCCTTTTTTTGCAAAATGGAAAGTGTCGGTAGTAAAGAACTCTGCCAGAATCTGCTCATTGTTGTACCCCAGCGCTTTGAGCAGCGTGGTCACAGGCATCTTGCGACGGCGGTCAATACGGAAATACAGGTAATCCTTGGCGTCGAACTCATAGTCAAGCCAGGAACCGCGGTAAGGAATAATCCGCGCCGAAAATAGCAGCTTTCCTGAACTGTGCGTTTTGCCGCGATCATGCTCGAAAAACACACCGGGCGAACGGTGCAATTGCGACACAATCACACGATCTGTACCGTTGATAATAAACGAGCCGGTAGGCGTCATGAGCGGAATTTCGCCCATGTACACCTCCTGCTCCTTGACCTCTTTCACGGTCGGCTTGGAGGCTTCGCGATCCATGATGGTCAAGCGCACTTTTGCGCGCAGGGGAGCCGCGTAAGTCAGACCGCGTTGCTGGCATTCCACCATGTCAAACGGTGGCTCACCCAGTACATAGCTGACATAATCCAGCTTGGCGTTACCCGAATGACTGCTGATTGGGAATATCGAGGTAAATGCTGCCTGCAAACCTTCATTGGCACGGCTGTCAGCCTTGACATCAGCTTGCAAAAAAGCACGGAAGGAATCTATTTGGGTAGCCAGCAAAAAAGGCACTTGGAGGATGCTTGCGCGCTTCGCGAAACTTTTCCGGATGCGTTTTTTCTCGGTGAATGAATAACTCATGGATTCTCCTAGAGGGCCCTGCGCAGAAAACAAAAGACAAAAGACAACACTCAGCTAATCTGCCTTGATGTTGAGCCTCTGTCTTGTGCATTCTGCATTGACCGGGAAATCCCGGCCAATGACAGAAAGTATGTTACATGCTGCGTGATTACTTGAGTTCGCAAGTCGCGCCAGCTTCAACTAATTGCTTTTGAACCGACTCGGCTTCAGCCTTGGAAACACCTTCTTTAACAGCCTTTGGAGCGCCGTCAACAAGATCCTTCGCCTCTTTCAGGCCCAAACCGGTAATGGTGCGCACCACTTTAATGGTGTTCACTTTGTTTTCGCCAGCGCCCGTCAGAATGACATCAAACTCGGTTTTTTCTTCAGCAGCTGCAGCAGCTGCAGGGGCGGCGGCGACAGACACCGCAGCAGCGGCGGCAGATACGCCAAATTTTTCTTCCATCTCCTTGATCAGATCGGACAGATCAAGCACAGTCATGCCAGCAATGGCATCCAGAATGTCAGCTTTAGATAAAGCCATAATATTTCTCCTGATTGAAAAGTTTTAAATTGGTTCAATACGGCGCCATGACGCGCCGTTAGTAGCTCAAGCAGCCTGCTTGTCGCGCACCGCAGCCAGCCCACGCACAAACTTGGTCGGAACCTCGTTAAGCGTACGCACAAACTGAGTAATCGGTGCCTGCATGGTACCCATCAGTTTCGCCAGCAACTCGTCGCGGCTTGGCATGTTGGCAAGATTCGAGACATCTTTGGCAGACATCAGGTAATTGGCCATCGCACCCGCTTTGACAACGATTTTGTCGTTACTTTTCGCGAAATCCGAAAGTACTTTTGCTGCAGCTACCGGGTCTTTGGAAATCCCGTAAGCAAGCGGCCCGACCAGTTGGTCGGACAAACCTGCAAAAGGTGTTCCGGCAACCGCACGACGAGCCAGGGTATTTTTCAACACCCGCAGGTAAACACCGTTAGCCCGCGCTTTGGCACGCAAAGTAGTCATGTCCACCACACCGATTCCCCGGTATTCAGCCACGACCACAGTCTGGGCATTTGCCAATTCAGCACCCAGTTCGGCCACTACCGCCTTCTTTTCCTCTAGATTCAGACTCAAGGTCTTACCTCCTTCATTAAACACCGGCTTTCATCAGGGGAGAAACCCCAACAAAGCCGAGAGTCGGCGACCTTTCATCAGGAGAAACAAATACCGCAAATGCTTTTCCTGTATCGGGGCACGCCATCTGCGTTGGGATCAGGGATTCATACTTACCCCCTGAAAATTAAATTGTGCACGTTTTGGCAGAAATAACTGCCGTTTACATCACAACCCCAACGGTCTTTGACAACCTGCCAGCACTTGCGCACCGGCAGCCCAAAGTTCTTCCCGGGACGAAAAGTACGACCCGGGCCATTTCTTAACTTACTGCGTCAAGCTGGTGTGATCGACTCGCACACCCACACCCATGGTGCTGGACACCGAAATTTTCTTCATGTACACGCCTTTGGCAGTGGCAGGGCGCGCTTTCGACAATGCATCTACCAGCGCCGCCAGGTTTTCGCGCAGTGCCGCTATATCGAACGAAGCACGTCCGATGGTGCATTGCACAATACCACCCTTGTCGGTACGGTATTGCACTTGACCGGCCCGCGCGTTTTTCACTGCGCCAGCAACATCGGGAGTCACCGTACCAACCTTGGGGTTAGGCATCAAACCGCGCGGGCCCAATACTTGACCCAGTTGACCCACCACACGCATGGCGTCCGGACTGGCGATTACCACGTCAAAATCCATACGACCGCCTTTGATTTCGGCAGCCAGATCTTCAAAACCAACAATATCCGCACCGGCCTCCAAGGCAGCTTTAGCAGCCTCGCCCTGGGCAAATACCGCAACGCGTACTGTTTTACCCGTACCCCGTGGCAATACCACGGAACCGCGTACCAACTGATCGGATTTACGTGCATCCACACCCAGATTGATGGCTACGTCCACTGACTCGTCAAATTTGGCTGTGGCGGTTTCTTTTATCAAACCCAATGCGTCATCAACGGGGTAAGTTTTAGTGCGATCAATTTTTGCCTGAATCGTCTGTTGGCGTTTAGATAGCTTGGCCATTTATACGCCCTCCACTTCAATACCCATACTACGGGCGCTACCTGCAATAATACGTACCGCTGCATCCATATCGGATGCAGTCAGATCCGGCATTTTGGCCTTGGCAATATCCTCGGCTTGGGCGCGCGTCAACTTACCCACCTTATCGGTATGCGGTTTCGGACTTCCCTTTTGAATCCCTGCTGCCTTTTTGATCAGAATGGTGGCAGGCGGCGTCTTCATCACGAAGGTGAAGCTCTTGTCTGCGAAGGCGGTAATCACCACAGGAATCGGTAAGCCCGGTTCCATACCTTGAGTCTGGGCATTGAATGCCTTGCAGAATTCCATGATGTTCAGACCGCGCTGACCCAGGGCCGGCCCGATAGGGGGGCTGGGATTTGCCTTGCCCGCAGGCACTTGCAGCTTGACGTAGCCAACGATTTTTTTTGCCACTTGCTACACTCCTAAAGATGGGTTCTAACGGATCGTCGACGACTGCACAATCCTCCCCGTTGCACAAAACTGGCGGCATACCGCCATCTATTCAACTATCAGGCTTTCTCTACCTGACTGAAATCCAACTCAACCGGCGTAGCACGACCAAAAATCAGCACCGACACACGCAGCTTGCTCTTGTCATAATTGACATCTTCCACATTGCCGTGAAAGTCATTAAACGGACCTTCCGTTACCCGCACCGCCTCACCCACCTCGAACAGTACCTTTGGACGCGGTTTTTCCACGCCTTCCTGTATCTGATGCAGGATCGCCTCGACTTCTTTTTCCGTAATTGGTGTAGGCTTCATGGCGGAACCACCAACAAATCCGGTAACCTTGGTAGTGTTCTTGATCAAATGCCAGGTTTCATCATTCATTTCCATCTGCACCAGGACATAACCCGGAAAAAACTTGCGCTCGGAAATTGATTTCTGACCGGACTTCATCTCGACCACTTCTTCCACCGGCACCAGAATCTCACCAAATTTGTCCTGCATACCGGCACGCTCGATGCGCTCCTTGAGATTGCGCTGTACGCTCTTCTCAAACCCGGAATAGGCGTGTACTACATACCAGCGCATACTCATGTATTCTGCCCCATCAGTAATTTCACCGCCCACAACAACCCTGCGTCAACCAGCCAGAGGAACAACGCCATTACTACAACAAATGCGAACACAATACCCGTGGTCTGTATGGTTTCTTTGCGCGTCGGCCAAACCACTTTACGCGCTTCGACCACTGACTCCTGACTGAATGCAAAAAATTGCTGCCCCGCTTTTGTAAACCAAAAAATCGCAATTGCCAGCGCAAACCCAAGCAAAATAGCACCCAAACGAACCACCGATGGGCTATCAGCTAAATAATAAAAGCCGGCAATGCCCGCGATAACCATCAGCACGGCAGCCAGCAACTTGATTTTGTCGGTCATATGAACCCTGTGAGACTCACCAACATGAGTGAGATGGTCACGCTCCCGTTATATAGTGGCAGGCCAGGAGGGCCTCGAACCCCCAACCTTCGGTTTTGGAGACCGACACTCTGCCAATTGAGCTACTGGCCTAGAATCAACCCGACACCCCGCGCGAAATCAATCACACCAGCTGCCGGGTAATTACTTTTACTCGACGATTTTCGCCACCACACCTGCACCGACGGTACGGCCGCCTTCGCGAATCGCGAAGCGCAGACCCTCTTCCATCGCCACAGGCGCAATCAGCGCCACCGTCACCGATACGTTATCACCCGGCATCACCATTTCGGTACCCGCTGGCAGTTCAACTGCACCGGTCACGTCGGTGGTCCGGAAGAAGAACTGTGGACGGTAGCCGTTGAAGAAGGGGGTGTGACGACCACCCTCATCTTTGCTCAGTACGTAAATTTCGGCGCTGAATTTGGTGTGCGGGTTGATTGAGCCGGGCTTGGCCAGCACTTGGCCACGCTCGACGTCTTCGCGCTTGGTGCCGCGCAGCAGGACGCCAACGTTGTCGCCTGCTTGACCTTGGTCGAGCAGTTTGCGGAACATTTCAACGCCGGTGCAGGTGGTTTTGATGGTGGGCTTGAGACCGACGATTTCGACTTCTTCGCCGACTTTGATGATGCCACGTTCAACACGGCCGGTAACGACGGTGCCGCGTCCGGAGATGGAGAAGACGTCTTCTACGGGCATCAGGTAGGCGCCGTCGATGGCGCGCTCTGGATCGGGGATGTAGCTGTCAAGGGCGGCGGCCAGTTTGTGGATGGAGGGTTCGCCAATGTCGGACTGGTCTCCTTCCAGGGCTTTGAGGGCGGAACCGATGACGATCGGGGTGTCGTCACCCGGGAAGTCGTATTTGCTGAGCAGTTCACGCACTTCCATTTCAACCAGTTCGAGCAGTTCGGCGTCGTCGACCATGTCGGCTTTGTTCATGTAGACGATGATGTAGGGGACGCCTACCTGGCGGGCCAGCAGGATGTGTTCGCGTGTCTGCGGCATGGGGCCGTCGGCAGCGGAAACAACCAGGATGGCGCCGTCCATTTGCGCAGCACCGGTGATCATGTTTTTGATGTAGTCGGCGTGGCCCGGGCAGTCTACGTGGGCGTAGTGGCGTTTCTCGGTTTCGTATTCAACGTGCGCGGTGTTGATGGTGATGCCGCGCGCCTTTTCTTCGGGGGCCGAGTCAATGTCTGCGTAGTTCTTGGCTTCTCCACCAAATTTCTTCGACAGAATGGTGCTGATCGCCGCCGTCAGGGTGGTCTTGCCGTGGTCAACGTGACCTATCGTCCCTACGTTGACGTGGGGCTTGGTTCGCTCAAACTTGCCTTTTGCCATGATATCTATCCTCTCGCCGTAAACGATCGCTACAAACATTACAAAAACTTGTGGTGCCCATGACGTGGATTGAACACGTGGCCTCTCCCTTACCAAGGGAGTGCTCTACCACTGAGCTACATGGGCTCGGAGGTGCCCATCAAACTAAACAACGGACAGCCAATAAACTGGAGCGGGTGAAGGGAATCGAACCCTCGTCGTAAGTTTGGAAAACTTCTGCTCTACCATTGAGCTACACCCGCACACATTGCCGGATGATGCTTTCCCGACATGACCGCACGCGCGATCCGCAACATCAAAACCACCTAAATTCTGGTGGAGGGGGAAGGATTCGAACCTTCGAAGGCTGAGCCGTCAGATTTACAGTCTGATCCCTTTGACCGCTCGGGAACCCCTCCAAAACAAGCCGAAAATTATCTCAATAATCGCTACTTTTGTCAAACGTTAAAGCGGAAATGCATGACGTCGCCATCTTTTACCAGATAGTCCTTGCCTTCCAAACGCATTTTTCCAGCCTCTTTTGCCCCATGCTCACCTTTGCAAGCAATAAAATCGTCATAACCGGTGACTTCTGCACGAATAAATCCGCGCTCGAAATCGGTATGAATCGCTCCTGCCGCCTGGGGTGCAGTACTGCCTTTATGAATTGTCCAGGCACGCACCTCTTTTACACCAGCAGTAAAATAGGTTTCCAGTCCGAGCAATTCATATGCAGCCCGGATCAGCCGATCCAGACCGGGTTCAGATTGCCCCAGATCCGCAAGAAACGCCTGCTTGTCTGCGTCTTCCATGTCGACCATTTCCGCTTCCAGGGCGGCACACACGACCACTACTGGCGCGCCCTCACGGTTGGCGAATTCACGCACCCGCTCCAGCAGTGGATTATTGTCAAAGCCCTGCTCATCCACATTGGCCGCATAGAGAACCGGTTTGGCGGTAAGCAAGCATAGGGGCTTGAGCAAAGCCTGCTGTTCAGAATCCAGATTCATGGCATACACTGGCTTGCCTTGATCAAGCTGCGCACGTGTCTCATCGAGCAAACCAACCAACTTCGCTGCTTCCTTGTCGCCTGAGCGTGCTGCTTTCTGGTAACGCGTAAAGGCTTTTTCCAGCGTGCCCAGATCCGCCAACGCCAGTTCGGTCTGAATGGTTTCAATATCGGAAATAGGATCCACCTTACCCGCCACGTGGATGACATTATCATCTTCGAAGCAGCGCACTACATGCGTAATGGCATCGGTTTCACGGATATTCGCCAGAAACTGGTTACCCAGCCCCTCACCTTTTGATGCACCCGCCACCAATCCGGCAATATCCACAAACTCGACGATGGCAGGCAATATACGTTCCGGCTTGACGATCTGCGCCAACTGCGCAAGACGCGAATCAGGCACTTCAACAACGCCCGTATTGGGCTCGATGGTGCAGAAGGGGTAATTCTCGGCAGCAATGCCTGCCCGCGTCAAGGCATTGAACAGGGTGGACTTACCCACGTTTGGCAAGCCGACAATTCCACATTTGAGACTCATGATTTATTTGGTTTGTGTGTGGAGTTTAAGCATGGCAACAGAAAAATCACCGCGCAACATTTCGGACAATACATGCAATGAATCGATAACAGCGTCTTCGATTTGCGTCAACTCATCTGTACGTGGCGGATTTAAAACATAATTTACCACTTGGCTTTTTTCACCTGGATGACCAATCCCCAGGCGCAACCGCCAAAAATCGCGGCTACCCAGCTGTGCGGCGATATCCTTGAGACCATTGTGACCGCCATGACCCCCGCCCATTTTCAGGCGGGCAACTCCCGGCGCCAAATCCAGCTCGTCATGCACCACCAAAATCTGCTCTGGTTCGATTTTATAAAATCGCGCCAACGCGGCTACTGACTTGCCGCTAGCATTCATAAAGGTTTGCGGCTGCAATAAAAAAACTTCGCCGGACGTAGTGCTTCCACGCCCGGCGATACCAAAATAACGACTTTCCGGTTTAAGCATAATGCGCAAATTTTCGGCACAACGCTCTATCCACCAGAATCCGGCATTATGCCGGGTACGCGCATATTCACGCCCCGGATTGCCCAACCCGACAATCAATCGCAGGGCATGCATGAAACCAGGAAATTCAGTACATTAAGCCGCTGGAGGCTCGGCCGCAACAGCCGCAGTTTCCGACTCAGCCGCATCTTCTGCTACTGCGCCACGCGGAATCACGATGGTGACCACAGCCGAATCGTCACCTTTATGACTGGCAAGCTCCACACCTTCTGGCAACGTCAGCTGAGACAGATGAATAGAGTGACCAGCTTGCAAGTCCACTAAATCCACCTCAATAAATTCCGGCAGATTATCAGCCAGACATGACACATCTAAATCGGTCATGATATGGGTGACGACGCCGGAAGCCAACTTCACACCAGGCGCGATGTCGGCATTGACAAAATGCAGCGGCACTTTAACGTGGATTTTTTGGGTTTTATCAACGCGCTGGAAATCGATGTGCTGAACTTCCATGCGGAACGGGTGCATGATGTAGTCGCGCAATAGCACAGCCTCTTTGACGCCATCGATAGCCAGTGTAAGAATCGATGCGTGAAAAGCCTCGCGCTTCAGCGCGTAAAACAGCGTATTGTGATCCAGCTCTATGTTGACAGCCTCTTTGCCCGCACCGTACACCACACCGGGGGTTTTGCCCTGGCGACGCAGGCGGCGGCTCGCACCCTTACCCTGTACGTCTCGTTTGTTAGCAATTACTTCCATGATTTACTCCAGTCAAAATGACCAAACCCGCTCAACGCAGGTTTCGTCTGATTACCCCGTACCCGCGACCAGGCTACAGAGGCGTGAAGCACGCATGCGTACTTCACTAAAACTTATTCCATGAACAACGAACTGACCGAATCATCATTGCTGATACGGCGCATGGTTTCTGCCAACAATTCTGCAACCGAAAGCTGGCGAATACGAGTTGAGTTCTTGGCCTCTTCACGCAACGGGATGGTGTCTGTCACCACCAATTCATCTATCGCGGAATTCTCAATTCGCTGTACAGCCGTACCGGACAATACCGGATGGGTACAATAGGCCAGCACACGCTTGGCGCCCTTGTCTTTCAAGGCTTGCGCAGCCTCACACAAGGTGTTGGCGGTATCCACCAGGTCATCCATGATGACGCAGGTCCGGCCATCTACATCGCCGATTATATTCATCACCTTGGCTACATTGGGCTTGGGACGACGCTTGTCAATAATGGCAAGATCCGACTCAAGCCGCTTCGCCAAAGCCCGTGCGCGCACCACACCTCCCACGTCGGGCGACACCACAATCAAATCAGGGTAGGATTTTTTCCATACATCGCCCAACAGGATCGGGGAGGCATAAATATTGTCGACGGGTATATCGAAAAAGCCCTGAATCTGATCCGAATGCAGGTCCATAGTAAGTAGCCGATCCACACCTGCACTGGCCAGCATGTTGGCCACCACTTTGGCCGTAATTGCCACCCGTGCAGAACGCGGACGGCGATCCTGGCGCGCATAACCAAAATACGGTATCGCTGCCGTGATACGCCCTGCCGAAGCACGTCGCAAAGCATCGACCATAACCATAATTTCCATCAGGCTATCGTTGGTAGGGGCGCACGTGGATTGCAGCACGAACACGTCTTTACCGCGTACGTGCTCTAGCAATTCAACCATCACCTCACCATCGGAAAACCGCGCAACCGTCGCGCGCCCCAGATGTATATTAAGGTGGCGCACCACGTCTGCGGCTAGCCGGGGATTGGCATTGCCGGTAAATACCATCATGCTGTCGTACGACACAATCACCCCATCCAAAAAAACTAAAGCGTGTAACAACTCATTACACGCTTCTTGCTGGCGCCCAGAAGGGACGCCGTAAAATCCTGGCAGGGGAGGTAGGGATCGAACCTACGAATGACGGGATCAAAACCCGTTGCCTTACCACTTGGCGACTCCCCTATTACTTAACGCTGCGCTACTTCATTACCATCCGCACAATCATAAAGCGGATGTTTATCCAAACCTGCCGCTACAAAACCACGCATGTCTTCCGGCATTTTCGCCAGCACACCTTGCGCTGCGTCGGCCGTTGCAAACCCAGCAAAAACGCATGCACCAGATCCACTCATTCGCGCATCACCATGCTGACCCAACCAGTCCAGATGCCGCGCCACATCCGGATAATTACGACAAACAACAGCTTGCAGGTCGTTCCGCATGCCAGATATTCTGGCTTCCGAAAAGTCGGCTATTTTGATGATTTCGCTGTCTCTTGTCAAATCCTGATGCACAAATACTGCCTGAGTCGAAACACTGACTGCGGGGATCAGCACCACATACCAAACCGGCGCGAGTGTCACCGCATGCAGTATGTCGCCAACGCCCTCGGCCAATGCAGTCTGGCCGAATACAAAAAATGGCACATCAGCCCCCAACTTTATCGCCAATTCCTGCAGACGGCTGCGCGACAAACCCAGTTCCCACAGACGGTTCAACCCCAATAACACACTGGCGGCATCCGAACTACCGCCACCTAAACCCCCACCCATAGGCAGGCGCTTTTCCAACCGGATATCCACGCCTAGCGCGCTGCCTGTCGCCGCCTTTAAGAGCTGGGCTGCGCGAATGCACAGATCGTCTGCCTCCGCCACACCTGCCAGCGGCTGCTGGCGAACAATACGCCCATCTTCGCGCAAGTCCAGATGCAGCGTATCGCCGTAATCAATCATGCGAAACAATGTCTGCAACAAATGGTAACCGTCCGCACGCCGCCCTACTACATGCAAGAATAGATTAAGTTTTGCCGGTGCAGGGCATACCAGCGTCTTCATTGCGGCGCGGCTTTCAATATCCATTGATCCATCACCAGACGGATTTCCAGGTCGTCACGCTGCAAGGTCATTTTGCGGGGGAAGCCTTGCCCATCGACCGTTTGCCAGGCACTGTAATTCACCCGCCACCCATCCTGCATGAGCTGTGTGGGGTGTTGTTGCGCATCGTGGTCGGCATGATATGGCAGCGAGGGTGCCGGTTGCCCTACCACCCAGTAACTCAGGCCAGATAGCGGCAAACGCCATCCCAGCATGTCCTGAGTAAGGATTTCCGCGTTAGCGGCGCGATGAACCTTATGCGCCTGATCAATCAGGGTCACGCCATTGGCATCACGGGTAATCTGCGTAACAGTCTGGCCCAATGGCGAGAGTAAAGTAATATTGTCCCGATCCGGCTGATGCTGCCAACGCAGGCTCCCCGAGGATGACTGATCCTTGTATTTCACAGCAATCCTGCCGGAGAGTTCGAATACTGAGGGCGCCTGGCTCCCCACTGGCGCGGCCGCTTCTGGTGGCAGTGTGGCGCAACCCGCCAGACCGAATATAAAAAAAATGCTGGCGGGCGTGCGCCAGCATTGCCTGATAAAACGCATGTTCAAGGTTTCTTGTATTTTTGCATCACGTCCAGCAACGCCTGATTTTGTGGGCTACTGTCCAACGCAGTTTGCCATAGCTTGCGTGCCTCATCCCGGTTGCCTTTGGCCCATAGCACCTCGCCCAGATGCGCCGCAATTTCCGGGTCCTTGCGTTGCGCAAATGCCCGCTGCAAATAGTCCAGCGACTTGTCCAGATTACCTTGACGGTACTGTGCCCAACCCATGCTATCAAGGATAAACGCATCATTTGGCGCCAGCTTCAAGGCATGATCCAGCAGCTTCACTGCTTCATCAAGCCTATTGGTTCGATCTGCCAGTGTATAACCCAAAGCATTGTAGGCTTGTGCATAGTCTGGCTTGATCTGGATCAGATGGCGCAGGTCTTTTTCCAGCACATCAAGCTTATTGACACGTTCGGCCGCCATTGCATGGTCATACAATAGTTCCGGAGAATCCGGCCGGGTCGCCAATGCCCTGCCAAGCAACTCGTATACCCCCTTGTAATCCTTGGTCTCTCGCAGCAGTTGCGCCTCTGCTTCTATCAACTGTATTTTGTCAGCTTCGCCATCCACCTTCAGGTTATGCAGATAGGCGCGGGCTTCGGTCATTTTTCCTTGTTTCGCCAGCAAACCAGCGTAATGGATTTGGGCTGAAACATAATGCGCGCCCGGCGCGACCGATTGGTACCATTTCGCAGCCTGATCATATTGCTTGCGTATCTCGGCTATCTGGCCCAGATAAATTTGGGCGGCGCCAACATCTGCCTGCTTCGATTGCAAGACGTTTTTGAATGCACTCTCGGCGTTATCAAGGTCGTTCAATTGCAATGACAGCAGTCCAATCGCCATGCCAAGCTCAGGATTGCCTGGCACCTCTTTTTCCAGCCGCTGAAACTCGTCCCGAGCTGCCGCATACTGGTTCTGTCCAACCAGTAGCCTTGCATAAACCAGGCGCACCTCCTTGGCTTCAGGGTATTGCTTGAGAAAGTTTTGTAAAAATGCGATGCCGTCTGCCTTGTTCGTGCGGTTAACCAGCTGAAACTGGAACAATGCAGCCAGTTCCCAACCCGGCTTGAGCTTGGCCGCCGTTTCAATCTCATTCATAGCCACATCGTAATGACTCGCGTTAGCTGCTGCCTGGGCAATCGCAAAATGCGCTTCTGGCATATCCGGGTAAGGCGCGGCTAAGCTTTTGACCAGCTCCAAGGCTGCCTGCTTGTCTTTCTGGCGCGACAGCAAGGAACCAAGGTGCATAAAACCGGTACCTGCATTGTCTCCCTCTGCGGAAATCAGCTTCTCCAGATGCGGACGGGCCTCATTAAGCTTGCCATCGTTCACCAGCAATGCCGCCAAGGATTTTTGCGCATTCAATGAATCGGGTTGCGTATCCAGCCAGATATTGGCCGCTGCCTGCGCAGCAGCAGCACGATGGGCGAACATCGCCACTTCAGTCGCCCGCTGGGCAATCCGCGGGTCGCGCGTCGTTTTGGCAAGATCCAGATAGGCTTCACTGGCTACCCCGTAATCACCGCGTTGACCGGCGATTTCCGCTACCAGAAATTCGTATAGTAACTGGCTGGTCAACTCCACCTTGGGAAGCGTCATTGCCACTTTAGACTTGGCTGCCTTCACAGCCTTGGCGGGCACAGCTTGCTCAGCATACGCAGGAAATTGGATGCCAAACGCCAGACATAGGCCCGCGGCAGCAAGATAAAATGGTATCGGACGCATGATCGCTCCAGGTTAAGTTATATTTTTAGAGATTGTAGTTGAAATTAAGTTGCATATTGGCTGTCTGCTTAAAAACGATGATAAGACTGGCCTTGCTGATGCAGCATCGCGCGCGCGGCAGCAAAATCTGGATATAGCCGGGCCACTTCCCGCCAAAATGCCGGAGAGTGGTCTAGATGCGCGAGATGCGCCAGTTCGTGCGCCAGCACATAATCAATTTGAGTATCTGGTGCCTGTATCAGACGCCAATTGAGCCGTATTACTCCGGCACGCGTACAACTTCCCCAGCGGGTCTGTGCGTTGCTAATGAGCAAATCAGCAGGGGCACGACGCAACAAAGGTAAAAAGGACTGCAAACGCGTCTGAAAATAAAGCAGAGCTGCACTGCGGTACCAATTTAACACCACCTCTTGCATTGCGTTACCCGGTTTTAGCGGCAGCCAAAGCTGCTGGTCTTGCACTTTGGCCCGGCCAGCAGCAGAGGGCAAACAACATAAGCGTAATTGACTCCCTCGATAGGGTAAAAGCATCCCATCATCCCAGTGGATTACCGGTGCCGGCACGGATTTGGCTGCATCAAGATGGGCTCGTACCCAATCGGCCTTGTACAGGATGAAACGCTCAACCTCAGTAAGCGGTAAACGCCAGGGTGCATTAACAGACAGGCCACTGTCTTTTATAGTCAGCGCCAGCGTGCGCCGCGCATTACTACGTTTCAAGATATAGTCCAATCGTGCGCCATTGAGATTGACGCTACGTGTTTCGCAGCTGCGGCGCAGTTCAGGCATAGCCTTGCAGTTGCTTCATCTCGGCCTCTATCCAGGTTTTCACCTGTTCATTGAGAGCATCCGGCTTCATACCAGACGCATCGATGACAG
Source organism: Pseudomonadota bacterium (assembly GCA_040388645.1). Lineage (GTDB taxonomy): Bacteria > Pseudomonadota > Gammaproteobacteria > Burkholderiales > Sulfuriferulaceae > Sulfuriferula. The sequence continues at coordinate 111,409 of JAZKBM010000005.1, forward strand.
GCCCGATACTCAATGTAATCAGGCCGGGGCGCTTGAGAAAGGAATTTTTCGGCCAGAATTCACCGGCATTGTGGGCCACAGGCACCACCAAAGCATTAACATGGCTGGCCAACCATGATCCGCCGATGCCGTAACGTCCGATTTCACCCGGCGCCATGCGTGTGCCTTCCGGAAATATCATCACGCCGAAACCCTCAGCCAACCTTACACGCCCCTGCTCCACAATTTGTTTGAGCGCGGCACGCCCTTCTGCCCGGTTTATGGCAATGGGTGACAGCATCGCCATGCCCCAGCCGAAAAACGGCACCCACAGCAGTTCGCGTTTGATCACTATCGCCATCGGAGGCAGCAATACTGGCAACGCGATAGTCTCCCAGGCGGATTGGTGTTTGGCCATCACGACCGCAGGCTTTCCAGGCAGGTTTTCCAAGCCGATTACCCGATAACGGATGCCGCAGATCACTTCGGCCAGCCACACCACCATCCGGTTCCACAAAGTAATGGTGCGGTAGCGGATGCGTGCGGAAAATGGAAATGTAAACAGCGCGATGACAGAAAATATGACTGTCAACACAGTTTGTAAAACAGCAAAGAGTGCCGAACGCAGTACGATCATTGTGCAAGCAAGTGAGTAACCACTTCGGCCAGATCCGCAAAAACCGCGGTGCCTTCAGGCAGGTTTCCGGCGTTAAATGTAGCTGTTCCTTTGCCGGTTTTGACCAGAATGGGGGCAGCACCGACCGCTGCGGCGGCCTGCAGGTCACGCAGACTGTCCCCCACTGCAGGGATGTCCGCCAATTGCACATTAAACCTTGCCGCCATATCCAGGAACATACCCGGCAATGGTTTACGGCATGCACATTTTGAATCGGCGGCATGCGGACAATAAAACAGCGCATCAACCCGCCCACCCGCTTGTGACAACTCCTTATGCATCTTGATATGAATGGCATTGAGCATGGCCATATCAAACAGCCCGCGCCCTATCCCCGATTGATTGGTTGCCACGGCGACCCGATAACCTGCCTGATTGAGACGGGCAATTGCCTCCAGACTGCCGGGAATGGGCTTCCATTCGTCCGGCGACTTGATGAATTGATCGGAATCCACGTTAATGACGCCGTCCCGGTCTAGAATAATGAGCTTCATGACATGAGTTTAAGCGGCGAGCCGGGAAATGTCAGCCACCCGGTTCATGGTTTGATGCAATTGTTTCAGGAGCGCAAGCCGGTTAGCCTTGAGCGCGGGATCGTCCGCATTGACCATCACGCTGTCGAAAAAAGCATCGACCGGGGCTTTGAGTGCAGCCAGCGCCTGCAGCGACGCAGTGTAATCACCTGACACAAACGCAGCGTCGGCCTTCGGCGCGATCTCGCCAAGTGCCACAAATAGCGCAGACTCCGCCATTTCGACAAAAATTTTTGGATCAACTGCACCACCCGCTTCGCCCTCGGATTTTTTCAGGATATTACCGACGCGCTTGTTGGCGGCAGCAAGCGCGGGGGCTTCGGCCAATCCGGCAAAGGTATGCACAGCGTCGAGCAGTTTTGGAACTTCGGCCAGTGTCTGCGGATGTAGGGCCAGCACAGCATCGACTTCCTGAGCGCTATAACCCTGCTCGCGCAAGTTGCCTGCGAGACGATCGTCGATGAAATCCTCCAGCTCCACTAAGGCACGTCCAGAATCAAAGCCCGCAATACCCTTAAATTCATTCGCGGCGTTCTGTAGCAATGTATCCAGACTCAACTGCAAATTCTTCTCGGTTAACAGGCGAATCACACCCAACGCATGCCGACGTAAGGCAAACGGGTCCTTGTCACCTGTTGGAACTTGTCCGATACCGAACAAACCCACCAGTGTCTCCAATTTATCGGCCAGCGCCACGCACACGCCGACATCATTTCTTGGCAGCTCGTCACCCGAAAAACGTGGCTTGTAGTGATCTTCAATGGCGAATGCAATATCGTCGTTCAACCCGTCATGCTGCGCATAATAGCGCCCCATGATGCCTTGCAACTCGGGGAATTCGCCCACCATGTCGGTGAGAAGATCGGCTTTGGCCAACAACGCAGCCTTATCTGCTAACGCAGATAACATATGCCCGTAAAGTTCGCTGTCAATTTTCTGGGCGATGGCGCGGGCAATCGCCTGTACACGTTCCACGCGCGCTCCCTGGGAGCCCAGTTTGTTGTGATACACCACGCGAGCCAAACCCAGCACGCGGGAATCCAGCGTCTTTTTTTTATCCTGTTCGAAGAAAAATCTGGCATCGGCAAGACGTGGGCGTATCACACGCTCATTGCCGCCGATCACCGCACTGGGGTCTGCCGGGCAAATGTTGGAAACCACCAGAAACTGGTTAGTGAGCTTGCCTGCCGCATCCAGTAACGGAAAATATTTCTGGTTCGCCTTCATGGTCAAAATCAGGCATTCCTGCGGCACGTCGAGGAAAGCCTTGTCGAATTTCCCGAGCAAGACATTGGGGCGCTCGACCAACGCAGTGACCTCATCCAGTAGTGCGTCGTCTTCAATGGGTTTCAAGCCATGCTGCGCGGTCAAGGCGTCGAACTGGCGTATTATTTCGACGCGGCGTTCGGCAAAACTGGCGATTACGGCACCTTCGTTTCGCAGTTGTTCCGCATAACTATTTGCATCCCGGATGACCACCGGATTGACAGAGGCTTCAAAGCGATGGCCTTGGGTTGCGCGTCCGGCGCTTAGCCCCAACGCGCTAACCGGCACGACGTCCGCGCCATGCAGCGCGACCAGTCCGTGCAATGGTCTCACGAAGCTGACGCTGCTCCAGCCATCAGCCAACTGATAGCTCATTAGCTTGGGTATCGGCAGTTTTGCCATGGCGGTCTCTAGCGCAGTCTGCACGCCATTCACGAGCAAGGTACCGGGGGCAATGCTGTCGTAGAACAAAGCTTCGTTTTTGCCGTCTGCCGCACGTCTGAGTTGCGGCACCACCGAGGCAGCCACCCCCAGTGCGGATAAACGCTTGATTAGGGCGGGCGTCGCATTCCCTGCCGCGTCCAGCCCTACGCTCACCGGCATCAGCTTGTGCGAAACGGGTCTGTCTGGCGCGCGGGCAACCACTTCCGATACCCGCACAGCCAATCGACGCGGTGTTGCAAAAATGGTCACAGCTGCATCAGCGGCAGCCAATCCTTGCGATTTAAGACTATCCGCCAGAAGTGTGGCAAAAGCTTCACCCAGTTTTTTCAGCGACTTGGGCGGTAATTCCTCTACGAATAATTCAATCAGTAAATGTTGTACGCTCATGCCGCTGCTACTTTCTTTTCCATTTGTGCCAGGACTTCATCCGCCCATGCACGTGGCGCCATAGGAAAACCCAGACGCGCGCGGCTATCCAGATAGTTTTTTGCTACGCTACGCGCAAGGTTACGGATGCGGCCAATATAGGCAGCGCGCTCGGTCACTGAAATCGCACCGCGCGCGTCCAGCAGGTTGAACGTATGCGCGGCTTTCAGCACTTGTTCGTATGCTGGTAGCGACAATTGCGCCTGCATGAGTTCCTGCGCTTTTTTCTCGTGGCTGCCAAATGCGCTGAGCAGAAATTCCACATCACTGTGCTCGAAGTTATAGGTGGACTGCTCGACTTCATTCTGATGATACACATCGCGATAACTGAGTCCCTCAGTCCAGATCAGGTCGTAAACGCTTTCCACACCTTGCAGATACATGGCAAGGCGTTCCAGACCATAAGTAATCTCTCCGGTGATGGGCTTGCAGTCGATGCCGCCGACCTGCTGAAAATAAGTGAACTGCGTCACTTCCATGCCATTCAACCATACCTCCCAACCCAGCCCCCAGGCACCCAATGTGGGATTTTCCCAGTCATCCTCGACAAAACGTACGTCATTCTGCTTCAGGTCGAAGCCCAAGGCTTCCAGCGAACCTAGGTACAACTCCAGAATATTTTCGGGTGCGGGTTTGAGTACGACCTGAAACTGGTAGTAGTGCTGTAAACGGTTTGGATTTTCGCCATAGCGACCATCTTTGGGACGACGCGATGGCTGGACATAGGCCGCTTTCCATGGCTCGGGGCCAAGTGCGCGCAGGAATGTTGCCGTGTGACTGGTGCCCGCTCCCACCTCCATATCGTAAGCCTGTAACAACGCGCAGCCTTGTTTGGCCCAGTATTGTTGCAATGTAAGAATGATTTCCTGAAAAGTCAGCATGGGGCGTGCGTTTTTTATTAAAAGCGGGATTTTACTTCGTTTGCGTCCAAATTGCGCTGGCGATGGCATGGCGCGCTGACGAAAACACGACAGGATTGACTACAGTTCCGCGCAATGAATGCCTGCTCAGCATCATTACCACTGTATAAACCGCCAGAAACAGGGCATCTCACCAACCATCATCCACAGGCACGGCGATTGCATTGATAACCGCAAAGGCCACTACCATGACTATGCAGCTATCCGACAAAATTACTATTCAATTTACGCCCACCCAGGCGCTATTTGAATTTTTCAAAGCCAAGACCAACCGCACCCTGATGGTGTGCGTGAGTTTATTGTTTCTGGAAGTAAAAATACTCAAGCAGCGTCCCTGGTAGGGCGACGTACCCTCTCTGCCACAAAACATCGTGGCAGATTTTTGCCCCCGTGTTCGCACGGGGGTTTTTTTTAAGGTGTCCGATATTATTGGAAACGCCACGCCAATAGCCATCATCTCGATTTCGCTATTTAAATATAGCGCTGTCCATATTTGATTGCGCTTGGTACCGTAGACAGATAGCACCCCAAACTACAGACGGAAAGCGGCAAGCTATTGCCCCACATTTAAAATGTGGGCATAAAAAACGGATGCACGACTAGACATGCATGTAACAGGAGAAATATAAGTGATTGCTGAGCAGCTATTTTGCTACGGATGTGCCCGGCATTATCCAGCTGGTACCGACGGTGCGCGCATTGCCGATTCAAAAGGCAACGTACGCTGGTGTTGCCGTAAATGCGCCAATGCCAAGACGGAAGCAGCACGAACCAAAGGGTGCCGTATCGGGGTTCGAAAAAAATAAAAACCATTTTCATTAAACAACCCTCATCACCTATAAAAAAATCAATTAATATCAATAAATTATAGAATTTTATCTTACTATAACTCATGATTTTCCAAGGTGAAACATCCCACATCGACTTATTTTGCGCGAATATTCCGGCCAATCGGAAAACGAAAAAATTCTCCCAGTCTGTTAAATTTCAGGCACTACTTCGTTAAATTGGCATTAATTAAAAATGAGACAGATTAGGTCTGTGTTATCTCGATTAGAAGGGTAGGGTCATGACCGATCCAAAAGAACTGTTGATTGCCGCAAAGATAGAGTTTTTGCAAGCATACTTGAGTGCATTTGACCAATTTCTGCCTTCCAGCATTGAAAATGCATTCAAAAAGGCAGACAACAGCAGATCTTCGTTAGAACAGAGTCATTATTTCACGGTACATACGGTGTTACGCGAGCGCAATGCCGAACTCAGGCAGCGCCTGAATGACAGCATGGATAAATTGCTTAATCGCAGCATGCAAACCGCTTACAGTACGTTCCGGCCAGCTTTTTCGCAGCCGGGTCAGGAGATTACGCTGTCACTAGTAGAAACCTCGGTATTCGAAGGGGAACTACAGCTGGTTAAATATACCGATCGTTTTCGCAATGAAGCTACGGAACAGTTACGTGACCTGAATATCCGGATTGCCTTGTTGTTTGGTCAAGATGACATCAAGGAACGAGAAGGTCCATTCCGGCCATACCTCGTTTCACGATCGCTGGTCGATGCAGCTGAAAATATGGGTTTGCCAAATGACTTAGAACACGTGCTCACGCAATTATTGGCCACCGGAATGGAAGGCTCTATTGATGGCATTTATGCCAGTGTGAATGCGTTCCTGGCACAAAACGGTATTGCTGCCGAATTGCCGCTTCGAATCAAGAAATTATCCGGCAAAGTTGACATCACCAGACAAACCAGCCTCAGGGGGCATGAAACAAGTCTGGATAACAGTACTGAAGCTACTACAGTCCCCCCCACAGCCTATCATGGCAGCCCCCCACCGGGCATTGATGAGACAGGCCGTGGAAATGCATCCGTTCCTGCGCCAGCGCAGCGCGTAGAACAGTTTCCCCAAACCATCAAAAACATGGCTAACGCCGCATCCACCCAGAATGCAACCCAAGCATTCCAAAAACCTGCCGCCGGCATTACCAATACCAACAAGCTTGGTGAGGGAGCAAATCCATCTACTGGGACAAATCAACCTACCGTCCCTAATATTTTGACGGGCACGCATGAACAAAAAGTCGATCAGCTATTAAGTATGGTGAAGCGTTATAGCGACAAGGCATCCGGGTATGGCGGCGCATCAGAATCAAAGGCTGGCGATGCCTCCCAGATGGCTAGTGCGGGGACGACAAATCAGACACATGACAACAATCCCGCAGTAACCGGTTGGTTAAGCGGCGCCCAGAAAGTAGGCCAGGTACTACGCAAATTTTTGGGTAATCACGAGAAACCGGCAGGCACATCGAACGCACCAAAATCCTATACACCATCTGAGGCCCCCCGAGTATTAACGGTTCAACTGGCGCAATCAATAGACACACTTCTGCAAGAACAAACCCCCGTCACAGCCGATATGCTGGGCAGTAACGGTGAGGTGCGTAATCTGATTCTGGAACAACGCGCCAAGCTTGGTGAGCAGACTCAGGAAATCGATGAGCAAATGACCATCGATGTGGTTGCCATGCTGTTCGAGTTCATTTTACGCGACAACCAGGTACCGTCAGAAGTCCGGGCACAACTGGGCAGATTACAGTTCCTGGTATTGAAGTTAGCGTTACGCGATCCTTCCTTATTGACTCAAAAAGGTCACCCTGTCCGCGTTCTGATCAATCGCATCGGCGCCATTTCCGTTGGGTTAAAGCAACTAGACCCCGACAGCGTCAGGATGAGCGCGAAAATCTGCCTGATCGTGGAAACGCTGTTGAACGAGGCAGTAAATGACCTGGATACGTTTGCCTTCTTGTTTGCTAAATTGCTGGATGATTTTGATGCATTTGTAGCAGCAGAACTACGCAGCAAAGATGAAAAGCTAAATCGCGCAGTTGAAGCAATTGAGAATGTGCAAAGCCGGACGTTACGATTTACCCACATCTGGGCACAGATGGCGGAAACCTTGTCGGGCCTTACGCTTGACGCCTATCTGCACAATTTTCTGTCGAAAACATGGGTATTGGTAATCGAGCGTGCCGAAAGCACAAATACGATGCGCACGGAACGATTTCGCTCGCTGGTCCCCGATCTGGTCTGGAGCATCATACCCAAGGTGGATGAGTTTGATCGCCAGGAAATGTCGGTAATATTGCCCATCATGATTCGCAACCTGCGCGAAGGGCTGGCGCTGATTGCCTGGCCGGAAAAGCAGGTGAAAGAACTGTTTGACTGGTTGTTTGATGCACATACACGTGCATTACGTTCAATCAACAAGTCTTTTCAAATACCGTCTCTGCCCGTGATGCACAAGTCCTTCGAGCACCTGGTTAAAAATGTGCCTGTTGAACAGTTGCCAGTAACGGAAAACGCACAACGTGCTGCCGAAGTCGCCTTATTGGATGGGATCATCAAACAGCTGGATGCTGATATTTTATCGTTTGATGCTGATTTCGACCAAGAAGAGGAACCCGCTGCCCCCCCCAATGCAATAACCAACACCAGCCCCGCTACACAAGAAGCGCAAACCCGATTTGACAACAGCATTACCGAACGTCTTCATAGTGGCATTTTCATCGAGATAAAAATAAGCAAAACACCGAGCCGCGCGCGTTTAAGCTGGGTGAGTGCAGACGCATCCAATTTAATATTGAGCCTGGATGAACAAAGTTCGCCCATCCTGATGCGTCTGAATGTATTCCGGCGACTGGTGACGAATCAGCGTGTACGATTCATTGAGGATCAACCGCTTTTCGAGCGGGCGGTACAATCTCTGATGGATTCTGCGGAACAAATGGATCAGGTTGAAAGTGCTGATGCGAATCAATGAAGCAAAGGCTTGAAAGTGAACGTGCGCAGAACAGCGCGTTATAGCTCGGCAATGGAAGAAGAGGCTGCCGGGATATGCACTTCGGCAATCAAACCACCACCTGTACGCGGCAATAACAGGACTTGCCAATGGTTGGCTTGTGCAAGCTGCTGCGCGATGGCCAAACCCAAGCCGCTGCCACCGGTTGCTTTGTTACGTGAAGTTTCCAGACGGTAGAACGGACGAAATACCGCCTCGACCTGATCTGGTGGAATACCCGGACCACGATCCATAATTCTAATCAGCGCCTCTTCTGCTGTGCACACACATTCCAGTGTAACCGGTTTATTCTCACCATACCGTAGCGCGTTCTCAATCAGGTTCGATAATACCCTCCGCAATGAATTGGGTCCTGCTGTAGCGATACAGGTATGTTGCCTGGCCCATTCCACTTTTCCCCCGCTACGGTTGGCATCTTCGGCCAGTTCGTCCAGCAATGCGCCAAGATCAAGCTTTTGTACCGGCTCTGCCTGCAAGCCACGTGACAGTTCAAGAAAGCTGCCAATCAGACGATTCATCTCTTCCAGGTCATGCTCAATTTGTGTGATCAATCGTGCATCGGCGTCTTGCGGCAGCATGGCAAGGGCCAACCGCATACGTGCAATAGGCGTACGCAAATCATGTGATATGCCGGCCAGCAGAGTCGTGCGATTGGCCAGCAACGCCTGGACTTCATTGGCCATAAGGTTGAAGGCGCGGGTCAGCGAAGCCAGCTCCGTAGCGCCTGATTCCGGCAGCGGCTGCGGCATTTGCCCTTGTCCCACTTCCCCTGCCGCCGCGCCCAGCCGCACCAGCGTACGACTGATACGCCGTACCATGACAATGGCAGTCAGCCAGGTTAACAAGGCACCCAGGCTCACCAGGCCAACAGCAGCGAGGGGCGATTGCACGCCATAGCGGTCACGTTCGAAGCCAATTCGGATCAGGTGTCCACCCATACGCATTTCCGCCCAGACCCAACCATTTTCACCCGCCTTTAGCATAATATCCTGCCCGGTGCGCCGGGTAAGCGATTGTTCGATATAGTGACTATTCAGAAAACTGTCCGCCCGCTCTTCCAGCGGTGCATCCACGCGCTTGATGAGCAAGTGATGATGCACAGCCAGTTCCCGCTCAAAATAAGGTCGTGTTTCGGGCGGTAATTCCACCCATGTCTGAACTGACAACACCATCAACCCCGCCAGATCGTCGGCCGAACGTAGCGCCATTGGCTTCAGAATGGTAAGTGCCACCACAGCCAGAGCAGCAATCTGAAATACCAGAAATGCCAGCCCAAGGATCGTCGCAGTGCGCCCGAACAGCGACGCCGGCAATAGCCTCATGCAGCGGCGCCTTTTGGCGCAAATAAATAACCTTGTCCCCAAACCGTGCGGATGAATACCGGATTGCCCGGATCGGGTTCGATTTTGCGCCGTAGACGGGTAACGCGTACATCGATGCTGCGATCAAATGGATCACGTTCGTAGCCTTTGATCATATCCATCAGGCTGTCACGGGTCAGGACACGATTGGGGTGTTCGACAAAAATACGCAGAATGGCGAATTCTGCCGTGGTGATCGGTATTTCTTCGTTGTCACGCAGTAGGCGCTGGGCATCCAGGTCCAGACTGAATGGGCCGAAGCTGGCAATACTGTTGACGGCTGCTTCTGTGGTAGCAATCCCCTGCTTGCGGCGCAGCACAGCCCGTATCCGCGCCAGCAATTCACGTGGATTGAAGGGTTTGGGCATGTAATCGTCTGCCCCCACTTCCAGCCCGACGATACGATCAATATCCTCGCCTCGCGCTGACAGCATTATGATCGGCAGTGCCATGGTGGCACGCAGCCTGCGCGCAATCGACAGGCCATCTTCGCCAGGCAGCATTAAGTCCAGGATCACCAGATGCGGCTCAATCCGGCTCAATGCCTCATCCATCTCCCCGCCATCCGCTACACAGGTTACGGTATAACCTTGACCGACAAGGTATTGTTCCAGCAATGCGCGCAAGCCGGCGTCGTCATCCACGACCAGAATGTGTTCTTGGTTATTTTCCATGTCGCCAATATACAGCCGTCGTGAGTGGTTTAGCTACCCGGTTACACTCTGTTACAGTTTTATGCTGATTGGAAATGTTTTTGCAAGCTCTATCGTTCATAGTAAAGCTGTGGATTCGGAAACAGCATTACGCACAAAGGAGCCAACCATGAAAATACGCAACCTTATTCCTATTGTTTCTTTTGGCATTTTTCTAGGCAGTGTGACGCCCGTATTTGCCGAACCTGCATTTAACCATCTCCCGGCCATGAATAACGCCATACCGCTTCTGCTGGCAAGCCGCGATGACGGCAATGATGCGCGTGACAACGGTCGTCGCGCCGAACAGCGTGGCGATGGAGGTAATAGCCGACAGCAGAATGAAGTGCGGCGCGATGATCGCCCAGGCCGTTTTGGTTATGGTTTCGAACGCCGCCAAGAGCGCGACCAGCAATCCGGGAACGATGGCCGTGGGCGTCAGTAGCGCCGGGTTTGACCGATCCATGTCACGCCAGTATATGAGGAGAACCACCATGCATACCCCAAGAATAATCGTACCCGTCCTGTTACTGGCAGCCACTGCCTCCATTGCGCAGGCTGATCCGGGTATGAACTTTACCGACCGCGCTCAAGTGGTTTCCTCGACTCCCGTCTATCAACAGATAAACGAGCCGCATCGCGAGTGCTGGACCGAAACTGTCGGAGGGGAATACCGCAATGAAAACCGCTCTTATGGGGGTGCCATTGTCGGGGGCTTGATAGGTGGTTTGCTCGGCAATACCGTAGGGAGGGGTAATGGGCGTACGGCAGCGACAGCCGTGGGCGCGGTCACCGGCGCCATGGTGGGTGACAACATCAGCAACCGTGACAGCTATGGTTACCAGCCACGTCAGGTCGAACGCTGTCGGGTACAGGACAATTACCGCCAGGTAGTCTCGGGCTACAACGTAGTGTACCGTTATCGTGGCCGCGACTTTACCACGATGCTGCCTTACGATCCGGGTAACACACTTGATCTCAATGTCAGTGCAACTGTGGCACAGATTCAGGGCAATTATTGATAATCACCGCGATACCGCAATCACATTTAACCGCGACCGGGATCACGGTGCATCGTCGTCCTGCATCACACCCAGCGCATGACGTATTGCCAGCAGACGCGCAGCACGAATGCGCTCGCCGACATCGCTGCTTGCACCGTTATGCGCTATCGACCCCGCATCCACACTTTGCGCCGCTGTCAAAGCGGTACGCAGGTGATCCGCTGCCGGGTAGTCGCAGGTTTCAAAACCTGGCCGGCCGCGTGCGTCACATTCGCAAGCCTGCAAAAATTGCGCAAAGCGCTCCGGCCGACGCATGGCATCCGTCGCTTCCAGCATGTTCAGAATAGTGATGGGGCGTAGCTGCTGCGCCCGATGAACGTCACCATGATAACGGGCGGTCATCAGCGCCAGATCACGGCACTCGTTAGGTACCCGGATACGTTGACAGAGTGCTTTTACCAACCCGACGCTGCGCGCTTCGTGGCCATGATGACTTGGCCACTCTGCAGCGGGGGTGGTGCCCTTGCCCAAGTCATGGGTAAGCGCGGCGAAGCGCACCGGCAGGGAGCAGTTTTGGGCGGCCGAGTAATCCACCACCAGCATCACGTGGATGCCTGTATCAATTTCGGGATGATATTGCGGTGGTTGCGGCACACCGAACAACCGATCGACTTCGGGCATGATCCGCGCCAGGGCGCCGCAGGCACGCAGCGTCTCGAACATGCGTGAGGGTTGTGCTTCCATCAGGCCGCGCGCCAATTCCTGCCAGACACGTTCGGCTACCAGATGATCGACTTCACCGCTGCTAACCATTTCGCGCATCAAAGCCAGCGTTTCCGGCGCAATGGAAAAATCGGTAAAACGTGCCATGAAACGCGCCACGCGCAAAACCCTGACCGGATCCTCAACGAATGCAGCACTGACATGGCGGAACACGCGCGCCTCAATGTCACGGTAACCACCATAAGGATCAATCAGTTCACCGGTCTCGGCTTTGGCGATCGCATTGATAGTCAAGTCGCGCCGCGCAAGATCCTGCTCCAGCGTGACTTCCGGGGCAGCGCTCACTTCAAACCCCTTATAGCCACGCGTGGTCTTGCGCTCGGTACGAGCAAGCGCATATTCATCATGCGTAACCGGATGCAAAAATACTGGGAAATCACGTCCTACCGGTTGGTAACCCAGTTTCGACATGGCTTCGGGGGTACTGCCCACCACGACATAATCGCGATCTTTAACGGGCAGACCGAGCAATTCGTCCCGCACTGCGCCGCCGACCGCGTATATCTGCATGTCAGAAATCAGCGGCCGGCACGATTGCGGAATGCCTGATAGCGGCCGCGCGGATGACTGTCACGAAGATACTTTGGGGCAACAGATTCGAGTGCCGCAGGCTTGTAACCCGCAGGTGCCGGAAATTCTCCGCTGCAGATGTTATCCACTTGCATGGCGAAGTAATTGTCGCGCGTCATGACTTTTTTACCCGGTTTGAATTCCATCGCCCAAGCCTGCCAATAGGACATCATGTTACACAGCGCAAGGATGCGCGGATGCGCACCAACGGTCTGCCCAGCCAGATTCACCAGTTCCTCTAGGGTATAAACCTTGGGGCCACACAGGTCATAAGTCTGTCCAAAGCTGGCAATGTCATCCATGGCTTGCACGAACGCTCGCGCCACATCCTCCACCCACACCGGCTGGAATTTTGCGTGCGCGCTGCCCAACGGAATAAACGGGAATGTCTGCGCCAATCTGGCAAACAGAGTGAGGAAGCTGTCGCCCCGGCCAAAAACCACGGAAGGTCTGAAAATTGTGGTGTACAACCTGGCACCGCGCACGAATTTCGGGCCATCGAGATACCAGCGTTCATTATCGGAATGTGGCATGCCGGCCTCGCGTACCAGTGCCTCACCGATGCCCTTGGAACGCTGATAGGCACTGTTGGAGGTGCCGGAAGCACCCAGCGCACTCATCTGCAACAGCCGCTGGATACCGTTTTCGGTGCATGCATGGACTACCTTGCGCGGCAATTCGACATGCAGCTGTTGAAAATCACCGCGCCGTGCGCTGGGTTTATCGGTGCGCCCCGGGCGAATTTCATGCAGTATCCCGACCAGATTGATGACCGCATCCATGCCCTGAAAATGGTGTTTAAGTTGTGCCGGATCGTGGATATCGGCATCAACCACCTCCACGGTAGGCAACACAATCAGATCTTTGGCTCGCTCACGGTTACGGGTAAGGACGCGCACTTTGCGCCCCTGTGCAGCCAGCATACGCACGATGTTGGCTCCTACAAATCCATTCCCACCCAATACACAAATATTATTGAATTTCATTGCCTGATCCTGAAGAGAAGCTTACAAAGCCGTGGATTTTAACCTAAAACCCGCGCCCGCTGCGGGGCGGGTCAGTTGTCGCAAGACGGCGCATTTTCATCGGTTCCTCCACACAGTGGTGGTGTCGCCACTCCTGTGATGGTGCCTAGCCGCTCCTTAAGAGACTTTCCCGGCTGACCGAAGCTGCGTGCGTAATAGATCGCATTGGCCATGACCTTCTTGACGTAGTCACGCGTTTCGCTAAAAGGAATACTCTCAGCATAAATCGCCCCCTCCAGTGCCTGTTCCCCACGCCAGCGACGGGCTCTCCCTGGTCCCGCGTTGTAACCTGCGGTAGCCAGCACAATCGACCCATCCAGATTTTGCTGTATGGTTTTCAGGTAGTACATACCAAACTGCATATTGGTATCCAGCTCATGTATGCTACTCGCCTTGAAATGACTGATCCCCAGTTTGTTGGCAATCCAGCGCGCTGTTGCCGGCATAATCTGCATCAGCCCTGCGGCCCCCACGCCGGACTTGGCCTGTGATACAAAACGACTCTCCTGACGCATCAGACCGTATACCCAGGCTTCGTCCAGACCATATTCCTTGGCGTATTTGTGAGCAACGTCACGATAAGGCGCCAAAAAACGCAGATCAAAGTCATGCAACAGCTTGGTTCGGTTGGCCGTATTGATAGCGCGGTCATACCAATCGTTCTGACGCGCCAATTCGGCGGCGGCGAGCAAGCGTCGATCATCAAAATTGCGCGTTGCCCAGTTCCACTCCCTGTTTGCCTCGGCACTTAAATCCAGTTTGTATAAAGCCAGCGCCCTGGCAATATCCGTGACACGCCCCATGGCGGCGACTTCATCCTTTTCCACTTTAAAGTTCATGGTCCGTTCACCCAGCGAGGTGCCGAGTTCCTCTTCTGCCAGCAAACCGTAAAAATCATGCTCACGCGACAGCGGCGCCAACAAGGCATTCGCCTGATATAGCTTGTTGTGCATCTTGTAGGCGCGTGCCAGCCAGTATCGCCACGCCGACTCGCCTCGTTCACTGTCACTCATCTGCAGAATGGTTGCTTGCACTACGTCCCAATTGCCTAGCCGCAGTGCTTCACGTACTTTCCAGGCAAACAATTCATCATTCATGCCGTCCACGCCGGCCCGATCAAACCAGCCCAATGCCTCCGGAAGATGCTGACGCGCTGCATACAGCCCCAGCTGCCCCCAGACATAACGTTGATCCGACACTGAAAAATCAGCACGGATTGCTTCCCATAAGGGCACAGCATTGCGCGCATCCTTTCGAGCCAGCCGTTCGATGGCATAGATCGTCAATTCGCGCCCGTACCGGCTATCCAGATCCAGGGCCGATTTACCCAGCATTCGTTCGGGGTTGCTTGTTACCGTATCAATGAGTCGCGCGTTCGGCTGCTGTTTGGGCAAATAGCCAAGCACTGCTTTCGCCACACTTTGATTACCGGATCCCAGCGCCAGACGAAAGCGTTGCCAGATATCATCCGTGCTAATGAGCTGGGCTGCGACAAGATTTTCAAATAGTGGCGTACACGCTTCGGGTAAATCCTTGCCTGTAAACCAGAGTGCCACACCATCTTTCTGCGCCAGCGTCTCACCCTGGGCAATACGACCGCGTATGGCATAGCACTGGAGACCCAAATCCGATTTGACCAGCAAGGGGTACTCCGTCAGGAACGTGTTCCAATCCTGATTCTTGCCGAGTAAATGCAGCCAATCTCCTCGCAACTTGTCAGAGAGGACGCTGTCCGTATTACGCGCCATGAAATCGCGAATTTCATACGCGCTGGCATCCTTCAGGCGTGACGATAACTCCCAGTACTGAACATACGGCAGCAGGATGGAGCCTTTGAGACGTTCAGCATAGCCGGGGAGCAATTGGGTTTTACCGGTGCGGAAAGCCTCGCGCGCAGCCAGGAAATCTGCGTCGTCATTTGCATATCCTGTTAGCGGCAACAAGCTCAGACAAATCACTAGTACGGCTATAGAGGCGCGCAATTTCCTGCTCAAACGCAGCAGATATCGAAAGAAATTCTTCACCAGCCTAACCCAAAAACAAGGTATAAGCCGGATTCTGGCTTTCGTCCCAGTAGCGATAACCCAATTGATCCAGCGACGCCTGGAAGCTCGCCTGTTCTGCCGACGACACCTGTATTCCTACCAACACGCGACCATAATCAGCCCCGTGGTTGC
Source organism: Pseudomonadota bacterium (assembly GCA_040388645.1). Classification (GTDB taxonomy): domain Bacteria; phylum Pseudomonadota; class Gammaproteobacteria; order Burkholderiales; family Sulfuriferulaceae; genus Sulfuriferula. Next base: position 127,124 of record JAZKBM010000005.1, read on the forward strand.
GGTAATGGAACAAACTGATGTTCCACTGCTGGCCGATACTGTTGAGAAAACGCATCAGTGCGCCGGGGCGTTCTGGAAATTCAAATCGGTAGACGCGCTCGTTTTCCACCTGTGGTGCATGACCACCGACCAGGTAACGCACATGCAGCTTGGCCATTTCATTCTCCGTCAAATCCACGGCAGTCAGGCCATTGTCTTTCAGCATGGTAACCAGTTGCGCCGCCTCGTCGCGGCTCGACACTTGCACCCCTGCAAATACATGCGCATCGCTATTATCCGAGTAACGGTAATTGAATTCTGTAATGTTACGCGTGCCCAGCAACGTGCAAAACGCCTTGAAGCTACCGGGTGCCTCAGGAATAGTGACTGCCAGCACGGCTTCACGCTGCTCACCCAGTTCAGCGCGTTCGGAAATGTAACGTAGCCGTTCAAAATTCATGTTGGCGCCACTGGCAATCGCAACCAGGGTTTTGTCAGTAGCCGCTTCACGCGCGCACCACAGCTTGGCACCAGCCACACTTAAAGCGCCTGAGGGTTCCAGGATCGAACGGGTATCTTCAAATACATCCTTGATTGCAGCACAGATCGCATCATTGTCCACCCGGATGATTTCATCCACATACTGGCTGGCCAGACGGAAAGTTTCTTCTCCCACCTGTTTCACCGCGACACCATCTGCGAATAGGCCTACCTGGCTCAGCAATACCCGCTCGTGCTGTGCCAGGGAACGCGCCATCGCATCAGCATCTTCCGGCTCCACGCCGATCACTTTGATTTCTGGCCTGAGCGCCTTGATATACACGGCTATTCCGGCTATCAGTCCACCACCGCCGACGGGTACGAATATGGCGTCAAGGTGGCCGCTATACTGGCGCAGGATTTCCATGGCAACCGTGCCCTGACCGGCGATCACATCCGGGTCATCGTAAGCATGCACATAAGTCGCACCGCTCGCCTGAGCCAGTATCTGCGCATGTGCATAAGCTTCATCATAGGAATCACCAAACAGGACTGCTTTAGCGCCACGTGCCCTGACCGCGTTCACTTTGATTTGCGGTGTGGGTAACGGCATGACGATAGTGGCATGACAGCCCAATTCCTGTGCCGCCAGTGCCACGCCCTGTGCGTGGTTTCCAGCGGATGCGGTGATCACACCGGAAGCGAGCGCCTGTTTGGATAAACCGGAAATTTTGTTATAGGCACCACGCAGTTTGAACGAGAAAACCGACTGTAAATCCTCGCGTTTCAACCATACGTTATTTCCGATGCGCGCGGATAAATTGGGTGCGCGTTCGAGCGGAGATTCGATAGCAACGTCGTAGACCCGGGATGTGAGAATGCGGACCAGATAATCATTGAGTGCGTGTGCGGTTGACATGATGCAACTTTGGACAAGAACAGTAGCCAAGATTAGCAGGCTTTGAGGTGTTTGTGAAAAAAGCAGAATATAGCTATCCTGCAAGTTTTGTTGTAAACGAGGGTTGCATAATGACAATGACGCAGGATCAACTGAAACAGGCTGTCGCACATGCCGCAATTGAGTATGTTCCACAAGGAATTATCGGCGTGGGTACAGGTTCCACTGCCAATTTTTTTATTGATGAACTGGCCACTATTAAAGACCGCTTAGAAGCAGCAGTAGCCAGTTCCGAAGCCACCGCACAGCGATTGAAGAATCATGGCATTCAGGTCCTTGATCTGAACAGCGTGGGAGAACTGGAAATATATGTGGATGGTGCGGATGAAATTACACGTCACATGCACATGATCAAGGGCGGCGGCGGCGCGCTCACGCGCGAAAAAATTGTTGCCGCGTGCAGCAAAAAATTCATTTGCTTAGCAGACGCATCCAAATTGGTCGACGTATTGGGCTCGTTTCCTTTACCTGTCGAAGTGATTCCCATGGCACAAGGATACGTAGCACGCGAATTGGTCAAACTGGGTGGCCAACCCAAGCTACGCACAGGGTTCACTACCGACAATGGGAATGTGATTCTGGATGTGCATAACCTGGCCATTGCAAATCCGGTTGAACTGGAAACACGTATCAACCAGATTGTGGGGGTGGTCACCAATGGTCTGTTTGCCCAACGTCCTGCAGATGTATTGCTCTTGGGCAGCACAGACGGTGTACGAATTATGCAGGCGGATTAACTTTCGTTTTCCGAATCGACATTCTCTTGCCCGGGCTTATCCGGCTCGGGAATGCGATAACTTTCCGTAGCCCATTGCCCCAGATCAATCAGGCGGCAGCGTTCTGAACAAAAAGGACGAAACTTGCTGGACTCAATCCATTCCACCAAAACGCCGCAAGTCGGGCAGGTAACTTTGGCCGGCTTTTTCACAGATGGAAAGTAATATCTAACATGGCTTGCAACCCCCTATCCATGCGGTTCTACGTATTTTAGTATTGCGCTAGCTACCCATCTAGCTACACACGCCATACCCGCTGGAGTTAATTTTAACCAAAATTGTCACCAGCGCCTCACACATTGCCGATAAATTTCGCATTCATGGGGTGGCGTTTCAACAATCCTTCTCTGTTGGGTTGTTTCACAAACGCACCGTGACCGTTACCAAAATTTCGTTACTCTGTATCTAGACGATCATCGCAGCTTGCAATGCCCGCACCGTTGAAAATTGTTTCCAAGTACCTTGGATTTCGGTCTTTCATGGGGGATTTTGAGAAAGCGTCCAGCAGTCAAAACATCACGCGCGCGCTTAATGGTCACGATATTCCGGGTTAGCAAACAAAGCGCATTACACAGCCGGTCGTATAACGTTTGGTTGTTGAGATTTAAACCTCACTATCCCGCTATGGGTTAAGTTAACGTATTGCTAAATGACACCTTCGGAGAAATATGGAGGCGTCTATACGTAGCCGGAAGTCCTTTCAATATAAGTCACGACAACCAGGCTGAAATTGACTCAAACCTGTCAATCAACTCTGGAAATAAATTACGCGAAAGCGAGGATTTGAAGGTAGCCTATCGACCCACTACGGTCACACAAATTTGCAAATCCTCTATCTCAAAGCCGACAATCGTTAGCACCGCTATGAACCAAAGTGTCTTTCAAACTATTGAAAGATCAGCGAAGAGAAATCAAATTCAGAAATAAATACGGCGACCCTTTTGTTGCTGCATTAGTGCATAATTTAATAACGTTAAACTGTCTTGCGACGTGAAATGCCTATTAAACCCAACAGACCAGACCCAAACAACCATGCGGCTGCAGGAACCGGGACAGGTGCGACGCCCGTGGTGTTGAGAGCAATCCCTGAGTCGTTATAGCGCAGTGAGCCGAAAAGCCCTGGTCCGGACATTGTGTTTGTTTCGTCATACTGCTTGAAGTCAACGGCTAGACGCAGAAGATTTCCAGATCCGTCGAACGCCACGTCGAGCACATTAAACCAACCATCGGATATGTTGTCACCCCTGCCATTGCCATAAATCGACATACCAGCCGTGGTGGGCGAATTAAAAGGGTATCTCGTCGCGTTCAAGTACATACCCACATGTAACGGGGTACCAGTATTTGTATTGGTCTGAGTGTCATACGTTGGGGCAACAAATTCGAAGGTCCAAGGGGCAGACCCTTGGTATTGAATCAATGCACCGCCTGGGCCACCACCAGACGAGGAGAATATTCCGTCTACCCCATGAATCCATGTTACGTTCGGAGCGCCAATTGCTCCGCCAACCCAGCTACCAGGGTCAGATTGCAAATAAATCTCCGCATTGGTCGCAAGTGAAGCATGAGAAATGTTGCTCACAAGACTTCCAAACATAAATATCGAAGCCGCGACTAATCGAGAGACTTTTTTATTGAACATATTTTTCATTGCATCCTCCATGGCTGAGTAGAAATTTTTTGCGTGTTAGGTCTGCTGATCACACGATTTGTCAGATCTGCAATGACAAAAGCAAAAATCATGCAAATTAGCCATAATTAACCTCGAAGCACTGTCAGATCATGGCTTAGAGCGATCAGAGAAAATGAGAGAAGCGCGAAAGCGTAAAATATTTCGACAAAAATGGGGGTAAGGCCAGCTATAATTACCGCTAACAGCAGTAGACTTCTAGTTATTCCGCTGCCTGACAGCAGTCATATGCGAAGGGTGGCAATTGGCACATGGTAACCATCCGGCCTCACCAACGTCCAACAAATTTTCCGCAACCATAAGCAAAGCCTAAGCCTAAGCGGGATTGTTGGAAGATGTGTTAACTTAGCAACACGATAACTTAAGCCCTAGCCTATCCCGGCCTCTTTTTGAGGCTGCGGCTAATGCGTCATAGCCTCTATTTGATGCTTTTCAAACATCTTCAATTGCGCTTTCATGGGTTGGCGTTTCTAACCGCTTATGGGGTTTGTTTTGATGTTGTTCAAACCTTGGAACAGTACAAACGATGTTACCGTTTTGCTTTGGTTCGCTTTCCCACAAAACCGTGCCGGGCTTCCATATCGTTGATTTCGGCAATAGATGCGCACGGCAGCCCAGCCCGGCATTTTCTGGATTCATTTAGCAACCAGCGCCCAAACAGCCAAGCTTTGCGGATCGTAAACCTGAAAGCGTTACGACTGGATGCGGCCCTGCCTTCAGGTGTACGCGCACCCGTGCTGTGTTTCCAGGGTTGCCAGCCATGAATCAACGCAGCTTGCCGCGCCCTCTGTTCGTCCGTCCATTTTCTAGCGGCCGTAATTCAGCTTTCAACGTGAACAACTAATAGTTCGTTTGGCATGTTTGCCAGATCGCCGAAGTGTACGGCTGCCCGTTACTCGATACACTTCCTGATCGATCATGTAGTTGCGGCCGTCAGCACTTTCACTCTTCCCTATTTCAATTTTCGATCAGCCACGTCCCCGACGCCAATTTAACCGGCTAAGAAGTGAAGATAGTCGCTCCATATTTGTCAGGATACTTTACACAACAATGATTTCCCATTCTGGCTGAAGGTCAGCAACCCTTTATCATTAATGGGTTAAAGGATATTTCTATCCATGGCATGATCACTGCTTTGCTACTTAGATTTTGGAAAAATTTACGAATTAAGAACGATAAAAATCGCAAGGTGCCCATTAAAAAACTCTCTAGCTTTCTTGCCCCATGTTGTATTGCGGCTATGGGCGGATGCGGAAGGAAGTGACTTTATGGCATGCCTTACTTCATTTCGAGGAGACTCAACTATGTTGAAATACAAAACAGCAACATTAATTATTGCATTCACTTCGGCAGCGATATTGAGTGATGCCGCAGAAGCCACGCTGATCAGCGCCGCTGGCTATGCAACGACTTCAGTCCCGACCAGATCTATCAACAACAACCTCTCCATACCCATTGGAGGTACGGTAGCTGGTACCAACGACGTCAGCATGACTTGGGACGGCACCGTATTTACCTCCAGCAGTGACTATACCGGTCCTGGAAGTGCGTCGAACATGACTTTATCATCACCCAGCAGATTCTTCAGCGAGTTCTGGACCGCGCATGACGTTCAGGTTTTTCGCCCTGGTACTTACATTTTTGATACGGCCCTGGGTGGTGGTGTCCCTGAATTTGGCAACCAAGTCCTGACCATAGGCTCCGGGGAGTTAGGCGCCCATATGCTGATTGACTGGAACGGCATTTATAATATGGACGTTTCAGTTCTATGGAAGCCAAATGGTGTGTTCGGCAACAACGTTAACCAGCAGGGTTTGACTGGAACGGCTGTCTGGGACGCTGTTTCCGTTGACGGTAGCGGCGATGGAATCCCAGGTATACCAATAGCCAACGGCGGCCCTTTTACCGACTTACATATCAATTTCAATCTGAATGGCATAAGGCCTTTACCAGAACCTCCAATAGTCTGGCTGCTCGGTTCAGGCCTCATGGGTTTGATCGCAATGACGCGGCGCATGCGTAAGTGAGTTTACTTGCCACTAGCATCATTGGATTAGCCAGCCTTGCGCTGGCTTTTCATTGGAAGGTTGCATAGGGTTTGCTTTATCAAACACGCTCCAAAGCTTCCTTTGATCGCCTGATAATGGCATTCACCCGCCTTTGTTCCTCTAGCCATTCCGTTGAGCGCAGTCCATGCTTGTATGCGTTCGCCGCCGATTGATCCTTACCTTCCGGTGTCTTCGGACCGGGCGATTTTTCCCATGGTCGCCATTGTTCTATCAGCGCCGCTTGCCGGACACGCCGTTCCTGCGTCCAGCCCGATGTTTTTCGTTTCATGTTTTGCATCCTTCAATAGTTCGTTTGTTTGAATCGAATTTTTTCCACACGCGGAACGTTCGGAATCAGACGGGGATTTGCCATTGTTCACCTGTTGCTGGCTGGCAATATTGGCCTGTTTGATAAAGGGCGCCTGTTTCGGATGTTTCACGTCAGACAGGGTTTGCAGGGTTGCCAGCCATGAATCAACGCAGCTTGCCGCGCCTTCTGTTCGTCCGTCCATTTTCTAGCGGCCATAGAATCAGCTTTCAACGTGAACAACTAATAGTTCGTTTGGCATGTTTTCCCGTATCGCTACAGTGCGAACTTGCGCACGGTTATCGTCCGCACTCATAACGACCAGCGCGTGCTTATTGTGCGGAAATTGCGTACTTATAGCCGCACTCAAACACGCGCGCGGAACCATCCAGATCATTTTACTGGCCCATCCCTTGCCGCCTGCCAGCGCACCCAGCCAGCCCGCATGGCAGCGATTGCACGCGCCCGGCCTTCGGGTGTTTTTGCGCCGGTACTCAGGCCACCGTGAAACTTGCACTTGCGGCCACGGTGTAGGGCTTTGCTTCGGCAGCGTTCGCCGTCTTTTTTCCTTGCGCCGCAGATCCGCTTCACTATGCCTGTCGGTTTCAATTCGTACCACTTGCCGTCATGCTCGAATGTCAAAAACGGCAAGCCGGTGAAACGCAATATTGCCAGCCCTTCGCGGATCGTTTGCCCAAAGTGAGAGGTCACGATCATGTTATCGCCCCCGGTTTGCCGCTTTTGCCCTTTTTGCCGACAATTGGGGGTGAAGTTTTCCCCGGGTGGAGTTGGTAACATTCATTGTTTCTGTATGACGTAGTAGTGGAATCCCTTAAAAGTGGCGTTCTCGCTACGTCTGCCGTAGTAGTCAAAGACTCCACCGCTACGGGAGCCGGATCAGCACCACTACGCGAGCCGTAACAGGCCACTACGGGAGCAGGATCAGCGCTTGTGTTTTTCAGCGTGGGCGCTTGATCCATAAACCGCCATGCGCCGGGGTGGTAATCCTTTTGTGCAATATCCAGCCCGACAAAATTCGTAATCGGCAGCCAGGTCAAACCGTATTGCGACGCGCCGTGATTCAGTCCACCCTGCCGGGTTTGCACAATCAGGCCACGTTCGATAAGTTTTCCCCTTGCACGTAGAACCACATCCGCCGAACGCCAGCAACGCCTTGCTAGCCATTTCGAAGTCAGTTGCAAGCGACCGTTATTCGAGCCGTTATGCTGCCGTAGCAGCTCGAACAACAAAGCCTTTGCGGTAATGCCCGCGCCCATGAATGCCACGCTATCCAGCACCGCATGCGGTAACGGTGTGTAGCTGCCCGATACGCTTTCAACAGGTCGTTTGTTCTTAGCCATGATGCAAGCCATCCTGCGCGTTTTCAGGATGGGGTAATGGGTTGTTATCACCCGGCAGGATCAAAGCCCGTGCGCGCGATTCTGGCGCTAACCAGTAACGGCAAACGCTGGTCGCCATGCCGTGATAACCGCGCACGCTTTCCATGCGGCGCATGATCGTGACGCCCATTTTCTGAATCGTGGAAACAGTCGAATGCAGGCAATGGTCATGCAAGATGCGCTCCGCTTCAAAGCGGTTAAACGATGCGCCTGTCTCCAGTGCGGCCAGCACGCGCTGCCATTTCAACGGCGTGGCTTTGCTGCTAATATCAACGCTGGAATCTGTATTGCTTGCCGTCGTGGTCATCAGCCCGACGGCATTTTTTTTGAAATTGGAATCTGTCATGGTCGCCCCTTTATTTCGCCAAAGTGCGGGTAGCTTCCCATTGCAACAGGTCAGCCAGTTTCCAGACGGTGGTATTTGCACCCAGCCGATATGGGGCAGGCAGATCGTTAGTATGCCGCCACTTCCAGATCGTGGAAGCCGATACCCGGTAACGGGCGCGCATATCGGCAAGTCGTAGATAGGTGGGGTGTTGGCTGTTTTCCATGTTCGCTTTCCTTTTGAAAGGGTGGGCGCAATCCCGACAACCGGGATTACATGGTGTTCAGCTTATTTACACGGGAAACAAGTTGGAATATAGCCTGCCGGGCAGCGGCTAGCCTGTGCCGGGCATAGGCTAGGCGGGGTCTGGGGTATTACGCAGCGCTTTGCGCGCAGCCGAAAATGACATTCCAAGCGCAGCGCATTCCTGTTCAGCGCATACATCACGGCTTTTGAAATTACCGCTTGCCCATGCCAGCCGGATAGCATCTTGTTTGGCGCGATTACCATTCTTTTCGTGTTTTTCATTTGCTGCGTGTCTAGCAGCTTGCGATCGGAAAAGCTGCTGAATACTTTCCGCCATGGATCGTGTCCTATCATCGGTTCTCGCAACGACGGCAAGAAGTGTAAATACGTTGATTGGTGGCAATAAACTAAAATCAGTAATTTTTCCGTTTTCAAACAATTCAAAAATCTGGCTTGCTCTTTGATCCGCCAAATTCAATTTGTTAGAAAATTCCTCAAACTTTCTATCAAGAGATCGGTCAATTCTGGCACTTCTATTTACACCTGCTGGGGTCAAGTCAAAATACGAGTTTATTTTAGCTTCAATCGTGGAGTTATCCATTCTTATGACGCTATCCATAGCTAGATCCATAGCAAGCTTCTTCAACTTGTTGGGAGGAGAAGGGTCCGGATTTACCCCAATCTTGGCTTTAAGCTTGTCACGATTTTCAAAAGCTTCACAAATTAAGTCCCACAAATTCTGTTGTACTTCGCCTGAAAATGGAAGGCCAAAACAATACTTTTTGCATAAGCTGAGGCGGTGAACATCTGGGACTGTATGAAGTTCCATATTCTGTACCTTCGCCATCTTCTCTCTATTGACTGGCGAATAATTCTTCTCACCTTTTCCCACACTCACCCCTTCCAGCCCCTTGAATCAGGAAGCCGCACTGTAGTGGTCTAATTTACACAGACACTCCGATAGGTGGATCATTCACCTATGGAGGAAACCTGGATGGGCAAGCAACGTCGGCAATTTGATGCTGGTTTTAAATTGGAAGTAGTCCGCATGGTCAAGGATCAAGGGCTGAGCGTCAGTCAGGTTAGTCAAACCATGAGTTTGGGCGAGAGCGCCATCCGGCGCTGGATTCGTCAATACGAAAGTGAGCTGGCAGGCCAGCCTGGCATCGGTAAACCGCTGACACCTGAACAGCAGCGTATCCGTCAGCTTGAAGCCGAACTGCGCCAGCTGCGCATGGATAACGACATCTTAAAAAAGGCATCGGCCTTCTTTGCCCGCGAACTCAAATGAGCTATCAAATGATTCAGCAACTGCAACAGAAGGCCATTCCGGTACAACAGGCGTGTCGTGTCCTGTCGGTGAGCCGTGCCGGCTATTACCAATCATTGCGACGCCCGGTGAACGCGACGCGGTTGCTTGCTACGACCCACCTTAAAGCGGCTTTTGTCGCCAGCGGACAGTGCTATGGCAGCCGCCGCCTGGTGCATGCGTTGCAGGCGCAGGGCATGACCATGGGTCGGCACCAGGTGAGCAGCCTGATGCGTGAAGCGAACATCCGTCCGATCTGGAAACCCAAGTTCGTCGCCACTACCGATAGCAAACACGACATGCCGGTGGCCGGAAATGGGTTGAATCGTCAATTTGAAGTGGCCGCGCCGAATCAGGCGTGGGTGTCTGACATGACCTATATCCGCACCCGCTCAGGATGGCTGTACCTGGCGGTGGTGCTGGATTTATATGCGCGCAAAGTAGTGGGCTGGGCAACCGCCCCCACCATGCCCACCGCGCTGGTGGTCGCCGCATTGACCATGGCGCTGCAACAGCGGCGTCCCGATGCGGGCCTGTTGCTGCATTCAGATCGGGGGAGTCAGTATGCCAGCCGGGAATATCAGGCTTTGCTGGCCCAAAAAGGTATTCAATGCAGCATGAGCCGCAAGGGTAACTGCTGGGATAATGCGGTGATGGAGCGTTTCTTCCTGAATTTGAAGATGGAGCGTGTGTGGCAACGTGACTATGCCAATTTCGATGAGGCCAAACACGACATTACCGATTACATCGTTCGCTTCTACAATTGCACCCGGCTGCATTCAACACTGGGCTATCTGTCTCCCGCCGCCTTCGAGCGCAAAATGGCAGTAAAACAACCTATCGCTGTGTCTGAAAATACTTGACCACTACACACCAGCCGGGCAAGGGGAACCCCGGTTTTCGCCCCGTCGGGCTAGGTGCGGCTAAACCGCTTATACCGCTTCTTTTCGCAATGGTATGACGTTCCAGTCTTTGCCGCTCTCGCACGCTTGAATAAATGTAGACCACAGCTCCAATGCCGCGCGCCGCTCGGTCATGTAGTCGTGCTGGTCATAGACCGCCACCAGACCGCCCAGCGAGTGATTCAGGCAGCGTTCCGCCACTATCAGACCGATGCCCAGCGCGGCAAAATGACTGCGTGCTGTCGAGCGCAGATCGTGGGGGGTGAAGCGTCGGCAGCTATCGCCCAGCGTCGCGCACAGGCGATTGATTGCCGCGTTTAACGAGGTCGGCTCCATAGGCAGATCGCCTTCGTAATCGCCACGCTTAAGCCGCTTGGGCAACACAAAGCGCGAACCAAAGGCCAGGGGGTGCAATTCATTAAACCAGCCTGCCACCTGCCCGGTTATCGGAATAACAAACTGTTTGCCATTTTTGGACTGCTCCGGGCGAATCGTCCACTCTCGCCGTTCCAAGTCAATATCTGCCCACTCAGCGCCCACCAGTTCGCCTATCCGGGTAGCAGTCGCCAGCAGGATGCGAACCATCAATTCGTTTTGTCGGCCTATCGTTGGCAACGCTGGTAGCACGGCGCGCAGCTCTTGCTCGTTCAGCATGATGCGTGTGCGGCTAACCGGGCGCTGGCCGATAACGTGTTTGCTTTTGATGTGCGCGCATGGATCCGATTCAATCACGTGGCGGGCGACGCCATGCCCGAAAACCTCCCGCAAAACCACCAGCACCAGCCGGGCAACGTGTAGCGATTTATGCGCTGTCCGTTCGGCAATGTCCACAATATCCGCCGGGGTCACGTCACGCGCTGGCAAGGTACCGATGTATGGCATGACGTAATCGCGCAATTGTTGCCGCCGTCCGCTGATAGTGGATTCAGCCAGAAGCGTAGCGGCTTTGGTCAAGTAATCATCCGCCAGCATTCGTACCGTCCATGCCCGCGCTGTTTCTTTTTTGACGGCTTGCTTTTCTCTTGCCACGTCCACGCCCTGTTGAACACTGGCACGAAGCCGAGTCGCCAGCTTGCGCGCATCGGTTAATGAAATATCCGGGTAACGCCCTAAGGTCATCTCACGATTCTTGCCGCTGAAACGATAGCGCAAAGTCCATGACGCCGTGCCCGATGCCGATAGCGTGAAGGTCAGGCCATCCCCGTCCGACTTCGCCACGCCTTCCCCAGCCTTCACCCAGTTCTTGATGTGTACGTCTGTCAGCTTGCCCGCCATGACCGCCTCCCTTGTTTGTAGCTAGAATCAGTTCTAGCTACAAATTGCCTTTCTAGCTACACATCTAGCTACAAACAAAACTACCGATGCGATGATAGCGCATGACACGACAATAAACAAAAAACCCCGCATTTGCGGGGCTTTGAAGGGTTTTTTGATACACCATGCGACGGTAAAAAACAGCGCTACAGATTAAAGAAAGTGAGTTCAAACTCGACGTCGCTTTCGCACAACCGCGGGCGCCCCTTGCCGAGAGACATGAAGCGAATATTAAGCGCGTATTTATTAGCGCTGATTTCAGGTGCACAAGGCAGTTCGCGGCGTAGATTGATGCGCAACATCTGGGCGCTCTTACCTGCCAGCATTTGCTGGTAAGCGCCTCCAAAAGCAATGTGGTGCGTAGGTTTTCCGCTCTCTCTCAACAGTTTGAGCACGACGCTCAGACCATCATAAATCGGCAGCATCGGGGATAGCCATTCGCCGATTTCATCCTGCCTGCGCGTGACCGGCAAGTGCAGCCAGTAATGATACGCGGGCAAATCAAACTCACACGCCCCGCCTGGGATATTGGTACGTTGCTTGATCGCCATCAGCCATTCGTTATCGCGCAGATGCTGGCCCAGCTTGCCGGGAATCGCATGAATATTGGCAATGCAACTGGCAATGTCATCCAGCACCTGATTCAATCGTTGCTCTGAAATCGCGGGGTTGCTGCGCAACAACTCCAGGCCGTGACGTTGGCGTTCCAGTTCCTGGAGCAGATCGGATTTAAGGTCGGCGCGACTGGCCACTTCGAGAATTTCAAATAGTGCCAGCAAGGCGGCATGGTGTTGACGGCCGTCTTCCTGAGCGGCGAAATAGCGCACTTTGTCGAACATGTCCTCCAGCCGCAACAGGGTGCGCACTCGCTCGCTCAGAGGATATTCGTAACAAATCACCGCGGCATCCGGAAAAAATCGAAAGAAAGGATGGAAAAATTCACGACCAGCGCGCCTCTTAGCTATGTACGAGGGTGCATTACTCTCAAACACAAGTCTTTGAGGTAATTTAACGTCGATTCTGACTGATAAAGATTGAGTTGGCAAACATTATTCAGGCAAAAGATGAGATGTGAACTCAACTTGCCTAAAGCCCAAGATAGGCTTGATGCAATGCATACACCTGCTGCCGCAAGTCAGTCAGATTAGCATTATTGTCGATAATATCGTCTGCACCGGCCAGCCGTTCCGCGCGTGACCACTGGTGCGACATGATGGCCCGTACCTGCTTCTCACTTAGCGCTGCGCGTTGCATGGTGCGCGCCACTTGCAACGCCTCATCACAATCCACTACCAGCACCCGCGAGACCACTTCACGATAGTTACCAGATTCAAATAACAAGGGCACAACCAACAACACATAGGGCGCGGCCGATTGCGCTGCAGCCGACAAAGCCTGCTCCCGTATCATCGGGTGAAGAATTGACTCCAGATGCGCTTTGGCGGCAGTGTCTTCAAAAATAAGTGTACGCATGGCCGCCCGATCAAGCGCACCATTGGGCGCCATGAATTTGTCGCCGAACTCGCGCCGGATTGCAGGTATCGCCATACCGTCCGGGGCGGTCAGCGCATGCGCAACCTCATCGGTATCCACCACGCCGGCGCCCAGTTCGGCAAATATTCGGCTCACGCTGGTTTTGCCGGATCCGATACCACCGGTCAATCCCACGTACCCGGTCACGTCAAAACCCGGCCAAATAGGCTTGTAAGATTGGCTCACCCCAAATCAGGGCAACCAGACCACCACCTGCCAGATAGGGGCCGAAAGGGATAGGCACCGAGCGTCCGCGCCGCGCCAGCACAATCAGCGCAATGCCAACCAAAGCTCCGATGAAGGATGAAAGCAGGATAACCAGAGGCAGCATTTTCCAACCCAGCCAGGCACCGATGGCCGCCAGCAATTTGAAATCGCCATAGCCCATGCCTTCTTTGCCCGTCACCAGTTTAAAAAGCCAGTAAATGCTCCATAGGACCATATAACCCATAATGGCACCAACGACTGCCTGATCAAGCGGAACGAATACACCATTAAGATTGAACAAGAGCCCCAGCCACAGTAAAGGCAAGGTAATATCGTCGGGCAAAAGCTGGGTATCGAAATCAATAAAGGTCAGTGCGATTAACGCCCAAACCAACAGCAAAGCACCTGCAGCCGCCCAGCCAAAACCGAAATGCCACGCCGTGAAGGCCGATAAGAGCGCTGTAAGCACTTCAACCAGCGGATATCGTGCACTGATATGCGCGCCACAGCCTGCGCACTTGCCACGTAACCAGGCATAACTCAGCACAGGAATGTTTTCCAACGCACCAATTGGGCGGCCACAGCTAGTGCAAGCAGAGCGTGGCACCATTAAATTGTATGGCGCGTCTAAGGATACGTCACTACCTTGTAGCGTTGCACACTGGACGCGCCAGTCGCGTTCCATGATTTTCGGCAGGCGGTGGATGACCACATTCAGAAAGCTGCCGATCAACAGACCGAATACACCACAGAGAATGACGAATAGCTGCGGTTCATTACTTAGTAACGTAATAAAAGACGAAAACATATCTGTCGGCCCCCGAACAATCGAAGCCTTAGTTAATGTACAACACTACCCATTTTGAAAATAGGTAAGTACATGGCGATAACCATACCACCAATCAGTGTACCTAGTACCACCATAATGAGAGGCTCCATCAGACTGGAGAGGGACTCGACTGCGTCATCTACCTCACGCTCGAAAAAATCCGCTACCTTGCTCAGCATTGAATCGAGCGCACCGGATTCCTCACCTATAGAAACCATCTGCTGTACCATATTTGGGAAAATACCGGTGTTTTGCATTGCTACTGTCAAGCTGGTACCCGTGCTTACTTCGGCCTTGATTTTTTGAGTTGCCTCGTAAAATACCTGATTACCAGCCGCTCCCGCAACGGAAGTCAACGCCTCTACCAATGGCACACCCGCTGCAAACATGGTGGACAGAGTACGGGTCCAGCGAGCGATCGCAGCCTTCTCTATCAATGGACCAAAAATAGGCAGTTTGAGCATCGCTCGATCCATGATCGCTTGCATTTTTCTGGAACGTTTCCAGGTATAGAAAAAAAACCAGAACCCACCTCCTATTACGCTGAATATCAACCACCAATAGGCCACAAAAAAATCAGATATCCCCATCAATATCAGTGTAGGTGCCGGCAGATCGGCGCCAAAACTAGCGAATAATTCTTTAAACGCAGGCACCACGAACAGCATAATGACGGCGGTGATGACGAACGCCACGACCAGAACTGCAGTTGGATAAAATAATGCAGACTTAATCTTGCCTTTGATAGCAATGATTTTTTCTTTGTAGGTAGCCAAGCGGTCGAGCACGGAATCCAGAATGCCGGCCTGCTCACCCGCACTCACCAAGTTGATATAAAGCTGGTCAAAATACAAAGGATGTTTGGCAAATGCCTGACTCATGCTGCTACCCGTTTCAATACTGCTTTTAATGTCAATCAGAAGTTTCTGTACAGCCGGATTGGCATGGCCACGCGACACGATATCAAACGATTGCAATAACGGTACACCTGATTTCATCATCGTGGCGAGCTGGCGAGTAAACAATGCGACATCTTTTTCAGTAATTTTTTTGCCGCGTCCGAAACCACTCCGCTTTTTCACCTTGGTCACAGCAATACCCTGGCGGCGTAGGGTTGCATTCACAACAGCCTCACCACCGGCATTCATTTCGCCTTTGACTTTTTTGCCCTTCTTGTCCACGCCTTCCCAAACGAAAGGCACTTCTTTTTTGAGCGCGGTTGTTTTTGCTACTGCCATATCGGGCTCCACATACCTACTAGAGATAAATTCGGATTACACCTGGACACAGGATTATTAATTCGTGAGGACTGATATGAAGTTTTATGCATCAATAACCAAAAACGCCATGCCAGGCTGCACAATTTTTTACATCGGGCGGAATGTGCCAGTAATATTACGTGATTCTCAGGTTTAGTCTTTAACGACAGGTTTCGACCTAACTTTATTTATCTACTCATTGGTGACCGCTTCAACTTCTTCCAATGATGTCATACCAGCCTTGACCTTGAGCAGCCCAGCCTGACGTAAATCACGCACACCCTCCCGTCGCGCCTGATCTGCAATATCGATCGCATTGCCGTTTTTCATGATAATACGGGTCATTTCTTCAGTAATTGGCATAACTTGATAGATGCCTACTCGGCCTTTATAGCCGGTATTTTTGCACAAGTCGCACCCGACGGGATGATAGGGCTGCCAACTCCCGTCCAGATCTTCTTCCTTGAAACCTGCACGCATCAATGCTTCTTTTGGAATCGTCGCAGGCTGCTTGCAGCTGCACAACCGCCTTGCCAGACGCTGAGCGGTAATCAGTATCACACTGGAAGCAATATTAAATGGCGCCACCCCCATATTCATCAACCGGGTAAGCGTGGTAGGCGCATCATTGGTATGCAAAGTCGACAACACCATATGGCCGGTTTGTGCAGCCTTGATGGAAATATCCGCTGTCTCCAGATCACGAATTTCACCGACCATAATGACATCCGGGTCTTGACGCAGGAAGGCTCTCAGCGCTGCAGAAAAAGTCAGTCCCGCCTTGTCATTGACGTTGACCTGATTGATGCCAGGCAAATTGATTTCTGCGGGGTCCTCTGCTGTGGAAATATTGACTCCCGGCTTGTTGAGAATGTTCAGGCAGGTATAGAGCGATACGGTTTTACCACTGCCGGTGGGTCCGGTAACCAGTACCATGCCGTAGGGTCGCTGCACGGCATTAAGCAATATCTCTTTTTGATCAGGATCGTAGCCCAGCGCATCAATACCGAGCTGCGCACTGGCCGGATCGAGAATACGCATCACAATTTTTTCACCATACAGCGTGGGTAACGAACTTACCCGGAAATCGATAGCGCGGTTTTTGGACAACACCAACTTCATGCGGCCGTCTTGCGGTATGCGTTTTTCGGCAATATCCAGCTTGGAGATCACCTTGATGCGGGAGGAGATTTTTTCCTTGATGGCAATTGGGGGTTGAGCGACTTCGTACAACTGCCCATCCAGGCGATAGCGGATGCGATAAAATTTCTCGAATGGCTCAAAGTGAATATCGGACACACCGGTATTGATCGCATCCAGCAGGATTTTTTGCAGATAGCGGACGATAGGCGCATCGTCGATATCCATACTGGCCGCTTCATCCACCTTGGCCAGCGCATCATCGTCGGTAAACTCCAGATCGATATCTTCGCTATCGAGGTTATCCAGCACACTGGTGTTTCCCTCGCTGTTCTGTTCAATCAGCTTGCCGAGCTTGTCATCCTCCACGACCACAATATCCACGCCGAGGTTGGTCTGAAATTTGACCTCGTCAATAGCTTGCAGATTGGTGGGGTCTGAGACGGCGACAGACAACCGGTTGCCGCGCTGATAAAGCGCAAGTACCCGGCGTTTCTGCGCCAGCTTGGGATCCAGCAAACTTTTGGGCAGAACTTCCGGATCTAACGCCAGCAGGTCAAAATAAGGGAAGCCGAATTGGGCAGCCGCAAATTCGGCAATCTGTACCGGTTTGATTTTTTTGACACTAATTACTTGGGTAATAAAGCCTTCGCCCGTGCTTGCCGCCTGCTTAGCCAATGCCTCCGCTTCAGACTCGGTAAGCCATTTTTCCTGGATCAGCGCCCGCGCCAAACCGGTCAAACCAGAATTTGCTATGCTAGCTGCCATACTTTGGTTATCTCAATAAAGACCATAATTAGTTAATGCGATTTGCCAAATAGTGCGCTGCCAGCCCTGATTTGTAAAGAATATCTGCTAGCCAGTCACAGCATCCGCTTCGCCAGCTATTGGAAAGATGCGAGCCACTTTGACCGCGCGTTCCTGTACTTGGACAATTTCAACTGCGTAGTTGCTGATCTTAAGTGTCGTACCAGGCTCGGGGATATCCTCCAGATGCTCCAGTACCAGGCCATTGAGGGTTTTCGGCCCCTCCAATGGCAGGTGCAATCCCAACTTGCGATTGATACTCCGAACCAGGCTGGCCCCTTCTACCAGCCAACTGCCGTCAGGCTGAGTGATGAAACCCGACAATTGGGCAGGTGCCTGGGTAGTAAACTCGCCGACCAGTTCTTCGAGAATATCTTCCAGCGTTACCAGCCCCATCAACTCGCCATACTCATCCACAACCAATCCAATACGGCGCTGGTTTTCCTGAAAATGGCGCAACTGGGTAAACAACGGTGTACCTGAAGGAATAAAATAGGCCTCCTGGCGACTCTGCAGCAACGCCTCCACATCAAACTCGCTACTGCGCAAGTGATACGCGACATCACGAACATGCAACATGCCTACGATATCGTCCAGATGCCCGCAGTACACTGGCAATCGGGTATGGTGGCTGGTGGATAGTTGGCGTAACAAAACATCTGCTTCCGCCTCTATGTCGACGGCTTCCATCTGACTACGCGGGGTCATGACATCATCCACGGTGATTTTTTCCAGGTCCAGCAGATTCAGCAATATTCCCTGGTGCGCCGAAGGCAATAGTTTCCCCGATTCCAATACCAACGTACGCAACTCTTCAATGCCTAATTCACTACTCTGTCCATCTTCGTGTGGTCGCAATCTCAGTAAGCGCAACAGCCCCTGCACAAAAATATTGATGAACCACACGACTGGATAGGCCAGTTTTAGCAAGGGTGCCAGTACGAAGCTCGCGGCAAACGCTATTTTTTCCGGGTAAGTGGCGCCGATCACCTTGGGGGTGACTTCACTAAACACCAGAATGACAAAGGTTACCCCCAAAGTTGCCAACCCCAAAGCCAGTTCACCCTGGCCGAATACGCGGATGGCAATCACAGTAGCCAATGTGGCAACTGCCGCATTGATCAAATTATTGCCAAGCAAAATCACGCCCAGCAGCTTGTCGGTATTGGCCAGCAAATGTGCTGTGCGCCTGGCCCCGCGGTGTCCATGCTTAGCCAGATGGCGCAGCCGATAACGATTAATCGCCATCATGCTGGTCTCGGAAGATGAGAAAAATGCTGAGATAAGTAGCAGGATTACCAAAACTGCCAGGAGTGCGCTAATTGGTATGTCGTTCAAGCGGAATATGAATCAAAATAAAGAATTGGATCAAGTTTAGAGCTTGGGTAGCGCCTGTCAAGTGAGCGCAAATCAACGGTGCAACAGAATTTCCAGCACAAATTTGCTACCGATATAAGCCAGTACCAGCATCACAAATCCTGCCAGCGTCCATCTGATAGCAATGCGTCCGCGCCAGCCCCACAATCGGCGGCCACTCAATAGCGCCGCAAATACCACCCAGGACAAAATGGCAAAAATGGTTTTGTGATTGAGTTGCATCGGCTCATGAAACAACTCCTCAGAAAACAGCATTCCACTTGCCAGCGTTAATGTCAGCAATACAAAACCCACACCGATAATGCGAAACAGAAGACTCTCCAGCGTGAGCAAAGGCGGCAGATTGGCAACCACCCCAGGCTGGTTGACGTTATGCAGACGCTTTTCCACCATGGCCATCAATGCAGCATGAAGCGCTGCAATCGTGAACAGGCTGTACGCTAACAGGGCAATGATCAGATGTACCCGAAATGCCAGTAATTCCGTATTGCCCAATACATGGGTTGCAGGTAATACAAGTGGCGTGAGAACCGCGATGGCAGCCAGCGCCGTCAAAGGAGCCAGCAAAACCTCGACGCGGTAACGGAAACTACCCAGCCAGTAAATCAGTACCGCCAGCCAGATAATGGCCGACAGCGCGTTCCCCACCCCCAGATTGAGGCCAGCAGGATTCGACACCGTATCCACCAGCAGCAGGAGATGCAAGACGAGCGCAGGCAACGGCAACATTTTTTCCCATACTGCGCCGGTTTGCGTGGTGCGCCAGCGAGTACGCCAAAAATGCCAGCCAACCAGGGCATATAACAAGCTGACCAGTGGATAGAACAAGTCAAGGTTCATCTGGGTTAGAATAGAAAAAAACAACATCAGTCTACACTAACAGCGCCGCTTTTTGACCGCCACCGGAACACACACCATGCTTGATAATCTGACTTCCCGCCTATCTTCCGTCATTAAAAACCTGCGCGGCCAGGCGCGGCTTACTGAAACCAATATCCAGGATGCGCTGCGTGAAGTGCGTATGGCGCTGCTGGAAGCTGACGTCGCGCTACCTGTCGTCAAGGATTTTATCGCCCGTGTCAGAGAAAAAGCAGTTGGGGTGGAGGTGCTGCAAAGTCTGACACCAGGCCAGGCTTTGATCGGCGTGGTTCACGACGAACTGACCCGTCTTATGGGCGAACATAATGCCGCGCTGAACCTTGCTACCACCCCCCCTGCCGTCATTCTGATGGCCGGCCTACAAGGCTCCGGCAAAACCACCAGCAGTGGCAAACTGGCCAAGTTGCTCAAAGAGCAGACGAAGAAAAAGGTTCTGCTGGTGAGTTGCGACGTGTATCGCCCTGCGGCCATCGAACAACTGAAAACCCTGGCCGGGCAGCTTGATGTCGATTTCTTTCCATCCAGCGAAACCCAAAAACCGGTCGACATCGCATTAGCCGCGCACGATTATGCCAAAAAACATTTTCACGACGTGCTCATTGTCGATACTGCGGGCCGGCTCGGCATCGACCAGGCCATGATGGACGAAATCCGCGCGCTGCACGGTGCCGTAAAGCCCATCGAAACCCTGTTCGTAGTGGATGCCATGCAGGGTCAGGATGCCGTCAATACTGCGCGCGCCTTCAACGATACGTTGCCGCTTACCGGCATCATCCTCACCAAGCTGGATGGTGATTCACGCGGTGGCGCAGCGCTGTCGGTACGCCACATTACCGGCAAACCGATCAAATTTGTCGGCATGGGTGAAAAGCTTACCGGCCTGGAAGCCTTCCATCCCGAACGCATGGCCTCCCGCGTGCTGGGCATGGGCGACGTACTTTCGCTGATTGAGGAAGCCCAGCGCGGCGTGGATCATGCCGAAGCCAAAAAACTCGCCGACAAAGTCAAATCCGGCAAAAATTTCGATCTTGAGGATTTCAAGGCGCAAATCACCCAGATGCGCAAAATGGGTGGCCTCTCGGCCATGATGGACAAGCTGCCGGGGGCCGCTGCGGCCGCACTGCCAGCGGGTGCCGATGAAAAAGCCATGAACCGCGTTGAAGGCATTATCAATTCCATGACCCCTGCCGAGCGGCGCAAACCAGAGCTACTCAAGGCTTCACGCAAACGTCGCATCGCGGCCGGCGCTGGCGTTCAGGTACAGGAAATCAATCGCCTCCTCAAGCAATTCGAACAAGCACAGAAAATGATGAAAATGATGTCCAAAGGCGGCCTTTCCAAAATGATGCGCGGAATGAAAGGCATGATGCCGGGAATGTGAGCTGCGCAGACATAACTTGTCAGCGCAGCATTTTTGCTCGTATAATCACGCTCTTTTTAATTTCAATTGGTTAGGCACTCACGATGGTTATTATTCGTCTTGCCCGCGGCGGCGCCAAAAACCGCCCCTTTTATAACGTGGTGGTAGCGGATTCACGCAATCGCCGCGATGGTCGCTTTATCGAGCGCGTTGGTTTCTATAATCCGGTGGCCAAAGAAGGCACCGAAGGACTGCGCCTGAGCCTGGATCGCGTGACGCACTGGCAATCTCAGGGCGCTCAAGTGTCCGAGGCTGTTGCCAAGCTGGTCAAACGTGAAAGCGCCAAAGTCGCTGGATAATCTGGTAGTGATGGGGCGCATTGCAGCGCCCTACGGTATCAAGGGTTGGGTTAAAATCCAGACTTTCAGCGAATCGGCAGACACACTCGCAGATTACCCGGAATGGCAGATTGGCCGTGCTGGCAACTGGCGCGCAGTACGCATTTTAAATGCGCACATGCACACCAATATCCTGATTGCCGAACTGGAAAACATTACCGACCGGGATGCCGCTCTAGCATTGAAAGGCAGCGAAATCGCCGTACCACGCGAAACGCTGCCTGCCGCACCGGAAAACGAGTACTACTGGTCGGATTTGATTGGCCTGGATGTCATCAACACTCGAGGCATCCTGTTCGGCAAAATCAGGGAATTGCTGGAATCCGGCGCCCATGATGTATTGGTAGTAGATGGTGAGCGCGAACGACTGATTCCATTTGTCGGCCAGATTGTGAAAAAGGTCGACCTCGCGGCGGGGACGCTGGAAGTGGATTGGGAAGCCGACTACTGATGACACTGCAGATTGACGTAGTGACGCTATTTCCGCCCATGTTTGCGGCACTCAGTGAACATGGCATCAGCAGCCGTGCTTTTGCACGTGGACAGGCAAGTTTGCATCTGTGGAATCCACGTGATTTCACGGCAAACAACTACCGTACCGTGGATGACCGCCCTTATGGAGGCGGCCCCGGCATGGTGATGCTGGCGGAACCGCTTGCATCGGCACTGGACGCAGCTGAAGCGCGTCAGCGTGAAGTTGGCATAGCCGCACCAAAAGTGATGTATTTGTCACCCCAGGGACGCACACTGAATCATGCCCTGGTGATGGAATTGGCCGCTCGTCCCGGCCTGATTTTGCTGGCCGGACGTTATGAAGGCATCGATCAGCGATTACTGGATAGCCGGGTACACGAATCGGTTTCCATCGGTGATTATGTGCTGTCGGGTGGTGAATTGGCGGCAATGGTCGTCATTGATAGCGTTGTACGGCAACTGCCGGGTGTCTTGGGGGACGCAGAATCAGCGGTGCAGGACTCGTTTGTCAACGGCCTGCTGGATTGTCCACACTATACTCGTCCCGAAATTTATCGGGACATGCCGGTACCGGCCGTATTGATGGGCGGCAATCATGCCACTATCGCCCGCTGGCGTCTGAAGCAGGCGTTGGGGGCAACCTGGCAGCTACGTCCGGATTTACTGGAACAACGGGGCATGAGCCCCACCGAAATTTCTCTGCTTGAAGAATTCAGGCAGGAAGCGCAAGCGACTGGCAACAGTACGCAATAAAAAACCCGTGTGTCAGGCGGCGGCCTGCTCCACCCGGATGAGCCCAAGGCTCAAACTTTTTTGACTAGGAGAAACGCAATGAACCTGATCCAGCTACTGGAACAAGAAGAAATCGCCCGTCTGGGCAAAACCATTCCTGATTTCGCGCCCGGCGATACTGTCGTCGTGCAAGTCAAAGTGAAGGAAGGCACACGTGAGCGTTTGCAGGCTTACGAAGGTATTGTTATCGCCAAACGTAACCGTGGCCTCAATTCTTCCTTCATCGTGCGCAAGATTTCCGCTGGTGAAGGGGTGGAGCGTACTTTCCAGACCTACTCACCGCTGGTTGCCGCGATTGAAGTCAAGCGCCGCGGTGATGTACGCCGCGCCAAGCTGTATTACCTGCGTGAGCGTTCCGGGAAATCGGCACGTATCAAGGAAAAGCTGCCGACCAGCAAGCGCAAAGCCCAGGCCAGCGCTTAACCGACCGGTTCTGTGTTGCCGCAAGAAAATGGCAAGTCGTTATGGCTTGCCATTTTTTGTTGGTAACGCACGATTTGACGCTAAAATTCGACTATGAAAAGTCGCAGCGCCGTTCAGCTTCATTATCAGGCAGTAGTCTCCGCGCCCTTCGGTAGTCTTGGCATCCTGCTGAGTGATGACCAAGTTTATGGCATCGATTTTCTGCCCGGGAACCGCCCGCTACAGGCGGCCACCACCTTATTGGCACGCCGTGTCGCCACTGCATTAAATCGTTATTTTGATGATCCGAAAAGCAGCTTTGACTTGCCGCTTGCGATCTGCGGTACGGCGTACCAAACCCGGGTATGGCAGGCGCTGACGGCGATACCAGCTGGTCAAACCACCACCTACGGCCAGCTTGCACGTTTACTGGGCTCGAGTCCACGCGCCGTAGGTCAGGCATGCGGTGCCAATCCACTGCCCATTATCCTCCCCTGCCACCGGGTGGTAGCGGCAAACGGACGCGGCGGCTTCATGCATGCGGCAAGCGGCGCACCGCTCACATACAAGGATTGGCTGATCAATCATGAATCAGGCATCGCAACAGGCGCTTGATGGTTTTTGCGACCTGCTGTGGCTGGAAGATGGATTATCTTCCAACACGTTGCAAAGTTATCGGCGCGACCTGACCCAGTTCTCGGTTTGGCTGGAAACAATGCGCAGCACGCAGTTGCTGGACGTTGCCCAAGCGGATATCGAAGCCTATCTGCAGCACTGTTTTTCGCGAAAAATCAGCCCGCGCAGTACAGCTCGTCTGCTCTCCGCATTGAAACGTTTTTACCGACTTGCACTGCGCGATGGCCGTATCTCGCTAGACCCGACGCTGAAAATCGATACCCCCAAGCTGCCACGCTCTCTCCCCAAAAGCCTGTCAGAAGCTGACGTGGAAAAGCTGTTGGATACGCCTGATACGATGGAACCACTCGGGCTACGTGACAAGGCCATGCTGGAAATACTCTACGCCAGCGGGCTGCGTGTTTCCGAGCTGGTAAACTTGAGTGTGGCCAATGTCAGTCTGGACATGGGCGTGCTCAGCGTCATGGGCAAAGGCGGCAAAGAGCGCATGGTGCCGCTGGGCGAGGAAGCATTGCTCTGGCTGTTGCGCTATCTAACTGGCGCACGCCAGCAGATACTGGGGAATGCAATCAGCGACGCATTGTTTGTTACCCAGCGAGGTACAGCCATGACGCGCCAGGCGTTCTGGTACCTTATCAAGCGCCATGCTTTACAGGCTGGACTAACACGCTTGCCGTCTCCCCACATTTTGCGTCATGCCTTTGCCACGCATCTACTCAATCACGGGGCGGATTTGCGCGTTGTACAGATGCTGCTAGGCCATGCAGATATTTCGACTACTCAAATTTATACCCATGTTGCGAGAGAGCGTTTGAAACAACTACATGCCAAGCATCATCCACGCGGTTAATGCATTACGATTAAGCGCTTTGCGTTCCCCTGCGTACATACCGATAATGTGTTCGATGCCAAAATCCTGGCAGGGAAAAATATCCATGCCTGGAACACAAACCACCAATACACCCTATTCTGAAACGGATCATTGATGCTTATTTCATTTTTCATTGTACCAGCTTACCTGATTGGCTCTTTGTCATTTGCCGTCATTGTCAGCCGTCTTTTCGGATTACCCGATCCGCGTAAACATGGCTCCGGCAATCCCGGGGCAACCAATATGTTGCGCACCGGTCGCAAATCGGCTGCAGTGCTCACACTTTTTGGAGATATGGCCAAAGGCTGGCTGGCGGTATATCTGGCGCGTTATTTTGGCAGTCAATACGACTTGGAAACTGTGGCAACTTACTGCGCCGCGCTGGCCGTGTTTCTCGGCCATTTATATCCAGTATTTTTCGGTTTCAAAGGGGGTAAAGGCGTAGCCACCGCACTCGGTATTTTGCTTGGAATTTCTCTGTGGCTGGGTTTGGCAACCCTTGCTGGTTGGCTGATCGTATTTCTTATCACACGCATCTCGTCACTGGCCGCACTGGCTGCGGCCACACTGGCACCCATAGCGGGTGCCTATTTAATTGGTGGCACTCTTCCAGTCGCCGTATTATGTATCATTAGTGCACTGATTTTTTGGCGGCATCGTGCCAATATCCGCCGCCTGCTGACAGGGGAAGAAGGACACTTCGCCAAATCAGCCCCGCCTTCCGAATAAATCGAGACAACCATGGCCTGGTTTGAAAAAGACATCAATTACGCACGCGAGAGCCTCGCTCAGGTTTCGAAAGAAAGTATCGAACTTGCCGGCGACAAACTGGGCAATGTTGTCAAAGAAGGCGCAGCCAGTATTGGCTCGGAATTACGTGACGTCGTCGTGGGCGCCAGTCAGGAAATAGACGCCAAACTTGACAAGATTTCCGCCGAATTACATAACCAACGTCAATTCACCAAGGACGACGTACGCGAACTGGTAGATTATGCGGCGGTTCGTCTGGGTAGCGTACTGGATGAGCGCATGATAGTCGCCAAACAGGAGATATCCGCGCTGGTACAAGACAAAGTGGAATATTTCAAACTGGAAGTGGACAGCTTTTTCATTCAACGCCAGCAGGATTTGTCGCGTGAACGACGGCGCTTATTTTTCAATGTACTGATTGCGGTCAGCGCATCTATCCTGGTGGGATTTATCTCCTGGCTGTACCAGCATTTTGTAGCAGGCAGCATCGATTTGTTTGGCGTGTTTCGTATTGTGTTCGCATCCCTCACGGGCGGCTATGCGGTATATCTGGTCGTGCGCCTGATGTTACGCTGGCAACGCATGTCAGAGCACCGTAAGGATGTCATGTTTCTTGCCATGCGTTACTGGGGTGTATTACGGCCACAAAGCGTGTTCTCCACACTGTTACTGATCTGTATACTGGCACTGCTGTTCGGCCTGGTTTTGTTTCCTGAGATACTAGCGCAACTGCCAGGCGGCCAAGCACTGCTCGACTGGGTGCATGGCATGGCGCCTCATTTCAATTTATGAGAGGGGCGGCATTTCCTGCAAATCCCAGCGGGGTTTAACTGTAAATACCCCTGCGGGGTGTCCTCCGTGTACTAACCGCATCGCCCCCGCAAACGCGATCATCGCTCCATTGTCCGTACAAAACTCCAGACGCGGGAAAAACACCTTGCCACCCAACTTGGCCACCCCCACATTCAATGCTTCTCGCAACTGCCGGTTAGCACCGACCCCGCCGGCAACCACGAGCCGTTTGGACCGGGTTTGTTTGAGTGCCGCCAACGATTTTGCCGTGAGCACCTCCGCCATGGCGAACTGAAATGCGGCAGCAATGTCGGCATGGTCGGCGAGATCCGGATGCTTTTGCGTAAGGATCAGCACGGCCGTCTTCAAGCCACTGAAACTAAAATTGAGATCACCTGAATGCAACATCGGCCGCGGCAGCTTGAAACGCAGCGGGTCACCTGTCAGTGCTAACGCCGAGAGTGCGGCACCACCGGGATAGCCAAGGCCGAGCAATTGCGCGGTCTTGTCGAATGCCTCACCTGCCGCATCATCCAGAGTATCGCCCAATGTGGTGTAGCACCCAACCTTGTCAACCTGCATCAACTGCGTATGACCACCGGATACCAGCAAGGCCACAAATGGGAATTGCGGTGGATCGTCTTCAGAAATAAGCGCCGATAGCAAATGCCCTTCCAGATGATGCACACCCAGCACCGGCACCTCCAGCGCCACGCCCAATGCATGTGCGATCCCGGCACCGACCAGCAGTGCGCCAGCCAGTCCGGGCCCTTCGGTGTAGGCAATCGCGTCAACGTCAGTCAACGTACGGCCTGCCTGTGCCAGTACCTGACGGGTCAGCGGCAATGCGCGCCGGATATGGTCGCGGGAAGCGAGCTCGGGTACGACCCCACCGTATTCGGCATGCATGGCGATCTGGGAATGCAGTGCATGCGCCAACAAGCCGTGCTCGGTATCGTAAAGAGCGATACCGGTTTCGTCGCAAGAAGATTCGATTCCAAGAATAAGCATGGGCAGCAGTTTAGACGTACCGCTCCTGCAGGACAATGCAAACCTTGAAAAAAACGTTTTTTCAGTTATAATTGAGGTTTTTTCCGTCCCTGGAGACCAGATTTCATGCCGAACATTCGCGTCAAGGAAAACGAGCCTTTTGAAGTTGCCATGCGCCGTTTCAAGCGCACAGTTGAGAAAACCGGTCTGCTGACCGAACTACGCGCACGCGAGTTCTACGAAAAACCGACTGCCGAGCGCAAACGCAAGCTGGCCGCGGCAGTGAAGCGTCACTTCAAACGTATCCGTAGCCAGACCCTGCCTCCCAAGATGTATTAATCATCACTTCGGGCATGTTGCCAGCCCGTTATGATTATGAGTCTCAAAGCACAAATCACCGAAGACATGAAAACTGCCATGCGCGCCAAGGATACGGCTCGTTTGGGAGCAATTCGGTTGTTACTTGCCGCGATCAAGCAACGTGAAGTGGATGAGCGTATCGAACTGGATGACACGCAAATCATTGCGGTCATTGACAAGATGCTCAAACAGCGCCGGGACTCGATTACTCAATTCGAAGCTGCCGGACGTCAAGAACTGGCCGATATTGAAAAATTCGAAATAGGCATATTGCAGGCTTATATGCCTCAGGCTGCTTCAGCAGGGGAAATCGACAGCCTGATCATCCAGGCCATTACAAGTACCGGCGCAAGCGGTATCAAGGATATGGGCAAGGTGATGGCAATTCTGAAGACACAATTGGCCGGGCGCGCGGATATGGCGCAGGTCTCTACCCACATCAAAGCTAAACTGGCGGGCTGATTGCCGGCCGCGTAGCGACGCCGTAACGTCCACCCCCGGGAGTACAAATGATCCCGCAGGATTTTATCCAAACGTTGCTGAGCCGCGTGGATATCGTGGAGGTAATTGATCGTCGTGTGCCGCTGAAAAAAGCCGGCGCAAATTATCAAGCATGCTGTCCGTTCCATAACGAAAAATCCCCTTCTTTCACTGTCTCTCCTACCAAACAGTTTTACCATTGCTTTGGCTGTGGCGCACACGGCACCGCCATCGGCTTTTTGATGGAATACGCAGGCTTGGGTTATGTGGACGCCATCAAGGAACTGGCTGGCCAATTGGGCTTGAACGTGCCGGAGACAACTACAGTCAATCCGGAACGCGTCAAACAGGCGGCCAGCCTGATCGAAATCATGCAACGCGCCGCGCAATTTTATCGCCAGCGCCTCAAACAAACACCGCTCGCAATTGACTACCTCAAGAAACGCGGCCTGACGGGCGAAATCGCCGCACGTTTTGGTCTCGGCTATGCCCCCACCGGCTGGCAGAATCTTGAGGCAATATTTGACAACTATACCGATCCTGCGCTGGCCGAAGCCGGGCTGATCATTACCAATGACGCGGGTCAGCGTTATGACCGGTTTCGGGATCGCATCATGTTCCCGATTGTGGGACAACGCGGGGATGTCATCGGTTTTGGCGGCCGCATCATTGATGCCGGTGAACCCAAGTATCTGAATTCACCAGAAACGCCCCTGTTCCAGAAAGGCAATGAACTCTATGGCCTGTTCCAGGCACGTCGCGCAATTCATGATGTCGGCCGTGCAATTGTGGTGGAAGGGTATATGGACGTGGTGGCGCTGGCGCAACACGGGGTCGATTATGCTGTCGCCACGCTGGGTACCGCCACTACACCGATCCACGTGCAAAAGCTGCTACGCCATACCGATGAAATCGTCTTTTGTTTTGATGGTGACGCCGCGGGTCGGCGTGCTGCCTGGCGCGCGATGGAAAACAGCCTAGCCATACTCAAGGATGACAGCCGTATCGGTTTCCTGTTTCTCGCGCCTGAACATGATCCCGACAGCTATATTCGGGCATTTGGCAAAGACGCCTTTGAAGCCTTGCTGACCGGCGAAGTTGTGCCGCTCTCGGCCTATCTGTTCAAGGAACTGGCCGCACTGCATGATCTGGGTAGCAGCGAAGGGCGGAGCGCCTTTTTGCAGGCTGCGCGTCCTCTGTTAAGCCAGATACGCGCCTCCGCACTGTCACTCATGTTACGCAAACGTTGCGCCGAATTGGCAAATCTGCAATTGTCCGAGCTCGATAACCTGTGGGAAATCAAATCCCGACAATCCAATGCAAGGCGCGTTCCTGCCCGAGCCAATCGCCAGGCACCCGCCTCCATTTGGCACAAGCTATTGTGCATGATTTTATTTATGCCCAGCCTGGCACGGGAACTTGATACCAATTTGATTGCCCCAACTGACCCGGATGCCGATGCGTTACGTGCCATAGTTGAATTGCTGCGCAACCATCCCAATTTAGGTACGGCAAGCGTAGTGGATCATTTTCGGGATAGCCCCTTGATATCAACCTTGCAACCTGCCAGCGCGGAAATAATGAGCTGGACGGATGACCTCGACATCAGCGCCGAATTCGAGGGCGCTTGTCATCAGGCACGCATGCAAATCGACAAACTGCTCGCTACGCAGGTTTCTGACAAGCCTTTCAATACCCGAAGCGAAGCAGAAAAAGAGGTTTGGCGGCAACTTGCTCACAGGGCGGGGCAGGTGAAAAAATGAGCGATGGGACTCGAACAAATGTATAATTATCAGTTTTTCTGATGCACCAAATTTAACTGGACATAGATATATGGCAAACGATCACGAAAAAGGCGAGGTGAAAACGGTAGATGCTGATGACCGGCGCACACGCCTGAAGAACCTGATTGTGCTCGGTAAAGAGCGTGGTTATCTGACCTACGCCGAGATCAACGACCATCTTCCAGATGACATGCTGGATGCCGAACAGATCGAAGGCATCATCAGCATGATCAATGACATGGGCATCCAGGTCTACGATGAGGCCCCAGACGCCGAGACGCTGCTCATGTCGGACGCCACTCCGGCTGTCACCGACGAGGATGTCGTCGCTGAGGCCGAGGCAGCGCTGTCTACCGTGGATTCAGAGTTTGGTCGCACCACTGACCCGGTACGCATGTATATGCGCGAAATGGGTTCCGTGGAACTGCTGACGCGTGAAGGCGAAATCGAGATTGCCAAACGCATTGAAGACGGCCTGAAACACATGATTCAGGCGATTTCTGCCTGCCCAACCACCATACAAGAAATACTCGCATTGGTGGACAAAGTCGAACGCGAGGAAATCCGTATTGACGATTTTGTCGATGGCGTCGTCGCAGAGGAAATAGAAGAAATTGCTGACGAACCCGAAACGGATGACAGCGAAACTGAAGAAAATGATGATGACGTAGACGATGACGCCGAAGAAGATGACGGCAGCGCACTGGCTGCGGCCAATCTTGCCCAGTTGAAGATCGACGCGATGGCGCATTTTGAAGTCATTCGCAAAATATTCAAGCGTATCCACGCTTCATTGAAGAAAAATGGTTTCGGCAATCCGCAATATCTGCTCCTGCAGGAAGAGCTTTCAGCTGAGTTAATGAATATCCGCTTCTCGGCCAAGCAGGTTGAGGCATTATGCGATGGCGTACGCCAGCTGGTGGAAGAAATCCGCAGCCATGAGCGTGATATCATGGAATTCGCCGTGCAAAAATCGGGGATGCCACGCGCCCATTTCATCAAGGTGTTTCCCGGCAACGAAAGCAACCTGGACTGGGTAACCAAAGAAATCAACTCGAAAAAAGCTTACGCTGAGGAGTTGATTCGTCACCAACATACCATCGTCGAACGTCAGCAACGTCTGATTGCCCTGCAGGAAAAAGTCGGTATTCCGATCAAAGACCTGAAGGAAATCAATCGCCAGATGACGACCGGCGAAGCGCGTGCGCGCCGCGCAAAACGTGAGATGATCGAGGCCAACTTGCGCCTGGTGATTTCC
The DNA here is from genome assembly GCA_040388645.1 of Pseudomonadota bacterium. Taxonomy (GTDB): domain Bacteria; phylum Pseudomonadota; class Gammaproteobacteria; order Burkholderiales; family Sulfuriferulaceae; genus Sulfuriferula. The sequence goes on from JAZKBM010000005.1 coordinate 158,236, forward strand.
ATTGCAAAAAAATACACCAATCGCGGCCTGCAATTCCTCGATCTGATTCAGGAAGGCAATATCGGTCTGATGAAGGCTGTGGACAAATTTGAATACCGGCGCGGTTACAAGTTCTCGACCTATGCCACATGGTGGATACGTCAGGCCATCACCCGCTCCATCGCTGATCAGGCGCGCACCATCCGGATTCCGGTGCATATGATCGAGACCATTAACAAGATGAATCGTATTTCACGCCAGATCCTTCAGGAAACCGGCAAGGAACCGGATCCCGAATTACTGGCCGAAAAAATGGAAATGACCGAGGAGAAGATTCGCAAGATACTCAAGATCTCCAAAGAACCTATTTCCATGGAAACACCTATCGGCGACGACGAGGATTCCCATCTGGGCGACTTCATCGAAGATACCACCACTCTGGCGCCAATTGATGCTGCCGTTTACGACAGCCTTCAGGATGTGACCAAGGATATTCTGGACGGTCTCACGCAACGTGAAGCCAAAGTACTGCGCATGCGTTTCGGTATCGAGATGAATACCGACCACACGCTGGAAGAAGTTGGCAAACAGTTTGATGTAACCCGTGAACGTATCCGCCAGATCGAGGCGAAAGCGTTGCGCAAATTACGCCATCCGTCGCGCTCTGACCGCCTTAAGAGCTTCATCGATAGCAACGGCAATTCTTAATTGCTCCTGCCACGCTACGCTGTTGCGTAGCGTGGCAAAGCTACCGATGGTATAGTTCGCCTCGTTTTCCGGGTCTGTAGCTCAGTTGGTTAGAGCAGGGGACTCATAATCCCTTGGTCCACGGTTCAAGTCCGTGCAGACCCACCATTTTCCAATAAATAAACAGGTAATTTGTATTTAACCAACTCACTTCGAAATGGTGGGCAGGGGCATAATTTCGCCACCTACGATACAAGCAATCTGACCGGAGCACGCTCTGCTCATTTTCCGGTCGCCGCACGGTGTTTCAATCTCGGCAATATTGACTGCAAGGAGAATAGCGTGGCAGCACCCGGGGAAAGAAAATTCCAGATTTTGCAAACGTTAGCTGCCATGCTGGAAACGCCTGGTGGCGAAAAGATCACTACTGCTGCACTAGCTGCCCGCCTTGATGTATCCGAAGCTGCGCTATACCGTCACTTTGCCAGCAAAGCGCAAATGTTCGAGGGCTTGATCGAATTCATTGAACAATCTGTATTTGGCTTGATCAATAAAATCACGAGTAGCCAGCAAAACGGACTGGATCAGTGCGAGGCCATCGTCTCACTGCTGCTCGGGTTCGCGCAAAAGAATCCCGGCATGACGCGCGTGCTGATTGGGGATGCCCTGATTAACGAAAATGATCGTTTGCAAGCGCGGATCAATCAATTGCACGATCGACTCGAAGCAACGTTACGTCAGTGCTTGCGGATGGGAGCTGCGGATGGTGATATCCGCACAGACATTGATTCGATCGCGACGGCTAACCTGCTGCTTTGCCACGTCATTGGGCGTTGGCATCAATTCGCCAAAAGCGGGTTCAAACGTCTTCCGGCTGAGGCATTTGCTCAACAGTGGGCACTGTTAAGTGTCGAATTTACAGTAAAGCGCTAACCCTGCCGCGCGCATACAACGCAGCCCGCATCTTTTTGCAAACGCACACTGCGCCACTGCATATTAAGTGCATCCAGCAGTAGCAGCCTGCCATTGAGCGATTCACCTACGCCGCATATCAATTTGAGTGCCTCGGCTGCTTGTACTGTACCAATCATCCCTACCAACGGCGAAAATACGCCATTTTCGGCACAACGCATTTCTTCGCTGCTGCCTGTATCTGGATAGAGACAGTGGTAACAAGGGCTACCCGGGCTGCGCAAGTCGAATACGCTGACTTGACCATCAAATCCTATCGCGGCTCCCGAAACCAAAGGTTTCTTGTACACCACACAGGCGCGATTCACAGCATGACGTGTTGCAAAATTATCGCTTGCATCGATCACGACACTTGCAGCAGCAATCTGGCTTTCCAATACGCTACCGGACAAACGCTCTGCCAGCGCCTGCACGGTGATACCTGGGTTGATTGCACGTATCGTTGAGGCGGCTGACTCTGCCTTGTTGCGGCCGATGGCATCGGCATGATGGACAATCTGGCGCTGCAGGTTGCTGATGTCTACATGATCATCATCACACACCGTGATGTGCCCTACCCCACTCGCTGCCAGATACAGCAATACAGGTGACCCCAGGCCGCCGGCACCGATCACCAACGCGCGCGCGTCCAGAATGCGCTGTTGTCCGGGAACATCTATTTCGCGCAGGAGGATATGGCGACTATAGCGCAGGAGTTGGTCATCGTTCATAAGTAGAACCGGCAGTTGCTTACTTGTAGCTGCGCCATTCTTCTGGCGTGTCGTCCTGATCACCGTGAGGGTGATGCTGAAAGGCTTCTACAAACGGTTTGGCGAATTTTTGTTGCGGTGGCGGTACACTCAGATTGTCCCGCTGGTTACGTTCGCAAAAATAGATCAACGCACGGCGCAGTTTCTGCAATAGAGAATTATCCAGATGAAATCCTTGCGCCTGCAATGCAGACTCGAGTTTTTCCATGGTGTAGTTACAAACGTCGTAATGCACCACGATACTACAGGCATGGTGTCCCATTTCGACATTCAAGTCTTGCATACCCTCAAGCAAAGCCAGGGCAGATTTAGCTTGTTGCATAGGCACAGCACTAAAAATGATTTCACGGTTTTTTTGCTGATCACTAGGATTCATCACAAGCACTTGAAAACGCCGACTGCCCGGCCACGTACTCAGAATACGCGTAACCGGGCAGCCCTTGCAAGTCAGCCGTTATTGCCGGCTATTTTGCTTGTTTCTCCTGCGACTGAATAATATTCAGTCCTTTCAGCAAACTTATCGCCTGATTAAACTGGAAATCATTTTTGGAAACCACTTCACCCGGCTCCAGTTTTTCGGGTTTAACGGAACTGGCAGGCTTTTCCGGCGTAATAATGACTGCTGGTGCTGCCGCAGGTTTGCTGGTCGTGGTCTGCGGGTTATTCAGATGTCGATCCAGATCAACTTCGCGAATATTCAGGTTCGGGTCACTATCTGCACCCGTCACTTTTCCTTCTTCCACCACGATATCCGGTGTAATACCTTTATTCTGAATCGAGCGGCCAGCAGGGGTGTAGTAACGCGCTGTCGTGAGTTTGATACCTGTACCATTACCCAGCGGAAGCACGGTCTGTACTGAACCTTTGCCGAAACTTTGCGTACCCATGATGATGGCGCGTTTGTCGTCCTGCAATGCGCCTGACACAATCTCAGAAGCTGAAGCCGAACCGCCATTTACCAACACGACCATAGGGACTGTTTTGGTCCAAGCTGGCAAGCCTTTCAAATAATCAGCCTGATTGCCGCGCAAATAGTATTCCGGACTGGCATACAACTTCATCTTGGAATCTGGTGTACGCCCATCTGTATAGACCACCATTGAATTAGGCTTAACAAAAGCACCTGCAACACCCACCGCGCTATTGAGCAAGCCACCCGGATCATTACGCAAATCCAGTACAAGTCCTTTCAGCGGTGCGCCCTTGTTGTCTTTTTGCAGTGTTTCCAGCGCCTGCGCCAAATCCTCTCCGGTACGCTCCTGGAACTGGGTAATGCGTACGTAGCCGTAACCGGGTTCGGCCAGCTTGTATTTCACGCTCTTTACTTTAATGACCGCCCGTACCACTGTCACCGTAAATGGTTTAGCTACACCTTTACGTAATATGGTCAATACGATCGGCGTACCGGGTTTGCCACGCATGCGTTTTACCGCATCATTGATAGTCATGCCCTTGACTGGCGTGTCGTCCAGTTTGATGATCAGATCACCCGGCTTCAGGCCGGCCTTGAAGGCAGGCGTATCATCGATCGGTGACACAACTTTGACAAAGCCGTCTTCCATACCGACTTCTATACCCAGCCCGCCGAATTCACCCTGGGTACCTACCTGCAAATCCTTGAATTCTTCCGCATTCATATAGGCTGAGTGTGGATCCAAACCTGACAACATCCCGTTGATCGCGGAGTCAATGAGAGTCTTGTCATCCACCGGTTCAACATAATCGCTTTTGATCTTGCCATACACTTCCGCGAAGGTACGCAACTCATCCAGCGGCAGCGCCTGCGTCGATTCCCGATCTGCCACAGCAGAATAATTGAGGGTGAGTGCCACACCCAGCAGGACTCCCGCACTGATCAGACCGATTTTTTGCAGTTTGCTGCGCATTGCCAGTTCCCTCATTTATCTGCCATCCAGCTCATCGGGTCAAAAGCCCGACTCTGATAGCGTAACTCAAAATACAACCCCGCTTCGGGGTCGCCTCCACTATTACCAACAGCGGCGATGGTTTCGCCAGCGCGCACAACATCTCCTACCTGCTTATACAATGTTTCATTATTACTGTACAGGCTCATATAGCCACTGCCGTGGTCAACTATAATCAAGTTGCCGAATCCGCGCATCCATTCAGCAAACACCACCCGGCCCGCCGCAACCACATGCACCGGCTGTCCAGTCTGTGCTTTGAAAAACAAACCCTTCCAGGATGAGGCACCTCGTTCACGTGGAGTACCAAAACGATGAACAAGTTCCCCTTGGACAGGCAATTTGAGATGTCCTTTCAATCGTCCGAAGGGCGTTCCGCTTATAGCCTTCTCTGGTAGCAGCGTTTCTGGTTCGGTTCTGGTTGCTTCCGGCCGGGGTTCACGATCGCTTTTCCGGGTAGATTGCCGATGTTTTTTACGTGCTTCTGCTGCCTTGTCTTGTGCTTCCTTTTTTGCAGCCCTTCGCGCGGCAGCTTTGGCAAGCGCTTCCATCACCCGGGTGAGATGTTTCTCGTTGCGTTCCAGCGTGGCAATTTCTTTGCGCTGGCTTTTTATTTGCGCCCCCAGCTTATCGATTACCAGACGTTTCTGTTCACGCTGGGATTCAAGTTGCTGGCGCTCCACCAAGCGCTGTTGACGAATATTGTCTAACCGGCTCTGTTTTTGCTGCTGTTCCTGAGCAAGTTGATCGAGACGCGCCAAACCTGCATGCAAGTTCGCAATCAGCGTAGAACGCGCCTGTGCGAGATAGGTATAGTAATGTAGGTCGCGTGCCAGCTGATTAGGGTCCTGACCATTCATCAATAGCTTGGCGGTATCATCCTGGCCATTCATATATTGCTGTTTTAGCAATTGCGCCAATTGTTGCTGCTGATGTTCCACCGAGAGCTTTGTAGATTCACTCTCCGCTCGCAGCTGTGACAGGCTCTGCGCTACTGTCTCTTTTTCCTGGTCAAGTTGATATACCCGTCGATTCGTATCACTGATGGCCTGTTCAGATTGTTTCAGAGCATCTGCAGCCTGACTGCGATCAGCCTGCGCACTTTTGTTATCGTGACGCAACGTTTCAATACGTTGACGCAGTTTGACCAGATCTTCCTTGGACGCTGCAATCGTGTTGTTTACAGCGCACAGAATAACCAGCAATACGAGCAATCTGGGGGTGTATTTCACTCGAACTCGATCAGCGATCTTCCGGACATTTCAGATGGTTGTGGCAAACCCATCAATTTAAGCAGCGTTGGACTGACGTCTTCCAGCGCACCGTTTTCAGCCAGATGAATACGGCGCTTGCCGACATACAACAGCGGCACCAGATTGGTCGTATGTGCGGTATGCGCTTGGGTGGTTTGTTCATCCAGCATCATTTCCGCATTGCCATGATCGGCCGTAATAATGATCTCACCACCGGCTTTCAGCATCACCGGAATCACACGCCCCAGGCATTCGTCCAGCACTTCGATCGCACGCACAGCTGCTGGCAAATTACCTGTATGTCCGACCATGTCTGCATTGGCATAGTTACACACGATGGCGTTGAACTTGCCTGACTCAATCGCGCCGACCAGTTTGTCGGTGAGTTCATACGCACTCATTTCCGGCTTCATGTCATAGGTTGCCACATCCGGCGAAGGTATCAGTATGCGCTCTTCCCCTGGGTAGACAGTCTCCTCACCACCATTGAAAAAGAACGTTACATGCGGATATTTCTCGGTCTCGGCAATGCGCAACTGCGTCAGGCCGGTTTTAGAGATGTACTCTCCAAACCCATTTCGTATGCGTTCCGGAGGGAATGCCACAGACACATTGAATTCGTCACTATACCCGGTGAGCGTACAAAACGCCCCCAACTTGGGTTGATATTCACGTTCAAATTCATCGAAATCGGGTTCTATAAAAGTCCGCGAAATCTGTCGAGCACGATCCGAGCGAAAATTCATGAACACGACAGCATCGCCATCCTCGATACGCACTGGCTGCCCATCGGAGGGCACAATGGCGGTTGCCTTGATAAACTCATCACTTTCGCCGCGCGCATAGGCTTGCGCCAAGCCTGTCAACGCATCCGGCGCGGTGTATTCACCGCGCCCCTGTGTGATCAAGTCGTAGGCAGCCTTGACACGCTGCCAGCGCCGATCACGGTCCATTGCAAAATAGCGCCCGATTATTGAGGCTACACACCCGACTTTCACTTGCGCTATTTTGTCCTGCAGGCGCTGTAAATTAACTTTCGCACTTTTTGGTGGCGTATCCCTACCATCAAGAAAGGCATGCACATAAATCTTTTCCAGCCCTTCTCGTGCAGCCATTTCCAGCATGGCATGGATATGCAATTCGTGGCTATGCACCCCGCCGTCAGAAAGCAATCCCAGAATATGTAATGCCTTGTTATTATTTTTCGCGACCGCGATAGCAGCCAGCAATGCAGGGTTGGTATAGAACGAGCCACTACTGATGGACAGATCAATCCGCGTGAATTCCTGATACACAACCCGGCCTGCGCCCATGTTGAGATGCCCAACTTCCGAGTTGCCCATCTGCCCGGAAGGTAAGCCGACCGCAGATTCAGATGCCTGGATCAGTGTATGGGGATAGGTTTGCCAGAGCTGGTCCCAATTCGGCTTGCTGGCTTGGGCGATGGCATTATCGGTGCTGCAGTGACGACACCCGAAGCCGTCCAGAATAATCAGTAGAACAGGTTTTACCTTCATGTTTATATTTGCTTTCGGTGCGCAATCAGTCGCAACCTTTTCTATATTTGTAACTATTTTTTTAATAGTTAATTTTAGTATATTTTAATACTTATTGCATTATAATATTCGTTAAATCGATTGATTTTTAAAGGGTACTTACCAATGAGTACTGTTAATACAGGCACTGCTACCATTTTGAACCTGGAACACATAGATCTGATCGACAAAGACGAACACATCGAGCAAGCCTCCCGCGCAATGAAAGCGATGTCCCATCCTTTACGCTTAAAAATATTATGCGTACTGGGAGATCGTGAAGTCAGCGTGCAGGACATTGTAGACAGCGTTGGAACATCACAGAGCAATATTTCGCAACACCTCGCCATTCTTCGCGACAAAGGCGTGCTGCGTACCCGCAAGGACGCCAACCGCGTTTACTACCGCGTCGGCGATACACGCACCCTGCGGCTGATCAGCATGATGCGCGACGTTTTTTGCGGTTTTTCAAAATAATCATTCCTTGCTGATACTTCGTGACGCTGCCCACCCTGCGGGCAGCGTCACGGTTTTTTTGCCGTATCCAACTCAAACCGGATTAAGTACCTGTTATCTATAATCTGACATATAGTTTGCTTGGTTATAACAATTAGAATATAATCATTTTCTAATATACAAGCAAGACGAGATAGGAAACGGTACGCCGGTAATGATACAACCCGGCATCAATCGGTCAACCTACGAATCAGGGAGCGATTTAAAGCATGCATCTGCGTCTATCACGCACCAACCTAAAACAACTCAGCACCGTGCTGCTGACGACATTGGGGCTGGCCTACCTCCCCATAGCAACCGCGCAAACACTGGATTTTGATCAGTGCGTGGCCACCGCGCTACGTCAGAATCCCGATTTAACAGTCAGCCGCGCTCAGCTTGATCAGGCGCTGGCAGGATTACGCCAAGCGCAAGGCAGCCGGATGCCTAAACTGACCGCTTCAGTCAATGTCACACGCACCAACGACGCGCTGAATGCATTCGGACTCAAACTATCCCAGCGCAATGCCACTTTCAATGACTTCGGTGCCAATCAGTTCACCGGACCGGCCGCTCTGGGCGTTGCGCCAGACAACCTTAACTATCCCGGCAACGTCAACAACTACAACACCCGCCTGGAAATCCAATTACCGCTGTATACCGGTGGTTTGATCGAGGGCAACATTGAACAGGCACAGGCTTATATTAAAGCGGCCCAACAAGGTGATATTGCCGCGCGTCAGCAAGTGATATTCAACGTGCTGCAAGCCTACCAGGGCGTGCACTCAGCACGCGCCTTCGTGAATGTGGCAAAGCAGGCGGAAGCAGCCACGGCGACCCAGGTCAAAAACATTGAAAACATGGTTAAAGGCGGTGTGGTGGTGAAAAGCGACCTGCTCTCCGCCCAAGTGCGGCTTGAAGATGTACGCATCCAGCTATTGCAAGCCCAAAATGCCGAAGCCGCTGCACTGGATCAGCTACATATTCTGCTTGGCATACCGCTGGCGGATCCACTGGATGTAGGCGCACCCGTTATGCCTACTGCAGTCTCGGGCAGTCCTGGTGATTTACGCGCATTGGCACTCGCCGACAATCCAAAGTTGAAAGCCATGCGCAATCAACTGGGCGCGTCGCAAGCCGGGGTCAAAATCGCTAAAGCCGGTCTCTATCCGCAAATCGGCTTGATGGCGCGACAGGACTGGAATGACAGCAAGGTCGGTTTTTCTGCCAGTTCATACACTTTGGGCGGCCAGTTGAGTTGGACCGTGTTTGACGGCAATGTCACGCGCGGTGCAGTTGATCGGGCATCTGCCAGCCAAGCCGAACAGCAGGCGCGTCTGTTACAGGCAGAAAACGGCATCAGCTTGCAGGTGGATGACGCGCGTCGCAAGGCTGAAGAAGCTGCGTTTCGTCTCACCGCCCGCCAACTCGCCGTAAAAAGTGCCGATGCGGCCGCTGATCTGGTCAATAAACGCTATGCCAATGGTGTCACCACCATCGCCGAACTACTCGCAGCACAAGCACAGCAGGACAAGGCGCATGCAGATGTGGTGTCCGCCCAGTATGACCTTGCAGTACAACGCGCCAGCCTCAAGCTGGCTATCGGCAAGCTCGAACCAGACCAGTTATAAAGACCAGGGAGTTGATTGTGAATCGTCGAACTATAAAAATCATTAAACCCGCCGTGATTACACTGGCGCTTGTACTGACATTAAGTGCATGCAGCGAAAAAGACAAACCACAGCAAGCGACCGCAGCGGTCACCACTGTCTCGGCTCATATAGCGGTGGTGCAAAAAACCGTATTGCCGGTTATCGCGACTGCTCCCGGCAGTGTCATAGCCGAACAACAAGCCCAGATCGCTTCGCGCCTGATGGGTTTTATCCGCGAGATCAACGTTCAGGAAGGGCAAAGCGTTGTTAAAGGCCAACGTCTGTTTACCGTCGATCCGAGCGATATTCAGGGTCAGGTAAGCCAGGCCAAGGCTGGGCTGGCGCAGGCCGAGGCGGCTCTCGCTGATGCCAAGAATGATTACCAGCGCTTCGGTACCTTATACAAAGAAGAAGCCATTCCCAAACAGCAGTGGGACAAGATACGCTTGCAATACCAGGTGGCCCAGCAACAGGCTGCTGCTGCCCGTGCGGGTCTCGGGACCGCTGCCGGACAAATGCGTTACGCTACCCTGACAGCCCCATTTTCTGGAATCATTACTCAAAAACTGGCCAACGTAGGTGATCTTGCTACGCCCGGAAAACCCGTCCTGATGCTGGAAAATCAGTCCAAACTGCAAGTACAGACCAACGTATCGTCGGACGTATTTACCCACCTGAAGCTGGGTGACAGCGTCAGTATGCAGACCAACGACAGCAGCACGACTGTTACCGGAAAAATTGCACGTCTGGTATCTGCTGCCGATCCGGCCACGCGTACTTATCTGGTCAAAATTGATTTATCCCAAGACACCCCGCTCAAGAGTGGCATGTACGTGCTAGTCTCTTTCCCGACAGGCCAGCGCGAGGGTGTGCGCGTGCCCCAATCAGCCGTACTTGATCGAGCCGGCATCACCGGTGTATTCGTAGTGGATAGCCAGGGCATCGCCCACTACCGCATGGTACGTGTTGGCGACACCACTGATGGTCTGGTGGAAATCCAGGCGGGCCTTAACCCGGGCGAGCGGGTGGTGACTTCGGCGACCGCACAACTGCAATCCGGTGACAAGATAGTCAACGCGGGGAGCGGCAATGTCTGATCCAACACCGGCCTCACTGAACATCGCGGGTAAAATTGCCCGTACATTCCTGGAATCGAAAATCACCGCCATGCTGATGCTGGCGATCACGCTTGCAGGTGTCATGGCGTTATTCGTCACGGCACGTGAATACAATCCGCAGATCGTGGTACCCGCCGCCAATATCATTGTGGCAAAACCCGGCGCTTCCGCCACGGAAATCCAGAATCTGGTGGTAAAACCGCTGGAAGCGATCATGAACGCCCAGTCCGGCGTGAAGCACACTTTCGGGTATGCCGCACCCGACTATGGCGTTGTTACGGTTCAGTTCGACGTCGGCGAAGACCAGGAAAAAAGTCTGGTCAAACTTTACAACCAACTGATGCAAAACCTGGACAGCATTCCGCCAGGTGCCATGCAACCGATCGTCAAACCGATCAACGTGGACGACGTGCCGATCATGACGCTCACGCTGAGCTCGACCAAAATGAATGATTATCAGCTGCGCGAGGTCTCCTCCCGAGTACTTGAGCAGCTACGCAATGTGCCGGGGGTATCCTTCACCCAGCTCGTGGGCGGCGCACGCCGTGCCATCAATGTCTGGATATCCCCCGCCAAACTGGCGGCAGCCGGACTGAGCCTGGATCAGGTCGACAAGATGCTGCAAGGCGCCAATGTTTCCATGCCGATCGGCACGCTGGTAGATGCCAATCGCGACCAGCCGATGCGTCTGTCCGGCTTTATCGGCGACGCGCGTGAAGTGGGCCTGATCATCGTGGGCGCACCCAATGGCAAACCGGTTTTCCTGAAAGACGTCGCCACCATCCAGGATGGCGCTGCGGAAACCAATGAACAGACCCGCTTTGCCTACGGCCCTGCCGCCCATAACCCCGCCTATCGCGGCGAGGCGCCGGCTGTAACAATCGCCATTGCCAAGAAGGCCGGTACCAATGCGGTTGTCGTTGCTGACGCGGTCATCAAGAAACTGGACAATCTCAAACGCCAGGCCATTCCCGAAGGCATTGACGTCGCCGTCACGCGTGACGACGGTGCCAAGGCCGATGATGCAGTCAATACCCTGATGGAACATCTGGGCATCGCCATCGGTTCGGTGGTGGTTATTCTGGTGATCTTCCTGGGATGGCGCGAAGCAGCCATTGTCACGCTTACCGTGCCCCTCATCCTGTTCGTGGTGCTGACTGTCGGCCTAATCGCCGGCCAGACCATCAACCGCATTACCCTGTTCGCACTGATCCTTTCGCTGGGGCTGCTGGTCGACGCAGCCATTGTGGTGATAGAAAACATTCACAGACATATGCACCATGGCGGCGGCAAAAACTTCAAGGAAGCACTGGTCACTGCGACCAACGAGATCGGCAATCCTACCAATATCGCCACCATCGCAGTCATCCTGGCATTTATTCCGATGGCCTTTGTCACCGGCATGATGGGACCGTTCATGCGCCCCATTCCCTTTAACGTACCCATTGCAATGATTGCGTCGCTGGTCATTGCCTACATGGTAGTGCCCTGGGCAGCCAATCGCTGGCTCGCCGGCAAGGCCGCCAAGTCGCTCGCGGATAGACCCGCACTGGAAGATAAGGCCGTCGAACCACAAGATCGGCTGCATCGTGCCTACGTAACCGTGATTACGCCATTCATCAAGCATGCCGGGCGTCGTAATCTCCTGTTCCTGATCGTACTCGGGCTGCTGCTGGCGGCCATGATCCAGCCCGCCTGGCAATTCATCCGGCCTTCCGGCCTGAACGGCCCCTTGTCAGCATTGGGCGTTGAGCTGAAAATGCTGCCCAACGACAATACCAATACTTTTCTGATACAAGTAGATACACCGGCCGGAACTGCCCTGGCGGAAACCGACCAGGTGACGCGTGCGGTCGGTGACGTGCTGGCAAAAACAAAATACGTGACCGATTATCAAACCTTCCTTGGTATGACCGCGCCGGTGGACTTCGCTGCGCTGGTGCGTGGCGACATGCTGAAACGCGGCGATAATATTGCCCAGTTACGTGTCAACCTTACCAATAAACACGACCGCTCTGTGTCGTCGCATGAAATCGTCAACGACTTCAACGCGGCACTCGCGCCGGTGCGCAAAGCCTTCCCGCAAGCCAAACTGAAACTCTATGAAACACCCCCCGGTCCACCGGTACAGTCACAAATCCTGGCCGAGCTGTATGGCCCGGACTACAACAAGCTGCGTGCGGCGGCGGCGGATGTGGATAAGGATTTCAGCAAAATATACGGCATCGTCAACGTGGACGATTCGGTGACCGCTACCGTGAATGCGTTCCATGTGAAAGTGGATCGTGAAAAAGCGGCACTGTCGGGCGTGGCTGTCGGCCAGGTGGCCAAGCTGCTGCACGATTATGTATCCGGTTTCTCCATCGGTACCGTACATCTGAACGATGCGCGTGAGCCGGTCGACATTACCGTGCGCCTGCCACAAAGCGAACGACAGACGCCCGCCCAGATACTGTCGCTGCGAGTCACCAGCATGACCGGCCAGCAAATACCGCTGTCTGCCATCGCTACCGTGGAACGCGCCACTCAGGACAAGCCGATTTACGACCGCGACCAGCATCCAGCCGTGATGGTGGGCGGCGAACTGCTGAAATCCAGCCCGGTGTACGCAGTCTTGGCCTTGGACAAGATGCTGGATGGCAAACTGCTCCCTTCCGGCGTGAAATTCAAAACCGGCAACCTCGGCTTCGTCGAGGCTCAGCCCGACGACGTGATGAGCTACCATCTTTTGTGGGGGGGTGAAATGCGACTCACCCTGGACGTGTTCCGTGACCTTGGCTCAGCCTTTATCGTGGCGCTGGTGTTCATCTACCTGATGCTGGTGGGTTACTACAAATCATTCATGATGCCGCTGATCGTGATGGGTGCCATTCCGCTCACACTGGTAGGCGTGTTTCCGGGCCACTGGATTACCCACCAGGCATTCACCGCCACCTCAATGATCGGTGTCATTGCGCTGGCCGGTGTGGTGGTACGCAACTCGCTGCTGCTGATCGACTTCATCATCGACTACCGGGCACACGGCTATGGCCTGGAAGAAGCGGTAATCGAAGCTGGTGCGGTGCGTTTCCGCCCGATCATGCTAACCGCACTCGCGATTATCCTGGGTTCGGCTATCATGGTCACCGATCCGGTATTCGGTGGCTTGGCGGTGTCGTTGATTTTCGGCACCTTTGCCTCTACAGTACTGACACTGATCGTCATTCCACTCATGTATTACCTGTGGGAACGCCGTCTGTTGACGCGCAACACCAGAACCATTTAACCTAACTGAAGGAAAACAGCATGACCGTAGAACGCACTGTACGCATTATCGCCGGCCTGTTTATCATGATCTCCCTGCTGCTGGCACATCTGTCCGGCACCGTCGACATGAGCCACATCAGCTGGCTGTGGCTGACCGCCTTTGTCGGCTTCAACCTTTTCCAAAGCGGCATCACACGTTTTTGCCCGATGGATATCATGCTCAAAAAAGCAGGTGTTAAAACAGGCTGTGGTCTTTAAACCCGGGAGCCTATTTTGGAATTTATTCAACAAAACATCTGGCTGGTTTTAATTGCGGCATTTTCGGGCATCATGCTGATTCTGCCCCTCATACGCGGCAAGCTGAGCGGCGCACTCAGTGCGGATACCAACCAGGCGGTACAACTGATCAATCATCAGGACGCGCTCATCCTTGATGTGCGCGAAGCCAATGAATTTGCCAGCGGACACATTGCCAATGCGCGCCATATTCCGCTCGGGCAGCTGGCAACCAGCCTCAAGCCGCTGGAAAAGCACAAGGACAAAGCCATCCTGGTGAACTGCCAAAGCGGTACGCGTTCAGCCATGGCTTGTGGTGTCCTGCGCAAAAGCGGCTTCAGCCAGGTTTATAACCTCAAAGGCGGCATCAAGGCTTGGGAACAAGCCGGTTTGCCGATGGTGAAATAATATGAGCACCGTAACCATGTATTGCACGGCTGTTTGTCCATACTGTGTCATGGCCGAACGCCTGCTGCAGGGCAAAGGCGTCAGCGTTGAAAAAATCCGCGTCGATCTCGATCATGAGCGGCGCACAGAGATGATGACACGCAGCGGCCGTCGCACCGTACCGCAAATTTATGTGGGCGAGACCCACGTGGGTGGCTTCGACGACCTATCGGCCCTGGACCGGGCCGGCAAACTGGATGCTTTGCTGAAAAGCTGACTGTCTGCTTGAAAAGTACCTGAAACACCGCATCTATCAGGTATCTTTTTGCAGAGGTACTGAATATGAATCTGGTTTGCCCTTCCTGCCAGGCAGTTAACCGCATCCCCGCGGAACGCGTCGATCAAGCACCCAAATGCGGTAAGTGTGGCGCGTCCATGCACGCTGGCTTGCCGCTTGATCTCAGCACCAACAATTTCGACCGATTCATCACCCGCAACGATTTACCCGTGCTAGTGGATTTCTGGGCGAGTTGGTGCGGGCCATGCAAAATGATGGCGCCCGCATTCAAACAAGTGGCTACGGAGGTCGCGACCCAGGTGCGCTTTGCCAAGCTTGAGACGGAAGCCGAGCAGGCAGTGGCAGCGCGCTACAATATTCGCATCATCCCTACCCTGATTTTATTCAAGAACCGTACCGAGGCGGCACGCATGTCGGGCGCGTTGGATGCCAGCGGACTGAAGCGCTGGCTGGCCCAGCAGACATAATGCAGAAGCGTGGCTAGTAGGCGACAACTTGTGGATCCAGGCTGCGCCACATGTACCAAGTTGCCACTGAACGCCACGGGCGCCAGGTTTCACCCAGGCTGCGCATGCTGATTTTGCTGAATGGTTCGCCGCCCTGGTAATGCATGGCGATGGCTTTTTGCAGACCGATGTCGTCGAGGGGGAAAACATCTGGCCGCAATAAATAGAACATCAGGAACATTTCCGCCGTCCAGCGGCCAATTCCGCGTACCCGGCACAATTCAACGATCACTGCCTCATCGTCCATATCCTGCCACAAGCCGGGATGCAAGGAGCCATCCACAAACTTGGTTGCAAGATCGCGCAGATATTCCACTTTGCGCAGGGAAAAACCGCATGCCCGCAAAACCTCCGGGGCGGTATCGGCGATGGCTTCCGGGGTGATCACAGCACAGGCCAGTAAACGCTGCCACACCGCTTCGGAAGCTTTGACAGAAATCTGCTGCCCGGCGATGGAACGCGCAAGCGTGGCAAACGCATCGCCACGACTGCGCAGGCTGATTTCCGGATAACGGGCAATAAGCGATTTCAATACGGCATCCCCGGCGGATAATTCCTCGGTGGCTTGCTGCCAATATTGCGGATACATCAGGCATTCAACCGGGTAAGCAGCGTTTGCAGCTTGTCCGGTTCATGGCCACGCATGATTTTGCTGGCCTGGGTAGAAGCCTCGGCACTGTTGCTTTTGAGCACGCGCTGTTTGACCGAGAGCAGACTGGCCGGGTGCATGGAATAGCTGCGCAACCCCAAGCCCAGTAGCAGACGTGTGAGCAGCGGATCACCTGCCATTTCGCCGCACACCGATACCGGCTTGCCAGCTTTTTCACCGGCACGGATGGTCATCGCGATCAACTGCAGCACGGCAGGATGCAGCGGATCGTACAAGTGCGATACGCTGTCGTCAGCACGATCAATTGCCAGCGTGTACTGGATCAAATCGTTGGTGCCTATCGACAGAAAATCCATACGCTCGGCAAACGTCTGCGCAGCCAGTGCCGCGGCAGGGATTTCTATCATCCCGCCCACTTTGACGGCTGAATCGAAATCGATCCCATCAGCAGTCAAGCTGGCCTTGGCAACCTCAATCGCATACTGGGTCTGACGCAACTCTGGCAGATTGGACAACATGGGAATCAGGATACGTACCTGCCCGAATTTCGAAGCCCTTAAAATAGCGCGCAACTGGGTGCGGAACAGGATCGGTTCAGCCAGGCACAATCGAATTGCGCGCAGACCCAGCGCCGGATTGAGGGTGTGGGCGGTCAGTCCGGCCAGTGGCTTGTCTGCGCCCAGATCCAGGGTACGGATCGTTACCGGCAATCCATTCATCGCCTGCGCCACTTCACGATATGCTTCGAACTGCTCGTCCTCACTGGGCAGGTCTGCGCGATTCATGAACAGGAATTCGCTGCGGAACAAACCAATGCCTGTGGCGCCTGATTCCAGCACCGCCTCTACGTCCTGCGGCAACTCGATGTTGCCATGCAGTTCGACCACTACCCCGTCCAGCGTAGCAGCACGGTTTCCTTTCAAGCGCTTGAGCTTCTGGTGTTCGATCTTCCATTCGTTCTGGCGCAGCCGGTACTCTTCCAGCACCGTTTCATCCGGATCGAGAATCACCACGCCGTTGTCACCATCCACGATGATGATTTCATTTTCACGGATCAGGCTGCGTCCGTTGTGCAGTGCCATCACCGAGGGGATATTCAGGCTGCGTGCGAGAATGGCGGTATGGGACGTCGCACCGCCCACGTCGGTAATGAAAGCTGCAAACTGCTGGCGTTTGAACCCTATCATGTCGGCCGGTGACAGGTCGTGGGCGACCAGGATGCCGTCATGGCGTTCATCTTCGGCCAGCGGCAGATGTCCGGGATGCCCGAGCAATTCCTTGATCACGCGTTCAACGACCTGGACCACGTCGGTCTTGCGTTCGCGCAAATAGGGATCGTCAATTTCTTCGAACTGCGCAACCAGCTGCTCCATCTGCTGGGTGAGCGCCCACTCGGCGTTGCACTGCTGGGTTTCAATGAGTTGCTTCGGTGCCTCAGACAGCATCGAGTCATTCAGAATCATCAAATGCATGTCGAGGAATGCAGGCAATTCAGCGGGTGCATTGGCAGGGATCTGGCTATGCAAGGCACTCATCTCGGCGCGCACGGTCTGCACCGCTTCGTCGAAACGTTCCAGCTCCTCCGCAATGTGCGCTTTTTGCAGCACGTAATGCGCCACTTCGATGCGGGTATGTGAAGCCAGCCGCGCGGGACCAATGGCAATACCGCTGGATACACCAATGCCATGCAAAGTGGCGCTCACTCGCCTTCTCCGAACTTGTCGTTGATCAGCGCCAGCAGCGCATCCATAGCCGCCGCTTCATCCTCACCTTCGGTTTCCAGATTGATGGTACTGCCCTTGGCAGCCGCCAGCATCATCACACCCATGATGCTTTTGGCGTTGACCCGGCGGTTATTGCGAGTCAGCCAGATTGCACTCTGGAACTGTCCGGCAGTTTGTGTCAGCCTGGCCGAGGCACGCGCGTGCAGGCCAAGTTTATTAATGATTTCAACGTCCTGTTGCAGCATCGCACAACTCCGGTGAAATATGCAGAATGCCTTCATGGCCACCAGAGAGTGCCTTGATTACCAGCTTGTCGAGTGGCTCATGGCGATAAGTAAGTGCGCGGATCAACATTGGCAGGTTGACCCCGGCGATGCCTTCCACACGGCCTGGATAAAGCAGGCGACAGGCTGTATTACACGGCGTAGCGCCGTAAACATCCGATAACATTAATACGCCATCACCCTGATCCAGTTCATCGATCAATAGCTGGGCTTTTTCCGTCATCACCATGATGTCCGGGCAGTCGATCACGTTCAATGGCGTGAGATAAGGCGGCCGCTCACCCATGACGTGGGTGGCGCATTGAATCAGACTTTCGCCCAGGCTGCCGTGGGCGACGATGAGTATGCCTATCATGATTATCGAATCAAATTAAAGCGGAGAGTCATTCTACCGCAGTCAGGTCTTAGGTTCGAAATGCAGACGTTGTTTCATGCCAGCAGTGAGTTCGACATGCCCCTGCGCGTCGATAAACATCACATCGGCCACCCCCATGCGTTGCGCAGCGGCACGCCAGCCTGCGCTCCCCGAAATAAAAATGGGCTTGCTGGCAACATCCGACAAGGTGCCGGCGTGATCCGACGGCGGAATCAGCACAGTAACCGCCTGCACGCCCTGGGCGGGCCAGCCGGTACGCGGATCGATAATGTGGCAATAACGTTTGCCATCGACTTCGAAATAGCGCTGGTAGTCGCCCGAGGTACCGATGGCCTCGCCGTCGCGTAAATCCAGCGTGGCAATGGGGCCGGGGCCGCGCGGATTCTGAATGCCGACACGCCACGGCCGGTCGCCGTGCTGCCCCAACGCGAGGATATTACCGCCAATATTGATCAGAGCATTCTTTACCCCCTGGCTGCGCAAGTAACGCGCCGCCACATCCAGCGCATAGCCTTTGGCATAGCCACCCAGATCCAGCCGTACAGCAGGATTGGTGCTGTGAAACATGATGCCGTCGATCACGATGTCGCGCATTTGCGGATTGGCGTGCACCAGTTCGGCGATTTTTGCCGGATCAGGCAGTTTCGCCTTGAATGTATCGGACTGGAACCCCCACAAACGGATCAGATTACCGATGGCCGGGTTGAACAAGCCTTGCGATTGTTCCGAATAACGCGTGGCGTCGCGAATGATGGGGATCATGCCGGGCGCAATCGCCGCCTGGCTCGGGCTCAGCTCGAAAATGCCGTTCATGCGCTGCAACGTGCCCGGTTCCCAGGCATGCAGGCTGTGATGCATCTCGTCAAAATCGCGCAACACCTGCGCAGTGACGCGACGCGCCTTGGCCTCCGGCTCACCGTAAATGCTCACCTCCACACGGGTGCCGAACACATAGCTTTCCTGGGTGTAAAGCGGCGGTTTGGTACAGCCGGTCAAAGCCAGCAGGAATAGCCCGAACACTGCTATCAAACGCATCGCAGCTCCAGCGCATCGATGAACATGCCGGCCACGTTAAAGCCGGTTTGCTGGGTGATTTCCTGGAAGCCGGTGGGGCTGGTGACATTGATTTCGGTAAGGTAATCGCCGATCACGTCCAGCCCGACCAGAAACAGGCCCAGATCACGCAATACCGGTGCAATCGTTTGCGCAATTTCGCGGTCGCGTTCGGACAAGGGTCGCGCAACACCGCGCCCGCCCGCTGCCAGATTGCCGCGCGTTTCGCCTTCGGCGGGAATCCGCGCCAGCGCAAACGGCACCACCTCGCCGTCAATCAGCAGGATGCGCTTGTCGCCCCGGGTGATTTCCGGAATATAACGTTGCGCCATCACCGTACGTGTTTCCAGCTGAGTCAGTGTTTCCACGATGACATTGAGATTGGCATCGCCGCTGCGCACCCGGAATATCCCGGCGCCGCCCATGCCATCCAGCGGTTTGAGAATCACGTCGCCGTGCTCGGCCAGGAATTCCTTGATGTGCGCGGCACGTCGCGTTACCAGTGTAGGGACGGTGAATTGCGGGAAGCGGGCAATGGCCAGTTTTTCATTGAAATCACGCAGGGTATTAGGCCGGTTGAATACCCGCGCGCCTTGATTTTGCGCCAGCTCCAACAAGTGCGTGGTGTACAGGTATTCGGTATCGAACGGCGGATCCTTGCGCATCACCACCGCATCGAAGCGGCTCAACGGCGTCGCCTCGACACCCCCCATTTCAAACCAGCTGGCGTTGTCATCCGTTACGCGCAACGGCTTGGTGTAACCGATAACTTGATTGTCACGCAGGATAATGTCCTGCTGGCGCAATGCAAACAGGGCATGTCCGCGTCCCGCTGCCTCACGCAGCATAGCCACTGAACTGTCCTTGTAAGCCTTGAGCGTGCTTAACGGATCGAGTATGAAGGCAAGATTCATTGATTTTCCGGGTCGGTTTGTTCCAGTTCCATGGATGCCGCCAACATCGCCAACCGCGCCACGACGCCATAAGTATAAAAGCGGTTGGGTGTGGAATCCGGATTTGCCAACTGGTTGGGCGTGCAACATGGGGTGGCGAACGCCAACGGCACGAAATGCATCCCCGGCGCATTCAGGTTTTCATCCGGTCCACGTCCGGTATGCACGCGGTAGAAACCGCCGATGACGAAATGGTCAATCATATAAACCACCGGTTCCGCCACCGCATCATTGATGCTCTCAAAAGTATGTACGCCTTCCTGGATGATGACCTCGGAGATTTGCTGGCCTTCCTTGCCCACCGCCATTTTGTTGCGCTGCTTGCGGTTCAGCTCACGCACCTGGGACGGATCCTTGACCGTCATGATGCCCATGCCGTAAGTGCCCGCATCGGCTTTGGCAATCACAAAAGGCTCGGCGTCGATCTTGTATTCATCATATTTTTTGCGGATTTTATCCAGCACGATGGTGGCGTTCTTTTCCAGACATTCTTCACCTTGGCGCTCCTGAAAATTAACACGCCCACAAGTGGAAAAGTACGGATTGATAAACCATGGGTCGAGCCCGATCAGTTCGGCAAATTCCGTCGCCACCTGATCATAGGCGGCAAAATGGCGCGACTTGCGGCGTATATGCCAACCGGCATGCAAAGGGGGCAGCATCGACTGTTCGAGGTTCCGCAACAAGGGAGGTATACCGCCGGAGAGATCGTTGTTCAGTAGAATCGCGCAGGGGTTGTAGCCTGCCACACCCACACGGTTGCCATTACGCACGACTGGTTCAAGCAATAGCGATCCACCATCCGGCAAATCCACTTTGAGCGGCTCGACGAGATCGGGGATCAGGCTGCCCAGGCGCACCTCCATACCCGTTTGTCGCAAAATATTGGCTAATTGCGCCACGCTTTGCAGATAGAACAGATTGCGCGTGTGGTTTTCAGGGATCAGCAACAGACGCTGCGCGTCCGGACAGATTTTTTCTACCGCACCCATTGCCGCCTGCACCGCCAGCGGAATGAAATCGGAATTAAGATTGTTGAACCCGCCCGGATACAAGTTGGTATCGACCGGCGCCAGCTTGAAACCACTGTTGCGCAGATCGACCGAAGTATAAAACGGGGCTGCATGCTCCTGCCACTGATTGCGGAACCAGCGTTCAATCTGCGGGGTGGCACCCAGAATCATCCGCTCCATGTCCAGTAGCGGGCCGGTGAGGGCTGTCGTTAAATGCGGTACCATGCGTAAGCCTCGTGTAGTCATTATGAGTGGATTATATCCCGTAGACCCGGTCTTTCCTGCCATGTTCAATATCGTTCTCTATCAGCCCGAAATTCCGCCCAATACCGGCAATGTCATTCGCCTTGCTGCCAATACCGGCTGCACTCTGCATCTGGTCAAACCACTGGGGTTTGAACTGGAAGACAAACAGTTGCGTCGTGCCGGACTGGATTATCACGAATATGCCAGTATTGTGGTGCATGAAGATTGGGCGGCATGCCGCAGTCAGTTAGCTGGCCGGCGCATGTTTGCACTCACCACCAAAGGTTCGGCCAGTATCGGCACCTGCCAATTTACTGCCGGAGACGTGTTTGTATTCGGCCCGGAAACACGCGGACTACCGGGAGACATTTTGGATGAATTGAGCTGCGAACATCGCATCCGCCTGCCGATGGTGGCAGGAAGCCGCAGCCTGAATTTGTCGAACTCGGTCGCGGTGACCGTGTTTGAGGCTTGGCGGCAAATAGGATACGCCGGAGGAGTTTGACTGGAGCGCGCCCCGGACACCCGGCATGTTTAATACCCGACGAACAAGCGCTGATATTTTCACTGGTGTAATGCACAGACTCCAGACACGTCATCGTTAACACATTAGGGGCGGCGCCTCCTGCATGCAGGCACCCATATAAAATATGCCTGCCTTCAATACTTTCCCCAGTTCTTCGGCAGGTACGGGGTGTCCGAATAAATACCCCTGCATTTCATTGCAATGATGCTCGGAAAGAAAATGTGCCTGCTCTTGCGTAGTCACACCTTCTGCCACCACCTTGAGATCCATATGCCGGGCCATTGCGATGGTTGCACTGACAATAGCTGCGTCATTATGATCGCTTGCGACATCCCGAATGAAGGATTTATCGATCTTTAGTGTATTCACCGGCAACCGCTTGATATGGGATAAAGACGAGTACCCTGTGCCGAAAT
The DNA here is from genome assembly GCA_040388645.1 of Pseudomonadota bacterium. GTDB lineage: Bacteria > Pseudomonadota > Gammaproteobacteria > Burkholderiales > Sulfuriferulaceae > Sulfuriferula. The sequence continues at coordinate 180,515 of JAZKBM010000005.1, forward strand.
CGTCAATCGAGATCGAAACCCCGGAGTTACGCAGACCGAGCAGCGTCTCGGAAGAAAGTTCGATATTCTGCATCAATTCCGTTTCAGTCACTTCCAGTTCAAGGTATCGGGCTTCCAAACCCGTATCCTTCAGGATGGATCGGACTATTTTTTCAATACTGGATGAACGCAATTGCTGTGCGGATAGATTAACGGCCATTTTAATAAACGGGAAACCGGCTTCCTGCCATGCGCGATTCTGGGCGCATGCAGTACGCAATACCCATTCACCAATTGCGCTTATCATGCCTATTTCCTCAGCCAGCGGGATGAAATCAGCCGGCGCAATCAGGCCTTTTTCATGGTGCTGCCAACGCACCAATGCTTCGACACCAACAATCTCCCGGCGTACAAGACATATGCGCGGCTGATAATGAATAACAAACTCATTTTTTTCAAGCGCCTGCTGCAATGCACTTTCGGTCAACAGCCGCTCAAGAATTTTGATGTTCATATCTGAATCATAAAAACGAAACGATCCTGATCCCAATTCTTTCGCTTCATACATTGCCAGATCAGCGTGCTTGAGCAAAGTCGCCACATCCTGCCCATCTTTTGGAAATACACTGCCGCCTATGCTGGTCGAAATGCAGAGCTCGTGACCAGCGAGTTTAATCGGGGCAGCAATGCATCCGAGAATCGCCTCAGCGACGGTAGCCATGGATTCGATTGTCTGGATGTCATCCAGTACAATCACAAATTCATCGCCACCCAACCGTGCCACGGTATCGGTCTCGCGCACCACTTTTTTCAGACGGTTGGCCACCTCCTTGAGCAACAGATCGCCAATATCATGCCCAAGGCTATCATTTACCTGCTTAAAGCGATTCAAATCCATAAACAGGATGCCGGCTTGATGATTTGTGCGACGGCCATGCTCGATGGTGTGATGCAGCCGATCAATCAACAAATGACGATTAGGCAGCTCGGTCAGCGCATCATGAGTCGCAAGGTGTTCGATGCGACGTTCATAATTTTTGGACTGGGTAATGTCGCGGGCAATACCATGCACACCCTGAATTCGGCCATCCGTAATCAACGGCAAATAGGCACCTTCGACATCGATGATGTTGCCATCCTTGCGTATCATCTTGGCATAGAATTTTTGGGGGTTATTTCTGGTTGCCTCCTTGAAACAACTCGCAATCAGTTCACGATCGTCAGGAGCTACCAAAGTTTGTATGGTTTCAGCCTGCAATTCGTTGAACGAACGTCCTGTAATTGATTCCATTGCCTTGTTGCATGAAACCAATCTTCCCGTCAGATCACGTACAACGATGCCGTCCGGATGAAACTCGAACAAGGTCTTGAAACGCTGTTCACTTTCCAACAATTGCTGCTGGGATGTGCGCATCTGATATTGACGCCGCCGCCCCCTTAATGCGGAACGCACCGCACTGATCAAGGATGCAGTACGAACCGGTCGTTCCAGCAGGGTAGTCTTGCCGAGCCGGGGCATCCACTGGGTTAATATGGGTGAATTGGCGCCATAATAGGTCAAAATCAATATCGGAATGTCAGACCAGGCAGGCTGATGCAAAACATAGTTTTCAATCAGGGTCAGCGCTTCCGTGGTTAATACCTCTTCTGCAATCAACAAGGCTCCCAGACCACGACCAAGCTCTTCCACCATCTCGCCCACATCGTCACATATCCAGCAATCAATCTGTGCATTTTTGAGTATACGACAAGCAATCTCCCCGTCTTTCCTGGTAGAGGCGAGTACCAGCAAACGTGTTTCAATATCTTCACAAAAGTGGATTGCAGACGGCATGGAGACTGGATCTTTATTCAAGTGCATCCAGCTTGCTCCCTGTAAAGGTCGGAATACCTGTCAGCACCCCATGGAATTGCTGCAATACGGATCCGACCAGAACACCCTTTTCGGAGATGGAAAATTCCCGGATCGTACGTTCGTGCGCACTAGCACGCTTCTTGAAAACAGAGATCGCCTGATGTACTTCTCCGTCACTTTCAAAATGCCGCAACAATATGACGTTATCGGCAAGGTAGCTGGCTTCGACTGCAGTACTCATTGCCGAACCAATCATGCCTTGATGTACACCGACGACAATCGTGGTCACCCCATGCTGACCAAGATAAGACAACAACTCATGCATGTGGAGCGTCAGAAAACGTTCGTCCGGCATCGCATTGAGGTAACCGTTCAAACTATCGATCACAATGAGCTTCACATTATTCTGTTCAACCGCTTGGCTCACCTGATGAGTAAATTCGCCCGGAGACATTTCCGCGGGATCTATCTGCTGAATTGTGATATCACCGGACCGAACTGCCTCGTCCAGAAAAAGGCCAAGAGATGCAGTCCGGTTGAGCAAGGTATTTGTCGATTCTTCAAAAATGAACATTGCCGCCTTGTCGCCGCGCTGCGTGGCCGAGATAGCGAACTGGGCCGCCAAGGTTGATTTCCCGGTCCCCGGTGGCCCCCCAATAATGGTACTTGTCCCGGCTTCGATTCCACCGCCAAGCTGAGTATCAAGCGCCGCGATGCCACAGCTGATTTGGGTGAGTTCTTTCACACGTCTGGTTTCTGCGGCCACCAGTCGTGGAAACACCACGACCCCGCCATACCGTATCGCGTAATCATGATAGCCTTCTCTGAAGTTAGCCCCCCGATACTTGAGTACCCGCAGCCGACGTCTACCATTGCCATATTCATTATCGGTCTGATCGAGACCGATCACGCCGTGTGCAATACTCCGAATTTGCATATCGTGCGTATCCGGGCGATCGTCCAGCATGATAACGGTGCAGTTACGTCGCGCGAAAAACTGTTTGTAAGCCAAAACCTGGCGCCGGTAACGATGTGGACTGCTGGAAAGCAGACGCAATTCCGACAGAGAGTCGATGATTACCCGCTTCGGTTTGACGGTTTCGACAATGGATGAAATGTTTTGGGTGGTATCACCCAGTTCCACTTCAGATGGATGAAATAGCGTGTGCTGTTGGGCGGGATCCAGAAAATCTTCGGATGCAATCACTTCGTGGATATGAATACCCTTCAAATCCCAACCATGGGAGGCTGCTACCGCATTCAATTCAGCCAGTGTTTCTGACAAGGTAATGTACAAGACCGGTTCGGCCTGTCGCACCCCTTCCATTAAAAACTGCAAAGCCAGGGTGGTTTTCCCCGAGCCGGGCATACCCTCAATCAGATATAAGCGATCCTCGGCCAAACCGCCTCGTAAGACATAATCAAGGCCCTCTACTCCGGTTGACAATAATCGAGGTGACGCCGTTGTGTTGTGAGAAATCGTCATGTCAATTAAATCAAGTACATTACTGGGAATTTATAATATAAAACGCTAATTTTTTGGTATTCTCCTACCATTTGCCGAGCCTGAATGTACGCTATCGTACAGAATATTTTTCTTATTTCGGATTTCTGTTCGAGCTGTTTGGACAGCCGGATTACATCAGCGGGTGGGTGATCAATTTCACCATAAATGGATAAATTACAGAATACCAACCACATCTGTAAGATAGCAACGGATGCGCAAATCACGACATTGCATCTGAGATTCATCCACATCTCAGAATAATCTATATCTATGACATCAACGCTTGCGGAAGACCCTCTCACTGTTCTGCTATCACGCTGCGCGCTCAGAGATGAGCAGGCATTTGAACGCCTCTATCGCATCACTTCGGCAAAACTGTTTGGCGTTGCGCTACGTATAGTTAGGAGACAGGACTGGGCAGAAGAAATCCTGCAGGAATCATTCGTTAATATTTGGCAGCATGCGCCGAGCTATGCGAGCGGAAAAGCAGCGCCAATGACCTGGATGACGCATATTGTGCGCAATCGGGCACTGGACTGGTTGCGGCGTCCGCAGCACGAGGATACGGTGAGCGAAGATGCTGAAGAGAACTGGCCGGATGAATGCGCCGGACTGTTCGACAGGCTGACGCAGTCCCGCGATGCAGCAGTGTTAAACGGCTGCATGGATCAGATCGAAGCAAAGCAAAGACAAACGATCGCGCTGGCTTTCTGGCAGGGCCTGACACATTCGGAACTGGCACTACATCTGCAGCTACCCGTCGGCACCATCAAAACCTGGATCAGGCGCGGACTGGGCGCACTTAAAAAATGTCTGGAAGATACGCATGAAGTATAACGACCCCGAACTACGGCAGAAGCTGGCAAGCGAGTATGTGCTCGGCACGCTGCACGGCCGTGCGCGGGCGCGTTTCGAACGCTTGCTACGGAACGATGCACGTCTGCGCGATGAAGTCGCCGCGTGGCAGACACGGCTGATGCCGCTGGCCGATGCCGTACCGCCCGTTAACCCACCGCCACGTGTCTGGCGCAATATCCAGACACGCCTCGGGATGCACGCTGTCTCGCGCTGGAGCCTCACTTTCTGGCGCAATCTGGGACTGGTCTCCACAGCGGCTGCGCTGATGCTGGCTGTGTATATCGCGATTGTGCCGCTGCGCACACCGGCGCTGGCCTATGTTGCCCTGATTAACGATACGCAAGCCAAGCCGGCATGGGTGGTCAGCGCGAGCGGTTCTCAGCTCACCATCAAATCGCTTGCGCCGCGCACGCTGGCAGCGAATCAGTCCCTGCAATTATGGTTGCTCCCCACCGGCGGGAAACCGGTGTCGTTAGGCTTGATGCCACTGACCGGCAGTAAAACAGCGGCCTTACCAATTCGGGTGAGCGACCAGTTTGCGCATGCTCCGGCTGTCGCCATCAGTCTTGAGCCTGCGGGCGGCTCCCCGACCGGCCAACCGACCGGTCCGGTGCTTTATCAAGGGCCTTTGGTTACAACCTGAATCCAATTTGCATGAACGCTCGTACATGGTAGTGGGTAGCTTACCCAATCACCTACCAGGAGAGTTCAAATGCAAAACGATCTGAGCAATATTCTTATCGACCCAACACGTCGCGGGTTCATGCGTCAGGCCAGTGTCATGTCTTTGGGAGCGCTGGCTGCCGTCAGTCTTGCGCAGGCCAATCCCGCCGCTGCCGAGGCCATGAAATCCGGCATGTCGAAAAGCGACCATGGCGACGTCGCCGTCCTGAATACCGCGCTGGCGCTTGAATATCAGGCCATCGCCGCTTATCAGGTGGGCGCGGAAAGCAACTTGTTACAAAAACCCGTGCTGGCCGTTGCCGTCAAATTTCAGAGCCATCATCGCGCCCATGCCGACATATTGAGCGCCACTGTCAAAAAATTGGGCGGCACGCCAGTCGAAACGCTCGCCGCGAGCGGTTATGGCTTCCCCGTCGAAAAACTCAAAAATCAAGCTGATGTACTGCGTTTCGCTGCTGGTCTGGAACATGGCGCTGCCCTTGCCTACCTGGGCGCAGTACCTGTGTTCCACAACCGTGAATTAGCCAAGGCCGCAGCCAGCATCCTCGGCGACGAAACCATGCATTGGTCGGTCTTGCTCAACGCCTTGGGGGAAGACCCAGTCCCGGCTGCATTTATCGGTTAATCCACATTATTTTACTGCTGCTTTTTATCGCACTTTCCAACCCCTGTCGCACCCTGTTTCGGAAATTTCAAGGACCAGGGATGAATGCGACAGGGCATCTGCAATATCCGTAAGCAGCGGGGAGAATCACTTTATGAATTTTGAAATTTACGTGGAGGCAGTATGTCTAGAGTCGCGTTAAACAGGAAAAAACTGAACAGCGCATTGCTGTCGGGAGGCTTGGCACTTGGCTTATGCATGGCAGGTGTTTCTGCGGCGCATGCGGGTGGCCGCCTGCTGGCGACCGGTGGCGCAACGGAAATTGAAGGATCAGCGGGCGGCGGTATTGTGCCGTGGGCGCTGATTTCCGGTTATGGAACCGAAGATGAAATCGGCGGCACGGCATTCCTGACGAACGTCAGGGTATCCAATTATGACCTGGTCAGTTATGGCGCTGCGGTCGGTGTGCATGACCGGGTGGAATTGTCTTACGCCCGGCAAAGACTGAGTCTGGACAACACCGTGTTGTCTGGACTCGGATTGAATATTTCACCGGCCATCCGTCAGGATGTATTTGGCGTAAAAGTAAAAATATTCGGCGATGCCATTTACGCGCAGCACACGCTCATGCCGCAAGTGTCGGTCGGCCTGCAATACAAGCGCAACCTCGATTACAGCTTTATTCCCAAAACGCTGGGCGCACGTCACGAATCCGGCACAGATTTCTATGTGGCAGCCACTAAAGTATTCCTCGGCGGTCTGGGGGGACGCAATGTGCTGCTTAACGGAACAGTGCGCATGACCAAGGCAAACCAGATGGGATTGCTGGGCTTTGGCGGCCCCGGTAATGACAGCTACAAAGCTCAGTTTGAAGGCTCTGTAGGTGTATTCCTTGATCCGGCCAATACCTGGCTGGTGGGTGCCGAGTACCGCCAGAATCCCGACAACGGCCTGGGCAAACCGCTCGGGGTTCATACCCGGCAGGATGATTATAAAGACATCTATGTTGCTTACATTCCCAACAAACGCTTTGCCCTGGTGGCTGCGTATGCGGATTTGGGAGCGCTGCCAGATACAACGCGAACCGGTGCCAACTCGACGCGCAAGCAAGGTGTGTATTTATCCGGTCAATTCAGTTTCTAACTCAGGAGTCTTTCATGAAACCCATTCGAATTCTGCTTGTTGGCGCGCTGACGGCGCTTTCCCTCAATGTTGCAATGGCCGCCGACAATCCCGGCCTGTATGACCAACTGGGCGGCAAACCCGGCATTACCAAAATCATCGATGGCATGATGATGCACATACTCGAGGACCAGCGCATCAAGGCAGTTTTTGCCAATGCCAACATTCCGCATCTGAAAATGATGCTGGTCGAACAGGTCTGCGCGGATACAGGTGGCCCTTGTACCTATACCGGCGAAAACATGCGCGAAGCGCATAAGGGCATGAACATCAATTCGGCCCAGTTCAATGCGCTGGTAGAAGATTTGCAAAAGTCTTTTGTTGACAATGACGTGCCAATTGGCGCGGGTAACAAGTTGCTGGCTATCCTGGCACCGATGAAAAAAGACGTTGACCATCGGTAAATGAAAGCGCCGGGCGTGCATTTAACGTCCGGCCTTTTAGGTCCTCTTCGGTTGCCTTCTCGCCTGCCGTCATGGAAGGCCAGTCGGCACCCGGATGACCTGGACCGATCAGGACAAAACCTGCCACAGCCTAGCCGGTCATGCCGATGGTATCGGCAGATTCAGTCTGCCGAAGCTTTGACACCCGAGCCATACAGGTAATGCGAGAATTGCGCATGATCGCTGCTGACGGCGCGGAACAGGTGATCCATGCTCAGCACAGCCTGTTCGACGATGTTGATGGCGATATAGGGATGTTCGACTTTCATGCGCTTGTACATGGCGCGCGACAGCTTAAGTACCTGGGTGTCAGCCGCCTTGGCAACCAGTCGCACCGACCGGGCGCGCTTGTCAAAAAACGACATCATGCCCAGCATTTCACCTGTGCCCGAGCGCACCACTTCATATTCGATGCTGCCATCCGGAATCACCAGGGCAACTTCGCCTTTGACTACAAAATACAACTCGTCGCCCACGTCACCCACATCCGAAATAATCGCATCAGTGCCGAAGTGCAGCACGGACAGATAATTAAGCAGGATGTTGACCTCAGCCACAGTGAGCGATTCACACAAATACTGCTGGGTCAGAAAGTGGGTCAGCTGAGCGTGTTCAGCGTCGTTGTGGGTAATGGCGGTTTCGGCCATGTCGATCTCCGTTGGTTATTGTTCAATATTGGCTGGATTATAAACCGTCATTACCCGAACTGGCGCGCTGCATCATTTGCATCCCCCCGACCATGCCTTCCACGCGTTCGCGAATACGGGACGCCAAAACGGTCCAGGCAGATTTATCAGCCACGCCGGGTAGCGGCTCGAACGGGGAATGGCGATGCTGAAGACCGGGGCGCAAAGGCGGGCAGGCTGCCAGCGCAGCGGCATCCAGCGTGACCAGCAAATCAGCCCATTGCAGCACATCGTCATCCAGCACGGGCACATCGCCTGTCACACCGGGCAATACCGCCGCGCGCGCTTCCATCCAGTCGGTTCCCTGGCCATTGGCATAATGCGCCGCCAGATTGGGCGGTACCGGATGCAGGCCACCGAGAAACAAAATACGGGCTTTGCGTTTATAGGCCATGGTTCCTTATGCTGAAAGCGCTACGCTGTAATTTTTGATTGCCAAGTTTAACGCATCCGACATGACGCGACATATCCGGACATCGAGCCCAAACAATAGGGTAGAGAATGCGGGACCGGAGCCCGCATTCGAAAGACGCGCTCCTTTTGCGAGGTGCTACTCGCTCACAATTATCGTTCCACCCATTTCTTCATGGCCGCTACCGCAAAAGACATCACACACGAACGGAAAATTCCCCACCTTGTCAGGCACCAGCCGTACACGCGAAACCTTACCGGGGATGATGTCGGCACGAACGCCCAGGTCAGGCACCTTGAAGCCCATGAAAACATCCAGCGTGGTGAACTCCAACACCACCGGCACACCTTTTTTCAGCTTGATTTCATTCGGCGTGTAATCGAATTTCTTGGCGACGATTTTGATGACCCGATCTTCCGTCTGCACGCTCGCATAATCTCCGGCACTCACCAGACCGGCTCCGAGGACAGCGGCTAAAACGATGAGCTTGATTCCGCGTGACTTGAGTCTCATGCCTTATCCTTTCACCACAGGCAGTTCTGTAATGCGGTATTGGGCTGTCTGCACATCCGCCTCGATATCGCGATAGCCCAGCCCTTTATATGGCTGTGCCGCATCCCAGGGTAGCGGCGTGCGTTTAGGTTGCGAACCAGGTGCCGGCAGCGGAAAGATCAGCGATTTTGCCGAATGGTGTGCGATATGCCCGGTCATATGATGGTTTTCCTGGTGGATATGTCCGTAGAACACAGTGACATTGGGGTGCGGCATCAGCAATGCGATCGCCTTTTCTCCATCACGGGTAGCCCAGTCCCACTGTGGATAAAGATCGAACAGCGGGCGATGTGTGAAGACCACGATTTTTGCGTCTTTGGGCTGGGTATTCAAATCTGCGGCAAGCCATTGCAATTGCGCTTCGCCGATACTCGCCGTCGGGTCGGAGACATTGTCCAGTACGATAAAGTGCACGCCGCCATGATCGAAGGTGTAATGGGTCTTGCCAAAAAATTCCTGATAGGCCTCGCCATGATCCAGCGAGGCATCATGCTCACCCGGCATGAAGTGCACGTTTTTAACCTTGAGTTCGCTCACGATTGCGCGGAATTCCGCCAGACGCTTTCTGCGCTCCTGCGGGTCGTCGGTGGTATGGGTCAAGTCGCCGGTGAATACGATAAAATCCGGCTGTTGCGACAGGCCATTCACTGCGACGACCGCTTTTTTCAAGGTGCCTTCGGCGTCCGGATTGACTTTCGGCCCCTTGAAACCCCAATGCGTATCCGAAAGCTGTACGAAATAAAACTCCTTACCGGCACTACGTTTAGCTATGCCGGAACAGCCAGCCAGACTGGAAACAAACACCACGCCTGCCATTCCGCTCAATTTCAGAAATTCGCGTCTATCCAGAGACTTTTCCATTACTTCCTCCTATGTCGTTATCGAGATCGAACACCTGCAACGTGTAATACCGTTCACTCCATCGACTTATTCCCTTGCGATAAAAATAGTTCTCGCCGGCAATGAATGCGTTGGCTACCAAATGGATTTAACAGGGGTGCTGGAATACAATGGCGCGCTAATCGGTATAACCACTTGATGGGATGACGGTGACGGATGCGATGAAAACCCAGCGCTTCAGAGAAGTGGCTTTGCCGCATCTGAACGCCGCATACAACCTGGCACGCTGGCTGACTCACAGCGACCAGGACGCGCAAGATATTGTGCAGGAGGCCTATCTGCGCGCCTTCAGGTTTTTCGATGGTTTTCATGGTCAGGATGCACGCGCATGGCTGCTAACCATCGTCAGGAATACTGCCTACACCTGGTTGCAGCAGAATCGCAATCACGTTCAGAACGCGTTTCTCGATGAGGATTTTCACGATCTCAACCAGGCAGGTTCGGCCACATTATGCGACCAGCCGGACAACAATCCTGCCGCCATACTGACACGCAACGACGACAAACGCCTGCTGGATCAGGCCCTGGAGCGACTGCCAGTGGAGTTTCGTGAAGTATTGGTACTGAGAGAACTGGAGGATTTATCCTACAAGGAAATCTCACATATCGCCGGCATTCCTATCGGCACGGTCATGTCACGCCTGGCTCGCGGCCGCAGATTGCTGCAAGCCTGCCTTGAGCGAATGAATTAAGAGGTCACGTGATGAATTGCAAACGAACTCTTGAGCTACTCCCCGCACATCTGGATCAGGAGCTTGGCTTGTCCGAATCCAGCGAAATCGATCAGCACCTGCAAAGCTGTGTGGCCTGCCATAAAGCCTTTGTCAGCCAGTCGGCACTTCGTGATGCCGTCAAACAGCGCGCGACTTATTATCAGGCTCCGGCTGATCTGGGTGGCCGCATCAACGCGGCGTTACCGGAATATGAAGAAGCTGACGTGCCAGCGAAACGGCACTCATGGCGCTGGGGATCATGGAACTGGCTTAACGCGGGTAGCTTGCTGGCTTCGCTGGTCGTGCTGGTATGGAGCGCAGGACTTTATCTGGCTACGCCATCCACCAACGAGTTGCTTGCCGAAGAGGTGCTATCCAGCCATGTGCGTTCGCTGATGGTCAATCATATTGCCGACGTCGTTTCTTCCGATCAGCACACGGTCAAGCCCTGGTTTGACGGCAAGCTCGATTTCTCGCCCACGGTCAGGGATTTAGCTGATCAGGGTTTTCCGCTGGTTGGCGGGAGGCTCGATTATCTGGATCACCGTTCGGTTGCGGCACTGGTATACCGCCATCGCCTGCACCTGATCAACGTATACATCTGGCCCGCCGCCAGCCAGCGTCAAACACCTGTCCGTACACTCTCGATCCAGGGCTATCATCTGATTCACTGGCATGAAGCGGGGATGGTGTACTGGATGATTTCCGATCTGGATCCACGTGATCTGATGACGCTGGCTCATATTCTTCAGGCACAGCACACGAAAAGTTAGATTGCGTTTAAAAGCTCACAAGAGAGAACAGGGAAAATTCATGGCTAAGTTTTATCCGGCGCTCACTGAACAACATCTGCATTTCATACGCTGCCAGCATATCTTTTTTACGGCCACGGCACCGGTCGCCGGGCGCATCAATCTTTCACCCAAAGGCATGGACAGTTTGCGCATTCTTGGTCCAAACCGGGTGGCCTATCTTGATCTCACCGGCAGTGGAAACGAAACCGCCGCGCATGTGCTCGAGAATGGGCGCATGACGCTGATGTTTTGCAGCTTCGACGCCGATCCATTGATCCTGCGACTATATGGACAAGGCCGTGCAGTACAGCCACGCGATGCCGACTGGTCGCAGTTGCGCTCTCACTTCCCGGCATTGCCGGGGGAACGTCAGATCATCGAACTGGATATCGACTCGGTGCAAACATCCTGCGGCTATGCCGTACCGCAATATGTTTATACCGGTGAGCGTGACACGCTGGCGCGCTGGGCAGAGAAAAAAGGCCCCAGTGGGATTCTAGAATATTGGCGCGAGAAAAATCAGACGAGCATCGACGGTTTGCCCAGCGCACTGCTGGAGGACTGAGTCGGCATGTTAAAATCGCTGGCAATCCAATCCGGTTGTCTGCTTTGAATCCATTATTATTCCCGCTGCTGCGAATTTTGTCTGATGGTGAATTTCACTCCGGGGAAGTACTCGCCCAACGCTTTGGCGTGTCGCGCGCCAGCGTGTGGAATGCACTCCAGGCCGTACAGGATCAGGGCCTCATGCTCAACAAGGTACGTGGACGCGGCTATCGCCTGCCGAATGCACCCGGCTGGCTCGATGCCGCCGCGATCGAACATGCACTGGGGACTCATGCAAAGCGTTTTAATATACAACTGGTCGAGTACCTCGACTCAACCAATACCGAACTGATGCGCGCAGCCGCAAATGGAGCCCAGCACCGAAGTTGTCTGGTGGCCGAAATACAGTTGGCCGGACGCGGACGGCGCGGGCGTGTCTGGCAAAGTGTGCTGGGCGGCAGTCTCGCCTGCTCGGTACTGTGGCGTTTTGATGCAGGTGTTGCGACCCTTTCCGGCTTGAGCCTGGCAGTGGGCGTAGCGCTGTTACGCACCTTGCGTCAATTCGGCGCTGATACGGTGCAACTCAAATGGCCGAACGACCTGCTCTGGCACTATCGCAAACTGGGCGGGATTCTGATCGAAGTACAGGGCGATGTGATGGGTCCCTCGTTCGCAGTCATCGGCATCGGCATCAATTTGCAGCTATCGGGGGCGGTACGTGCCGAAATCGATCAGTCGGTAACCGATTTGAACGAAATATGCGGCACCCAAATTGATCGCAACCTGTTGCTGGCTGCTCTCCTGATTCACCTGGACGACATCATGCAGGATTTTGAGCAATCCGGGCTCACTCGACTACGTACAGAATGGCTTGCAGCCCACGCCTACCAGGACAAACCGGTGCGCGTATTACTTGCCAATGGCAAGGATCAGCTTGGTACAGCCATCGGCGTATCTGCGGATGGCGCACTATTACTGCAAACCCCCAGCGGCCAGCAATTGACGCTTAATGGTGGTGAAGCCCACCTGACGCGCTGTCTTTCATGATACTGGCGATCGACGCGGGCAATACCCGCATTAAATGGGGTCTGCATGATGGGCACGCGTGGCTATCCCAAGGCCAATACACGCATCATGAAATCGACAAATTCGAGCACACGCTGGCCAAGCTGGCTACCCCGCAGCAAATCGTGCTCAGCAATGTGGCCGGTGCCCAGTTGCAGGACCAGCTCGAACACTGTTTACGACGTTATGCCGTCGTATTGCAACAGGTCCATGCGCAGGCCAGCCAGTGTGGCGTACACAATGCTTACACCACGCCCGGACAACTGGGCGCAGACCGCTGGGCTGCGTTGATCGGCGCACATCACCTCGGCGTTCGCACCGGACTGGTGGTGAATGCCGGTACGGCGATCACCATCGATGCGCTGCATCAGGGCAATTTTCTTGGCGGCGTCATTCTGCCCGGCTACCACATGATGGGCAGTCTGCTACTTCAGGGTACCGCAGGTCTGACGAACGACGCGGGGAAATTCAGCATGTGGCCGGACAATACGGCAGATGCGCTGGAGACCGGACGCACGCTGGCAATTACCGGTGCGGTGGCATTGTTGCGTGAGCAACTGGCATGGCAGAGCGGGGATATGCCAGAATTGGTACTCAGCGGAGGAAACGGAGCGCATCTCGCCATCCACCTGTCGCAACCACTGCGGCTGGTGGAAAATCTGGTACTGGAAGGATTGCGCATCATCGCATCCGGGGAGAGTTTGTGAGATTGCTTTTTTTGTTGCTGTTGCTTGCCAATCTGGCCGTATTCGCTGTGCTGCAATGGGGTGGCACCATGAACGCCGGGCACTCCGTGCATTCTGCATTACATCCCGAGCGTATCACGCTGGTCGGCGAACCGCGTACTACCACTGCCCCGAAAGCACCACCCGTAAATGTACCCTTATTTGCGCCAGAGCCAGCGCCGACTTCTGCTTCTAACTCCGATACCAATGACAAAATCTGCATGACATGGGGTCCGGTAGCCCCGACACAACTGGATGACGCGACCACTGCACTGGAGCAACTCAAGCTGGGCGACCGTCTCAAACGTCAGGCCTTGGGTACACCCGGCGGCCCTTACTGGGTGTATTACCCACCCTTGGCATCCAAGGCCGCGGCGGATAACAAGCTCACGGAGCTGACCAATCTGGGGGTGCGCGACATAGCCGTAGTGCGTCCCGCGGGGCAATGGCAGAACGCCATTTCGCTTGGGCTGTATGCCAAGCAGGCGATTGCTGATGCACGTGTGGCCGAGCTGCACAAGAAAGGAATACAGTCTGTGCGCATCGAAGCGCGCGGCAAGACCCCCAGCCTGTTTACCCTGCGCGATCTGGATACTGCCGAGCAGGCCAGGATGGCACAACTCCAGCAGTCTTATGCCAATACACAGCTCAAGCGTGTGGATTGCACGTCAAAAACCAACTGAATTAACGCAACCAGTAGTCCAGTGCCAGCCCGGCAAACACCGCCGCGCCCAGCCAGTTGTTATGCAGGAAGGCCTTGAAGCAACCAGCGCGATCACGTGTCCGGATCAGCGTGTAATGGTAAATGGCGATGAGTGCCGCGACACCTAATCCGGCATCGAACCATAGTCCCCTGCCGTGACGCCATCCCACATAGGCCAGCAATATCAAGGTCGCTGCATAACACAACATTACCGCCATCACGTCGAAGCGGCCAAATGTCAGTGCTGAAGTCTTGATGCCGATTTTAATATCGTCCTCCCGGTCCACCATCGCATATTCGGTGTCATAGGCAACCGACCAGAAGATATTCGCGATCAGCAACAACCAGGCATCCAGCGGCACGCCACCAAGTTGCGCCGCAAAGGCCATGGGAATGCCAAAGCCGAACGCAATGCCAAGATAAGCCTGCGGAATGGAAAAAAATCGCTTGGTATACGGGTAACTGGCAGCCAGAAATAGCGCCGGCACGGACAACATCATCACCAGACGGTTGAGTGGCAAAATCAGCAAAAAAGCCAGCATCGACAGCGCACCCGCCAACAACAAGGCCTCTTTGCCGCTCACCTTGCCTGCCGCCAGCGGCCGATCCATGGTACGTGCCACGTGGGCATCGAAATCACGGTCGGCATAGTCGTTGATGACACAGCCAGCTGATCGCATCAGCACCGTGCCAAGCACAAAAATCCATACGATCATCCATTGCGGATGGCCCGCAGAAGCAAACCACACACCCCACAGTGTAGGCCACAGCAATAGCAGGATGCCGATGGGTTTGTCCAGGCGCATCAGCTTTTCATACAGGCTCAAACGTTGTGCCAGCGTCATGACAGCTCCAGAAGCATGGGTAAAAAAACTTCGGTGACCAGAATGCGGCGGCCACGCAGTTGAAACAACGAGCGCCGCGCCCACAAGTACGCTGGGCGCTGATCCATCTGCGCACAGGCACGCCGGTACAATGGATGACGCGCATCGAGCCGTTTGAATTCGAGCGGCGCACGACGCACGCACGGATTGGCGAATAGCGCTGCGCCCAGCGGCCGGTTGCCCAGTCTGCCAAGTTGGGTCCAGGCGCCGCGCAGACTGCTGTATGGCAATACACTATGAGCGAACACGACCGGCGTTTCGCGACAATACAGAAATACCTCACGCAATAATGCGGAGGGTTTCACACTCAAACCGCACATTTCAGATTCGTCGGGATCCGCCCGGCCGGAATATTGATGTAAATGACGCACACTGAAGCGGGGGCAGGATTCGATGATACGCCGCGTCAACGATCCTTGATCGGTGAGCCAGCGACGTGCAGGCCCGTGGACACTGATTAATTTTGCACGCCAGGAAGAGGTATTGCGCAGACCGGACATGATAGGGCTGAAGTTAAGCAAACTTTGCCATTATGCCACGTCGTGCACGCTCGATTGAACCCGCAAAAATTGCGCATCATCAAATGCCGTACTGCACCTTTGCCTGATGTGCCACTCACTTAGCGAATGTTCAATATCTTCACCAGATTGGCGTAGTCCGCCATGCTGGCCACTTCAAAACTCGAGAAACCCGTACTGCTGAAGTAACTTTGCGCTTCCTTGTCCTTATCAGCGTTCACGAGTGCCTGCGCGACTGCTTTCTTGATTTCTTCTGGCAGGTCGGCACGTACCGCGAAAGTGAGATGCGGCACACCCTTGCTCTGCATCAGCAAATTGAGGTCCATGCCGCTATTGTTCCACAAGGTCAATACGCCAGTATTGGCGACACCGACATCAATCATCTTGTATTTGAATGCGGTCCTGATTCCATCCACGTCATGGTAATAGGCCACGCTCTTGAAATATTTGTCCGGATCAATGTGCTTGCTGCGAAGTTCTGCCAAAGCCAGTTGTGTAACCATGGAGTCGCGATCGGTAAAACCGATACGCTTGCCTTTCATGTCTTCAGGAAAAGCTATTCCACTAGACGACAAGGCCATGAAGCCTGCTGATATCTGGCCTGGAATTTTGGCGACCGGCTCATAGCCTGCGAGTTTGTTTGCCTGCATGATCATCGAAGGCGGCGCAAACATGAAGGCAAATTTTCTTCCTTTGGCGTCTGCCAGATATTTTTCGGAATCGCGCACCGTTTCGACTTTGACCGGGCGTTTCAGTACCTGCGACAGATAGTTGGTCAGCCCATGAAACTCCTCCGCCACGATAATAGGGCTGCGATTGTAATCCTGTATGCCGAGCCACAATGTTTCCACCGCCTGCGCCGGCCACGTTATCAGCATGCCCAGCAATACCAATCCCTGCATTAATCGCACATTCATCACGCCTCCTCCTATTTTTATTTACGGAGCTTTGGATAACGCCGTACCTCTGTTAACGGCATTTATCGGAAAAGCCGCCTGGTACATAACAACCACTCAGGTTTTAATATAATCCTGGCGACTACCCAGCCAACGCATCACATGGTTTTGCGCCGCCTGCTTGTCATGTACCAGCAGCCATTCGGCTGCGCTGCGCGCCTGCTCTAGGATATCGGCATCCGCGTCGATATCGGCAAAACGCAGCATCGGCGCACCCGACTGGCGCGCACCGAGAAATTCGCCCGGACCGCGCAGGCGCAGATCCTCACGAGCAATGACAAAGCCATCCGTATTTTCGAAAATCACCTTGAGCCGGGCACGCGCCGTTTCCGAAAGCGGCTGCTGATAAAGCAGAATGCATGCACTTTGTGTACTGCCGCGCCCGACCCGGCCGCGCAACTGGTGCAATTGCGCCAGCCCCATGCGTTCGGCGTGCTCGATCACCATCAGCGATGCGCGCGGTACATCCACGCCCACCTCGATGACTGTCGTCGCCACCAGCAAATGCAAATTTGCGCATTTGAAATCAGCCATCACCTTTGCCTTGTCGCGCCCGCTCATGCGCCCATGTACCAGGCCGACATGGAGTTCCGGCAACGCGGATGCAAGCACAGCGTGGGTATCCAGCGCAGTTTGCAACTGCAGCTTCTCCGATTCCTCAATTAGCGGGCATACCCAGTAGACTTGCTCACCTGCCCTGCAACGTTCGCGTACCAGTTCGATCACCTGTTCACGACGGCTATCTGCCAGCAACTTGGTCACAACCGGGCTACGTCCGGGAGGCAATTCGTCAATCACCGACACATCAAGATCAGCGTAATAACTCATCGACAGCGTGCGCGGAATCGGCGTGGCACTCATCATCAACTGATGCGGCTGCCTACCCTTCTGACGCAGTGCCAGACGCTGGGCTACACCAAAACGATGCTGCTCGTCGATGATGGCAAGTCCTAGATTGGCAAATGCCACCTGCTCCTGAAACAGCGCGTGCGTACCCACTGCCAGTTGGGCTTCGCCCGATATCAACCGGGCCACTGCGGCTTGTTTGTCTTTTTTGGGCAGGCTTCCCGCCAACCACACAACATCAATGCCGAGGGGGACAAACCACTGCATGAGTTTGAGATAATGCTGCTCGGCGAGAATTTCCGTCGGTGCCATGAATACGGCCTGGTAACCATGGCCAATCGCCTGGGCGGCCGCGAGTGCAGCAACCACCGTCTTGCCGCTGCCCACATCACCCTGCAGCAAACGCTGCATCGGGTGACTTGCAGCAAGATCGGTACTAATTTCTTCCCACACCCGCAACTGCGCTGCGGTGAGTTGGAACGGCAAAGCATTGTGTAATTGTTCCAGCAGCGCCACCTTGCCTGCCATTTCTGGCGCGCCTAGTGCGCGCCGGGCATTACGGGCAAGGCGCAGCGATAGTTGCTGTGCCAGCAATTCATCGAATTTGATGCGCCGCCAGGCAGGGTGGGTACGGTATTCGAGTTCTACCAGAGGAATATCGGGGGGAGGGTTGTGCAGGATGCGCACACTGTCGGCAAAATCCGGCAAATGGAAACGACTGCGCACGCTATCCGGCAAGGTGTCGGTCAAATCCGATTGTGCCAACGCTGCGCTGATGTGTTTGCGTAACAGGGTTTGTGACACACCCGCTGCGGCAGGATAAATCGGCGTAAGGCTATCCGGCAATGGTGCTTCAGCATGCACTATCCGATAGCGTGGATGCACCATTTCCAGTCCCCAAAAGCCGCCGCGTACCTCACCCAGCGCGCGAATCAGATTGCCTTCGCTAAACTGCTTCACCTGACTGCCGTAAAAATTTATGAAGCGCAGGTTGATCTCGCTACCGCTCGCGTCGCAAATGCGGGCAATCAACGCTCGCCGCGGCTTGTACTGGGTCTCGCAATGGGCCACCGTGCCCTGCACCTGAACCGCCCGGCCCGGCAATGCCTCGGCAATGGCGGTTAGCCGTGTTTCATCTTCGTAGCGCAACGGCAAATGAAGAATCAGATCCGCAGCAGTATGCAATCCCAGTTTGGCGAACGTCGCGGGTAACCCGCCTGCTGTCAAACCAGGCTGGATACGGCGCGCCGGTTTGGCGGATTCAGCCAATCAGTCCAGCACCATTACCCCATCGGCCTCGACATCCGCACCACGAGGCAACGCAGCCACGCCCACGGCGGCGCGCGCCGGGTATGGCTCGCTGAAATATTCCACCATGATCTGGTTGACCTTGGAAAAATGGCCCAGGTCAGTCAAAAACACGTTGAGCTTGACCACGTCCGCCAGACTGCCGCCGGCCGCTTCGGCGACTGCCTTGAGGTTCTTGAAGACGCGATGAATCTGCGCCTCTGTACCCGCGACCATCTGCATGGTGGCTGGATCAAGTCCGATCTGACCGGATAGGTAAACAGTGTTGCCTGCTTTCACAGCTTGCGAATAGGTGCCGATTGCCGCGGGTGCAGCGTCAGTGCGAATGATGTGTTTGTCCATGTGTATTCCTGTCGGATTTGAATTTTCCCGGCGATGCATTCACGCCAAATCATTGCGTCTGCATGCGGCCGTCTTTACGGTTTTTCACGCGCATGATGCGCACCACTTCGGGCAGAACCCGCAAACTGCGCATGATACGCGCCAGATGCATACGCTGCTCGACCTGCAAAGTGAAAAAGATCGTGGTGTATTGACTGCCGTCTTCTTCCTCCATCGCCACATTATCGATGTTGGAACCTTCGTCGGCAATCACCGCTGCCAGTTTCGCCAAGACACCCCGCTGATTGAGCACGATCAGCTTGATGTTCACATCAAACATCTTGGTCAGGCCGGGTTCCCATTCAACGTCCAGCCATTTGTCCGGATCGTCGCGGTAATGTTTGATGGAGGAACAATCGTGTGTATGAATAATCAATCCCTGATCGGATTTGATAAAACCTATAATCGGATCGCCGGGAATCGGGTGACAGCATTTGGCAAGCTGAACTGCGACGCCTTCCGAACCGCGTATGGCAATCGACCCATACGGACGCTGCACGGGCTGGCCAGTTTCCTGCGCCAGCAACTGGCGCGCCACCACGACATTGAGACGTTTTCCCAAGCCTATGTCGGTGAGCACCTCCACGCGCTCTTTGCCGGTTTCCTTGTGTAAACGCTCCCAGCCACTGGCTTGGACCTTGCTCGGATCGGCTCCCAGTGCACGCAATGCCTGATCAAGCAGACGCTCACCGAGTTGGGCTGATTCTTCAGCGTGCATGGTGCGCAGATAATGGCGGATATGCGCCCGCGCTTTGCCTGACACCACAAAATTGATCCACGCCGGATTGGGCCACGCATTGGGTGAAGTCAGCACTTCGACCTGATCGCCGTTACGTAGCTGAATACGCAGCGGCATCAGCTCGCCATTCACCTTGACTGCCGAACAATGATTGCCCACGTCGGTATGCACTGCGTAGGCGAAATCGACTGCGGTAGCGCCGCGCGGTAGCGAGAGTATCTTGCCCTTTGGGGTAAATACATACACCTCGTCCGGGAACAGATCGACCTTGATATGTTCAAGGAATTCGGCCGAATCGCCACCACCTTCCTGAATATCCAGCAATGACTGCAACCACTGATGGGTTTTTTGTTGGACTTCATTGACGCTGGTGTCATAACTCTTGTACAACCAATGCGAAGCCACACCCGCTTCGGCCAGTTTGTGCATCTCCTGGGTACGTATCTGGATTTCTATAGGCGTGCCAAACGGACCAAATAGCGTGGTATGCAATGACTGGTAGCCATTGGCTTTGGGAATGGCAATGTAATCCTTGAATTTTCCCGGAATAGGTTTATACAAGCCATGCATGCAGCCCAGTGCAAGGTAACAAGCGGGCACCTCGTCCACCAGCACCCGAAAACCGTAGATATCGAATACCTCGGAAAAAGCCAGCGATTTTTCCTGCATTTTCTTGTAAATGCTGTACAGATGCTTTTCACGCCCGCTCACTAGGGCATGGATATTGGCGCCGGCGAGTTTGTCCTGAATCGCCTCGCGTACTTTCTCAACCACTTCCTTACGGTTGCCGCGTGCAGCCCTGACTGCCTTGTCCAGCACGCGATAACGGTTTGGGTAGAGATTCTGGAAGCACAGATCTTCCAGTTCCTGGTAAATACTATTGAGACCGAGCCGATTGGCAATCGGTGCGTAAATATCCAGTGTTTCCTGCGCGATACGACCACGCTTTTCGACGACCATCGACCCCAGCGTGCGCATGTTGTGCAGACGGTCAGCCAGCTTGATGAGAATGACGCGCACATCGCGCGCCATGGCGAGCAGCATTTTGCGGAAATTCTCCGCTTGCGCGTGCTCTTCGGTCTGGAACTCCATCTTGTCCAGTTTGGAGACGCCATCCACCAGCTCTGCTACGGATTTGCCGAAACGTTCGCTGATTTCGTCCTTGGTCGTGGGAGTATCCTCGACCACATCATGCAATAGCGCGGCCATCAAGGCCTGCGGGTCCAGATGCCATTGCGCCAGAATGCCGGTTACCGCCACCGGATGATGAATATACGCCTCGCCGCTTTTGCGGAACTGTCCGCTGTGCGCAGCGCGGCTGTACTCGAATGCAGCAGTAACCTG
The DNA here is from genome assembly GCA_040388645.1 of Pseudomonadota bacterium. Classification (GTDB taxonomy): domain Bacteria; phylum Pseudomonadota; class Gammaproteobacteria; order Burkholderiales; family Sulfuriferulaceae; genus Sulfuriferula. The sequence goes on from JAZKBM010000005.1 coordinate 201,699, forward strand.
ACGAATGTCCTCAGGCTGGAGGTAGGCCAGTTCTGCGCCGATTTCCTCGAGTTCTGGCATGGATTAACGTGATCAGGCGCGTCCGCGATTGAGGATTTCTCTGCCGACTTTACCCGCAGCGATTTCCTTCAATGCCACCACACTGGGCTTGTCGCGCCCGGTTTCGACCAGTGGCGTATGGCCATTGGCAATCTGGCGTGCGCGGATGGTGGCCACCAGCGTCAATTCAAAGCGGTTGGTAATGGTGTTGATACAATCGTCGACTGTGATACGCGCCATGGTATGTGATCCTCTAAGGGTTGAATTGGTGAAACAGGGACGCATGCCGCGCCAGTTGCCTGGCTATCTTCAAGCGCCGGGTACGAAATAACGCACACAAATCCGCCACTGCCTCGGCAAAATCATCGTTGATAATAACATAGTCAAACTCGCCAACATGACCGATATCCTCACGCGCTGCCGCCATGCGCCGTTCGATCACATCCACGCTGTCCTGGCCACGCCCGGTCAGGCGATGCCGCAATGCCTCGAGTGAGGGCGGCACGATAAACACCCCTATGGCCTCGGGAAACAAACGTCTCACCTGAGCAGCGCCCTGCCAGTCGATCTCCAGCAGGATATCGTCGCCCGCCGCAATCGCTTCCCGTATCCAATGTTCGGAGGTGCCGTAATAGTTGCCATACACTTGGGCGCTTTCCAGAAATTCACCCGCGTCGTGCATCGCAATGAATTCTTCCTTGCTGACAAAATGATAATCACGGCCATCGGTTTCACCCGGGCGCGGTGCCCGGGTGGTATACGAGATGGACAGGCGCACCCGGCCATCCCGCTCCAGCAGTTCTCGCACCAGACTGGTTTTTCCTGCCCCGGAGGGCGCAGCAACAATAAACAGATTTCCCGGGATCATGTGTGCTCCTTATTCAATATTCTGTACCTGCTCACGCATCTGCTCGATCAGCACCTTGAGTTCCATTGCGACTTGGGTAGTCTCAACGCTTACCGACTTGGCGCCCAGCGTATTGGCCTCGCGATTCAGCTCCTGCATGAGAAAATCCAGGCGTTTGCCGGCCGCCCCGCCCGCATCGAGGATACGCCGCACTTCGCGGATGTGCACCCCGAGGCGCGACAGCTCTTCGTCAACATCTATTTTCTGTGCGAACAACGCAATCTCCTGGCGGACACGTTCGTCATCTGCGCTGCCGAGCACCTCGGTAAAGCGCTGTACCAGTTTGTCCTGATAGGTACGCACCAGTTCCGGCAGACGCGGCGCGACGCGACCGACATGCGCTTCCATCTGCGCTGCCCGATCCAGCAAATGCGCGCGCAACTTGGCACCTTCACGTTGCCGGCTGGCAACAAATTCATCCAGTACCGTATCAAGGAGCTGCAGACAAGGCTGAGCCATATCCTGACTGGCCGCTGGATCATCGAGCATCCCCGGCCAGCGCAACACTTCTGCCACACCCATTGGCTGCACCCCGGGCATATGCTGGATCACCGTCTTGCTCAGGCCATTCAGCTGTTCCAGCAAGACCAGATTCATCTGCATATCGCGGTCTGCGCCTGCACTGCTACTTTGTGTCACACGGCACTCCAGCTTGCCACGCTGAACATGCCGGGCGATACGCTCGCGCATCGGTGCTTCGATGGCCCGGAATTCATCGCCACAACGGAAATGGATCTCCAGATAACGGGAATTCACCGAACGCAAATCAATGCTCAATTGCAGTCCTGCATGCTGCATTGTCGCTACCGCGTAGCCTGTCATGCTAGATATCATTTGCAGTACCCATTAAACTTCCTTTACTTTATTGCCGATAATCAGACACAATTCGGTTCAAAACTTCGGCGGGATGCGCCCACCACACAACAACCCGCATGGTACATCGCTGATTCATGGCTGCTCAACCCAATTACGCCCTACCCAATGGCTATCTGCTGATGGACTACCGCATCGTGCGCAAAATCGGCGGCGGTGGTTTCAGCTTGGTCTATCTGGCATACGACAGCAACGATCAACCCGTGGCCATCAAGGAATACCTGCCCGGCAGTCTGGTCAAGCGCGGCGAAAACGATCAGGTTGAGCCCATTACAGAAGAAAATTCCAATGCCTTCCGCTATGGCATGAAATGTTTTTTTGAAGAAGGCCGCTCACTGGCACGCATCCTGCACCCCAACGTCGTACGTGTGGAAAATTTCTTCCGCGCCAATGACACCGTATACATGGTGATGCGCTATGAACGCGGAAAAACCCTGCAGGATCACATCCGTGCCCATCGTGGCGAAGTACGTGAAGGCTTTATCCGCCGCGTGTTTGCCGAACTTCTCAATGGCCTGCGCGAAGTACATACACAAAAATTACTGCATCTCGATATCAAGCCCTCAAACATATACATCCGCATGGATGGCTCGCCGGTATTGATTGATTTCGGAGCCGCGCGCCAGACCCTGACCGTCGATCAACCCATGCTTGCCCCCATGTACACGCCTGGTTTTGCCGCTCCGGAACAATACACCGACCAGACCATGCTCGGTCCGTGGACAGATATCTACAGCGTGGGGGCCAGCCTGTATGCCTGTCTGGCAGGATTTGCGCCCCAGGCTGCTGATGCGCGGTTGCTCAGTGACAAACTGTCCTCGGCGCGGTCAACCTGGCCCAACGAATATTCCAAAGGCCTGCTGGAAATTGTGGACAATTGCCTGCGCCTCAACTACATGGAGCGCCCGCAGAGCGTTTTTGCGTTGCAAAAAGCACTGATGGAAACACCCCCGCCGCTTAGCAAAAAGCGCAAAATAATGGCTAGCCTTCGTAAAACGCTCAATCGCGAAATTTTCTGATTCAGGCATAAGGGATACGATACCAACTATGCGTTTTTCCATCTATCAGGCAAGCCGTCAGGGTGGCCGGGACTACAACCAGGACAGGGTTGCCTATTCATATAGCCGCGACGCGCTGCTGATGGTAGTGGCGGACGGCATGGGGGGCCATTCCCATGGCGAGCTGGCCGCCCAGATTACAGTACAGACGCTGGCCGAAACCTTTCAACGCCACGCCCGCCCCAAACTCAATGATCCCGCTGCTTTTCTGCATGGCGCCCTTGAGCGCGCGCACCTTGCCATCAATGACCACGCCAATACCCATCATCTGGCCGAAATCCCGCACACGACCTGCGTAGCCTGCGTGCTACAGGAAGATGCAGCCTGGTGGGCGCACGTCGGCGATTCACGACTCTATCTGTATAGCGACCACGGTCTGGTAACACGGACCCGCGACCATTCCACGGTGCAGCAATTATGTGATGATGGTTTCATTACGCAGGACGAAATGAAAACTCATCCCGACCGCAACAAGATTTATAACTGTCTGGGAGGGCACATGCAGCCCGACGTGGAAGTTTCACGGCCAATGCCCCTGTCCGAGCACGATACCATTCTGCTTTGCACCGATGGCCTGTGGGGTGCACTCACAGAAGAGCAGATTGCCGCCACCCTGCGCGCTTTCCCACTCGAACGCGCAATCGAATTTTTAATGGATCATGCGGAACTCCGCGCCGGTCATGCCGGTGACAATCTATCGGCAGTCGGCATGACCTGGGGCACGCTGGGTGAAGCGGGTAGCCAGTCAGTATCCACGTTGACCATGCCGGTCAATACTTTCACCACCAAAATGGATGATTTCCCTGCATTGCCTACGGACCTGGCGGAAGACGAAGTAGAACGCGCCATTGCAGAAATTCAGGATGCCATCAAAAAATATTCAGGAAAATAATCATATGAACCGTCCCAGCCTGCGTCGCCCCGATCAATTACGCGACATTCGGTTTACCCGTCATTACACCAAGCACGCTGAAGGTTCCGTACTGGTGGAATGTGGTGACACCAAGGTCATTTGTACCGCCAGTATCGTGGAAAAAGTCCCCGGTTTTCTGAAAGGCAAAAATCAGGGCTGGCTGACGGCCGAGTACGGCATGTTGCCGCGCTCGACCGGTAGTCGCATGGATCGCGAAGCAGCACGCGGCAAACAGTCGGGGCGCACCCAGGAAATCCAGCGCCTGATCGGGCGTTCGCTACGCGCTGCAGTCGACTTGAATAAGCTTGGCGAACGTACCCTGCACATAGACTGTGATGTCATTCAGGCGGATGGCGGTACTCGCACCGCCTCCATCACCGGCGCCTTCGTTGCCGTGCACGATGCCATTGGCACGTTGCTGGCACAGGGCCTGCTCACCGAATCACCGATCCGCGATTTTATTGCGGCCATTTCGGTCGGCATTTATCAGGGCGTGCCGGTACTGGATCTTGATTACACAGAAGATTCAGACTGCGATACCGATATGAATATTGTCATGACAGGTGGCGGCAGTTTTGTCGAAGCACAAGGCACGGCTGAGGGTGCTACTTTCAACCGCGCAGAAATGGACGCACTACTTGACCTGGCCGACAAAGGCATCCGTCAACTGATTGCGCAGCAAAAGCAGGCACTAGAGCTATAAACTATCGACAAACCTGAAAAGCTGTACATCCAAGCTAAATACAAACCATGCAAAAGCTCGTCATCGCCAGTAATAACCCCGGGAAATTGCGCGAAATCGGCCGCATTCTGTCTCCGCTGGGTTACGAAGCTGTGCCGCAATCCGCTTTTAACGTGCCGGAAGCAGAAGAACCTTTTGTCACGTTTGTCGAGAACTGCATCGCCAAGGCACGTCACGCTGCGCAACTCACCGGGCTGCCGGCACTGGCGGATGACTCCGGGATATGCGTAGAAGCGTTGGACGGTGCGCCCGGTGTCTATTCGGCACGCTACGCAGGCGAACCCAAATCCGACCAGCGCAATAACGAGAAACTGATCGCAGCTCTGGCTGGCCAAGCTAACCGGCGCGCCCATTATTACTGTGTCATCGTTTATCTGCGCCACGCTGAAGACCCGCAACCACTTATCGCCGAAGGCAGTTGGCATGGCGAAATCATCGACACGCCACGCGGTGATGGCGGCTTTGGTTATGATCCTTACTTTTTGGTGCCCGAATTAGGCAAGACGGGGGCCGAATTGGCCGCCGATGAAAAAAACACCATCAGCCACCGCGGCAAGGCGCTGCTGCAACTGGTGGACAAGCTGCGTACCGCTCAATAATACCGGCATCACGCCTTTAGGCCGGTCAGTTCAGCCAAATCGAACCCCCATTTTTGCGCATCTTCCAGATTGGCAATTGCTTCTGTCGATTTCGATAAATCGACCAGCTCCGGCTTGATATGCGTGTTTGAGCGTGTCGAGAAAAATACTTTGACCACCGGCGTGAGCAGGCCCTTTTCAGACTGTTCCAGCACCACGCCCAGACGCCCGGATTTAAGTTTAACCAGGGTACCGGCAGGATAGATGCCTACTGTTTTGACAAATGCGCTGAAAACCGCCTCGTCGAACCGCCCATCTTTCCATTCCGTCATTTTTCGGATCGCCTCCCCTGGTGCCCAGCCGACCTTGTAGCAACGGTCGGAAGTGATCGCGTCATATACATCGCATACTGCGCCCATGCGGGCATACAAACTCAATGCGTCCCCGGAAAGCCCGTCAGGATAGCCCGTACCGACCACAGTCTCGTGATGGTGCAGGCAAACATCCAGCGCCATTTCACCGACATCAGGACAATCTTTGAGCATCTCCCAGCCCTGCTGCGGATGCGCCTTGACGATCAGGAATTCTTCATCCGTCAGCCGCCCCGGCTTGTTCAATATGGCTCCGGGAATGGCCATCTTGCCTACGTCATGCAATAAACCGGCCATCCCGACTTCTTTCAGAATATCGCCTTCCAGGCCGAGCTGGCGCCCCAGGGCAATCATCAATGCACATACGGCGACCGAGTGCAGATAGGTGTAATTGTCGGCATTTTTCAAACGCGCCAGACTAAGCAAGGCATCCGAATTACGCGCAATTGACTGATTGATTTCCTCCACCAGCGTAGCCACCTGTTCCACCTTGAAGGCATTGCCCATGCGCGCTTCACTGAACATGGAGGTAACCGCCTGTGCGGCTTTGGCGTGAATCTTCCTGGCACGCCCCAATTCATCCTGCAAATTCGCGCGCGGCGGCTCTTTCTCTCTGGCAGTCTTGGCCAACAGCTGGAATGTGGTTTCTACGCGTGCGTTTTCTGTTTCGGCACTGACTGCATGAACCAGTGCGGCGACATCCAGCCCCTTGCTGATGTCGATCCAAACCTCTTTCACGCCGCACTGTGCGAGCGTATTGAAATCAGCCTGTTCGGAAAGCGGAAACGATTTCTTCCAGAACGGATGATCCATCCAGCTACCGCAGATTTCATGAATGTACATACCAAGGCGCACATCACGTATATGGATTTTTTTCAGCATATGCAGTTATCGGTAAATTCCGGCCAATTTTAAGCCCCCATGTCACAAATACTTTTTGTGCAATAAGGTACCGGGTTTGATATTTTACACCTAACAATCATGGCTCCCGCGCATCGCGGTACAATCCAGTGATGACTATCCTGCCGCTGGAATTTCGCCTTACCGCATTGCCGCCGCTAGCGCTGTATATCCACATTCCCTGGTGCGTCAAAAAATGCCCCTATTGCGATTTCAATTCGCATACGGCTCGTGAATCCTTGCCCGAGGCCCGCTATATCGAAGCGCTTGCCCGCGATCTTGAATCGGCACTACCACTCATCTGGGGACGCAGTATCCATTCCATTTTTTTTGGGGGCGGTACGCCGAGCCTGTTCTCTGCCGAAGGGGTTGACGCCATACTCAGTATGGTACGCACCTTGACCAAGCTTGATCACTTTGCAGAAATTACGCTGGAGGCCAACCCAGGCACGGTGGAGGCTGAAAAATTTGCGGGTTTCAAGGCCGCGGGCGTAAACCGGCTATCGCTCGGCATCCAGAGTTTCGATCCCGGCCATCTGCATGCTTTAGGACGCATCCATGACGACAAGGAAGCGCACCGTGCAGTGGAAATCGCTGCATCCACGTTCGATAATTTCAATCTGGATTTGATGTATGCGCTGCCCGGCCAAACCCTGCAACAGGCGCAGCATGACGTGGATACGGCACTGCGTTACGCACCACCTCACTTGTCGTGCTACCACCTCACACTGGAGCCAAACACGCCGTTTCACGCTGCCCCCCCGGCATTACCAAACGATGATTTGTCGGCTGACATGCAGCAGATGGTGGAGGCCAGCCTGACCGGAGCCGGCTATCAGCACTACGAAACCTCGGCCTTTGCGCAGCCGCGCCGCCAGTGCCGGCATAATCTGAATTACTGGCAGTTTGGCGATTACCTTGGCATCGGCGCCGGGGCCCACAGCAAACTGTCGTTTCACGATCGCATCCTGCGCCAGATGCGCCACAAACATCCACGCGAGTATATGGAGCATGCGCTGGCGGGCAATCCAATACAGAGTCAGCACGAAGTCACACGCACTGATGTGCCGTTTGAATTCATGATGAATACGTTGCGTCTGACCGATGGCTTTGATACGGCACTGTTTACCGAGCGCACCGGATTGCCGATCACAACGGTACAAACTGCACTGGAAAAGGCTGAACAACGCGGCTTGATCGTGCGCGACCATGCCCGCATCGCACCTACGCAAACCGGGCGGCGTTTTCTCAACGATCTACTGGGCTTGTTCTTGCCATGAACACTGCGGTGCCCCCGCAAGCCGACTGGTCACTGCCTCGCTGGACTGATTACAGGAGGGGCCAGAACGGATCACCCTGGCTACCGGGGGTAGCGGCCGTACAGTAACGACATAGGGAACACAAACCTGGCTATGGCACGGATAGCTGCATTCTTGGACAACCGGGACACACTAGACTGTAGAACTATCAAATTGCCTTCTTGACAGATACAAACCGGTCGGTATGATTAATCCATGGAGACCCTTACTGTCAACCGCCAACCCGACGTCACCCGTGCACGACTGCTGGAAGCCGCATTCGCCGAAATTCATCGCAATGGCTATCAAGCCGCCAGTCTAACCGACATTCTGACTACAGCGGGGCTCACCAAAGGTGCCCTGTATCATCACTTTGCCGACAAACAGGCGCTCGGCCTCGCAGTCCTGGACGAAGTTATTGGCGCGTATATTCAGCGCAATTTCATCACCCCCCTTGTCGACGCCCACTCACCGGTGGATGCGTTGTTACGGACCCTAGAGGAGCTCGGACGTAGCACATGCGATGCGTCCACTGCATTGGGATGCCCATTCAATAACCTGATGCAGGAAATGAGCGGCATTGATCCCGCATTCCAGCAGCGCCTGGAGCACTGGCTCGCAGTATGGCAAAACGCCTTTTCCAACGCACTGCTACGCGCCCAGAGGAACAAAGAAGTTCGCGCCGACGTGGATTGCGAAGCAGCCGCGCTGTTCATCATCGCCGGCATGGAAGGCTGCATGAGCCTGGCCAAAAACCATCAGTCTGCCGCCACGCTGCGTCAATGTGGCGGTCAGCTGATTTCCTACATCAACATGCTGAAAGCCTGACACCATGACCGATGCCACACAACGTCCCCGCACCCGTATTCCACCTCCCCTGGTTTATGCAGCTGCCCTGATTGTGTCATGGTGGCTGGAACGCTATTTCCCGCTGGGTTTTGACGTCACTCCCCTATTACATACGCTGGGCTGGGTCGATGTTGGATTAGGCTGCGCGCTGATGGTATGGGCTGTGCTCACCATCTGGCGCCACCGCACTACGGTAAATCCTTTCAAAGGCGCTTCCGAGCTGGTTACCAGCGGACCTTTTGCATTTTCTCGCAACCCGATCTATCTCGCCGACGTCGTAATCTACGTGGGGGTCATGCTGCTCATCGGCAGTTTTTGGCCATTGGTATTCGCACCGCTGGTATGGGTGGTCATGCGTTACGCGGTCATCGCCCATGAGGAAATCCATCTTCGTGCTAAATTCGGCACCCCTTATCACGCCTACAGCGCCCGTGTACGGCGCTGGATTTAACCCGATGGCGATGCGCACATTTTTCATATTCCCATTGCTGCTGATCCTGTCGGCATGCAACAAGCCCACCGAACAGGTCGTGCAGCCGCGTCCGGCGCTGGTCTATACCGTAACCGCCAACGAAAATCACGGCGCCAGCGTGTATGCCGGTGAAATACACGCACGCCACGAAGCGGATATCAGCTTCCGTGTCGGCGGCAAGGTGACTGTCCGGCTGGTTGATTCGGGCAGTACTATTACGCCCGGGCAAGTGCTTGGTCGACTCGATCCGCAGGATGCGCAACTCGCCACTACCGAGGCGCGGGCTCAACTGGCAGGCGCTGAATCCGAAGCTGCCAACGCCGCCAGCGAATTGGCACGGGCACAAAAACTGGTGCAGCAGAAATTCATCAGCCAGGCCGCACTGGATACGCGCCTCACGGCCGACAAAACTGCACGCGCCAAACTTGCTGCCGCACGGGCTCAGCTCGACATCAGCGCCAACCAGTCGCGTTATACCACTCTGACAGCAAGTGCGGCAGGAATTGTGACTACCGTCAATTTCGAGGCGGGGCAAGTCGTGAGCGCTGGTCAGCCGGTGCTGCGTCTGGCTTACGCGGGTGACAAGGAAGTCCACGTGCGCGTGGGTGAGGCACAGGCGCACCAGCTGAAAACGGGTATGCCCGTCCAGATCCGGCTGTGGTCAGCTCCGGATAAAATCTACACGGGTGTCATCCGCGAAGTCGCACCCGCTGCCGATGAAAATCGTACTTATCTGGTGAAGGCCACCATCAAGGACGCCGATGATGCAGTCAAACTGGGCATGAGCGCCAGTCTGCTATTTGCCGGTGCCACCAGTAACATGCCCGCAATTGCCCTCCCCCCGGGTGCCTTGTTCCAGAACGGACAACAGCCTGCTGTATGGGTAGTCAACACGCAGCATCTGATCAATGCCGTACCGGTTGAGGTGGTGCAATACCGCAGCAATGCCGTTCTGGTGCGTGGCGTCTTACCTACCGGCACTCAGGTAATTGCGGCAGGTGCCCATAAACTTTTGGCCGGACAGAAAATTCAGCCGGTGCCTTATGACGGTGTCTCCCCCGTGGGTGCGGGGAGCCGCCTGTGAGCCGGTTCAATCTGTCGGAATGGGCACTCGCACACCGAAATTTCGTACTTTACCTGATGGTGCTGTTCACCGTTCTTGGAGTACTCGCCTATGGGAAACTGGGTCAGTCGGAAGATCCGCCATTTACCTTCAAAGTCATGCTGGTGCAGGCTTACTGGCTTGGGGCAACCGCCCATGAGATGGAACAATTAGTCGCCAATCCCATAGAAAAAGCGCTGCTGGAATCACCTCACATCGACACGGTAAAAAGTTTTTCACGTCCCGGTTCGACACAAATCTTCATCACCGGCAAGGATGCCACGCCGCCTCGCGATATTCCGGACATGTATTATCAGGTACGCAAACGGGTCAGCGATATCCGGCACACGCTGCCGCAAGGCGTGGTTGGGCCGTATTTTAATGACGAATTCGGTGAAACCTATGGCAATGTCTTCGCGCTGACCGGCGATGGCTTCAGCCTGGCACAATTGCGCGATACGGCAGACCGGTTGCGCAAGGAATTACTGCGTGTGCCGGGGGTGGCCAAGGTCGACGTGATTGGTGTGCAGGACGAAAAAGTCTACGTCGATCTTTCCAACCAGAAACTGGCCAATCTGGGATTTAACGCCAACGAAATTATCACAGCACTGCAAGCCTGGAACAGCATGAATCCGGCGGGCAGCTTCGAAACACCGACTGATCGCATTTATCTGCGCCCAAGCGGAAAATTCCGGACGGTTGAACAAATCCGTGATCTGCCGATACGTGTCGGCACACGTACCGTATTGCTGAAAGACGTCGCCGAGGTTAAACGCGGCTATGCTGATCCCGCACAACCCGAGATGCGTTACGAAGGCACCCCGGCAATTGGTATCGGTGTATCCATGCAGGCAGGCGGCGACATCATTGCGCTGGGCAAACATCTTGATGTCGACATTGACCGCATCGAGAAACAACTCCCGGCCGGACTGGTGCTGCACCGGGTAAACGACCAGCCACGTGCTGTACGCGCCTCAATTGGCGTATTCCAGCGCTCCGTTGCAGAAGCCGTTTTTATCGTCCTGGCAGTGAGTTTTTTCAGCCTCGGCCTGCGTGCTGGAACGGTGGTCGCACTGTCTATTCCATTGGTGCTGGCAGCCACTTTTTTCTTCATGAACATCTTTGATGTCGGCCTGCACAAAATATCGCTCGGTGCACTCATCCTGGCACTCGGCCTGCTGGTGGACGACGCCATTATCGCCGTGGAAATGATGTCGGTAAAAATGGAGCAGGGTCTTGATCGCATCAAGGCCGCCAGCGCAACTTATTCCACCACCGCATTTCCCATGCTCACCGGTACGCTGGTCACTGCTGCCGGCTTTTTACCGATTGCTACCGCACAATCCACGGTGGGTGAATACACCCGTTCGCTGTTTGAAGTCGTGACCATTGCACTGCTACTGTCATGGCTGGCTGCCGTGGTGGTGATTCCCTATCTGGGCTACAAATTACTTCCCAACCCGCATCAAGGGGACGCAGAGCCGCGCCAGCTTGTCGGCTTGCGACGCACAGCTCGGGCAATCAGCGCACGCCAGCATGCGCTGGGCGAAATGTTTTACAAACGCTTTCGTAACGTGGTGACATGGTGTGTTACCCGGCGCAAAACCGTCATTCTGATCACGCTGCTGGTATTCATCTGCGCGGTCGTCAGTTTTCAGTTTGTGCAAAAACAGTTCTTCCCTGACGCTACCCGGCTGGAGCTATTGGTCGATCTGAAACTGCCTGAAGGCAGCTCGCTGGTCGATACCCAGCGCCAAGTTGTCAAACTGGAGAATTGGCTCAAACAACACAAAACCGGCATCGATAATTATGTGGCGTATGTAGGCAGCGGCTCGCCACGCTTTTATCTGCCACTGGATCAGCAACTGCCCGCAGCCAATTTTGCCCAGTTCGTGATCACCACTCAAAACATCCAGGCCCGCGAACATTTGCGCGGCCAGCTCATCGCCTTGCTTGATAGCGCCGAATTCGCGGTATTGCGCGGACGCGTACTGCGTTTGGAAAACGGCCCACCCGTCGGCTTTCCGGTGCAATTTCGCATCTCCGGTGACAATTTCGACACCTTGCGCAGTATCGCCGAACGGATGGCCGCAGAGATGCGCGCCAATCCGAATTTACGCAACGTACAAATGGACTGGGGCGAACGCTCCAAAGCGATTTTTCTGGATGTGGATCAGGCGCGCGCGCAAGCGCTCGGCGTCACCCAGCAGAGTTTGTCGCAACTTTTGCAAACGGCCATCCAGGGCGCCAATATCACCACCTACCGAGAACGCGACCAGCTCATCGAAGTGGTGTTGCGCGGTGCACCGCTGGAACGCGAGCACATGAGCCTGCTCGCCAATCTCAATGTCCCCACTGCCAGCGGCAAGACCGTACCGTTATCGCAAATTGCCACACTGCGCTATGGCCTGGAGGAAGGGTTGATATGGAAACGCAACCGTGTCCCGACCATCACGGTCATGGGGGATATTTACAATACCGTCCAGGCACCGACCGTGTCCGCTCAACTTGAGCCACAGATGGATAAAATTCGCGCGACACTGCCGCTTGGCTACCGGCTTGAAACCGGCGGCGCAACGGAAGAAAGCGCAAAAGCCAATGCATCCATCAATGCAGGGCTGCCGATTTTTCTGGTGGCTGTTTTGACCCTTTTGATGTTGCAGTTGCAAAGTTTTCAGCGCGTCGTGATGGTGGTACTTACTGCGCCGCTGGGCCTAATCGGCGTGGCGATGGCATTACTACTTTCCAATCGCCCATTTGGTTTTGTCGCCATGCTGGGTACACTGGCACTGACCGGCATGATCATGCGCAATTCAGTGATCCTGATCGACCAGATCGAACGCAACATCCGCGATGGACAGGCGCCCTGGGACGCCATTATCGAAGCCGCTGTGCGCCGTTTTCGGCCGATCATGCTCACCGCCATGGCAGCCATACTGGCCATGATCCCACTGTCGAGCGACGTGTTTTTCGGGCCGATGGCGACCGCAATCATGGGTGGTCTGTTTATCGCCACGATTTTGACCCTGCTGTTTCTGCCGGCACTGTATGCGGCGTGGTTCCGGGTCCGACAGCCTGACGATCAACGCACCAGCAACACTGTTTAGTAAGGATAAACCATGAGCAACCATCACTGCGATCATGAACCCGCCGGTCATTCTGTCCCGGGTAGCATCGGCATTCCACGCCAGGGTGAATTCAACCCGGCCGCATTCGAGCAAGCGGTCACTGATTTGTTATTGGCCTGCGGGATCAACCCGGATAGCACACACACCGGCAAAACTGCACAGCGCGTACGCGAGCTGTGGCAAAAGCGTCTGCTGGGCGGCTATGCCATTGACCCTGCCGAAGCATTGGGCGAAGGTTTCGAAGACAGCCGCCAGGATATGGTGGTAGTGCGCGGTATCGCTATCCACGGTGTTTGCCCGCATCATCTGGTGCCGTTTCGCGGAGTCGCGCATGTCGCCTACATCCCGGGAGGACGGCTGCATGGCTTCGGCCGCATCGCCCGGCTGGTGGATGCCATCGGCCACCGCTTCACTTATCAGGAATGGATGACACGCGACATCGCCGAGGCACTGATGACACACGGCAAAGCGCTGGGTGCAGCGTGCATCATCGAAGCAGAACAGCTGTGCCTGCTGCTGGGCGAAGACCGGCGCGGCGACGAACGCGTGGTGACCCAGGCATTTACCGGCTGCTTTGACACCAGCCATCAATCACGGAATGAATTTTTACGCGCGTTACAGGGGTAAAAGTGTGGCCGCAGCCGGCTGGCGCATGTAACATCGGCCGCGCTGGAACGAGCTGTTTCCGGTTACCTTACAAGACGCAATCATGCTTTCCTTATTGAGCGGGGCGCCCTATGCAAGCTCGCATCACTCTGATCACACTGGCTGTTGACGACCTGGAGCGCTCCGTTGCGTTCTACAAAGACGGTCTCGGCTTCGCGACGCAGGGCATAGTCGGAACAGCGCTGGAGCATGGGGCGGTTGCCTTCTTCAAACTGGAATCCGGCCTGAAATTGGCGCTATGGCCCCGCAAGAGCCTTGCCGTCGATACAGGATTACCGCTTCAGGCGCCAAATTCGACCGAGTTCTCCATTGGGCACAACGTGTCTTCGGATGCCGAAGTTGATGCCGTCATGCTAGTCGCCGAAAAGGCCGGGGCCACCATTATCAAATCGGCACAAAAAACCTTCTATGGCGGCTACGCAGGATACTTTCAGGACCCGGATGGCCATCTATGGGAAGTCGCTCATGTCCCTGATTTCGAGGCGCTGGGCTAGATTTGGCAGCATACGGCCATTTTGTTTGCCCATGCGATCGCCCTTCCAGAACCCGGTTCTGGGTACCCAACAGCCATGCCACGCGATAAAATCAGGCCGCCCAGCTGCTTGGATAACACGATAATTTCCCAGTTTGATTGTGGCAAACGCACAACAAATTATCACAGACACTTGCAAGTCAGCCAAATTTCCACAACAATCCACATCGGCACTTTGACCACAACAACCGGGAGTCACACATGAACCGTAAAGAACTGATCGACGCACTGGCAGCAAAAACTGGCGGCACCAAGGCTGATGCAGACCGTAACATTGCGGCCCTCATCGAAATTGTCACCGCCACCCTGAAGAAAGGCGACAATGTCGCTCTGGTCGGCTTTGGCACATTTGAAGTTCGCAAGCGCGCAGCGCGTACCGGCCGCAACCCAGCCACCGGTGCAGAGCTCAAGATCAAGGCATCCAAAGCCCCTGCATTCAAGGCCGGCGCAACATTGAAGGCCGCTGTGAACGGCGTAAAGAAGTAAGCCTGCTACCCAAAGACCGGCGATCGCCGGTCTTGCTGCAACAACCCTTCATTTAGTCCTCTGATCCAGACATGGGACGCCGCAATCACTATCACGTGTATGTCATCGAATTGTCCAGGGATGTGCTGTACGAGGGGCGATTCAAAAAATCCAACCCCGGTTACCTGACCGGAAAACCTTGCGTGTATGTCGGCATGACAGGACTGGATCCTGACGTGCGTTTCGACAAGCACAAGGCCGGCATTCAGTCCAATCGCTACGTCAAACAATTCGGCCTGCGGTTATTGCCCGATCTCTATGAAGTTTACAACCCGATGCCCTATGAAGGCGCTCGGGACATGGAAGTGGAATTGGCAATCGACCTTCGCGAAGCAGGATATGGTGTATGGCAGGCCTGAACTAGAAGACTTCTCGCCTTTGGTAGTTTTTAACCAGTCAATATTAATTCAGCATTAATCATCACCGAATAAAAATTAAACAGCTCCACAATCCCGGCACATTCTGACGCGCCACGCTGCCCTCTCTGAAGTTCACACCCTGCCGAAAGATCGGCGCTATTGGCGAATCTGCCGGGCATGATATGCACCGGATGACGGCATCCACGCTGCATGCGCACCAGTTTGAATCAAGCTTTGCTTTTTCCTTTCGCAGCGCACCACCTCTGTGCACAATGACTATACTGAATTCATGTCGGTGCAATGCAATTGCACTATTTACCCTCAACCCTGTCCAAACTTTGACGTTATGTATTTGGCATGCGCCTTGCTCGAGACAATGCAACACCCGATTGATCAACAATTAGGAGTTCGTCATGGGTCTATTCAATCAGTACATCGAACGCTACCGCCACGAGGAAGAAGAATACTCGCTGGAGGAATTCCTTGATATTTGCAAACAGGATTCATCTGCCTACGCCAGTTCCGCTGAACGCATGCTGATGGCTATCGGTGAAGCGGAACTACTCGATACGCGGCTCAATCCGCGCTTGTCCCGTATTTTTTCCAACAAGGTCATCAAGGTGTACCCGGCCTTCAAGGACTTCTATGGCATGGAAGAGACCATCGAACAGATCGTGTCTTACTTCCGCCACGCCGCTCAAGGGCTGGAAGAGCGCAAGCAAATTCTCTATCTGCTGGGACCGGTGGGCGGTGGCAAATCGTCACTGGCAGAGAAACTTAAACATCTGATGGAAAAAGCACCGTTCTACGCGATCAAGGGTTCGCCGGTGAATGATTCGCCACTATCCCTGTTTGCTGCGGATGAGGATGGCGAGATTCTGGAGCAGGAGTATGGCATTGCGCGTCGCTATCTGGGTAAAGTATTGTCGCCTTGGGCCGTCAAGCGTCTGCATGAATACAACGGTGACATCACAAAATTTCGCGTAGTCAAACGCTGGCCCTCAGTGCTGGGGCAGATGGGAATTTCCAAGACCGAACCGGGGGATGAAAACAACCAGGATATTTCAGCGCTAGTAGGCAAGGTCGACATCCGCAAGCTGGAAAAATATTCGCAGGATGACGCTGATGCCTACAGCTTTTCCGGCGGACTGTGCCTGTCCAATCAGGGCCTGCTGGAATTTGTGGAAATGTTCAAGGCTCCCATCAAGGTATTGCACCCGCTGCTGACTGCCACGCAGGAGGGTAATTACAAAGGTACCGAAGGCTTCGGTGCGATTCCATTCGACGGAATTGTACTGGCACACAGCAATGAATCAGAATGGACAACGTTTCGCAATAACAAGAACAACGAAGCTTTCCTGGATCGTATTTACATCGTCAAGGTGCCGTACTGCCTGCGCGTATCCGAAGAGGTCAAGATTTACGAAAAACTGATGCAGCATAGCTCGCTGTCGGCAGCACCATGTGCCCCTGGCACGCTGGAAATGCTGGCGCGATTTTCTGTACTCACTCGACTGAAGGAACCTGAGAACTCCAGCATCTATTCCAAAATGCGCATTTACGATGGGGACAATCTCAAGGACACTGACCCCAAGGCCAAGAGCTATCAGGAATACCGAGATTTTGCCGGCGTGGATGAAGGCATGACCGGCATTTCAACACGCTTTGCATTCAAGATTCTGTCGCGCGTATTCAACTTTGATCACACTGAAGTTGCTGCCAACCCGGTGCATCTGCTCTACATCCTGGAACAGCAGATAGAACAGGAACAGTTTGCTCCTGAAGTAGAGCAGCGCTATGTGGCCTACCTGAAAGAATATTTGTCGCCACACTACGCCGAATACATCGAGAAGGAATTACAGACAGCCTATCTCGAATCGTATTCTGAATACGGTCAGAATATTTTTGACCGTTACGTGACCTACGCCGACATGTGGATACAGGATCAGGAATACCGCGATCCCGATACTGGCGAGAGCCTGGACCGCGGCCAGCTCAACGCCGAACTTGAAAAAATCGAGAAGGCCGCCAGCATTGCCAATCCGAAGGACTTCCGCCATGAAGTGGTCAATTTCGTGTTGCGTGCACGCGCACTGAATCACGGCAAAAATCCTGCCTGGACCAGCTATGAGAAGCTGCGTGTGGTGATTGAAAAACGCATGTTCTCCAGCACCGAAGACCTGTTGCCGGTCATTTCATTCAACGCCAAAGCATCCAGCGAAGAGCAGAAAAAACATCAGGATTTCGTTCAGCGTATGGTGTCGAAAGGCTACACGGAGAAGCAAGTGCGGCTGCTGGCTGAATGGTATCTGCGTGCCCGTAAAACCTCATGATGAAATTACAGCTATGAGCCAACTCGTCGACCGCCGTCTATCCGGAAAAAATCGCAGCGCTGTGAACCGCCAGCGCTTTCTGCGCCGTTTCAAGGAGCAGATACGCGACGCCGTGAAGCACGCGGTTTCCAGCCGCGGCGTGGCTGACCTGGAGCGTGGCGAGAAGATTTCCATACCTTCCAAGGACATGTCCGAGCCCGCATTCCATCACGGTGCGGGCGGCCGTCGCGACATTGTCCACCCGGGCAACCGCGAGTTCTTGCGTGGGGACAAGGCAGATCGCCCATCTGGCGGTGACAGCGGTGGGGGAGGCGGCGCATCACAAGATGGTGAAAGCCTGGATGATTTCGTGTTTGAACTGTCTCGCGAAGAATTCATGGACTATTTCTTCCAGGATCTGGCGCTGCCGGACATGGTCAAGAAACAGCTTGCTGCGGTACCCGAAGTGAAGCGCACACGCGCTGGCTTCGTCAACCAGGGCAACCCGTCCAGCCTGCATGTTGTACGCTCCATGAAGCAGGCCATCGGCAGACGCATGGCGATGTCGGCCAGACCGCGTGAAGCATTGCGCGAAGCCGAACAGGCGCTGCAGGAATTGCTTGCCAACGGCCTTGACAACAGCCCCGAGACCGACACGCTGCGTGAGGAAATTGCCGGTCTCAAGGCGCGCATTGCGGCTGTGCCATTCATCGATACCTGGGACTTGCGTTACGCCAACCGGGTGGATCAGCCTGTACCCAGCAGCCAGGCGGCGATGTTCTGCCTGATGGATGTATCTGGCTCGATGGACGAAAACCGCAAAAATATCGCCAAGCGCTTTTTCATGCTGCTCTACCTGTTTCTCACCAAAAGCTATGAGCGCATCGATCTGATATTCATTCGCCATCACACCACCGCCAAAGAGGTCGACGAGGAGGATTTCTTTTCTTCGCGCGAGTCTGGCGGCACAGTGGCGTCCAGTGCGCTGGTACTGATGCGCGACATCATCCGCGAACGATATCCTTCGGCAAGCTGGAACATCTATGCAGCGCAGGCATCGGACGGTGACAACTGGGAAGACGACTCGCCGCGTTGCAGAGAGTTGCTGGTACAGGATATTCTGCCGCTCACGCAATATTTTGCGTATGTCGAAATCGAGGCCGCGCAGCCGCAAAGTCTGTGGCGCGAATACACTCAGGTAAGCGCAGTCAGCCGCCGCTTTGCCATGCAACGCATTCTTGCGCTGGAAGACATCTACCCGGTATTTCGCGAACTGTTCAGGAAAAAGGTGGCTTGAGATGACGGATACAAAGCACGTCGCTAAACGCCAACCCCTGTCGGAAGGCTCCGAATGGACCTTTGAACTACTTGATACCTACGACCGTGAGATCGGCCTTGCCGCTGCGCATTACGGCCTGGACACTTACCCGCGCCAGATCGAGGTCATCACCTCCGAACAGATGATCGATGCCTACGCCTCGGTCGGCATGCCGGTAGGTTATCATCACTGGTCCTACGGCAAAGGCTTTTTGTCCACCCAAAAAAGCTATCAGCGCGGCCAGATGGGACTGGCGTACGAAATTGTCATCAATTCCAGCCCATGCATTGCGTACCTGATGGAAGAAAACACGATGACCATGCAGGCACTGGTGATTGCGCATGCCGCTTATGGTCACAATTCTTTTTTCAAGGGCAATTACCTGTTCCGCACCTGGACCGATGCCGAGGGCATCCTCGACTATCTGGTATTTGCGCGCAATTTCATCGCCGAATGCGAACAGCGCCACGGTGAAGAAGCCGTCGAGGAGATGCTCGATTCATGCCATGCGTTGATGAATTATGGTGTGGACCGTTACAAGCGTCCCACCCGGCTCTCCATGTCCAAGGAACAGGCGCGCCTGGTGGAGCGCGAAACCTACCTGCAGTCCCAGGTGAACGACCTGTGGCGCACCCTGCCCACCCGGCAGGCAACCGACGAACAAAACCAGAGCAAGCAGTTTCCTGCCGAGCCGCAAGAAAATCTGCTGTATTTCATCGAAAAAAATGCCCCGCGTCTCGAACCCTGGCAACGCGAAATCGTCCGGATCGTCAGGAAAATTGCCCAGTATTTTTACCCTCAGCGTCAAACCCAGGTCATGAATGAGGGTTGGGCAACATTCTGGCACTACACGCTGTTAAACCATCTATATGACGCGGGAAAACTCACCGATGGCTTCATGATTGAATTCCTGCAAAGCCATACCAATGTCGTCTACCAGCCACCATTCCACAGCCGTGCATACAGCGGGATCAACCCTTATGCGCTTGGGTTTTCGATGTTCCAGGACATTCGCCGCATGTGCGAACACCCCACCGACGAAGACCGTCACTGGTTCCCGGAACTTGCTGGTAGCGACTGGAAACAGTCACTTGATTTCGCCATGCGTAACTTCAAGGATGAAAGCTTTATCGCGCAGTATCTATCGCCCAAACTCATCCGCGAATTCAAACTGTTCAGCGTGCGTGATGACGACAGTGAAGAAAAACTCGAAATCAGCGCCATCCATGACGATGCCGGCTACCGATCGGTACGTCAGCAGATGGCCGAGCAATACAACCTCGGCAACCGCGAACCCAACATTCAAGTATATAACGTCGATGTTTACGGCGATCGCACCCTCACTCTGCGCCATTACATGCACAATCGTCGTCCGCTTGGCGAAACTACGCCGGAAATGTTGCGCCACGTTGCACGCTTGTGGGGTTACAACGTGCGGATGGAAAGCCTGGACCAGGATGGAATAGCAATTACCGTAGGGCTGTGCGAAGTCTGAACGGGTAACACAGACAATCACAATCCCTCTGCCAGCTCAATATTTCGAGACTGGAAAAACCTAATGTCCGGCGATGGGGAAATCCAGATAAAAACTCGCTCCCTGGCCCTCTACCGAATCAAATCCGATCTCTCCACCCATACGCTCTACAAACTCCCGGGAAATGGCTAATCCCAGACCTGTGCCACCTTTTTGCCGCGTATCGGTAGAATCAGCCTGGGAAAATTTCTGGAAAATCCGGCGATGAAATTCCGCTGGAATACCAGGACCGTGGTCTGTCACCGTGATGCGCACGGATCCATCCTGCACCTGTAGGGCAACTTCCACCATACCGTCATCCGGCGAATATTTGATGGCGTTGGACAACAAGTTCGACAACACTTGCAATAGCCGTTGTCTGTCAACATACACTTCAATTCCAGGAAATACGTTAACCAATATCAGCCTGATGCGACGGTCGGCACCATAGCTAGCATTGGCTTCGATAACCTCCTCAATCAGCGGCGTCAGCAGATGTTTCTGCATATCAAACTGCATCTTCCCGGCCACCAGCTTTTCCATGTCGAGCAGATCATTGATAAGGTAGGTCAATCGCTGGCTATTCCGGTGTGCAATATCAATCATCTGCACGACTGACACAGGCATATCACCAAGTTTACCCGACGCAATCAGGCCGAGCGCTCCGGAGATGGCAGTCAGCGGTGTACGCAGTTCATGGCTGACAGTTGAGACGAATTCGCTTTTCATGCGTTCTACCCGGATGGTTTCGGTGATATCGTGAAACCAACCAAGCACTGCGGGTTCATCCTGATATCGAATGTTGAGGTAGGATGCGAGCGCCCATTTGGTTCCTGCCCCAGGAATATTCAACTCGACCAATCGCTCGAAAATCTGCTCTCCGTTTTCGAGATGCTGCAGAATATCGGCGTAATCCTTCTGATCAGCGTAATAATTTGCAGGATTAGTGCCCGCGACCTGATCTGCTGCAGCATTAATCAACGCTGTGTAACGCGGATTAAAATAGACCACTTCGCTTCCACTCTTCATGGCGATGCGAGCGGCCGTAGGACAGGTTTCCAGCATGTAACGGAAACGCTGCTCGTTTTCCTGTTGCACGATTTCAGCCTGTTTACGTTCGGTAATATCGCGTGAAGACTTGAACAGCACAGGCTTTCCATCCAGTTCGAGTGGTAAACTGCTGACCTCCACATCGAAAACACTGCCATCCTTGCGGCGGTGCTGCGTTTCGCGCTGGGAGCGTTCCTTCCTGGCGAATTGCTCGCGGATCGCCTGCACGATTTCAGTTTTGGACAATCTGGCTTCCCACACCGACACATTCATTCCGATCAGTTCGTCACGCCGATAACCCAACATCGTGCAGAACGAATTGCTGGCCTCGATAACATTTCCATCCAGATCGAGAATATGAATGCCGTCACTCGCGTTATGCAGTAACGCAAGATTTTTCTCGCTCTCTTTTTGCACCGCCTGTCTGCTGGCAATCAGTTCCTGGTTCAAATCCAGCGCCAGCCGGATCGAGTGTCTGCGCCCGTTCATCAGCAGCCAGGTAATCATGCTCAGCAATAAACTGGCCAATATCCCGCCACCTGCGACCCAGCCCGGCTGCCGGATCTGTGTTCTGGATTCGAGTGCGGGTAGCGATGCAACCCGTATGGTCCATTCGTGGCCGGCGATATCCAAATGTCGGGTGACGATGAGGTCCGAATGGTTATTGTTAGCCGGGGAGGATGCATACATAAGCGTATTGCCCGACATTACATTGCCGTCGTAGACATGAATATCGAATTCGTCAGCCCGTTCGCCATAGATGCCTCGCATCAGATCGCCCATACGGAATACCGAATAGACCCAACCGATGATGTTGGCACGACGCTCGGCCAGTGTGGCATGCGGCATTCCCTTGCGATAGACCGGGAGATACATCAGGAAACCGGACTGGACATCTTTCCCGGTTTCCTGGACCAGCACTACCTTGCCGGTCATTGCCGCACGATCAGTATCGCGTGCGCGCTCCATCGCCTTGCGCCGTACCGCTTCTGAATACATGTCATAACCGAAGGCGCGCAGATTGCGGCTGACGAAAGGTTCAAGGTAAATGATGGCGGTATAAAATGTCCGTTTCCCTTCAGGCTTGAGAACGTATTCAGGAAACCCCTGGCTCCGGATCGTTGCGATATGGCGTTGCATTTCTCCAGGCAGGACTATCTGTGAAAAACCAATGCCTTGAATACCCGGATAATTGGTATCCAGCCCAAGAGTGGAGACATACTTCCTGAATCTGTCCCGATTCACATTTCCGGCGGCATTGAACAAAGCTTGCGCCCCTTGCAATGTCTGCTCGTATACGCGTAAACGGTTTCTCGTATCGTTGATCAGGTCACGTACCCGGAAGTCAAAATAATCCCGTGTGTACTGGTTAACCGCTTGCACCTCAACTCGCCACAACAAATATGAGACGCCCAAACAGAAGATCAGTACGAACCAGGGCAGGAAATAACCAAAGCGCATCCATGTCGAGGTTCGAGCGAGTTCTGCCCGGAAGTTATCAGCAGGTGCAGCGATTTGAGGATCGGGATTCATGTGTTCATCACGCATGACCATGGGCAAATTTGGATGTGGCACCAGCAGCATCCTGATACCTGACAGTTGTACGTTCCAACTGATTCATCATACCGGAACCACGACTGCTATGAAAAATATGGCAAATGACGACATTGGTCATTCCTGTCGTTTTGATTTGTTCAATAACCTATCCCCGATAAAAAACCCCGCACGGCGGGGTTTTTTATCGGGCGTTAAACCAGTGTTTATTTTTTCATGTTTTCCGGACCTTTGGCTTTCATGCAGTCGCTCATGAATTTTTTATGCTCCGCACCTTTCATACCTTTTGAAGCACTCGAGCATGCGCCCATCGCACTTTTCGGTTTGGCGGCCGCTGCAGCAGCAGGCGCAGCTTTGGAGGGACCCGCATCAGCCGACAGGCAGCTCTTTATGAAAGTCTTGCGTTCGGCGCCTTTGAGTGACTTGGCTGCGGCATCTTTATTGCAAGCACTCATTTTGTTTTGCTGTTCGGTTTTTGCCGACGCGGCAAACGGGGTCATGGCAAGTACGGCAGCCATCATCAGTGCAGTCATCAATTTATTCATATTGTCTCCACGATTCGGTTATGAAAAGCCAGCCACGGGATGTGGCCTGCATAGTATAACGATCCATACAGTTGAATAGTTGACACGGTTACGGATCGATCCGGACCGCCTTCCCGTACAATACACGCATGGAAACACACGCTTTTGCCGGTTTGACACCGGATCATGTCCTCGACGCAGTCGATAGCCTCGGCCTGCGAAGCGACGGCCGTTTGCTGGCGCTTAACAGCTATGAAAACCGCGTCTATCAAGTTGGTCTGGAGGATAGCACCCCCATTGTCGCCAAATTCTACCGTCCCGGGCGCTGGAGCGACGCTGCCATACTGGAGGAACACGCCTTTGTGAGTGATCTCGCCAGCCGCGAAATCCCGGTCGTGCCAGCGCTGGCGATGCACGATAAGACTTTGCACACCTACGCTGACTTCCGTTTCAGCGTTTTCGCAAAACACGGCGGCCGTGCCCCGGAGCTGGATCATCCCGCCACGCTGGAGTGGCTGGGGCGCTTCATCGGCCGTATCCACGCGGTCGGCGCCATTGTCCCTTATCAGCACCGACCCACACTCGATATGGCCAGCTTTGGCGAAGAGCCCAGCGCCTACCTGTTAAGCCATGACTTTATCCCGCTTGAACTCGTTGAAGTCTATCGCGGCGTCGTAGCACAGGCGCTGGATGGCGTGCGTCACTGCTTTGATCGCGCTGGCGCAGTAGCGAGCCTGCGCCTGCACGGTGATTGTCACATCGGCAACGTACTGTGGACCGATGCCGGCCCGCATTTCGTGGATTTCGACGACAGCCGCATGGGCCCAGCGGTGCAGGATCTGTGGATGCTGCTGTCCGGCGAACGCGGCGAAATGACGCGACAACTTGCCGACCTGCTGGCGGGCTACGAAGATTTCCACGATTTCGACCCACGCGAGCTGCACCTGATCGAAGCGCTGCGCACCTTGAGGCTGATCCACTACGCAGCCTGGATCGCGCGGCGCTGGGACGACCCGGCTTTTCCTGCAGCGTTTCCCTGGTTCAATACCCAGCGCTACTGGCAGGATCGCATTCTGGAACTGCGCGAGCAGATCGCGCTGATGGACGAACCGCCGTTATGGCCTGCTTAGGAGCTTAAACATGACATCCGACTCCGCAATCATCAACGCCACGCGAACCTGGCTCGAAAAAGCCGTCATCGGCCTCAATCTGTGCCCGTTTGCCAAAGCGGTGCACATCAAGCAGCAGATTCGTTATGTTGTCAGCCCGGCCACCACGCCTGAAGCCTTGCTCGAAGATCTGCTGGCTGAATTGCGCACGCTGCAGGACGCCGACCCCGATCAAACCGATACCACGCTGTTGATCCACCCGCACGTGTTAAGCGATTTTCTCGATTACAACGATTTTCTCGACATCGCTGACGCTGCCGCAGCCGAGCCGGAATTTGACGATGCCTTCCAGATCGCCAGCTTTCACCCGGACTATCAATTTGCCGATACTGCACCTGATGACATTGGGAATTACACCAACCGCTCTCCCTACCCGATGCTGCACCTGTTGCGCGAAACCAGTGTGGAACGCGCCGCGGCAGCCTTCCCGGAAGCAGATGCAATTTTTGAAAAAAACATGCAGACGCTGAATGCGCTGGGGCTAGATGGATGGAACACATTGGGAGTGGGCAAAGCGAAGTGAAGCTAGCAGCAGATCACACGGGCTTTTCAGCTCAAATCGACAACCAATCCCGCACCCCAAGCCCGGCAACCCGTCCACTGGCCAGACACGCAGTCAACAAATAACCGCCGGTGGGTGCTTCCCAATCAATCATCTCGCCGGCGCAGAACACGCCCGGCCGCACACCTAGCATCAGATGCGCATCCAGCGCATCAAACATCACCCCCCCTGCGCTGCTGATCGCCTCATCAATCGGGCGAGGGGCGACAAGACGTATCGGCAGGGCTTTGATAAGGGTGGCCAGGCGCTCAGGATCAGCGAAATCCTCGGTACTGCCGATTTCACGCAGTAGCGCCATTTTGACGCCATGAATATGGATACGGCTTTGCAAATGACTGGAAAATGAGCGTGAACCACGTGGATGAGCAATTTCGCGGGTGAGCCGCGCCGACTCCCAGCCGGGTGCAAGATCAAGGTGGAACGTGGCCGACCCCGTTTCGGTAATGGTGTCACGCAGGCGCGCGGAAGCTGCATAGATCAGCCCACCTTCCACACCGGTGGCGGTCAGGATCAACTCTCCCTGCCTGCGGAATGCCGAACCGCTGGCATCGATGAAACTCAACGTCACAGACTTGATTGGCTGGCCAGCAAAGCGAGTGCGCAAGTGCTCACTCCAACCCACGTCGAAACCGCAGTTGGCGGGCTGCAATGCGGCAACCTGCACGCCCTGCGCTTGGAGCATCGGCACCCATGCGCCGTCCGAACCGAGTTTTGCCCAGCTGCCACCACCCAGTGCAAGTACCACCGCGTCAGCATCAATCTGGCGTTCGCCGTCTGGGGTAGCAAAGCGCAGTGCGTTGTTCTCGGCCCAGCCCAGCCAGCGGTGTCGCACATGAAACGTAACGCCGGCTTCACGCAAGCGATGTAGCCAGGCACGCAGCAGCGGCGCGGCTTTCTTGTCGGTCGGGAATACCCGCCCTGAGGTACCAACAAAAGTATCATGCCCCAGCGCGTGTACCCAATCACGCAGGGCTTGCGCGTCGAATTCTGTCAGCCACGGCGCGATTGTTTGACTGCGGTTACCAAAACGGCTCAGAAATTGCGCCGCTGGTTCAGTATGGGTAAGGTTCAATCCACCCCTGCCCGCCAGCAGGAACTTGCGTCCTACCGAAGGCATGGCGTCATAAATATCAATCTGCATGCCTGCTGTAGATAAGACTTCAGCCGCCATCAGGCCGGCTGGCCCTGCACCGATGATGGCAACCCGTTTGAGGATAGGCATCGGTCAGGCCGGCTGGTTCAGCTTGAACACAATATCCCACACCCCATGGCCCAGTCGGATACCGCGCTGCTCGAATTTGGTCAGCGGACGATACGCCGGACGCGGGGCGTAACCATCAGCAGTGTTGCTAAGAGATGGCTCGCCGGATAGCACATCCAGTATCTGGATGGCGTAATCTTCCCAGTCCGTAGCGCAGTGCAAATAACCACCAGGAACAAGTTTATTGGCGATGAGCGCGATCAAATCCGGCTTGATCAGACGACGCTTGTGATGACGCTTTTTGTGCCAAGGGTCAGGAAAAAATATATGAACCCCGGCAAGACTGGCATCGGGGATCATGTCGCGCAACACTTCTACCGCATCGTGCTGAATGATGCGCAGGTTAGTGAGCGCCCGCTCCTGTATCTGATTCAGCAAACTGCCAACACCGGGACCGTGCACTTCGATACCGAGATAATCATTTTCCGGATGCGCACTGGCGATGATTGCCGTTGCATCGCCCATGCCGAAGCCGATTTCCAGAATCTTCGGGGCATCGCGCCCAAATGCCGCGGCGAGGTCCAGCGCCTGAACGGCATAAGGAATGCCATAGACGGCTTTCAGGTTGTCATGCGCGCGCTGCTGGGCAACCGACATGCGCCCCTGACGCAGCACGAAGCTGCGGATCGGCCGTCCGACCGGGCTGGTTTCATCCACCATGGTTCAGGAACCAATCACACCACTGGTGGGTGAGGATGGGCTGGCAGTGTAGATTTTCTTCGGCATGCGTCCGGCCAGGTAAGCCTCGCGACCGGCCTGTACTGCCTTGTTCATGGCTGAAGCCATCAGCACCGGGTTTTGCGCCCCGGCAATGGCGGTATTCATCAATACGCCCGCGCAGCCCAACTCCATGGCTATTGCGGCATCCGAGGCAGTACCCACGCCAGCGTCCACAATCACCGGCACCTTGGCTTCGTTGATGATGATCTGCAGATTCCACGGATTGAGGATACCCATGCCCGAGCCGATCAGGGACGCCAGCGGCATCACTGCCACGCACCCCATCTGTTCCAACTGTTTGGCGATAATGGGGTCGTCGGAGGTGTACACCATGACCTTGAAGCCTTCCTGAATGAGGATTTCGGCGGCCTTGATGGTCTCCACCACATTGGGATAAAGTGACTTTGGATCACCCAGTACCTCCAGTTTGACCAGATCGTGGCCGTCCAGCAGCTCGCGCGCCAGCCGCAACGTGCGCACCGCCTCATCGGCCGTGTAACAACCGGCGGTGTTGGGCAGATAGGTATATTTCGACGGCGGCAGCGCATCCAGCAGATTCGGCTGGCCGGGATCCTGACCGAGGTTGGTACGGCGAATGGCCACGGTCACGATCTCGGCACCGCTGGCTTCCACAGCCCGGCGCGTCTCGTCAAAGTCCTTGTATTTGCCAGTGCCAACCAGCAAGCGGGAAGAATAATCGCGACCCGCGATAGTTAATGTGTCCATAGGATTCCCGGAATCTCGAAGTGAAGTAAGGTTCAGAATGCGCCAGGATCAGGCCTGACGCGAAGACAGCAGCTTAACCGCCACCCACCGCGACCACGATTTCCAACTGGTCGCCAGATGCCAGCGCGACAATGTCAAACTGGCTGCGTGGCACGATCTCGCCGTTGCGTTCGATGGCAATGCGCTTACCCGTCAGCTCCAAAGCGACAACCAGTTGGGCCACATTGAGCGGTTGCGGAAATTGTTTGGCAGCGCCATTAATAGTGAGTTCGATCAACTTCAAATACCCTTGCAATTCAAGTATGATGCGTTTTCAATTTTACCATAGCGGGCGTCGTATAATGGTAATACCCTAGCTTCCCAAGCTAGAGCCGTGGGTTCGATTCCCATCGCCCGCTCCAGAATTTTCCTAAAGTTCCAAAATTCCTCGCCGTAATACTTCATGACGGTATGAATACCATCATTCCGTTACAGATGCATTCCGCCTAACGGCGTACCATAGCATTTGTCAGGGCAAATCCGTCGAAAGGCGGAGACGCAAAATTTCCGGTCTAAGGGGCTCAGGCACTATGACAGCGGGGTTGCCAAATGCGGGCTAGTTACGCTCCCGCCTTCAGCATTGTATCGTCTCCTCGGGACGATGCGCCCCCTCACGTGCCTGCCGCTCAGCCTGAAGGACATATGTCATGACGGACACGCTGCAACGCAATGTAGTAAACATAAATGCCAACTCCTTTGACCGGTCGCGCAAGACGCTGACGGCTGCGGAGGCAATCGAACTGCTGCATGCATGCCGTAATCAGGCTATTGAAGCCATCTGCCATGCCTGGCGGGACAGAAATACGCAAATAGAGGACAGTCTGCTGGCCAACGCAGATCAGTCTCCTACGCTGGAAACACGCAATCTTTACTATGCTGCGCAAGGTATCGTACATAACCGGGGCGATGCGCTGACGCTCGCGTTACGTAAGCATTTTATCGAGACTTTCGAGAGTCGGATCCGTGCCAGCGGAACAGCCCGCGCCAACACAAAACCCGGTGCGTTGAGCATGGAGCTGGCTCTGGTCGATGAAGAGGATTTCGAGCAATCTCTGGCGCTGAGCAAAACGGTCGCGCGCCTGCAGTTTGACTCGGTAGAGGAACTGGCGGCGCTGGATCAACGCATTTCGGCCCTGATGCAGGATCCGCAAGCAAAGGATGAGCGCAATCCGCTCGGCGCCAAAGCCATTTGTCAGGCTTTCCTGGCCGCCTGCGAACAACTCGAGATCGGCTCGCATATCCAGTTGGTATTGCTACAGCAATTCGGGTTCAGGATCGCAGGCGATCTCCCAAAAATATACCAGCGGCTGAACCAGTTTCTGGTCAGCAAGGACATCCTGCCATCGATACGCGTCGGTCTGGCAGAGCATAAAAGCCGGCCCCGTCATATTTCTGGCAAAACCGTCGCGACCCCAACGGAGAGCACCGATCAGCAGGATATATTTGCTTTGTTGCTGCAGCAGTTGATGGGGGCAAATGCGGCAGCCGCACCGAGTGGCGGCTCACCGTTCCAAGTACCGGGCATCACTGCCTCCGCATCACCTGCACACATAGCTAATCTTGTCGGCTCGCTCACCCAGCTACAGCATGGCGTGGTTGGAACTGTACCGTTCGGCAACGTGTCAGGATTCGATACCGGCGCATTGCAATCCGGGTCGGTCAATATCCTGCGTGATATTCGATCTGCCGGCCTGGTTAACATGGATAACCAGGTGGATGCCTTCACCATCGATATCGTCGCCATGTTGTTTGACTATATCTTTGATGACCGCACCATTCCGGACAAGCTCAAGGCACTGATTGGCCGCCTGCAGATACCGGTGTTGAAGGTGGCGATGCTGGACAAACAGTTTTTCTCGAAAAAATCGCACCCTGCGCGACGCCTGCTGGATGAAATTGCAGCCGCCTCTATTGGCTGGCAGGAAACGGATGGGTACAACGCTCAACTATTCATCAAGCTCGACAGCATCGTACAAATCATCCTGGCAGATTTCACCGAAGATGTGGAAATATTTGCGACCTTGCTTGACGATTTGCTGGAGTTTTTGTCCTCACATCTCGCTCAGGCTGAGTCCGCCGTTGAACAGTCAGCGCAAAATATAGAAGCAGCCGAGCGCGCAGAAATTGCCAAAGTAGTCGTTGCTGATGAAATTCGTCGCGTGACTGAAAACCTGCAGCTACCTGATGTAATCAGCGAATTTCTGAATGGCCCCTGGAAAGAAGTCCTCAATCATGCTTTTACTGATCAGGGTGAGCAGAGCCAGGCTTGGCAATCCAGTCTGAAAACCATGCAGGACTTGGTATGGAGCGTTACGCCCAAGCGCAACACCGAAGACCGCTTGTCATTGGTGGTTATGTTGCCGGATCTGCTCAAGCACTTGCGCGAAGGCATGAATAGCATCCAGATCGACCCCAAAGAGCGTGAAATCGTGTTCTCGCGATTGGTCACATGCCACGCGGCTGCAGTCAAGGCAGGATTGCAACTACAGCAGGAATTGCAATCGGGCGATTTACCCACACCCGGGATCAGCGAAAGCAACAGCCCGGAAACCACCGTCACAAACGTCGAAATCAAAGCGCCGCAGCCTGCCGACCCCGAACGCTTCGAGCTCGATGCGGCCGACGACATGATCGAAGACGAATACTCCGACCTGGCACGCAGCCTGAAAAAAGGTGACTGGCTGGAGTTTGTCCATGACGACACGGACATGCGCCTGGCACGACTGTCCTGGGTCAGCTCGATGCGTGGTATCTATCTGTTTACCAACAACGAGGGGATGGATGCACTGACTATTGCGCTGCCGCGTCTGGCTGCGCGGTTACGCAACAATGAGGCGCGCCTCATCGAGGCATCGCCACTGACCGAGCGCGCAGTCGAAAAACTCATTCACCGCCTGCAAAGCAAGGCGGCCTGAGCACTGTTTGGACAGCCGCCCAGTCACGCTGAATCGGCTTGAATACTTTCTGCGACGATGAGTCCGACCGGAAATTCTGTCAGCGCCAGCGCCATGGAGATAGTCCACCCACTGCCGCGCTGATGCGGACTAAGGGCTTTGCCCGTAAAGGCACATTTGTATTGCATGTCCTTGCGGTGAAACGGCAGATCCACAGTAGTATCTGCCCAGACCTTGTCTCCCAGGGGCAAGCTTCTCGTTTCTCCTAACAGCTGCGCAAAAAAGCGCGGCGCCAGCGTAATGACAAACCGCGTGTCGAGAATGCGCGCATAGGCGCAAACATTAGCCGCATGTACACCCTTGACTGCCAGAGGCAGGTATTTTCCATACAGAAACAGATCCGGCCAGCGCGTCCGCAATGCCAGCGCCGCACTGACAACCAGCAATTTTGCCTGCCCGTCTTCCAGTGTATTGCATAGCGCCTTTACCCCGGCAATCCGTTGTTTCACCGGCTGCGCAGCGAGTGTATGCAATGCTTCAAGCATGCGTTGCCGGTGTACGAAATCGACCGGACGCCGATTATCCGGATCGACCAGACTGAAATCCCACAACTCGCAGCCCTGGTAAACATCCGGTACACCCGGCACGGTCAGCTTGGTCAAGGTCTGGGACAGGCTGTTAAACATGCCCAACCAGGCGATTCGTTGCTGCAGGGGCAGAAAGCTTGCCAGAAATTCACCCTTGGCCGGTGCATTGATCAGCGCGTCGGCAAATGCCACGATCGCCTCTTCATAGGCCGAGTTGGGATTGATCCAACTGGTATGCACTTTGGCTTCACGTACTGCCTTGACCAGATACGCGGTCAATCGCTCATTGAAATCCGCCATTTCATTTGGCTCTGGCTCACCTGGCGGCCAAATGCCCAGCAAGGTCTGGTAGATAAAATATTCGTCGTTGAGCGTGGGTACCAACAGTCCGTCCACCTTGTGCTTCAAACGGCTATTGGCATGGCTCCAGTGACGCAACGCCAGGCGCCAGGCGGCCGGCATTTCGGACAGCACGTTAAGCCGTGCACGCACATCTTCACTACGCTTCGTGTCGTGGGTGGAAGAAGTCAGCATCGCATGCGGCCAATGCTCCGCCCGCGCCTGATTGGCGCGATGGAATGCAGTACGTGTCACACCGAATTGGCGCGGATCACCGCCGACCTCATTGAGCGACAGCAAACGGTGATAAATATAAGCGCTGGTATCTTCCAGCCCTTTCGCCATCACCGGACTGGTGAATTGCTGGAATTTCATTGCAAACGCAAGGACCTGATCATGGTATTCCGGCGTTTTTCCTTCCGCTACCGCCAGCGTGAGTACATCACGCAGAAAATCAAAAATATTGGTGTCGGCCGCGGTACTTCTGCGCTTCGCCGCCAGCGTCGCCTGTTCCACGTTACGTCGATCTTCTGCCGTGACTTCGCGGGCGCTGATGTAACCCCGATAAACGGGGAAACAGGCGACAATTTCGGCTAACGCAGAACGCAGTCCGTTCAGCGTGTAATCACAGGTCTGCCGATCCGCTTCAGCAATTTTCGAGAGCAAATTAGCCAGTACGTTCAGCTCGCCCGACAGAGCCGTTTTCATGATGAGTTTCTTGGAACGGTAGAGCAGATCATCGAAATCAATATGCTCGCCGATGAAACCGCTATACAGTCGCTCCATGCGCTCGGCAGCACTGGTCACTACAAACAGCCCGTTGAGCAGATTGGTGAATTCGTAACCGGTGGTGCCATGCACCGGCCAGCTGGCGCGCAAACGCTCATGCACGGCCAGAATTTTTTCCACCACCAGATAGGGCGCGCGTCCCACACGCTTGCATTGCTCTACCAGCTTGCAAAAATAGGCTTCCGGATCATACAAGCCATCCGGATGGTCCAGACGCAAACCATCCAGCTTGCCTTCCTGAACCAGTTGCAACAATAGCTGATGGGTTGCATCGAAAACCTCGTCGTTCTCCATGCGCAACCCGGCCAGATCGTTGATATCGAAAAACCGCCGGTAATTGATTTCATCCGAAGCCACGCGCCAGAATGTCAGCCGGTAGGCCTGTGCCTCGATCAGGTGATGCAGGTGATCGAAGCTGGATGGCTCCCCTGGCGAGCCGTTGAATATCTGCAGATTTTCCTCCAGGAACCAGGCAATATCGGAAGATCGCTCAACCAGCCCCGCAAGATGGCGTTTATGCACTTCTTTGTCGCGCCGTCGCTCAACCTGGCGTTCGGGCAAAGTTTCATCACGCGACGGCAGATTGCGGAACGCCGTTACCAGACTCTGGTATTCCATCAGCAAAGGATGATCCGGACCCAGGCGCGCACTCAGCACATCCATTCGATAGGTCAGAATTTGTGTGTATTCCGCCGGGTCCACCGGGAAATGGTGTTCATAGTAATAAATGACGAATTCACCGCGTTGCGCTTCGAAACGCAGTCGCAATTCGGCATTATCGAGTACTTCACCATAGCGGTTACCGAGTACCGGCAACAGCACTTTACCGTGTAGTTCAGCCTTGACCGGTGCCCAGTCGATATCGAAAAATCCGGCATGTGCCGATGCCTGACCGTTTTCCAGCACGTCCAGCCACCATGCGTTGTCACCACCCTGTATGCCCATATGGTTAGGCACGATATCCAACACTTGCCCAATGCCGTGGTTGGCAAGGGCGGCGCAAAGCTGTTCATATTCCTCGTGGGTACCGATCTCTGGATTCAGCGTGTTGTGATCGATGATGTCATAGCCATGGGTGCTGCCCGGACGCGCCTTGAGATAAGGCGAGGCATACAAATGGGAGATGCCCAGTGCACTCAGGTAAGGGATAATTTCGCGCGCCTGATTAAACGTGAAGTCGCGGTTGAATTGCAAGCGATAAGTGGATAGCGGAATACGAGCTGGAAGTACCTGCGCCGTATCCGCCTGCTGCAAGGAAGATGGCCCGGTGGTCCTGACCCTTTCCGCACTCATCACCTCGACCATGCGCTTCACGCGCAGATCATCGCGCCATTCATCCAGATTGACCGTCAGGCGCCGTCGCCAGCTTGGATAAACATCACTTCCTGCACCCGGCAGATTGACCTGTTCTATCTGACCGAAAATATCGTCCAGCTGGATCATCATCACCTGCGCAGGTGTTCTGGCCAGAAAGCGATGCACCGTACTCGCCAGTTCCAGTGTCATGTCTGGATTCGCTACCGGGTGCAAGCTGCTGCCCGCATCGAGCAGTCCTTCCCGCTCCAGCGCGATCAACAAGGCAGCGCGATCATGCGAACGTGCGATGATCTGCTGCTGACGTACATCTTCATTGGGGAACAGCCCCAGCGTTGCGCGCAGATCAATATCCCGGCCATCCCAGTAACCGCGTAGTGTGGGCAGGTCGTGCGTGGTCACCGTCACCAGCGACTGCGCAGGATAAGCGCCAGGCGGCATAAAACCATCCTGTGCATCGCGCGAAAAAAACAGCACGCGATAAGACAGGATACCCGCCTGTTGCAGTGGTTCGCGCAAAGTATCCGGCACGGTACCCAGATCCTCGCCGATAACCAGACAATGGTTACGCTGACTCTCCAGCATCAAGATACCCAATAGATCATCGAACGGATAACTCACGTAAGCGCCGGCAACAGCGCCTCCGCCATTGTCATGCGGAATCCAGAACAGCCGCATCAATCCCATCACATGATCAATACGCAACGCGCCCATGTGGCGCATGTTGGCGCGTAATGTCGCAATGAACGGCGCATAGGCCGTCATCTGCAAACGTTCAGGTATCCAGGGCGGCAGCCCCCAATCCTGCCCGTTCAGGTTGAAATCATCCGGCGGCGCACCCACGCTGGCACCGAGTGCGTAAACATCCTGATTTGCCCAGGCTTCAGCGCCACCACGATCCACGCTGACCGCCAGATCACCATATAACCCCACACCCAGGCCAAAGGTCAGCGATGCCTTGCCAGCTGCATCAAGCTGCTGGCTCGCCAGCCATTGCAGGTATTCGTAATACTCGAGTTCTTCCAGATGATCCTGGGCAAATGCAGTAACCACGGGTGCGGCTGGATTGCGATACGCCTCTGGCCATACCGGCCAACCCCATATGCCGGCATCCTGTCCCTGAAAATGCGCCTGAAGTGCTTCAAACAAAGCATGACGCTGCAGGGTCTCGCCTCCTTCTGCCTGGAAAACACGAAACTGCTTTGCACGTTCGCTATCAAGCTGCAAATGCTGTTTGCGGAAATGTTGATACAGCAGCGCTAGCAGCGTCAGTTTGGCCGCGGTGATTTGCGGATAATCCACCAGATCTTCCGAACGCAATGCACGCAGCCGCGCCTGGAAAGCCTCGTCCGCCACCATGGCGCGCGCTTCATCGCATTCGGCGAAGTCCGCCACAGCTTCCACATCCATATACATGATGTTCAGGAACAGGCGGCTGGATGGACTGTACGGACTGATATGGGCAGGATTGCCGGGAAACAGGGTATGCAGCGGATTGAGTCCGATAATATCCATACCGGACTCACCCGCCAGTTCGACCATCAGGCGCAAATCGGTAAAATCGCCGATACCCCAGTTACGCTGGGAACGTACGCCGTAGAGTTGCAAAGCCGGACCGTAAATCCGGCCACCATCGGCGAGCGCCGCTGGTTGATAACTGGTCACCGGCACGATGATGAGCGTCATGCTGATTTCCGCACCATCCGGCTTACAGACTGTCAGCTGATGATAGCCGGGTGACGGACATGGCAGGCGCAATAAGCCACGCTGATACGTCCCGTCATCAATGGGCTTGCTGCCCGTTATTTCGAGCATGGAGGGCTGGAATTTCCCCTCCTCCCGCCCCCCTTCTTCCCGGGACAATATCCATCCATATGTGGCGGCAGCCTGCACAGATGGGAATGTTACCGGTACAGCCAGTGCATCGTCCGTAGTTCGCATCACCAGCACGGGGGGCAGCAGCCTGCGCCATGGCCGTGCTTCGTGCTCGGCGAGAAGAGCACACAGATCACCGTCCAGTTCCACGCCCATCGCAGCCAACAGTGCGCGTTGCGTTCCCTCACTGGTATGCCGAATATTGCCCCATATGTCGTAATAGTCAGTCGCAATCCCGTGCAAGGCAGCGAGTTGCTCCAGCGCCTCCTGTTGCGTCATTGGGTTGCTTCCTCAATAAACCAGGCAGCGCTCCAGGCCGGCATACGGCCTGTGGCGAGAATTTGCGGCAAATCCGGCTGACTGAGATAAACAGCTGTACCGGAAAAATGCAGAGACCCTTCGACTCGGTCATCACCCAGATTCGCCAGCAATGTCAATCGGGAGCCATCCCCAAGACGCCAGCGCACGATCAAACCCGATCCCCCGAGCAATTCGAATTCAGCACCAGCACCTGTACCCGGCAAACGCGGTACGATATGGTCACGCCTCAGCATCAGCAGATGCCGATAGTGCTCAAGCCAAGCCTTGTGTGACGGATCATTCAGGCTATCCCAATCAAGTTTGCAATGTTCAAAGGTCAGTGCATCGTTGGGATCAGGAATCCGCGCCCGTGCCGCAGGGTCGGCGAATTCACGGAAGCCTGCGAATTCACGGCGCCGCCCTTCCGTGACCGCATTGGCCAGATCGCCCCGGAAATCGCAGAAAAACTGGAACGGCGTGGCAGCGGCAAATTCTTCACCCATGAACAACATAGGCGGAGAAGGCGCCAGCAACAGCACTGCCAGCGCGACCTGTAATGGGGCAGGCGCTGCCAGCATGGCAATCCGTTCACCGTATGCGCGATTACCGACCTGGTCGTGCGTCTGGCTGAAATTGATAAAAGCGCCCGGGGTCAGTTGCGCGCTGGGTTCCCCACGCAATTGGCCCGCACGAAAGGGCGAAGGCTCACCCTGAAAAGCAAATCCTTCGGCCAGGCAACGCGCCAGATGCCGGACAGGCTGATCGGCATAGTCGGCATAGTAACCATCGCGCTCACCCGTCACCAGAATATGCAGAGCGTGGTGGATATCGTCGTTCCATTGCGCAGTGATGGCGCCCTGTTGCAGATAGCGCGCAGCATTCGCATCGTTCTCAAGCACAAGATGGACCTGCCGGGTGCGCCCCGGTCCGGCTTGTACCGCGGCAGCCAGTTCCTTCAGGATATCCGGACGGGTATCGTCGACGATGGCATGTACGGCATCAAGTCGCAAGCCGTCGAAATGGTATTCTTCCAGCCAGTAAAGTGCATTGTGGATGAAAAAATCCCGTACCACACGACTACCGTCACCATCAAAATTGATCGCGGCTCCCCACGGCGTATGATGACGCTCGCTGAAGAATTGCGGTGCATAGGCATGCAGATAATTGCCGTCCGGTCCGAAGTGGTTGTATACCACGTCAAGCAGCACCATTAATCCACGCAAATGCGCAGCCTGGATCAGCGCTTTGAGTTCCTCCGGCGTACCATAGCTGCTGTCCGGTGCAAACGGCAGCACACCATCGTAGCCCCAGTTACGGCGCCCCGGAAAATCCGCTACCGGCATCAGTTCAATCGCGCTGATGCCTAGTTCGACCAGATAATCCAGGCGTTCAATTGCGGCCGTGTAGGTGCCTTCCCGGGTGAAACAGCCCAGGTGCAGCTCGTAAATGACTGCGGAATGCCATGGTCGGCCGTTCCAGCTACCATCCCGCCATTCGAAGGCCGCGCCGTCGACGACCTGACTGTAGCCGTGCACATCCTCAGGATTTGCGCGCGAAGCCAGGTCCGGCACGGTCAGGTCGCCATCGATACGATAGCGATAACGCATTCCCGGCATGGCCTGCGCTTGCGTCAATTCGAGCTGGAACCAGCCATCCTCAATGCTGCTCATCGCGATCATACTGTCTTCGCCAGCAGGATTTGCACAGCACAGTTCCACACTGTGTGCCGCAGGGGCCCATAAGCGAAACCGCACGCTGTCATCAGCAAGCACGCTGGCGCCAAATGGCATAACATGCATGCGTTTCATGCTGTCAGCGCCTGTTTAAGCACCACTAGTGATCGTCCGCTTACCGGATAACCTTGCCCTGCCTTGTAACGGGCGATTCTGGGGGTACCGGTAGCCTCCACCGTATCGAGCAAAACATCCCAATAATAATGCCCGTCGAATTTCGGCAACGAGAAATCAATATCAT
Source organism: Pseudomonadota bacterium (assembly GCA_040388645.1). Classification (GTDB taxonomy): domain Bacteria; phylum Pseudomonadota; class Gammaproteobacteria; order Burkholderiales; family Sulfuriferulaceae; genus Sulfuriferula. Next base: position 239,831 of record JAZKBM010000005.1, read on the forward strand.
CGTGGTGGGCATTGATCAGCATCAACAGATTGTCATCGGTCAGTACACGCCCGCGATCATCGGTTTCAAGTAGCGTGTCGCCTGCGAAATACACGCCCAGACAGCGCGAAAAAGCCTGCGCCCAGTCACTGTCGCTCATTTCGACACCATCCGGATTCAGCCACACAATATCTTTTACCTCACCACCGCGAATCGGGCGCCCATGAAAGAAATAGCGACGCCGCAACAGGGGATGGGCTTTGCGCAGGCTGATAATATATTGGGTGAATTCCATCAGTTCCTGATCCTGCGGTTTCAAATCCCATGACAGCCAGCTGATCTCGTTATCCTGACAATACGCATTATTGTTACCGCCCTGGGTGCGGCCCATCTCGTCGCCCGCAACCAGCATCGGAACGCCCTGAGAAAAAAGCAGCGTCGCCAAAAAATTGCGCTTTTGACGCGCCCGCAAGGCGTTGATTTCAGGATCATCGGTTTCACCTTCGACGCCGCAATTCCAGGAATTGTTGTTGTCATTTCCGTCGCGATTTCCCTCTTGATTGATCTCGTTGTGCTTGTCGTTGTAACTCACCAGATCGTGCAAGGTAAACCCGTCATGTGCGCTGATGAAATTGATGCTGGCATGGGGTCTGCGCCCGCTCCGTTCATACAGATCACTGGAGCCGGCCAGACGTTGTGCCAGTTCCCCAATCTGCCCTCCGTCACCTTTCCAGTAAGCCCGTACATTGTCGCGATAACGATCGTTCCACTCCGCCCAGCCAATCGGGAAATTACCCACCTGGTAACCGCCTTCACCAAGATCCCAGGGTTCAGCAATCAGCTTGATTGTACTGAGTACAGGATCCTGGCCGATCGTATCGAAAAAGGTGCCCAGCCTGTCCACTTCATGCAACTCCCGGGCCAGCGCCGAAGCCAGATCGAAACGGAAGCCGTCAACATGCATCTCCTGCACCCAGTAACGCAAACTGTCCATGATTAGCTGGAGCACGCGAGGATGACGCATGTCGAGCGTATTACCGCAACCGGTATAGTCCATGTAATAACGCGGATCATCTTCTACCAGACGATAGTAGGAGGCATTATCGATGCCACGGAAGGACAATGTCGGCCCCAGATGATTGCCTTCGGCAGTATGGTTGTAGACCACATCCAGAATGACTTCAATGCCTGCAGAATGGAGTGTCTTCACCATCGTTTTGAATTCGCTGACATGGCCGCTCGCAGAAAAGCGGGAATCCGGTGCCATGAAACCGATGGAGTTATAGCCCCAATAGTTGCTTAGTCCGCGTTCGACCAGATGGCGATCATCGAGAAAGGCATGTACCGGCATTAACTCCACCGTTGTGACTCCCAGGCGCTTGAGGTGCTCGATGGGTGGGGCCATGGAGAGGCCGGCATAGGTCCCGCGAAATTGGACAGGTACATCCGGGTGTTGCATGGTGAATCCCTTGACGTGCATCTCGTAGATCACCATGTCGTGCCATGGAATACCAGGAGGTTTGTCGTTGCCCCACGTGAAAGCCTGGTCTATCACCCGGCATTTCGGCATTCCGTTGGCGTTGTCTCGGCGATCAAAAGACAGGTCTGCATGTTTGCTGCCAATCCGGTAGCCGAAATGTGCATCGCTCCAGTTAGGAGCACCTACTATATCTTTGGCATAAGGCTCGATCAGCAATTTGTGCGGATTGAAGCGATGCCCTTCCTGCGGACGATAAGGACCGTGCACACGATACCCATATAGCAAACCAGGTCGCGCCTCGGGTAGATAGCAATGCCAGATCAGGTCACTGCGTTCCTTGAGTTCGATACGCTGAACCTCACGCCGCCCCTTGGGATCGAAGATACACAGCTCAACCTTTTCCGCATGCTCGGAAAACAGTGCAAAATTCACACCTTCACCATCCCAAGTGGCCCCACGCGGATTTGGCCTGCCCGGCCACACTGCAGTAATTGGCTTGCTCATACTGTTTCCTAAGTCAACGTAATTAGTTTTGAACGGCTGGTTTGTTTTCAGAAATAGCGCTGGGTATCCAGCTCGTTACCTTTTGGCACCACTACCAGCCCGGACTCGGTCACGTGGTAACGCGCCCGGTCTGCTTCCGCGTCATGGCCAATGACGGTACCCGCAGCAATCGTGTTATAGCGATCCACGATCACCCGGCGCAGTCTGGCTCCCTTCCGGATAATGGTGTAATCCATAATGATGCAATCTTCGAGTTCTACGTCTTCTTCAATCATGACCTCTCGCCGGAGAATCGAATTTTTAATGACGCCACCTTTAATGATGTCGCCAGCCCCGATCAGGCTGTTATGAAGTTGTCCGCCAATAATCTTGGAAGTGGGCCCCTGATAACCACTCGAAAATATGCGCCAGTTTGGATTGAATATATTGAAGCGTGGCTCAACACCCAATAAATCCATATGTGCTTTGTAATACGCGTCGATGGTACCGACATCACGCCAGTAGGCATGCTCCTCATACTCGCGTGTTCCGGGAATCCGGTTGGTGGCAAAATCATAGGCATAAACTTTGTGACTGCGGATCAGGCGCGGCAGAATATGTCCGCCGAAATCATTCTCGCCGCGCTCACTTGCTTCCAGCAAGGCCTCTTTGAGCACCGAGGTATTAAACAGATAATTCCCCATGCTGCCATAGGCACAATCTGATCGTCCCGGCATCGGCACAGGCTGCGCCGGTTTTTCGAGAAAATCACTGACACGCCCATCACTATCAGCGGTTATGACACCAAATGATGATGCCAGACTCAATGGAACGGGTATGGCAGCCACACTCACATCGGCTCCATGTTGTTGATGGAATTTCACCATCTGCCGCACGTCCATACGGTAGATATGATCTGCACCGAATACCGCGACCATATCCGGCGCTTTGCTCTCGATCAGATTGAGGTTCTGATATACAGCGTCGGCCGTGCCCTGGAACCATTCTGGACCCTCCCGCATTTGGGGAGGCACAACTGTAACAAACTGATCAGGAATTGCATTCGACAAAGTCCATGCATGATTAATATGTTCGATAAGCGACTGCGATTTGTATTGAACCAGCAGATAGATCGATTTGATACCTGAATTCACCAGATTACTCAAAACAAAATCCACAATACGATAGCGCCCGCCGAAAGGTACGGAAGGCTTGGAGCGAACAGCTGTCAAGGGATGCAGGCGCGAGCCTTCACCACCAGCCAGCACAAGCGCCAGAATGGTGGGCGTTGAACTCATTTTTTTCTCCTTAGGTTTGATCGTATGTCGTTAATTTTCACGACAAGCCGACATTTGCAATGGCTTGCCGATACTGTGCTAATTTCGTTTGCCCTGACCCGCTCTCACACAACCACCCCTTGATCCTCTATTCCTTGTCTGAAATGGTTTTTTTGGTTTGTTTAGGCCACCATCGCTCCAGCAGCTCTGCGGCACGGTTCTGACTGCCAATCCCGAATGCCAGTGCCAACGCCAGTACCACACCAGCCAACAGGATCAAAAAGCTCAGCCGCACCAGTTCGGTGGCCACCTGCACCTGTTCGAGCGCAATCAACACCACGAACACCATGATCGCGTAACGCGCCAACCGGCCCAGCAGCTCGGCATCTTCAAGGCCCACGTTCTTGCCATATGTAGTGATGGCATTATCGATAAAACGGGAAAAATAGGCGCCGAACACCAGCACCAGCACCGCCACCATCACCTTGGGAACAAACATGGCGATACGTCCGATCAGTTCGGTGACCAGCGCCAGTCCCAGACTGTTGAATGCAATCATCAATGCTGCCAGGATCACCAACCAGTAGACCAGGATGCCGAGTATGTCGATGGTGTCGGTTTTGGCGCCACCTTGTTGCAGAAAACTGTCGATTCCTGCCCGCTCTGTCACCACATTGAAATTGACTGATCTGAGTCCCTTGACCACTGCCAGCTTGATTGCCTTGGCGAGCAGCCAACCGACCAGCAATATGATGACCGCTATGATCAGTTTGGGTAGAAACTCGCCTAGCTGGATAAGAAATGCGCGTACCGGTTCCAGCACCATGCTCACCTGTTCCATAATTCTCTCCTGGTTGTATAGAACTGTCGTTCCTTACTCTAAAAACCATCCAACCGGCCAAGCTAAGTTTCTTGTGAGGCGTGCAGCGGCCTGTCCAACAGTTCCAAAATGCCATGCAGCGGAATGCTCACCCAATCCGGGCGATGATCCAGCTCATAGCGCAGTTCATAAAACGATTTTTCCAACAGGAACAGGTCCAGCAAGCTGCGCAATGAGTGTGGATTTGCGTACAGCTTTGTGTCGCGAACTGCTTGCTGGTAGGCATCGAGAAATACTCGCGTGGCTTCAGCCTCCCATGCCCGTACATAAGGTTCGAGCGTGGCAAAGTTATCCGGGCGCTCTGCACCAACCTGTGCGAGTGCCGCATAGGCTGCATAATTGAAAGAACGCAACATGCCCGCGACATCCTTCAAGGGTGAGTTTTTCTGATTACGTTCCGCGAGTGGACGCGCCGGTTCACCTTCGAAATCAATCAGCACAAAATCATTCTGGGTGAGCAGCACTTGCCCAAGATGGTAATCGCCGTGATAACGTATTTTGATTGCTTGCGTTGATGCCTTGGCCCAAGCCTGGATACGCTGTGCAATGGCATCACGCCGCCCAAGCAAAGCACGCGCCGTGGATCGCGCCGATTCTGGCAGCGTGTCCTGGTGCCGCGTCAGGTTATCCAGCGTCGACTCCATCTCGGTACGCACGCGCTGATTCCAGGTGACGAAATCCGCTTCAACCGCAGGTTCCGGATCGAAGCCAGGATCGCCGGTCGTCGCTGCCAGCGCCTTATGCAGTTCGCCTGTCCGCTGGCCGAGCGTGCGAATCAGAACCAGATAGGAACCATGCGCCTGCTCCGGCGGCTCCGGCGTGTCGGCAGTGGCACAGCATTCTTCCAGGAAACGTTCCAGATAACCGACTGTGTAGTTCCAGAAGTCGCCCTGATTTTCGACGTACCCCTGCAGCAGGGCCAGTGTCATGGCATTCCCGTCATTGGCAACATACTCCACCGCTCCGGCCACTGGAACGATATTGGGAAACTTGGCCACTTCGGTAAGAAAACGGCCCATTTCAAGTTCCGGATTAATCCCCGCTTGCAAATGCCGGTAGCCTTTCAAAAATAATTTCTCACCTAGCACCACGGCGGTATTACTACCCTGCGTGCCGGGTGCACGTACAGCCAAAGTGCTGGCATCCTCCCCAGCAAGGGTGGAAAAAGCTGCGGTAGGAATAAAACGAATGCTGCCTTGTTCACATGCCAACGTATCTCCTGCGCCAATAGACTGCACCAGCTTGTGACAAAACAGCTCATCGGCAAACGCATCAGCCAAAATCCCGACCCGGGCCTGCTGGCGTACTTTGGCTACAGCGACTGGTTGCATCGCGCGCAAACGCTCCTCGCTGCCGTTTTCCCAGGCCAGCGCTAGCGGCAAAAAGCAGGTCTGCGTAGCACCGGCTGCCGTTTCGATCCGGAATATGGAGATCAGCCATTTGCTATCGCCATCACCCCATTCGGCATGATCGCGCAGGACGACACGTTTTACCGCTTCACCCTTAACCCCATACCAGCGTTGGGCCGCAACGAAATGTGGCAACACGTCATCTTCGAGATGACTACGCACTTTCTCAGCCATGGCTATGCGCCAAGGCACGACACGGTCACGGAAGAAACTGCGCCAGCCGTCAAACAACACCAGCATCGGCAATTCATCGGGTGCCAGATGTTCCTCGTGCCAGGCGGGAACATGCTCACCGCTGGTCAGCCGGAACCAGTAAAAATTGTGGCCTGGCAAGGTAAGAAAATAGGGTAATTCACCAATCGGCGGGAAAGCCGCGCGCCCCATCAACTCCACCGGCACGTATCCCTTGTATGCGGACAGATCAAGCTCAACAGGCTGTGCTGCGCGCGACAGATTGGACACGCAAAGGATGATGTCGTCTTCGTATATTCTGAAATAAGCCAATATCTTGCGATTGCCAGGACGTAAGAAAACCAGCGTGCCACGTCCAAAGGCTTGATGATTCTTGCGCACCGCCAGTACCCGCTGCATCCAGTTCAGCAGCGAGGCGCGTTCGCGTAATTGCGCCTCCACGTTGACGGCTTCGTAACCATACACAGAGTCCATGATGGGTGGCAGATACAAGCGCTGTGGATCGGCATGGGAAAAACCCGCATTGCGATCCGGGCTCCATTGCATCGGCGTACGCACTCCATTGCGGTCGCCCAGAAAGAAATTGTCCCCCATGCCGATCTCGTCGCCATAATAGATGATCGGTGAGCCTGGCATCGACAGTAGCAAACCGTTCATCAAGCGGATTTTATCCGCCTCATTGTCCATCAGTGGCGCCAGCCTGCGGCGAATGCCGACATTCACGCGTGCACGCGGATCGTTGGCATACATCTGGTACATGTAGTCACGTTCTTTATCGGTGACCATCTCCAGGGTCAGCTCGTCGTGATTGCGCAAAAAAATGGACCATTGGCAGGTCTCGGGAATATCCGGTGTCTGGCGCATGATCTCCACGATGGGATGGCGATCTTCCTGCGCGATAGCCATGTACATGCGCGGCATCAGCGGAAAATGGTAAGCCATGTGACATTCATCACCTTCGCCGAAGTAATCACGTACGTCTTCCGGCCACTGATTGGCTTCGGCGAGAAACACGCGATTTTTGTAATGCTCATCGATCACCGCACGCATTTGCTTGATTACCGCGTGCGTTTCCGGCAAATTTTCGTTTTGCGTGCCCTCGCGCACGCACAGGTAGGGGATCGCATCCAGACGCACGCCGTCTACGCCCTGGTCCAGCCAGAAACGCATCAACTTGATCACCGCCTTCACCACCTGCGGATTGTTGTGATTCAAATCCGGCTGATGGTGAAAAAAGCGATGCCAGTAATAAGCTTTCGCTTCCTCATCCCAGGTCCAGTTTGATTTTTCCGCATCGGTAAAAATGATGCGCGTTTCGGGAAATTTCAGGTTGCTATCGCTCCAGACATAGAAGTTGCGCTTGCTCGAACCAGCCGGCGCGCGGCGTGCTGCCTGAAACCAGGGATGCTGATCCGAGGTGTGGTTGATGACCAGCTCGGTAATCACCTTGAGACCACGCCGGTGAGCTTCTTTCACGAATTGCTTGAAATCGGCCATGGAGCCGTATTCGGGGTGGATGTTGTGATAATCGGCGATGTCGTACCCGTCGTCGCGCATCGGTGACGGGTAGAAAGGTAACAGCCAGAGCGTGTTGACACCCAGATTCTGGAGATAATCGAGCTTCTTGATCAGTCCGGCAAAATCGCCCATGCCATTGTCATTGCTGTCAAAAAACGCTTTGACGTGGAGTTCGTAAATAACTGCGTCTTTATACCAAAGCGGATCGTTCATCCATTGGCTGTTGTCCACAGGCGTTTTTTTTATGTTGCCGGGTAGCGTTTCGCTCATGGAGATCTCTATAGAAAATAATCAAAATCGCGTTCGGTACGTACACGACGACGTAACCTGAAAATATGCGCTGGTGCGACCTGGGGTTTTACTTCAACATAGTTGCGCGCACCGTTCCATAAAAAGCGCGCATCCGTCAGCAGGTCGTGCACTTGGTAAGGATGTTGTGCATCCAGCCCCAATTCTTCCATCGGCAACGTCAACCACCCGGACTGGGTATGATGCGGATCCAGGTTGGCAACCACCAGAATGACTTCCTTGTTATCTGGTGTTGCCTTTGCGTAACAGAGCAGACTATCGTTGTCGACATCAAAAAACTGCAGGCTGTGATCCTGCTGCAATGCGGGACTTTCCCGACGAATGCGATTCACCCGCGCAATAAAATCCTTCAGGCTGTCGGCACGGTCAATATCCCAATGCCGCACCTGGTATTTTTCTGAATTGAGATATTCTTCTCCGCCGGCATCGCGCGGTGCCGCTTCCATCAATTCATAAGCCGGCCCGTAAATGCCGTAACTCGCCCCCAGTGTCGCAGCAAGAACCAGACGCACCATAAACGCGGGACGGCCACCGAATTGCAAATATTCGGGAAGGATATCGGGCGTATTCGGCCACAGATTTGGACGGAAATATTCACGCACTTCAGTCCGGGTAAGCTCGGTGAAATAAGTCTCGATTTCACTTTTCGTGTTGCGCCACGGGAAATAATTGTAGGACTGACTGAAACCCAGTTTGGCAAGCCGGTAGATCATTTTCGGACGGGTAAACGCTTCCGCCAGAAAAATGGTTTCGGGGTGGTCGCGCTGTACTTCTCCAATCAGCCATTCCCAAAACGGGAACGGCTTGGTATGCGGATTATCGACACGAAATATGCTTACCCCCTGCCTGATCCAGAATCGGAACACATCCAGCAATTCGTCCCATAACTCGGTCCAGGTATCGCCTTCAAAATTGAACGGATAAATATCCTCGTATTTCTTGGGCGGATTCTCGGCATATTGAATGCTGCCATCGGGCCGGTGACGGAACCATTCCGGATGCTCTTTCACATATGGATGGTCGGGCGAACACTGGAAGGCAATGTCCAGCGCAATATCGAGACCCAATTCGCGCGCTTTCGCCACCAGGCTGCGAAAATTTTCCAGCGTGCCCAGTTGAGTATGAACGGCTTTGTGACCACCATCCGCAGCACCAATCGCCCACGGGCTACCCGGATCAGCTTCGCTTGCCAGCAAAGTATTATTCGGGCCCTTGCGTTTGGTCAGACCAATGGGGTGAACGGGCGGCAAGTACACCACATCGAAACCCATTTCCGCCACAGCGGGTAGTCGTTTTTCGCATTCTGCAAAAGTCCCGTGACGCATGTCTTCACTCACGCACGAGCGCGGGAATAGCTCATACCATGTACTGTACAAGGCTTTGACACGTTCGGCCCGAACGACCAATTCGGTTGGATAATGCGTGGCCAGACTGCGCGCTGGATACCGAGCCATCAGGCTCATTAGCGCGTCAGTCATGGCCAGCTGCTTGCCGGCAGCAGGCGCGGCTGAACCTATTTTTTCTGCATGGCGCTGCAACTGCACTTGATCATCACCGCTTGCGCGTTGCGCGGCCTCTTCAATCAGCTTTGCGCCAACCTGCAGCGCCACGGCGATATCGCCTGCATCGGTACGGCGCGTCAATTCATACTGCCAGGAAAGGAACTGATCAACCCAGGCGGTCACCGTGTATAAATAACGGCCCAGTTCGCTGATCGGAAACGCGGCCCGCCAGCGATCATTACCCATCGAAACCATGGAAATTTCGTGCCAGTCTGTTTCCGAGTCGTGGCGGTAACGCAGCACGCATCTCAGCACATCGTGCCCATCGGCGAAAGCGTCTGCCTCGACGTCTACAGACTGACCGATCACGCGCTTGACGGGAAAACGCCCGCCATCGATTTGCGGCTGTACGTTTTCGATGACGACACGCTGCCTGCCATCCAGTTTGGGGAAGTCTGTCATGGATTATTACTTCCCCGTTTGAAATACAGCACGCCCAAAGGTGGTAGACGCAGCGTCAACGAATGGTACATTTCCCCCGCCGCGACCGGCGCCGCTTCCCGGCCGCCGAAATTACCCACCCCGCTGCCACCATATAACTCGGCATCGCTGTTGAGCACCTCCTGCCAGTATCCGTTGGCGGGCACGCCAACCAGATAGTTTTCACGCACAACCGGGGTGAAATTACACACTACCAGGAGCATATCGTCAGGGTCATTTCCATGGCGTACAAAACTCAGCACGCTGTTCTCCCCATCGTTGCAATCCATCCATTGGAAGCCATCCGGGCTAAAGTCCTTCTGATACAACGCCGGTTCGTTCCGGTAAAAATGGTTGAGATCCTCAACCCAGCGCTGCAAACCGGCGTGATGCGGATATTGCAGCACCGACCACTCCAGGCTCTCCTCATGCTGCCATTCGCGCTTCTGACCAAATTCGCAACTCATGAATAGCAGTTTTTTGCCGGGATGCCCCCACATATATCCATACAACAGACGCAGATTTCCGAACTGCTGCCATTCATCACCAGGCATCTTGCCGATCAAAGAACCTTTGCCATGCACTACCTCGTCATGCGAAAAAGGCAATACAAAGTTTTCCGAAAAGGCATACCAGATGCTGAAAATAAGCTGCGAGTGATGATATTTCCGGTGAATCGGATCTTGGGCAAAATAGGCGAGTGTGTCGTGCATCCAGCCCATATTCCATTTCTGTCCGAACCCCAAGCCGCCAGCATAGGTGGGACGCGATACCATCGGCCAGGAGGTGGATTCTTCTGCGAAGGTCTGGGTATCAGGATAATCTCGGTACACGGCGGCATTCAGATCGCGCAAAAAAGTCACCGCGTCCAGATTTTCCCGGCCACCAAATTGATTGGGAATCCATTCGCCTTCCTTGCGCCCGTAATCCAGGTACAGCATCGATGCCACGGCGTCTACACGCAATCCATCGATATGATATTTATCCAGCCAGAACAGGGCGCTGCTGGCAAGAAACGCACGCACTTCATGACGGCCGTAATTGAAAATCGAGCTATGCCAGTCCGGGTGATACCCCTGGCGCGGGTCGGCATGTTCAAACAGAAAGGTACCGTCGAAATGTCCCAGGCCATGCGCATCGTCAGGAAAATGCGAAGGCACCCAGTCGAGAATGACGCCAATGCCATGCTGGTGCAAGGTATCCACCAGAAACATGAAATCCTGCGGCGTGCCATAACGCGCTGTGGGCGCGAAATAACCCGTAGTCTGGTAGCCCCATGAACCATAGAAAGGGTGCTCCGTGATAGGCATGAATTCAACATGGGTAAAATTCATGTCCGCGAGGTAATTTGGAAGCAACTCCGCCATTTCACGGTACGTGAGGGAACGATTTCCGTCCTCGGGCACACGGCGCCAGGAGCCGAGGTGCACTTCGTAAATGCTGGTGGGTGAATCCAGACGGTTTTTTTCACCCCGTTGCGCCATCCAGGCAGCATCACCCCAAGCATAATCCAGATTCCACACCCGGGAAGCAGTAAGTGGCGGCACTTCCCAGAATGGCGCGAACGGGTCACCCTTGTCCGCTATCTTGCCGTTACTGGAAACGATCCGGTATTTATAACTTGCGCCGTCCGGCACATTGGCGACAAAACCTTCCCAAATACCGGACCCATCGTTGCGTTGCTGCAGGGGATTGAGCCCCGCATCCCAATGGTTGAATTCACCGATCACCGCAACGACAGAAGCATTAGGCGCCCAAACAGCGAACCAGATGCCTGGTACGCCATCCACGGACATGATGTGCGGCCCCAGCTTTTCGTACAAACGAAAATGGCTGCCCTGTTTAAACAGATAGATATCCTGTTCAGTGAGTAAAGTAGCGGGGGGAAAAGCTGCTTCAGGAAGATTGGTAGACGATGACATTTTCATACCTTCGTTGCCTGTGTACCTTTTAACCATATAGGATAATTTGCACTAAGCAAAGGTTGCCTCCAATTAAAATCATGAATTTCACCTGCAATTCCGACGACTAACCCAAGTGATTTGCGCATCTGCACCTACTCCAAACTTTTTTTCATTGGATTTTTAAAATATCAGGCGTAGCAAGCACGGAAAGACCGAAAAAAAACAGCATAGGTGTCCTGAGAACGACGATAGAATTGATAGTTTGTGCCCGATTGATTACAGCCATAATATGGGTGCGCTGCCTTGCAGTCTGTGCGGTCAGACACATACTGATAATAGGCAATAGCCGCTTGAATCAGGAAGCTTTGTTTGGACGCACTACGCTCGAACATGCCTTCGGCCCGGGACTGCACTTGTATTACTCGCCGGCACTGCATACACTTTGAGGGGAAACCCACTCAACGCCATGTCCGACTTCGCGCAGCATCTGATCCGCTGGCAACAAACGCACGGCCGCCATCATTTGCCTTGGCAGGGTACGCATGACGCCTATCACATCTGGCTGTCAGAAATCATGCTGCAACAGACCCAGGTTGGCACGGTGATTCCGTATTACAGGCGTTTCCTGGCACGGTTTCCCGACCTTGCCCAGCTTGCCGAAGCTTCTCAGGATGAGGTGCTCGAGCTATGGAGCGGCCTTGGTTATTATTCTCGCGGACGCAATCTGCATGCCGCTGCGCAGCAGGTGCGAGAGCAGCATGGCGGCATATTCCCCGCGCGTGTCGAAGATATTGTTGCCTTACCGGGCATCGGCCGTTCCACTGCACATGCCATTGCAGCGTTTGCCTTCGGCAAACGTGTTGCCATTCTCGACGGCAACGTGAAGCGTGTGCTGACGCGCCATTTCGGCATCACCGGCTATCCCGGCGAAAAGAAAGTGGAAACCGCCTTGTGGCAACTGGCTGAATCGTTGCTGCCCACCCACAACGTGGCGACCTATATCCAGGCGCAGATGGATCTGGGTGCTACGGTATGCACGCGTTCTCGCGCAGCTTGTGATAGCTGCCCGGTCAGCGCCAGCTGTATCGCACGCGCCACCAATCAGGTGGCTGTTTTGCCCACCCCACGTCCCAGGAAAGTCACGCCGCAAAAAACCACGCGCATGCTCATCCTGCGTCACGCAGGCGAAATTCTGCTGGAAAAACGCCCGCCCATCGGCATCTGGGGCGGCCTGTGGAGTTTACCTGAAGCAAGTATGGATACCGACGTCGCAGCCCATTGTCGTACCCGCTTCGGCGTGGAGGCGGCGATAACCGGTAACCTGCCAGAGCTTAAACACAGCTTCACGCATTTCAGCCTGCACATCGCGCCCCAGTTACTGGATGTGTCATGCATTCATCAGGGTGTGGCGGAACAGACCGGACAACGCTGGCTGACGCCCGAAGATGCGCTGCAAACAGCCATCCCCACTCCCATACGCAAACTTATGCAGCAGTTACTCGACACCGGATCCACACCATGGCGGTGATTCCAGCACACCCTTCAGCATCCGATGAATCGCCTGCCTGGCACGCTCAGTCATTGGACGAGGTATTGCACACAGTGTCCGTCACGACCGGCAGTGGTCTATGCCTTGAGGAGGCTGCACGGCGTCTTGAACAATACGGCCGCAACAGCCTGCCGGCATCAAAGCGGCGCGGTCCTTGGCTGCGTTTGGTTCTGCAATTCCACAATCCATTGATCTATGTGCTGCTGGTTGCCGGTGCCATCACGTTTGGGCTTAAGGACTACGTGGATACAGGGATCATCGTGGGTGTCGTGCTTATCAACGCTGTGATCGGTTTTATTCAGGAAGGCAAGGCGGAGAAAGCGCTGGAAGCGGTGAGCGCGATGCTGGCCAGTCACGCCACAGTGCTGCGCGAGGGTGAACGGCACGAAATCGACGCCGTGCTGCTGGTGCCGGGCGATATCGTGCTGCTGGAGTCCGGTGCCCGGGTACCGGCCGACCTGCGTCTGGTGCGCGTGAAGAACTTGCGCGTCAACGAAGCCGCCCTCACCGGCGAATCGGTTCCAGTGGGCAAGGGTACGGAACAGGTAGACTCGGACGCGTCTATCGGTGATCGTACCTGCATGGCCTATGCCGGCACGGTGGTCAGTTTCGGCCAGGCGCATGGCGTGGTGGTCGGCACAGGCGAAGCCACCGAGATGGGGCACATTGGCAGGCTGGTCGGCGAGGTGCAGACGCTGGCCACGCCGCTCACCCGCAGGCTCGATCAGTTCGCCCGCCAGATCACGCTATTCATTCTGGCAGCCGGACTGATCACGTTTCTTTACGGGCATTTCATGCGCCAGATGCCGGTTCTCGACATCTTTCTGGCTGTCGTCGGATTGGCGGTAGCGGCCATCCCCGAGGGATTGCCGGCTGTCGTGACCATCGTGCTGGCCATCGGCACTCGCGTCATGGCCCGGAATAACGCCGTCATTCGGCGCTTGCCGGCCGTGGAGACGCTGGGCTCGGTTACCGTGATCTGCTCGGACAAGACCGGCACGCTCACCAAGAATGAAATGACCGCCGTGCGTGTCATGTTACCCAGCCACACTCTGGAAGCAAGCGGTACCGGCTATGCGCCCGAGGGCGGCTTCCATCGCGACGGGGTGGCTGCGGACTTTGTGCAGGATGACGAGCTGCAAGGGCTGGCCCGTTGCGCCCTGTTGTGTAACGATGCCCAACTTAAGCACCATGAAGCAACAGGCTGGCAGCTCGTGGGCGACCCCACCGAAGGGGCTCTGCTGACGCTGGCCCATAAGGCCAGACTTGATCCTCTCGAAACGGCTGCGGCAACGCCCCGGATTGATGAAATTCCTTTCGAGTCAGAACACCGCTTCATGGCTACGCTGCATCATGACCGCGCGGGGCACGCCTTCGTGTTGCTCAAGGGCGCGCCGGAACGCGTACTCGACCTTTGCGTGCAGAATACCTGCGATCAGCCGCTAGATCGCGCCGCCTGGGAAGCGCGGATGGAAGACGCCGCCAGCGCCGGACAGCGTGTATTGGCTCTGGCGCGCTGCGAGATGCCTACCGGCATAACAGCGCTTTCCATGGCAGACATTACCCGGCGCTTTACCTTGCTGGGGCTGGTCGGCCTTATCGATCCGCCGCGCGAGGAAGCAATCGCGGCGGTGGCCGACTGCCAGCGCGCCGGACTGCGCGTCAAGATGATCACTGGTGACCACGCTGTCACTGCTGCCGCCATTGGCCGGCTACTCGGGCTTCGGGCTGATCACGCTCTCACAGGTGAAGCAGTTCAGGCGATGGATACTGTGTCACTTCAGCGTGCCAGCCTCGAAACCGACGTGTTCTCCCGTGCCAGCCCAGAGCACAAGCTGCGCCTGGTAGCGGCTTTGCAGGCCCAGGGCGAACTGGTCGCCATGACCGGCGACGGTGTCAACGACGCGCCTGCGCTCAAGGCTGCCAACATCGGCGTGGCCATGGGACAAAAAGGGACGGATGCTGCCCGTGAGGCCGCCGATCTGGTGCTTACCGATGACAATTTCGCGACTATCGCACGGGCTGTGCGCGAGGGCCGCATCGTATTCGACAATATCAAGAAGTCACTGCTGTTCATGCTTCCGACCAACAGCGGCGAGGCCGGTGTGATCATGCTGGCGGTGTTCGCCGGAGTGGCGCTGCCGGTCACTGCCGGCCAGATTCTGTGGGTAAACACGGTCACGGCGGTTACGCTGTCGTTGGCTCTGGCCTTCGAGCCAGCCGAGCCGAGCATTATGCGCCGCCCGCCACGCCGCCCCTCGGAACCCTTGATCACGCGGCTACTGGCCTTTCGCATCGCCTACGTCAGTTTGTTGATGATCGGGGTGACCTTTGCCGTGTTCGAATGGGAACTCACGCGCGGCAGCAGCATCGAGGTGGCGCGCACAGCGGCGGTGAACATGCTGGTCGTCGGCGAATTGGTGTACCTATTCAATGTGCGCCAGTTCACCGCTCACGCCTTCACCCGGGACATTTTTACCGACAATCCGGTGGCCCTCTGGATGAGCGTATTGCTGATCGGTTTGCAGCTCCTGTTTACCTATGCACCTCCGATGCAACAGTTGTTCCAGACCGCAGCGCTGGATGCTGCCTCCTGGCTGGTCATCTTCACGTTGGGGCTTGGCAAGTTTCTCGCTGTGGAAGCGGAAAAGGCCATATTACGGCGCTTGAATGTTCACAGCATGTAGCCTTGGCGTGCTTGATTATCCGTTTTCTGAGACGTTCCATGACGGGCAGCGCCATTGTCGGACGGCTCTATTGCCCGCCCGGGCGTCTGTTCAAAGGTGTAGGATGGCTTAGCCTGTTCCTGTTCAGCGTCTATCTTCTCAATTCCTATGTAATGTTCATTCATGGCGAATAACACCCAACAGACTTCCTTATGGCACACCTTTTCTGTCGAGGACACAGCACACCGATTGGCAGTTGATGCAGTGCACGGCCTGACTGCGGCCGAGGCAAATTCCCGTTTGCATCGCCACGGCCCCAATACGCTGCCTGAAGCCAGAAGACGTCCGGCATGGCGCATTTTCTTCGACCAATTTGCTGACTTCATGATCCTGGTGCTGCTAGCCGCTGCCATCATCACCGGCGTGATCGGCGATCCCGAGGACACCATCGCCATCGCGGTCATCATCCTGCTTAATGCCATCATCGGTTTCACCCAGGAATACCGGGCAGAAAAAGCCATGGCCGCCTTGAAAAAATTAGCCACGTCTACCACCCGGGTACGGCGTGATGGGCAGTTATCGGAAATCTCCTCCGCCGAACTGGTGCCGGGCGACATCGTACTGCTGGAAGCCGGCAACCTGGTACCGGCTGATTTGCGTCTACTAGAGGCAGCTCAGCTCAAGATGATGGAGGCAGCCCTGACCGGCGAATCCCAGGCAGCGGAGAAAACTGCCAAGCCATTAGTAGGGTCGGAATTGTCTCTCCCAGACAGACATAACATGGCCTACAAAGGCACCGTGGTGAGCTACGGACGCGGGGCTGGAATAGTGGTGGCTACCGGGTTTGCCACCGAGCTGGGAAAAATTGCCACCCTGCTGGCCAACGAAGAAGAAGTAAAAACGCCGCTGCAAAAACGCCTGGGGCGTTTTGGAAGCCGCCTGGCCGTTACGGTACTGGCCATTTGCCTGATCATTTTCGTCGCCGGTATTTTGCGTGGTGAAGCGGCGGTACTGATGTTCCTGACCGCTGTCAGTCTTGCGGTGGCCGCCATTCCCGAAGCGCTGCCGGCCGTGGTGACCATTTCGCTCGCTTTGGGCGCCTATCGCCTGGTAAAACAGCATGCATTGATCCGGCGCTTGCCGGCGGTGGAAACCCTGGGCTCGATCACCATCATCTGCTCCGACAAGACCGGCACCCTCACCCAGAACCACATGCATGCGGAGGCATTTTATGCCGACGGCGTGTATCAGCCGCCGCAGGGCGAACCCCTAGCGCCCTGGGCCAATCTCTATCGGGCACTGGCATTATGCAACGACGCTCACTACTCCAAGGCTGACCATGCCAGCGGCGACCCCACTGAAGTAGCGCTGCTTGAGGCAGCCGAACACGCCGGCGTGAACAAAATCGACATGGAGCGGCAGTATCCGCGTATAGCAGAGCTGCCCTTTGATTCCGAACGCAAGCTGATGACCACGCTACATCAAGATGCTGACGCGGTGATCGCTTACTGCAAGGGTGCGCCGGAGTCACTGCTGGCGCGCTGCACACGACAACTGACCGGCGGAGGTGAAGTTGCGATGCAACCCTCAACGCTATTAGCCATTGCCGACAGCATGGCATCAGAAGGTTTGCGTGTACTGGCCGTCGCCTTCCGTCGCTTCGACATCCACCCAGAAATACTTGATGACGTTGAGAAGAAACTGGTTTTTCTCGGCTTCATCGGGCTGATGGACCCACCACGGCGCGAAGCCAGGCAAGCTGTAGCGGAATGCAAATCGGCTGGTATTACACCAATAATGATTACCGGCGATCATCCAGCCACTGCCCGCGCTATTGCCAAGCGACTGGCCATCATCGAAGGTGATACGGTTGTCATGACAGGCGTTGAACTCAACGCACTTTCTGACACCGCGTTCGCTGAGAAAGTGAAGGGTGTACGGGTTTACGCGCGCGTCGATCCGGCACAGAAAATTCGCATTGTGAAAGCCTTGCAGGCCCAGGGTGAATTTGTCGCCATGACTGGAGACGGTGTCAACGATGCACCTGCATTGCGCCGGGCTGACATTGGTGTGGCAATGGGGCGAGGCGGCACTGACGTTGCACGCGAGGCAGCGCATATGGTCCTCCTGGATGATAATTTTGCCACCATCGTTCATGCGATACGTGAAGGCCGGCGCATCTTCGACAACATTCGCAAATTCATCAAATACACGATGACCAGCAATTCGGGGGAGATATGGGTCATTTTTCTCGCGCCATTTCTGGGACTACCGATTCCGCTTCTACCCATTCACATTTTATGGATCAACCTGGTTACTGATGGCCTGCCCGGCCTCGCCTTGGCCAAAGAGCCAGCGGAGCAAGGTGTGATGCAGCGCCCACCGCGCCCGCCCGCCGAAAGCATTTTCGCTCACGGTATGTGGCAGCATATTTTGTGGGTGGGACTATTGATGGGTGGAACCACGCTGCTCACTCAAGCCTGGGCTTATCACTCTGGTTCAGCCCACTGGCAAAGCATGGTATTTACCGTACTCACCTTGTCCCAGCTCGGTCATGTGCTCGCCGTGCGCTCTGAGCGTGCGTCCCTGTTTTCCATAGGCCTATTCTCAAATCCCCTACTGCTCGCCGCAGTCACCTTAACTTTTCTGCTGCAAATGGCCACCCTCTATATCCCCTCACTCAATCACATATTCAAAACACAGCCGCTCAGCTTCACGGAACTGCTCCTCTGTCTGGTTCTATCAACTATCGTCTTCTGGGGGGTTGAACTGGAAAAGCTGGCCACACGGCGTGGTTGGCTATACCGTCATACCCTGCCATCAGGTTCGACCTGGGGGTAGAAATAGGCTGCCACACATCACACTGATATTGCCCCAGTTTGCTTATATAGTTTTGTACAAATATAATTTGTACAAATGAAACAGAAAAAACCGATTGAGGGGCAAAGCCTATCCGACCTTGACACATCGTCTGCTATCCCAACTCGCGTCAAGCTTGAGGTAAAGGATGTACTGATGCTGTTTCGCGTAGTATTCAGATCTGTCCAAAAACATTCCGGATGGGTCGAGAAACAGTGTCAGGTGAGCTCAGCCCAGTTGTGGGTAATGTGGGAGCTTCTGGTTTCACCCGGGCTCAGGGTCAGCGACCTGTCCAGAGCCATGGCCATACACCAGTCCACCGCCAGCAATTTGCTCGACAAACTGGAAAAAAAAGATTTATTGCGACGCGAGCGTGGAGAATCGGATCATCGTGTCGTGCGGCTTTATCTCACACCCGCCGGGCTTGATGTCATGCAGCGCGCACCGCGGCCCGCACAAGGCGTACTGATGGAAGCGCTCAGTGCATTACCTGATGCAATACTGGAAGGCTTGGGAAAACATCTCAACATATTGGTCGAGACCCTAGATCTCAAGGATGAAAGCAGCGGCCTCGAACCGTTGGCTGAAGATATGACGCAAACGAACGCACAGGAAGAGATTCGATAGTATGTTCCAGAGGAATCGCCAATGGCGACCAATGCACTCCTCACTTCCTGCATTTTACATCGCCCCGGCAGCCAAAATCGCCTGGGGATAATTTACTCTAATATGGTCAAGATATGACAACAATGGAAGCTCTGATCAAACTGGACAGCGTCGCTGATTTCAAGGAAATACTGCATCTGTCTCAATCCGCACTGATTATCCTGTTAATCATTATTCTGGCCTGGATACTACTACGCTTGTCGGCCAAAGCCATTCGCCTGTTGAAGGTGTATTCAATCGATCATACCAACACCACGACAGAAGACCTGAAGCGTATCGAAACATTAGGCCGCGTTTTTCACTATGTCTCTTCGGTGGTAATTTATGTGGTCGCGGGTATGGTGATTTTGAGCGAGATGGGCGTTTCCATCGCACCCATCCTGGCGACTGCGGGCGTACTCGGCTTGGCCGTCGGATTCGCTGCACAAAGCCTGATCAAGGACTACTTCAATGGCATCTTCCTGCTCCTGGAAAATCAAGTACGCCAGGGCGACGTAGTGGAAGCAGGCGGCAAGGCCGGTCTGGTGGAAGAAGTCACTCTGCGCTATATCAAGATGCGTGATTACGATGGCAACGTGCACTTCATTCCCAACAGCGTAATTACCACTGTCACCAATATGAGCAGGGAATTCGCCTACGCAGTTATCAATGTAGGCGTCGCTTACCGGGAAAACACCGATGAGGTAATGGAGTTGATGCTCCAGACTGGCGCTATTTTGCGTGAAGATGAAACTTTCGGTCCCACTATTCTTGACGACATGGAAATGGCCGGGGTCGACCAATGGGGAGATTCCGCAGTGACGATCCGTTGCCGTTTCAAAGTACAGCCGCTGGGACAGTGGGGGGTGCGCCGCGAATATTTACGCCGCTTGAAACACGTCTTTGATCAACACGGTATAGAGATACCTTTCCCGCACATGACCATCTACCCTGGTCAAAACAAGGATGGCACTGCGCCACCTTTATTTATTAACGCGGGTGTTGATTCCACAAAAGCACAAGTGGATTGAATAACCCGTCTGTTATTCTCATAGGTGGCTATACGTTCACATAAAGGCGATACATGGTCATCGACACTCACTGCCATCTGGATGCTGCCGAGTTCGATGCGGATCGAGACACCGTTGTAATGCAGGCTCGCGCTGCCGGTGTAAAAGCTATTGTGATACCGGCGGTGCAGTACGCCAATTTCGACGCAGTACTATCAATCGGCCAGCGTTATCCTAGCTGCCTACCCGCGCTGGGGCTGCACCCGATGTACATTCACACCCACCTGCCCGAACATCTCGATTCACTGCGCACGGCCATTGAGCAGCATCGCCCTGTTGCTGTAGGTGAGATCGGACTGGATTTCTTCGTACCGGGTCTGGATGCGGCCAAGCAGGAATACTACTTCACCGAACAACTCAAAATTGCCCGCGATTTCGAGCTGCCAGTGTTGCTGCATAGTCGCCGTGCCAACGACCAGGCAGTGAAACAGTTGCGCCGCTTTGGTATTCGGCGTGGCATTGCCCATGCATTCAGCGGTAGTCGTCAACAAGCGGATGCGTTTATTCGAATCGGCTTCAAACTGGGCTTTGGTGGCGCCATGACATATACTCGGGCTTCGAATTTACGAAGTCTGGCAGCTGAGCTGGCGCTGGAAGATATCGTGCTGGAAACTGACTCACCGGACATGTCGCCTGCATGGCTTAATCAGCAGCGCAATAGTCCCGATCAACTCCCGCGCATTGCTACTGTACTGGCCGATCTGCGTGGTGATACGCTGGATAGCGTCATACATATGACGACACATAACGCCCAGAGCATCTTGTCACTTTCACCGGAAGGAATTTTGCACCATGGAAGCACATAATTTCTTTCTGACGCTGTCCATTTTATTACTGGCTGCGCGGTTCCTATCCGAGCTGGCCGTACGCATTGGCGTGCCCGCCGTCATCGGCGAACTCGCTGCCGGCATTATCATTGGCCCATCGGTGTTTGGCTTGATCAGCCCGGACGCCACCATGAAGCTTCTGGCAGAAATCGGCATCATTTTGCTGTTGTTTGAAGTGGGTATGGATACCGACGTTTTTCGCCTCGCCAAGGCCGGTTCAAAACCTATCATCGTGGCCATCGCTGGCGTCGTGTTTCCATTTGGTCTTGGCTATCTGGTGAGTCATCACATGTTCGGCATGTCAGTGCTAACCAGCATGTTCATTGGCGGCACTTTAACGGCCACCAGTATCGGCATAACTGTACGCGTGCTTACCGACCTGCAACGCCGTCATAGCGATGAAGCCCAAATCGTGATTGGGGCGGCTGTATTGGATGATATCGTTGGTGTCATCCTGCTCGCTTTTCTGTATCAGTTTGCCATTTCCGGTGAAATGTCAGTGGTTTCGACCGCCAAAGTCGGCGCCTATATTGTCCTGTTCATGGTGCTGTCACCATTCGCAGCCAAATTTATGGCTTACATCATCGACCATTTCGACCAGCGTAGCAGCTCTCCGGGCTTATTGCTAACCATGGCGCTCAGCCTGATCATGTTATTCAGTTATCTTGCGCATGCCATTGGGGCACCCGAAATCATGGGCGGTTTTGCTGCGGGTATTGCCATCAGCCAACACTTTCGTGTTTCCATCGCCAAACGGCTGCACATCCCTTTTTCCGCTCATTTCAATCGCATTTTCGCGCCCAGCCCGGAACTCTCCCACAAGCTGGAGAAGCAGATGCGCCCATTGATCCATACCTTCACCCCACTGTTTTTTCTGATGGTCGGCGTCTCGCTCAATCTTAAACAGATAGACTGGTCTTCCTCTTTTGTCTGGGGGTTGTCGGGTTCTTTATTGCTTGTCGCTGTCGCAGGCAAGCTAATTGGCGGGTTCCTGATCAAGGAGCCGCGCCTGCAGCAAATGGTGATCGGCCTATCAATGATCCCGCGGGGGGAGGTTGGCTTGATTTTCGCTCAATTAGGCTTCGCCAATGGCATCTTGGACGGCCAGGTTTATGCCGCATTGCTGATAGTCATTGCATTGACCACAGTGGTGCCACCTTTCATTATCAAATGGTTGTATCAGCGTAACGATGCCGCTGCAACACATAGCCAACAAGTGGGTCTATGATGATACCCACACAATTCGAGCGTACCCATATCCTGCTTGGCGATACCGGCTTACAATTGCTGGCTAGTAAACACATTTTTGTTGCGGGATTAGGCGGTGTTGGCTCTTATTGTGCGGAGGCGCTTGCCCGTGCTGGCGTGGGTAATCTCACACTGGTGGACCATGACCTCGTCGCCACCAGCAATATCAATCGCCAACTGCCTGCGCTGTTATCCACAGTTGGTCAATCCAAAGCGGAATTGATGCAAAAACGCATCATGGATATCAACCCCACCTGCCAACTGAGTATTCACCGTGTTTTCCTCACGCCTGACAATATCACTGAATTTGTGCCACAGACGGTGGATTACGTCATTGACTGCATTGACTCCCTGAATTGCAAGGTTGCCTTGGTACAAAGCAGTTTACAGCGTGGCTTGCAGGTTGCCTCCAGCATGGGGGCAGGCAACCGTCTCAACCCCTCCAGAATCAAGCTGGCGGATATCAGCCAGACCGAGATGTGCCCTCTGGCCCGCATCATGCGGAAACGTCTGCAGCGTCATGACATCAGGAAAGGCGTTTTAACTGTATTTTCAGACGAGGCACCGAGCGCGCCATTGCCACCCCAACCGGTAGATGGCCCCGGGCGACCTCGTGCCATCAATGGCACCATTAGTTACATGCCCGCACTTTTCGGTTTAATGCTGGCCGGAGAAGTTCTGCGCCGTTTGCTATTGGAAACAAATTCCAAGGCTTCAGTCGGAGAACCCACCTAGGTTTGCGTCACTGACTTTGCTGGTCTACAGCCTGCTGCTGTGCCTGGCTTTGCTGCTGCAGGGTTTTCTCCACCCCTTTTGCACGTTGCAACTCATCACGCTGCATATCGAATAAACGCGCATTGGCTGGCGTATTGGGTAGGGGTGGCTGCTTGGGCTTCTGCTGACCACAAGCTGCCAGCCATAATGCCATCACCAGTGAAAACGATATGGCCCGCATCACCCACCTCCTTTTTTCAAAAGCCTGATCGCATTCATTCTAATGCTGTGCGGCACAGTGTTGCAGGTTAAATGAAAGGCAATGCCTGGTGATCTCGGCCAGGAGACGGGGAGGCTGAAGGCACGCCCCGCACAAAGTAAAACCCCCCGCCCATTTGCATGGTTGGGGGGTTTAGGAATAGAAGTCT
>JAZKBM010000006.1:0-159102 GCA_040388645.1 Pseudomonadota bacterium
CAATGAAGCCGTCATTGGCATTGAGCTTTTTGAGGGGGGTGCCGGTCTACGGGGACGGGCGAACGTTGTCTTTAGGAATAATATGATGATGAAAGACCCGATCCTGAGTTCAACTCCGAGTTGAACTATAATCGCTCCACTTGGCCTCCCATCGCTTCTAGACCGGAAACAATGCTTTCAAAAATTTTGTCACGCTCAGCCGAACTCAGATTAATCTCTGCACCATTCCTGTCTTTGGCCACCAAGGAATGTAAATACACGCCGACATCAATCGCACCAAAATCAACGTCAATCCGAGCATTACAATTTTCATCAATATACTCCACCGCATATCTGTCAGCTACTTGCACTATATATCCATTGGAGTGTTGAACTTTTTGGGGGTTAAGTATTCGGAACATGTCAATGCCCTCCAGTCAGAACATTGGTAACATTCGGATTCTTCAACAGGGTGGGGAATTCAATTGTATTAAATATACTCCCGGCCCTAGCCCCCTGCGTAAATCCAATAGCATTTCCTGATGCTCCAGCAGCGAATCGTTCAGAAAGAGTTGACCATACCTGGACTGCTTGAGTAGGGCTCAAAGAGCTATTTGGACTGAATAGCATCTGAGCATCCAGCCAGCTTCCTCCTGGCGTCATCTCCAATGTGGTTCTGCCATTTGCATTCGCAAATTGTTCAGCTAAAACTCTATTTCCAGGGCCTGAATAAAACACCGAAGCATTCTCGCTTGTCGAAACATTAAGGGTTCGTGCTTGCTGCATGTAATAAGAAAATGCGCTTTCACCATTTACCCCAATCGTCTCCGCAGCTTTCCCAATCGCCCCCCCAAACAACCGCGCGGCCACGGTACTGACACCCGCCCCCACGATCTTGCCCACACCGCCTCCTATCACCAATTCTTCGAGCAGGTGGTTCGGTGTGATCGCGTCTTGGTCGAGCAGCCTATTTAGCTGGGTAATCGATTTTACTTCATCCGGGCTGCAATAACGCGGCACGGCGCAGGCATTCTTGAGATCGTTGAGTGCGCCCTGGAGCATCAGCGGATCGGTGACGCTCTGGCACTGTCCGGCGAGCAGGCATTGTTCGGCGGCTGTTTGTTGGGCATTGTCGAGCTGTTGGTATTTCGCTTCAATGGCAGCTCGTTCTTGAGGGGTTTTTGCTTTGCTCAGCTCGGTTTTTTTATTCTCTGCTTGTTGATGGGTTAGGTAGTTGTTCTGCGCCGCATTGGCCCCCGCGCCACTGGCGATGGCCACACCCTGGGCGCTTTGTCCGGTCAGGGCGACAGCAATGCCGCTGATCATGCTGGCGAACTGGACGGTGTCGGTCTTGGGGGGTAGCCCGGCGGCTTCGCGGCCATGGTTGTAGAACCCGGCTGAGAGTTCACCTACGGCCGCACCCAGTGCACCGGCCCCGCAACCATTGCCGGTACTGATGCCGCTACTGGGGGCACTGGCGCCTGCCGCGCTGGCGACGCAGCCGGCGACGGCGTGGGCAAAGGCGTGACCAAATGCGTTGAGGCTGCCGTTCTGGGCCTGGGTGCCTATCCAGTCAGCGCCCTGGGCGCTGGCAGCATTGAGGACGCTGGCGATGACTTCGGTGCGGATGCTGGTCTCAAGGTTGGTGCCGGTGATGGCGCTGGTGAGGGTGGCGCGGGTCAGGCCGGTGATGAGGTTTTTACCAACGTTGGCAATGAAGCCGTCATTGGCATTGAGCTTGTTGAGGGGGGTGCCGGTCTACGTTGACGAACAGGCGCAGGTTGTCTTTATGGAAATGTGATGGTGCAAGACCTGACCCCGAGCTTTGGAGCTTTGTGACCCCGAGCTTTGGACCCCGAGCTTTGGGTTGGCTTTAGGAATGTGATAATGAAAGACCCGACCCCTACCCCGCGTAAATATGATAATGAAAGACCCGACCACGAGCTTCTCTGTTGAATATGCCTTACACACAAAAATTCGGATAGGCTCATTCCGAGGTCTTAACTTAAACCAAACAGCCTCCACGAAACGCGGGGCGATTCATTATTGGGGTAGCGTCCGCTTTATTCTCAAGATCGTTTGACTACGACTTCAGAAAATCATAATGGCTGTCATAGTGCTCAAGTGGTGCCATCGGTAGCCATTCTACCGGAACATAGGGCGAATCGACCTTGACTTGGTAACCATGTCGCCAAGCGATCTTGGCGTAGATGACTGCGTAGGTAGAGATCAGGTCTTCTGTGTAACCACTTTCATCATCGCTGCGGCTGCGAATGGCTTTTGGCTCTACGATTTGTTGCAGCACCTGTTCCATCTTTGAGAGATCGCCCTTGCCCAAGGCGAGAAAGAAATGGTGGTCAATCTGGTACTTTTGCTCATCACTGGCGCCGGGCGGGTCGTTGATGACGCGCTCGCAACGCTCGATCAAGCGAGGCCAGTCTCCACGAAGCGCCATGATGACGTTATATGCCCGAAAATCTCTGGTCTTGTGGTTTTCCACGCGCTTCATGTCATATATGGCATCGAAGTGTGCAAACCAGTCGATCACGCCGTCATGGTCGGATAGGATGGGCTTTATCAAGTGCAGCGTATTGGCTTCCGGACTGAAGGTGTCCACCTCCATCCTGTACTGGAGTTGCTCCAACTTCGCCGATACATACCACCATTGTTTCATGGTTTTAAGGTCGTGATTGGCGAACCACGCGTACATGGCGCTGGCTTCTGCGTGTCCCGAAAGTCCCATCACGCAAGCAACTGGGTCGCCAAGGTTATGTGTAATGAAGTTGATCTTTCGTTCTAAATCTTCATCGCGTCCTTCCAAATGATTCTGGATATGCTCTATGCGCTTGCTGGCTTTAGCTAAGTACGCGCTACCTTTCATGTGCGTCCCCATTCGATTACTTCACGCGAACCATGGTCAATTGACCGGTATTGCGATCCACCCCTGCTATCCCCTTTACTAAGGTACCGTTATCTCTTGCTGTTTCCACCGCTTTGTAAGCGGGAGAGTTTTTGTCAAGCTTGAAAAGAACAGCCTGAACCCATTTATCCGTCAATTGCATTTGCTTGCCCGCCCCAACCGACAATTTCGCCGAACCATTCGCAATCTGCTTCGAATCCAACAGGATTGTCACTGTCCCATCGGGGCTTTGCAATACGTGGTCAAAACCATTGTTGCTACCATATTTGCCACCGTCCAATACCTTCAAGCCTTGGCGCTTTGCCACTGAGCCCACAAGCTGCTCGGTTAGGTTACCGGCGTTATCAGCCCCGGATGAAATTTGTTGTGCGAGGCTTTTCTCCTGGGGCGTCAGATCGATCAGCGCATAACTCCCTGTCTTGAACTTTGTAGCGCTGACCCCGCCAGAGGGGACATGCGAAACAGGGCTTAGCTCATCCAACGCGATGATCCCTGTTTTATTCGCGGCCTCCAGTTCCTGGGTCAGCTTGACCGCATCGGGCGAATCTTTGACCGCGGTTTTCGCCAACTTGATCAGGCCACCGGCTTCTTCGACCACCTTCCTAATGGCGGTACCCTCACCCGCGGTGACGACCCCAAGCACGGCCAGGAGTCGGTTTGAATCTTGCCCCGTCAGGTCTGTACCGGTCAATAGCGACTTGGCATCGTCCACCGTTCCAACAGGCGTCAACATTGCTGCCATATAGGCCAATTCGCCCAGGATCTTGGTGGTCTTTCCGTTTTGCAGCATCTGCGTGGCGCATGCACTCGAACTCATGCCGCGGCAAAACTGGTTCATGTACAACACCAGGCTGTCCTTGCGGCTACCGATCAGGTTCTTTTGATTGACTGTCACAGGCGCAATCACGGTCTGAGCTTGCCGTTGCCAGTTGTTGACTATCATGCCCAATTGGCCAGTTGGGTCGACCTGATAAGCCGTAGCCAGTGCACTATCGGCTTCCCGTATGGCGTATAGATGCCCTGCTACGCAATCAAAGGTCGTGCAGGCCGCCAGTTCCTTGTCGTGTTGGATACTCAGTGCACGGTATTGCGCCAGCAATTTATTTTTGCATTCTGATGTCGCACATTGCTTCCACGACGCCCCAAACGCCAGAATTTCGGAATGGTTGAGGTAGTTGTTCTGCGCCGCATTGGCCCCCGCGCCACTGGCGATGGCCACACCTTGGGCGCTTTGTCCGGTCAGGGCGGCGGCGATGCCGCTGATCATGCTGGCAAAGGCGACGGTCTTGGCAGGGTCGGCCGCGCCGTAGAGTTGGGCGCTGAGTTCACCCACGGCCGCACCCAGTGCACCGGCCCCGCAACCATTGCCGGTACTGATGCCACTGCCCGGGGCGCTTGCACCCGCCGCGCCGGCGACGCAACCGGCGACGGCGTGGGCAAAGGCGTGACCAAATGCGTTGAGGCTGCCGTTCTGGGCCTGGGTGCCTATCCAGTCAGCGCCCTGGGCGCTGGCAGCATTGAGGACGCTGGCGATGACTTCGGTGCGGATGCTGGTCTCAAGGTTGGTGCCGGTGATGGCGCTGGTGAGGGTGGCGCGGGTCAAACCGTTGATGAGATTTTTACCAACGTTGGCAATGAAGCCGTCATTGGCATTGAGCTTGTTGAGGGGGGTGCCGGTCTACGGGGACGAGCGGGCGCTCGTTGTCTTTAGGAATGTGATAATGAAAGACCCGGCCCGGAGTCGCAATTGTAAATCGGTATCACCCTTTAAAATGGGTCAACTTTTCGGCTGACGTGAACAACTCTGGACCATCCTTTTTGCTTTTTGCCGCGCTCCTTGAGGCATTACCTTATTTTGCATAAATTTCTCAAGCTCATCTTTAAATAACGGATGAAGACTTTTGTCAGTCTCCAACCATGCCAAAGCTCTTTCCGGCCAATACCCAGAGAACGAAGTATGAAAGACATGCCTAAGGAGTAGTTCCTTTGGAAATGTCCTCATGCATTCCGAACCAATAGGACTCAAAAGCGCAGCGCTTTCTAGAAAGTCAAGAAACTTTTTCTCTTCGAGTTCAAGAATAGGAACAAGCGGTACGCATTTGTCCTCAGAATTAAAAAACACCAAATTTCCATTGAGTTGCATGCACCATCCTTTATGGTGATGGACGCCCAATTTCCTCGATCCCATTTCAATTAGCCAGCAATATGGGGGGACGTCTACTGGAGGCATATAAAAAGAAATTTCCATTACTTGCCCCAAGGTTGATGATTCACAAGAACACCTACTCGGTTATTCAACCAGTTTTGGAACTGTTGCCTAATCGGGTCCGTCCAATTTGGCCCATAGTGGCCGCTGTTTTCGGTGGTGAAGATTTCGCCATTTGCACCGCGTTGGAATGTGCCTCCAACAACAGGACGATCTACAGCACCAATGGATTGTGCAAGCTGCTCGTGCGGTGACCCCAAGAACAAGCCATTCGATGGATGACCAGTAACAAACGTATTTGTAGCGGGATCATAGACAAACTCAACACCACCACCTTTCGGAGAATAATTCCGCAACGCGCCGACTGCTGTCTGATCTGTAATGCCAATAGTTCCAGGTACCGGCCCAGCGCCCCCAGTTTCTGGCCAGCCTAACGAAGTTCTCCCCGCGTTTATTGCTTCTTCTGTGTCTGCACTATTAACCCCAATCGTCTCCGCAGCTTTCCCAATCGCCCCCCCAAACAACCGCGCGGCCACGGTACTGACACCCGCCCCCACGATCTTGCCCACACCGCCTCCTATCACCAATTCTTCGAGCAGGTGGTTCGGTGTGATCGCGTCTTGGTCGAGCAGCCTATTTAGCTGGGTAATCGATTTTACTTCATCCGGGCTGCAATAACGCGGCACGGCGCAGGCATTCTTGAGATCGTTGAGTGCGCCCTGGAGCATCAGCGGATCGGTGACGCTCTGGCACTGTCCGGCGAGCAGGCATTGTTCGGCGGCTGTTTGTTGGGCATTGTCGAGCTGTTGGTATTTCGCTTCAATGGCAGCTCGTTCTTGAGGGGTTTTTGCTTTGCTCAGCTCGGTTTTTTTATTCTCTGCTTGTTGATGGGTTAGGTAGTTGTTCTGCGCCGCATTGGCCCCCGCGCCACTGGCGATGGCCACACCTTGGGCGCTTTGTCCGGTCAGGGCGGCGGCGATGCCGCTGATCATGCTGGCAAAGGCGACGGTCTTGGCAGGGTCGGCCGCGCCGTAGAGTTGGGCGCTGAGTTCACCCACGGCCGCACCCAGTGCACCGGCCCCGCAACCATTGCCGGTACTGATGCCACTGCCCGGGGCGCTTGCACCCGCCGCGCCGGCGACGCAACCGGCGACGGCGTGGGCAAAGGCGTGACCAAATGCGTTGAGGCTGCCGTTCTGGGCCTGGGTGCCTATCCAGTCAGCGCCCTGGGCGCTGGCAGCATTGAGGACGCTGGCGATGACTTCGGTGCGGATGCTGGTCTCAAGGTTGGTGCCGGTGATGGCGCTGGTGAGGGTGGCGCGGGTCAAACCGGTGATGAGGTTGCGGCCGACGTTGGCGGCGAAGCCGTCATTGGCGGTGATACTGCTGAGGGGTTTGCCGTCTACGCTGAGGGTGTTGCCCAGGCCCTGGAGTATCCCCGCGGTGACGAGGGTGGTGGCGAGTTGTTTGAGGTTGTCGCTGCTGCCCAGTTCTTTGAGCGTGGCGTCGAGGTTGCCCCCGTTATTGATGAGGCTGACGGCGGCTTTGCTGGCGAGGCTGGTGACGCCCGCTTGCACGACGGCCGAGGCGGTAAGGATGGTAGCCGAGGAGGTGGTGGTGACGGCGGTGCCCGTGACGCCCCCGACGATGCTGCTGCCCGCCCCAGCGGTGAAGAAGGCAACGACAATGGCGATGACCGCCGCGGCGGCGGGGGTGAGGCCTTGTTGTTTGTAGTTCCAGTGCTGGTGGGCTTCTTCGATCTTGTTCCAGTCGATCTTGTTGCTGAGGGCGGGGTCGGTCTGTAGTTGTTTGATCCAGCCCATGCCGGGTTCGCTGGCGAGGATGGCGGCGCTGGCCTTGACGCTCATGTCGGCGCTGATGCGGTTGCCGGCGCTGAGCTTGAGCTGGGCGGCGTTGAGCTGGGTGTAGCGGGTGGTGTCGTCTACGGTGCCACTGCCACGGACAGATTGCTAGGCGAGGTCTTTCTTTTTAAGGTCGGTGCTTTGATAGTCGGTGGTGGTGAGGCTGGTCAGGTTGAGGTTGTGCGCGGCGTCGAGGCGGATGCTGTCGGCGCTGGCGTCAACGGCGGCCAGCGTCAGGTCGCCCGCAGCGCTCTGGATGGCGATGTTGCGGGCGTCGAGGCTGGCCTTGGCAAGGCTGGTGTGGGCGGCCTCTGTGGTCAAGGTGGATTTGAAGCCGACGCCTTCGCCGGGGGTGAACAGGCCGGTCAGGTCGCCCAGATTCACGCCGGTCATTTTATGGGTCTCTTTGTAGCTGGCGCTGCGCTGGTTGATGCCGCTCTGGATCGAGACGTCGCCGCCGGTGATGCGGATGTCGCCCTGGGTGGATTTGAGCTGGGCGGCGGTGAGGTCGATGACGCCGGGGGCGGTGAGCTTGACGCTAATCAATTGAGCGGTTTTACCGCTGCGCCCTACGCGGGCTGAGCCTTCGACAGATGTTGTTGCTCTCATCTAACCGGATACACACCAACTGCATTACCGTTTGTCGCGTCAATGTCTAACTGAAACATTGAATTATCGCTAGCGCGTTCAAAGACAACGCCAAAGACGTTCAGCGATTCAACACGTGGCAACTCAAACCAGCGGAAATCACCCAACTCACCTTTGCCGCGTATCACCTGGGTGTTGGACAGTTGCAATCGCTGCGTTCCATCCGCATTGATAACCGACAGCACACGACGCTGGCCTGATTCATCATGCCCATTTGCGGCAACAAACTCTCTCCCGGGAACGACTATCGCCAATACCCCGTAGGCATCTCGAAGAGAAACCGGTTGAGAACCATTGCGCCATTGAACCTCAATGACTTTTTCAATAGCGCCAAGTGCACATATATCTTCTACGCTCATTGTTTCATCAATGACTTTGCCATCCCGGCGAATTTCTATGAATTGCTGAATCGTCATTATTCTTTTACTTCACTGTTAATCGCTGAGGTTGTCCCACTAATTGCAGATTTTTCGTACCCACAAACTCTACTTGAGCGCTTCCGCCAGTGGCCGTCCCCAACGGGCCGGCTAAACCGCTGTTGACTGTTTGCGGCGCAGTCGTCTTGACTGTTACCACATAAGACACATCTGGTTTAAATTCGGGAAGAATGGATAAGTTATTTCGGGCATAAGCTTGACTCGAGACCGCATCCGTTGTAGCCCAACCACCGAACCTAGGTTCCCCCCTAATTAGAGCTTGCGCCTGAGCCTCGCTAACGACCATTTGATACTGAGTACCCGCAGGCACTACCTGTTTTACAACATTTGTATTCGCTAACCAAGCAGGCTTATTACCCGCTGCAACCATTGCATCATTCACAGCAGCTGCTGAGCGTGTTTCGAGCTGGACTATCCCATTAGCAGCGGCACCACTATTTGCCCCAACCGCCCCCGCCGCCCTGACTTCACTCCCCGCCACCGCGCCGCCCAGCACACCCAGCGCGTTTTCTGCCCACATGCTCGGATTGGTCAATACTTGCTGCCCAGATTCCAGCGCACGGCTTGTATTGCCAGTCGAACCGTACAACAACATGGAGGATGCATCAAGCGACCATTGCGGCGAAAGTGCCATCATCGCACGCAGGCCTGGGGAGGCATTGCGATACATGGCAAACTCCAACGGTTCCATGATCATGGTGGGCTGGTGGGTTTGTTTGTCGAAAAGCGTGTAGCTGACGACTTTGCCGTCCGCGCCGAAGTTGGCCGCGACGTTGGCGTCGGGCAAGGCCATGGAGTCAAGTACCTGCGATTGGGTACCGGCCATGCGCTGGAGGGTGGTGCATTCGGTGGAGGTGGCCGCGTTTTTGCATTTGTCTTTGGCCGCCAGGTAGTCGCCCCAATGCATGAGTCGGTTGTTCTGCGCCGCATTGGCCCCCGCACCACTGGCGATGGCCACACCCTGGGCACTTTGCCCGGTCAGGGCGGCGGCGATGCCGCTGATCATGCTGGCGAACTGGACGGTGTCGGTCTTGGGGGGCAGCCCGGCGGCTTCGCGGCCACTGTTGTAGAACCCGGCCGAGAGTTCGCCCACGGCCGCGCCCAGTGCGCCGGCCCCGCAACCACTGCCGGTACTGATGCCGCTGCCCGGGGCGCTGGCACCCGCCGCGCCGGCGACGCAACCGGCGACGGCGTGGGCAAAGGCGTGACCAAATGCGTTGAGGCTGCCGTTCTGGGCCTGGGTGCCTATCCAGTCAGCGCCCTGGGCGCTGGCAGCATTGAGGACGCTGGCGATGACTTCGGTGCGGATGCTGGTCTCAAGGTTGGTGCCGGTGATGGCGCTGGTGATCGTCGCGCGGGTCAGGCCGGTGACGAGGTTTTTACCGACGTTGGCAATGAAGCCGTCATTGGCGGTGATACTGCTGAGGGGTTTGCCGTCTACGCTGAAGGTGTTGCCCAAGCCGTGGAGTATCCCCGCGGTGACGAGGGTGGTGGCGAGTTGTTTGAGGTTGTCGCTGCTGCCCAGTTCTTTGAGCGTGGCGTCGAGGTTGCCCCCGTTATTGATGAGGCTGACGGCGGCTTTGCTGGCGAGGCTGGTGACGCCCGCTTGCACGACGGCCGAGGCGGTAAGGATGGTAGCCGAGGAGGTGGTGGTGACGGCGGTGCCCGTGACGCCCCCGACGATGCTGCTGCCCGCCCCAGCGGTGAAGAAGGCAACGACAATGGCGATGACCGCCGCGGCGGCGGGGGTGAGGCCTTGTTGTTTGTAGTTCCAGTGCTGGTGGGCTTCTTCGATCTTGTTCCAGTCGATCTTGTTGCTGAGGGCGGGATCGGTCTGTAGTTGTTTGATCCAGCCCATGCCGGGTTCGCTGGCGAGGACGGCGGCGCTGTCTTTGACGCTCATGTCAGCGGTAATGCGGTTGCCGGCACTGAGGTTAAGTTGGGCGGCGTTGAGCTGGGTGTAGTGGGTGGCCTGGTCGATGCTGCCGTTGCCGCCCACGCTTTGCCAGGCGAGGTCTTTCTTTTTGAGGTCGACGCTGTGTTGCGTGGTGGTGGTGAGGCTGGTCAGGTTGAGGTTGTTGGCGGCATCCACGTTGATGGTGCCGGGTTGCTGGACGCCGTTGGCGTCGACGCTGCCGTGCGCGGTGGCTTGGACGGCGTTGAGGGTAATATCGCCGGTGTGGCTCTGGATGGCGATGTTTTGCGCGTCGAGGGTGGTCGGGGCGACGTGGGTCTGGGTGTCGTCGGTGGTCAGCGTGGATTTGAAACCGACGCCCTGGCCGGGGGTGAAAAATCCGGCCAGGTCACCCAGGCTCACGCCGGTCTTCTTGTAGGTGTCTTCGCTATGCGTGCTGTGGCTGTCGAGGCCACCGTGCAGGTTGATGGCGGCGGCGCTCAGGTTGATATCCCCTTGCGTGGCGGCGATGTGGGTGGTGCCGATATCGATGATGCCCTGCGCGTTGAGCGCAACGCCCAGGGCGCCTTCGAGGCTGCTTGCAGCCTGGGTGGTTTGCTGGTCGACGGTCTTCAGCTGGCGCTGGTGGCCGGTAGGCAGGCCGGTATTGAAGGCCCAGTTACTTTGATTTTCCTGGGTGGTGCGCTGGCTGTCGGATTGATCCTGGCTGGCACCGACGATGATGTGTTTGGCGGTCAGGCTGACTTGGCCGCTGGCCGCGCTGATGCGGCTGCCTTCCATCTGGATGACACCTTTGTTGGTATCGGGACTCTGGTTCAGGTCGGCCAGCAGTGCCGCATTGCCGCTTTGGGTTCTGAGGCCGCTCCCGGTGTGGGTGGTTTGGGTGAGGGTGTCGGTCACTGCGTGGCTGTCGGTATGGTAGCCGCTGGTGCTCAGGCCGGATTTCTGGTCGTAGCGGTAATGGCTTTCATCGCGCGTGTTCTGCGCTGCGCTCAGGTTGATGTCGTTCCCGGCAATGGCGGCCACGCCGTTCTGGGCACTGACCTGACTGCCCTGAAGATTGATGTCGTTATTGGCATTCAGGCTGACGCTGCCGCCCGTCACGGTGCTGGCGACGGCGCTGGTTTCCTTCACGCTGTCGCGGGTGGTATGGGTGGAGGAAGAAAACAGGCCGCTTTTGTGTTCGGTGCGGGCGTCAACGGCCAGATGCGTGGTGGTGGCTGCCAGCAGATTGAGATCGTGGCTGGCGCTCAGGTTGACCTGGCCGGCGGCATTGAGCTGGGCGCCGGTCAGGGTCAGGTCGCCGCTGCCCGGCTGGGTGCCGAGCGCTGCAAGGGTGAGGTTGTTGCCGGCGCTGAGCGTGCCACCGGCCAGGCTCTGGTCCTCACGCACGCGCTGTGTGGTGCCGTGTTTGATGGCGCGCTGGATGGTACTGGCCTGGCTGTTCGTGGCGGCGGCCATGTCGATGCTGGCGCCTTGCAGAGTGGCGTCATGGCCGGCCTGCAGGTCGCTGCCATTGAGCTGGAGCGCGTCCTGGGCAATCAGTTTGAGGTCATTGCCGGCATTGATCCGGGTGGTGGTTTGGGTGGTGGCGGCGTCATGGTCGCCCGTACTGTGGGTGATGTCATGGCTGGCGGCGACGCTGTCGGATGTGATGCCGCCCTGCGCCGTGGCAGTCAGATCATTGGCAGCGAGTAACTGGCCACCGCTGATGTGCAGATCGCGCCCGGCCACCAGATTGAGGTTATCACCCTGCAGGGTGGCGATGCGCCCGACCGTGGTGTCTTGCTGGGCGATATTACCCAGCGTGACCGGCAACGCAGCGGTGCGGGTCTGGATGACAATATCGCGGCCCGCCGTCAGGCTGAGTGACGCATCCGCCTGGAGATGGCCGGACAGGTTTTTCAGGTCATTGTTGGCGGCGATATAGATATTTTGCGCACGCAGGCTGCCGCCGTCATTGGTGACGTTCTGGCCTTCCAGGCTGAGACCGTGATCGGCCTGAA
Source organism: Pseudomonadota bacterium (assembly GCA_040388645.1). Lineage (GTDB taxonomy): Bacteria > Pseudomonadota > Gammaproteobacteria > Burkholderiales > Sulfuriferulaceae > Sulfuriferula. The sequence continues at coordinate 11,974 of JAZKBM010000006.1, forward strand.
TGCTGCCCTGGTTGGTGATATCACCCAGCACACGCAGATTGATATCGCTGGCGGCAATCAAACTGCCGTCGGCTTTCAGGTCATTGGCCTGCGGGCTGCGCAGGAAGATTTGCGGCACCAGCACGGTCTCGGTATGGCCATCGGCTTCGGTGACGGGACGCTTGACCAGCAAAACGATGTCGGTGGTAAGCAGCGCCATTTGCTCGGCACTCAGCGTCACTCCGGGGCTGATCTGATACTGCCGGGCAAACAGGACGCCCGCATCCATCAGCGATTTGAATTCGTCCTGCGTGCTGCTATAGCCAGACAAATAACGCCGTCCGGTCAGGGCAAGCACCTGATCATTGATCAATTGCTGCTCGGCGTAACCATCGCCATAGCGTTTCTGCTGAAGCTGCGGATCAAGCTTCAACTGACTGAGGTAGTAATCGGAACTCAGGAATGTTTGTTTGCTGGTAAAGCGCGGATCGGTCTCGACCAGATACGGGTAACCGGGCTGCGGGTGGATCTGGAACAGGCTGGCGCCCGGTACCGTAAGCGTGGTGAGCACAGTCTGCGCGGCGACGGTATGGTTGGGGCTTGCGGGGCCGTTCGGCGTCGCCGGCAATCCGATCGCGGCGTTGATGTTGCCAGCCGCCAGACTGCGCGTATTGCCCGCGGCCTGGCCGATGGCCGCTGCCTGGTTACCCAAAGGTGAAACATTGAGGTTTTGAATCTGCGTGGCAGTACCGCTGATCGCGCCATTGGCGGTGAGACTGGCCACGGCGAGGTTATAGGTGTTGGTTACCGCCGGACCGGCCGAGTAAGGCGTGTTGACGGTGTAATTGTTTTTCCAGTTGCAGCCCTGATACCAAGCGCACTTGCTACGGTAGTAGTCGACAATATTGCCGCTTTCGCTCTGGAGGGTTTGCCCTTGCTGGCTGATGCCGGTGTAAGCCGCATTGTTGTAGAAGATGTTGCCGCCCGCGGCGATCTGGCTCTTGTCGTTGACGACGCTGCCATTGAGGTTGAGATCGGCGCCACTGAGTATCTGCCCCGGCGCACTGTCGGCGGTGATGACAGTATCGGTAACATTGATGTTGCCGTTTTTGACGCGCTCATAATTTCCGCCGCAGCCGCTGCAATAAAAAATCGTTTGCGAAACCGGCGTATTGCTGGTGGTTTGCTGCAGAACACTGAACTGAGATTTCTGGTTGGTGATTTGGTTGGCAAACAGGTCAAGCTGGCCCTGCGCTTCAATCGTGGCACTGGCGTTGGTCAGCTGGTTGAGATTGCCGAGCGCCACGCCGTTGGTATCAAAGGCGCTGGCGAAAACCGCCGGCCCGGCGCTGTAAATCAGCGCACCATCGGTATTATTCACTGCGGTTGCGGCGACCAGCAGGCTGTTACGCGCGGCCAGCGTGCCGTTACTGTTGTTGTTCAGGGTAACTGCCTGAATCGTCACATCGTCGCCATACAGGCGGCCTGCGTTGTTAAGGGTGTTGGTGCTGACCTGGGTGGACGCGCCGTCGATCAAGCCCTGATTGGTCACGTCGCCACTGACATTGAGCCGGTTAGTAGTCGCGCTGAGTTCACCGCTGGCCGCATTGAGCAGGTTGCCGTTAGCCGCCACATCGAGCAACCCGCCTGCGGTGAGCGTGCCGTTATTGGTCAGATTATTGGCGCTGACACTCAGGGTGTTGAGTGCCGATACGCTACCGCTGTTGGTGTAATCCCCCTGTATGGTAAGCGTGGCATCGCCCTGGCTGGCGAGGATGCCGCCAAAGTCGCTGCTTGCCGTCGTCAGGTACAGCTTGTTGGTGGCGACGACTTGACCGGCGCTGTTGATCAGGCTGGGGGTGTTAAGCGTCACCGTATCCTGGGCGCTGACCAGACCGCTGGTATTGTCCAGCGCGCCGTTAATCACGGCCGTTTGCGTGGCGCGCAAGGTGCCATTGCCATTGTTGATATTGGTGGCGCTGATATTGAGCTGATGGGCGTCGATCACCCCGCCGCCCGCGCTACCCGGATTGATACTGTTGTCGATACTGCCGGCGCCGAGATTAGCCGTGCCGCCTGCGATCAATTTGCCGCTGCGGTTATCCAGCACGCTGCCCGCTTGTACGGAAAGATTTTGTAGCGTGGTGATGCTGCCGTCGTTGTTGTAAATATTGGCCGCGCTCAGGCTGGTGCTGCCGTTGCTGGCAATGCTGCCGCCGTGGCTGTTGTCCACGTCGTTGCTGTCGAGCACGCTAATATCGGCGTTGCTGGCGATCAACCCCGCCTGATTGTTGATGCTGTGGCCGTTGAGGCTGAGCGCGCCACCGGCAATAATACCGCCGCTGGTGCCGCTGTTGGTATTGATCAAATCCAGGCCTTGGGTGTTCAATTGAGCCACGCCGTTTGCCTGGATCAACCCGGCATTATTGGTCAACTGCCCGGTCAAGGTGGCCAGTTGTCCTGTAGCCAGCAGCACACCCTGGCTGTTATCCAAATCGCCGCTGTTCAGGTTCAGGTCGTGAGCGCTGATCACGCCGCCGACGTTGTTCGCGGTGCCCAGATTAAGCGTGGCGTTACCCATGGCCTGCAGTTTGCCGCCGGGATTGGTAAGCGCCTGCCCCTGGGTATCGATACTGAAATTGCCGGTGGCAAGCGCACCCGTATTGGCGGCGCTGATTTCGCCAGCGCTGTTGTCGATGGCCTGGCTCAAGATGCCAAGCGATGAATTGCTGGCAAGCACGCCGTGGGCGTTGTTGATTTGCGCAGCATGGATAGTCAACGCGCCATCCGCCAGCACGCTGCCCGCGCTATTGTCGATACCGCCGCCCTGTGTATCGATTGCCAGATCGCCGCCGGTGGCAATGCTACCCTGGCCGTTGCTGATCGCGCCGCTTTGCAGGGTAAGGCTGGCCGCGCCAAGTAACTGGCCACTCGTGTTGAGAAAGGCGGCTTGACCCAGATTGACGGCACTATGCTGCCCGCTGATGACGCCGCTGCTATTGTCGAGCGCGTTGCCGGTTACCTGGGTATTGCCATTGCTGAGTATCTGGCCGCCCTGATTATTGATACCCGCTGCAGTGATGACAGTGGCGCTCGCCACGCCGGACACGGTTCCACCGCGGTTATCCAGCGCCTGCGCATTCACACTGATGCCCTGCCCGGCCGCCATCTGGCTGGTGCGGTTATCAATGTTGCCGCTGGCGTAGGCAAGCAGATTGCCTGCGGCGGAAACCTGGCTGGTACCCAGTTGCACATTACCGTTGTTGGCCGACAGCGTGGCATCCTGGCTACTGGTCACACGGGTGCCTGCCAGATTAATGCTGCCCGCCTGGATATTCACCCCGGCACCTTGCAAGATGCCGTTGGTGTCATTGACGGTGGCGGCATTGAGCGCGAGCGGGCCACCGCTATAGAGCGTGCCGCTATTGTCGATGTTGCCCAATGCATCCAGGCTCATCGCGGCGCCGCTATTCGTCGAGCCGGTATTCACCAGATGATTGACGTTCAGGGCCAATGTGCCTTGGGCGGTCAGATTGCCCTGTTGAGTCAGGGTGCCGACGCTTTGTAAAGTGGCGCTGCCGTCGCTTTGCGTGAGGCCGGACAGGGTGGTATTGCCCGTGCTGGTTAACTTGAGATGCTGCTTGGCATAACTGTTGTTGAGCGACAGATCACCATTAACATTGAGATCGAGATTGCCCTGCAAGGCGGCAATGCGTCCCGTGCTGTTGACGCCCAGGCCTTGCTCGGTCGCTACCAGATAGATTTGATTGGCGTACATGCCGCCCAGGTTCTTGATATCCACCGCAAATGCCGGTGCCGCGCCCGTGCCGCTTTGGGCGGTAGTTTGTCCACTGGCATATTGCACCTGATTGGCACCCACCAGCAGGTTCAGCTTGTTGGCCCAGACTTCGCCCTGGATATCCACACCCCGCGCGATCAGATCCAGCTGTTCAAGATTGGTGGCATTCAATCCGGCGCTGCCTATGGAAATCTGGCCCTGGCGTACATCGAAACCACTGATCGAACCATCCGCACCAAACTGCGGCTGGCCTGTTACCAGACTGGCACGACCGGTATTGATAAAACCGCAACCATTGCAGCTGATGCCGTTGGGATTGGCGACCACCACATCGGCACGGCTACCCGCCACTTCCATGTAGCCATTCAATTGAGAAGGATTACCGGACACGACCTGATTGAGAATCACCCGCGCCGGTGCCGGCCCGAGCTGCGGATTGGCGCTGATCCATCCACCCAGTTGGGTTTGCGTGGCCGCATTGCTATTATTGAGAATCAAGCCCTGCGAATTGACGTTGAACTGATCATACTGATTGCGCGACACGCCACCTGGGCTGGGCGGGGCAATATGAACGATAGGAACGCCATTCTGGGCAGCATCCAGCATGGGTTGTTGGCCCACGGGCGCGCTGGCTGCGGGGGTCAGCGGCAGATTGTCGGCATATGCCGGCAGCAGGGTTTGAGTGATATAAAAGGCAATCACCATGCGCGCGGTAACCCGCACCCACAAACGGTTTGAAGGGGTGGTCTGGCTGTCTTCCGGGTCGAAAACGGGTTGCTGGTGATGCATTGCGCGCGTTGGTCGAACCCAAGATTTTGTTTGCATGAGTGATCAGAATCCGTAAGTCAGCGAGATATAGGGCGCGATGGGCGCAGCCTGGAAACCTTTGGGCGCGTACACCGGCGCGGCCACGGCGACTTCGAATTGCCAGCCATGTAGCTGAGCCCGCACGCCGAGTGCCGTACCGGCCAATTTATCGCCAATGAGATAAGCGGCGCTGGGACCCCATACGCGGCCAAAATCCAGATCGACGAACGCGGCCGTATTCCAGCCCGCTATCGTCGTCATTGGCGTGGCAAGTTCGTTGCGCACGTAATAGCCGCTTTCCGCCAGCAGTACACTATCGCCATTGAAACCGCGCACGGTGTAGCGGTTGCCGATGGCGATCTGGTCAATCGACAACGTGGTATCGTGCGTTTGCTGCGCATGCAGACTGAATACGTACTGCACGGCCCTGCCACCTATATGCAGCGGCTGATTGTAGGCGGCGTTCAGAATCCATAACCGTGGACGCATGGTCAACCCGCCGGCAGCGGCCGTCGCAAAATCATCCTGCGCCCCCATCCATGGCACGCCACGCCGATAGCCCAGACTCAGATCCAGACTGGCATGGCCGAATAATTGCCGGTAGGTCACGCCCGTTTCCAGGTTGGTGGTGTGACTGCGCTGCACAACCAGCTCGACGTCATCCAGATAGCTATGCGCGCTGCGATTGCTTAATCCGACATACCAGCCGGCTTTGGCGGAGGCGCTGCGCCAGGCAGTGTAATCCCATCGAAACGTTGCGCTGTCACTGCTGCCGCTGGATAGAAATTGCGTGGTGGTGCCCTGCACTTGCTGGGCGAAACGATTATGGCTGGCGGAGAGCGAGAAGGTGCTGTATCCCCAGGGGATGCTGTAATTCAAGGTAATGCTCTGGTTTCGATGATTTGTCTCGATTTGCTGCGCGTTACTGCTCAGACTCAGGCTGAGGATGTCATTCAGACCCAATGCATTATCCAGTGCCATATAGCCGGAGAATTGCGCGCGCCGCATGGCCTGACTGCCCGAATTATCCAGACTAAACCCGCCCCGGATACGATCTCGCCAGGTGTCGGGCTGGCGCTGGATCAGGACCACACTGGTGCCCGGATCCGTACCGGGTTCGATACGGGTGATTACCGATTGGCTAGGCAGACGTTTCATTTGCTCCATGCCCTGCTCCAGATCACGGATATTCAGGATATCGCCATCCCTGATCGGCACGGCATTACGCCAGGTTCCCCAGCCTTGATCCGTTTTCTGAGGATGGCTTCCCGCTTGAACCATGCGTACTGTTTGTACCCGGCCGACATTCAGTTCGATGTCCAGCTTGCCTTGTTTCAGATTTTGTTCAGGCAGGCTGGCTCGCGTGGTTGCATACCCGGATTCAATCAGGCGTGTATCCAGATTTTCAACAATACGGTGCAATCCTTTCACACCAATACATTGATTCAAAAAAGGCCGCGTCACATCCAGCAACCAGCGGAATCGGGACGCATCCGTGCCCTGTAATTCAATCTCATGAATGACAAAGCAGCGTGTTTCGGTAGGCAGCACATTTGAAATGGGGGACGACTTCTCCGGCTGGAGAACATCGGATTGGGGTTGCAGGCGCTGTTGCAGTTCTCGATTGCGCTCTTCCTGACGGCGCAATCCTTCTTCAGCCTGGCTGGCGGCAGAAGGCGTCGCTGCCGCCAGCACCAGGGGTTGGGCAACGACAAGCGCAGGAAGCGGCCATACCAGCATGCTGACCGACAACAGGAATATTTTGGCCCTGTTCGCAGGTACCATCGAAGTAAACACAGGGCGTGGATTCAGCTTGTTACGGATCAGCAGATTATCATCGTAAAAAATGACGATTCTGTTACGGTTTTCTTACCGAAGCTGAAGCGTGTATTGCTTATATATTGAAATGGAAGACGGTGCGTATGCTAGCGCACACAAGAGGGCTCTGCAATCGGCCAAAAAGGCTAATCCGAAGTTGACCGAATGTCAGATTACATTGTCTTCAGGAGTGTGCAACCGCGATACAAAACGGGGGCACAACAGGAACTGCTCTCTTCCCGCATCACGCTTTGTCAACTGACGGGATATAGCCCCAAAAAGATTCTGCAACAATCGTAATTTACAAAGGCTATCTTGTTCTTCTTAACGCCGCCGGCGGCGTAACATTTTCTATCAGCATGGCAGTGGCAGCCTGAGCTGTGAGTGGTTCACTCAACAGGAATCCCTGTATTTCATCGCACTCCATCTTGCGCAAAAACGCCAGCTGGTTTTCCGTTTCCACACCTTCAGCTATCAGGTTCAGATGCAAACCTTTGGCCATGGCGATGATCGCGGTGACAATCGAAGTATCGCCGTCACGTTCAATATCCGCGATAAATGACTGGTCGATTTTGATGGTATGGATGGGGAATTTTTTCAGATAATTAAGCGAAGAATAACCGGTGCCAAAATCATCAATAGCGATCTTGATCCCGCTTGCACTGAGATGCTTCAGTTTTTCTACCGTTCGCTCAACATCTTTCATAATCAGGTTTTCGGTAATCTCCACTTCCAGCACGCTATGATCCAGACCATGCTGGCGCAGTTCTTCCAGAATATGCTCTACAAAATTGGATTGCTCCATCTGGCGCGGCGAGATATTGATGGCCAGCCGAACTGTTGGCAGGTCCTGGCTTTTCCAGATTTTGAGCTGTTGACATGCGGTATGCAGCATCCATTCGCCAATGGTACCAATCATGCCGATTTCTTCTGCCAGCGGGATGAATTCAGCCGGTGAGATCAGTCCGCGCTGCGGATGTTGCCAGCGGATCAAACATTCAAATCCGGTTATATGACCGCTTTTAAGATTGACCTGCGGCTGATAATAGGTGACCAATTCGTCGCGCTCGACGGCATGACGCAAATCGCTTTCCAGTGAAAGCCTGTTGGAGAGCGGCACATTCATGCCCATATGGAACAGTTGGCAGTTATCCCGCCCACAGGTTTTGGCATGATAGAGCGCAATATCGGCATGCTTGATCAGGCTGTCACCCGTTTCGCCATCAATGGGAAAAAGCGCCACGCCAATACTGACTGTGGCGAATAATTCGTGATGATCAATGTGGAACGGCTTGCTCAACGCCGAAATCACTTTATCAGCAATGCTCGCCACAACTTCGGTGCTGCCGATTTGAGGCAACAACAGACTGAATTCGTCGCCCCCCATTCGCGCTAACGTATCACCCTCACGTAAACAGCTGTGCAGTCGGGCGGTCACCGCAAGCAGCAGTTCATCGCCAAAAACATGCCCCAGCGTATCGTTAACCACCTTGAAGTGATCCAGATCCAGACACATCACTGCGAATTTTTCGCTATTGCGACGGGATTGTGCCACGGCAAGGTTGAGACGATCCTTGAATAGCACACGATTGGGCAAGCCTGTCAGGAGGTCGTGATACGCTTGATAATGGATGGTTTCTTCGGCTTTTTTACGCTCGCTGATATCCTTTGCCACTCCATAGGTACCCAGATAGCGCGAAGCAAATTTGTTTTCCGCCTGCTCGTACATGCCGATCGCGTTGAGCTCGACTACCAGTACCCGGTTTTCAGCCATATTACGCACGCAGTCCTTGCATTTCAGGCGCAATTCCACGTAACGTGAGGCGCGCTTTCCGGTACGCCGCTCATTGAATACATACTGGGCATGCTTGAAATCGTCTTCAAATATCACGGCGGTGTAATGCTGACCAAGCAACTCATCGTGCTTGTAGCCCAACAAGGATTCGACACGATCATTGACGAAGGTAAAACGGCCTTCGCAGTCCAGTGTATAGATAAAATCCGGTGAGCTATTGACCAGAAAGCGATGCCATTTTTCCGACTGCTCCATCTGTTGCAGCACCGAGCGGTTTTCCAGTTCCAGCCGCCGACGCTGAATCACATTTCCAACACGTTTTAGCAATTCGTCCGGCTGGTATGGTTTACGCAGAAAATCCTGAGCACCACCGCGCAGTGCATCGATTACCGAATCCACCGAATCATCGCCACTCACTACGATTACTGGTGTGTCCAGACCACGTCTGGCAATAAAATCCAATACCTCTGTGCCATGAATATCCGGCATGAACAGATCCAGCAGGATGGCATCAAAGTGCTGTCGCGCAATCTGTACCAGCGCATCGCGCCCATTGCGGGCCGCTGTGGCCTCATATCCATTCTGTAATAAAATATCGCGCAGGCTATCGCGCAGCAGCGGTTCATCATCCACTACTAGAATACGTGGCACGCTGAAAACCTGGTGTACCTGCCCATCAATAATGCGCTGCTTTAATTCTGCCAGCATGAAATCCTCGCTATAAATTAATGGCGCTTGCCAGTGGCGGGAAAACGTACAATAAATGCAGCGCCAACCGGGCGCGTCTCACATTCGATTGTACCGCCCATTCCTTTTATCAAACCATGTACGATGGATAATCCAAGGCCCGCATGATCACCTGCCTTGGTCGTGATTACAGGCTGAAATAATTTTGCGCGTATTGCATCCGATATGCCCGGCCCACTGTCTTCTATGCGCAATTCGACTCCTGTGTTTGCGCCTCGCTTGAATCGGGCAGTCGCAATATGCAGTTTGCCGCCTTCCGGCATTGCCTCAACTGCATTTTTGATCAAATTATGCAGAACCTGCCTGATTTGACCCGCGTCACTATGGAGCTCAGGCAGATCCGGTGCAAACAGCGTTTCCACCTTTACTCGGCCTGGAGCAATCAAGGTTGGTTTGAGCAGGCCCACTACCTCAAGCACTACCCGGTTGATATCCACAATCTCAATTGTTCCGGGCACATTTTCCTGACCTCCCAGCAGCTTTTTAAGGAGGCTACTGACGCGATCCATTTCGTCGGTGATGATTTTCAGATCAGCGTGCGCGGTGTCTTGCTGCGGCAGCTTGGTGCCCAAAATACGCAGGTAGTTTCTAACAATATTGAGCGGATTATTAACCTCATGCATGATTTTTCGGGCATTCTCGACCCGGGGAGGTGCGGATACTGCCTTGGCACTTTGCTTCTGCCGCAGCGCCTTGGCAGCCTGCCGCATAAAGCGGGTCAGCAAGGGCAAGCGCTCATCCAGCAATGACGTGTCCGCGGGATCTATTCCACATACTGCCAGCCCCATGGGCACACCCGCATCCAGCAGCGGCAAACACAACATGCCGGTTTTTCCAGTCAGCCCGATCACCTGTTCATCCAATACGGTCAAGGAAGGTGTCTCCGGTTGCAGGCTATGCGCCGGTCGACCCTGACGCAAGGTAAGCGCCAGCATGCTATAGGGGTCATCCGGTGGAATGAGTATCTGTGCGGCCAATCCATCGGCACCATCTCCGACGCCTCGCAGCAGGCCATCGCGTCCTTGCGGCAAGAACAGGAGGGCGTCTTTCAAGCCAAATGCGGCGCGCAAACTGCTATTCAGCGCGCTGCGCCAGGCCGCATTATCGCCGGCTGCAAACAGGCCATTTTTTAATGTATCGAACATGACCATGTCACGTACACGCTCCGCCAGTTGCTCGTGCACTTTCTGGTCGGCCACGTCCCGCGCAGAGGGGCTGGAGCGACCCGGGTCGGCTCTATAGCGCCGCCTCTCACCCTCTTCCTCATGCGCGGGTTTTTCCATCGGCTCCATCACTTCTTCAGGCGACAATCCCAAAGCATGCTCCGTCTCACGCAGGTGAGCGTACGCCAGTTGCGCCACATCCTGCGCTTCTGCGGGTGTGAGATTCAACAGACTCAATATTTGCGCATCATGCGGCATATTCTCGTCCAGTTCAGTGAGATGTTGCGCCACACTGACAATCCGCAATAGCGGATGAGCATTGGTAAGCCGAAGCGCAGATTCATGGTGATAGCGTATTGCATCTGCAAGGAACGAGCGTACTCCCCAATTACGTACAATTGCCCCCCCTATTTCTGCATGGCTCACCCCTAATATGCGGGACTCACGTGCCGTCAGCACACTTTCATCGTGTGAACCTGTCTGGGTATTCATATATTCGGCCGGATAACACGCCCCTAACGCGTTACGTCCGATATCGTGCAGCAAACCGGCCATATAGGCTTCTTCTGTATCCCCGTAAGCTATTTTGTCGGCCAGTACCTGTGCCATCTGCGCGGTCACTACGGCATGCCGCCATAACAGCCGAATCTCATACCAGTCCGCCGCAGATTTCAAAGTAGCGGCCTGTAATGCCGAATTCAGAGCGATGCTACGCACCTCATCCACGCCCAGCGTGTGCAGTGCGGACAACAGCAGGCTACGCCGGGCCGTTCCGGCTTGGGCGCGCATGCTTGCACTGGCAATCACCTTCGCGCTCAATGCAGGATCCTGACGCAATAATGCGGCAAGATCACCGATACTTACCTCCTCCTGATCGCAGGCAATAAGCAATTTAAGCAAAAAATGCGGTAGCGATGGGAGCGCATTTATATCTATTTTTTCGAGCATTTTATGCAGACTAGCTCCCATGTTCTTCTTTATAATTTGAAATTATCCTGCATGTCAATGAAAATCGAGGCTTTCCAATATCTTTCCCCGATAGTTAAAATAAATCTAAAGTTATTGCGTCAAGTGCCGCTTTTTTTGATACATTCCATCTCACGCGACCTACACACCCACATCATGAATGCCAGGCTATTTATTATTCTGCTCGCCTCACTCACTACCCTATCGGTCACGCAAGCCCATGCTGCCAGCCCCCATACGCAACACGCCACACGTATAGCACAAAGTGATATAACCGATATCCCCGATGTTCCGGCCAATGAGCCAAAGCTCAATTCATTGGCTGTATTGGTACTGAATCAGAACAATGGTCAGGCCCTGTATCAGAAAAATGCCGATTTTCTCACCCCTATTGCATCCATTACCAAACTGATGACCGCCATGGTATTGCTGGATGCGCATCAACCCATGGATGAAAACATCACCATCAGCGCGCTTGATGTTGACAATTTACGTCACAGCAGCTCGCGTCTTGCGGTCGGCACGACCCTGAGTCGCGGTGAACTTCTCCACCTTGCCCTGATCGCTTCCGAGAATCGGGCGGCACATGCCTTGGCACGGAGCTATCCAGGCGGGCTTCAACGTTTTATCGCAGCCATGAATAACAAGGCACGTGCACTCAACATGCTGCATACAACATTTGAAGACCCTACGGGACTGACCAGCAATAACCGTTCCACCGCCGAAGATCTGGCGAAAATGGTAGAAGCGGCGGCGCGTTACCCGCAAATACGTGACATCACCACCACTGGCAGCTACGAAATTACTCGCCCCGCGCTGGTTCGCGTCGGTCACAAGCACAAAAAAGAATGGCGACATATCGTACGACGTGTCGAATTCCATAACACTAACCGGCTGGTACGAAATGATAACTGGAATATCGGCTTGTCCAAGACTGGTTTTATCAACGAAGCCGGTCATTGCCTGGTGATGCAGGCAAAAATTGCGCATAAAGAAGTCATTATTGTTTTGCTGGACGGCGCGAAGTACGCTCGGGTAGCCGACGCTGAGCGCATCAAAACCTGGCTTGAGCACCAGTCATCTACACTGGTGGCACTTAAACTGGATGGCAGACCGTTGCGGTCCTCATCTAAGACTTACGCGAAAAACTGAGTATTCTGGCGGGTTTCATATCTACCGCACGCCGCTTAGCTAACAGAATCAGTGCCTTATTGAACTCAACAATCAATCGCTGCATGGTCGAGGCCGCTCGTTCGTCGTAATGCACCAACTCGAATGGAACCGGATCTTCGAGTGAATCGCGGTGGCCCGGATGAAATGACTGCCATGCCAGTTCGATCAGGTCGGGGCGTTCACGGTCCACAAAAATGAATTCAGCTGCATCCAGTACGGCCATATATTGCATGGTTCGTATCGGGACGAAGACACAGCCTGTCTGGCTTTGTGTCAGCAGGGTATGTGCTCGATTATATAGGGCAGCGGGCAGGCTGCGCGTAGTGCGAAACAATTCAATATCGGGCCGATAAAAGGTTTCCTGCAATTTTTACCTCAAAGTATCCTGGTAGGTGTCAGCAACCCTGAAATGCAGTTTATCGATTCTTCCCGCCATCCCGACCTGAACAGCCGTTTAACCGTTATAACCCATGGCTCGCGAGATTTCGGCGGAAACGTCCTTTACCCTTCGAGACCATTTGTAGTCGATTCGCTCTGCCGGAGCCGAAATAGACAAGCCGGCAACCAGTTTCCCCGACGAGTCACAAATACCGGCACCAATACAACATACCCCTTTTTCTGCTTCTTCCTTATCAAGGGCAAAGCCGGCGCGGGCAGCTTTATCAACCTCTTCCCTCAATCTCTCAAGGGTTGTAATCGTATCTTTGGTGTAAGCGGGCATACCGCTACGTAACACATACTCCTCGCAGCTTTTCTGGCCATCTTCCGCCAGGAAGATTTTTCCAACTGCTGTAATATGCAGCGGTGCGCGTGTGCCAACGACCTGCACTACCCGCATCATCGATTTGGCTGCCGTCACGCGCTCTATATAAACGATTTCATCGCCCTGTCGCAATGTCAGGTTCACCGTTTCGTCCAGTTCATCGCGCAGTTTTTGCATAAAAGGCAGGGCCACCTGGCGCACGTTGATACGTGCCTTGACCAGATTTCCCAGTTCAAGCAGTTTGATGCCTAGCTGATAGCTGCCGGGTTCAATCCGTTCTACAAATCCTTTTTCCACCATTACACCCAGTATCCGGTGGGCGCTTGATGGGTGCAGGCTGGTCTGCGCAGCCAGCTGTTTCAAACCCAGAGGTTCTGCGTGATCTGCCAGCACATTTAACAGTTTCATCATGCGATCAATGACTTGAATCGATGACTTGGGCTCATCTATACTCAATGACTTTCCCCCTCGTAATCCGGAATTATTTCGTTGTTGTTGCAGCATATGAAATATAGGATCATTATGCAAAAAATTTTCCTGGCGGCATAGCAGCACCAATTCGCGTTATGCCCTTCAATGTCATGACTGCACAGACAATAGTCGGCGGTTAACCCCGGGGATAAATTGATGCGCGTAGGACTATTTGTCACTTGCCTGGTGGATGCAATGCGCCCCGCTATAGGCTTCTCGGCAATCCGTTTGCTTGAGGCAGCAGGATGCGAAGTTATTGTGCCAGAGAATCAAACCTGTTGCGGCCAGCCTGGCTACAATTCTGGTGACCGTGAAACCGCCAAAGCCCTGGCGCTGAAATTTCTCGAAGAATTTGAAGCATGCGATTATATCGTGGCGCCATCAGGCTCCTGCGCAGGCATGATTCGCATACATTACCCCGAACTGTTTGGCAAAGATCCGGCCTTGCAGGCTAGAATTGAGCTTCTAAGTCAACATACCTACGAACTCACCGATTTTCTTACCAGCGTAGTCAAGCTTGACGTCATACCCGGCCGTTTCAAGGGCACGATTACCTATCACGATTCCTGTTCGGGCCTGCATGAGCTTGGCATACAAGATCAACCGCGCGCATTGCTGGCGAAGTTACCCGATGTCACGCTCCATGAAATGGTTGAATCCACTACTTGTTGTGGTTTCGGTGGCGCTTTTTCAGTCAAATTCGGAGAATTATCCACACGCATGGCAGACAATAAGTGCAAACATATCGAAGCCACCGGCGCGGATGTTATTGTGGCTGGCGATCTCGGCTGCATGCTCAACATGGAAGGGCGCCTGCGTCGACGAGGCAATCACACCACGCGTGTGTTGCATATCGCGGAACTGCTAGCGGGCAACGAGGATGACACCTGATGCAAATCTCTTCGATTCATTTCAAGCGCTCGGTCACGCAAAAGCTCAACGACGCAAAACTGCAGAACGCACTATCGCGCCTGCAGACCCGCTTTGTCGAAGGCCGCGCAGCAGTCATCGGTGAAATAGGCGATTTCGAGGAAACCCGCACCGCCGCTGCGGCTATCCGCGACCGCGTATTAGGTAATCTTGATCAATGGCTGTTACGCTTTGAACAGCAAGCCAAGGCACGCGGGGCGATCGTTCACTGGGCCGAAAGCGATGCCGACGTGAACCGAATCGTGACGGAAATTGCTGTGCAACATAACGTCCGCAAGGTTGCCAAATCCAAATCCATGGTCACCGAAGAATGCGGTCTGAATGAAGCGCTGGAGGCCGCGGGCATCGAGGTGATGGAGACCGACCTCGGTGAATACATCCTGCAGCTTGCACACGAAGCTCCTTCCCATATCGTTGCACCCGTAGTGCACAAAAACAAGGAGGATATTGCCGACCTGTTCGCGGAAAAACACAACCGGCCTCGCAATACCGACATTACCGAGTTATGCCGTGAGGCGCGTGAAATTCTTCGCCCTGCCTTTCTTGGTGCTGATATGGGCATCTCGGGGGCCAATTTCCTGATAGCAGAAACGGGCTCGGCTCTGATAGTGACCAACGAGGGTAATGGCCGTCTGGTGACGACACTGCCGCGCGTGCATGTGGCAATCACCGGTATTGAAAAAGTCGTCCCGACACTTGAAGATGTCACTACCCTGCTGCGCTTGCTGCCACGTTCCGCCACGGGTCAGTCCATCACCAATTATGTGTCGGTCCTGACGGGCACAAAAGAGGCGGACGACCAGGATGGACCCGAACATTTTCACATCATTCTCGTCGACAACGGCCGCAGTAGCCTGCTTGGTGGCGATATGCAAAGCATGTTGCGCTGCATCCGCTGCGGCGCATGCATGAATCATTGCCCGGTATACCAGAACATTGGCGGGCACGCCTACGGATGGGTGTATCCGGGGCCGATGGGCTCTATCCTGACACCCACTTTTGTGGGTCTGGAGAATGCGCCTGACTTGCCAAATGCTTCAACACTTTGCGGGGCATGCGGTGTCGTTTGTCCGGTAAAAATTCCCCTGCCCGATCTTCTGCGCAAGTTACGTGAAAAACAGATGGATCGAGGACTGAAATCCTGGCAAGAAAAAACCGTTCTCAAGTTATGGGGATGGCTGGCCCGTCGCACCGATACATATGCTTTGGTAACTAAAATTGCCGTTCGTATTTTACGATACTCAGGGGGCAAAGATCGTCTGTTACATCACTTGCCGATAGCGACTGCCTGGACTGCAGGCCGGGACTTGCCGGCACCGCATGGAAAAACGTTCCGGGAACTTTATCGGCAAAGGAAACTCTCTTGAGCGCCCGTGAACGGATTTTGGCTCGCATTGGCATGGCGCTTGGCGACAGGGATGCTGAAATCGACCCCTATCTTGCAGCACATCCGCGCGGGCCAGCACCTGCCATACAGGATAACCTGATCACACTTTTCAAGGAGCGCGCCTTAAAGTTATCCAGCGATGTTATTGACGTCGCAAGTACAGCAGAGATTCCGACACGGGTGGCGCATTATCTGCAAGAAAGGCAGCTGCCAACTCGGGGCGTTTGTTGGCCAGCAGTCGGTGGCCTGCCCTGGAATGCGGCGAGTCTGGAGATTACCGTACGGTGTGCCAATGGTCATGACATGGTCGGCATCACAGGCACATTTTGCGCAATAGCCGAAACCGGCACGCTGATGATGTTATCCGGACCGGAAACCCCTGCCAGCAATAGCCTGTTGCCGGAAACGCATGTTGCCATACTAAACACACAGCGAATTGTGGCGTCGATGGAAGACGCATGGGATTTGCTGCGCGCAGAGCATCCGCTTCCACCACGTGCAATAAATTTCATTTCCGGACCATCCCGTACGGCCGATATCGAACAGACCGTGACACTAGGCGCGCATGGTCCGTACCGTGTGTTGGTTATTCTGGTTACCGACCAGGATTAAAGAGCAAATTGAGGCCGTTAAGTAAGAATTTCATAATATTATCAATGACTCTTTTATCTTTGTATTCACACGAATTCTTGAAATCAGAAAAGTAATCAGCTAGAGTATCCCATAGTGCAGCAATCGATTTTATAATATGAAATTCCTTAGCCGCCTCTGCGCGGCATGGAACCTGCCGTTAAACCGCCCAGCGGTTTGACATTACTACCACGACCCATGGAGCAGTATATGAAAAATAGTCTTAAGACACTGGTAGCAGCGCTTGCGCTGTGCGCCACCTCCGCAGCAATTGCTGCGGAACCAATCAAGATCGGTGTTTCCGGCCCGTTTACCGGCGGGTCTGCGCCCATGGGCGTGAGCATGCGTGACGGCGTGAAGCTGGCTGCGGATGAAATCAACCATCACGGCGGCATCCTTGGCCGGCAAATTCAACTGATCGAGCGTGATGACCAGGCAGACAACAGCCGCGGCATCCAGGTTGCCCAGGAACTGATTAACCGCGAGCGTGTAGTGGCTACGGTGGGATTCATCAATACCGGCGTAGCGCTGGCTGCCCAGCGTTTCTACGAAGAAGCAAAGATCCCGGTCATCAATAACGTTGCTACCGGCTCCCTGATCACCAAACAGTTTTTGCCACCGCAACATCCTGACAATTACATCTTCCGCACCTCCGCCAACGACGGCATCCAGTCTGCAATGATCGTTGAAGACGCCATCGTGAAGCGCAAATTCACCAAGGTCGCAATTTTGGCCGACTCCACCAACTACGGCCAGCTGGGCCGCGAAGACCTGGAAAAAGCCTTGGCTGCAAAGGGCATCAAGCCAGTTGCCGAAGAAAAATTCAACATCAAGGATGTGGACATGACGGCGCAGTTGCTCAAGGCCAAGGCCGCCGGCGCACAAGCTATCCTGACCTACGGTATCGGACCTGAGCTCGCACAGATTGCCAATGGTATGGAAAAACTTGGCTGGAAAGTGCCGATGATCGGTAGCTGGACGCTGTCCATGGGTAACTTCATCGACAATGCCGGCAAGAACGGTGAAGGTGCACGCATGCCGCAAACCTTCATCCAGGAGCCCAACACACCGAAACGCAAGGCATTCATTACTGCCTATCAGCAGGCTTATAAAGTCGAACGCATTCCTTCACCTGTCTCGGCAGCCCAAGGTTACGATTCCATGTACATTCTTGCAGCCGCCATCAAACAGGCTGGCAGCACGGACGGCCCAAAAATCCGTGCGGCACTGGAAAATCTGCGTAGCCCTGTGGTTGGCGTGATCACGACTTACAATCACCCATACACCCACGACGATCACGAAGCCATCACCAAAAACCTGACGGTAATGGGTGAAGTCAAGGACGGCCGCGTTGTCTATGCCGAAGCTGAAGATCTGGCCGGGCCTGCGCAGGAAAAAGCACACGCCAAGCCTCATTCCAAAAAGTAATCTACACGCAGGGTAACCTGTAGCAAGTCATGAGCCAGGGACGGGTCATCCGTTCCCGGCTCATTTTAGATGGAAAGCTCCCCATGCAAATTCTCGCGCAATTAATTGTAAGCGGCATATCGCTCGGCATGATTTACGCCGTGATTGCTTTTGGTTATCAACTCACATTTGCCACCTCGCGCACCCTTAACTTCGGTCAAGGTGAAGCGCTGATGCTGGGTGCATTGGTCGGCCTGACCCTCGTTGGCCATATGAATTACTGGCTGATGATCCCGCTGGTACTGATTTTCGGTGCATTGCAGGGTGTCGTGGTAGAACGCGTTGCCGTGCGGCCTGCGCTCAAGAACAAATCCGAATTCGGCTGGATCATGGGCACCATTGCCCTAGCCATTATTTTCAAGAACGTCGCTGAAAATATCTGGGGACGCGACGATCTCAAGTTTCCCTCTCCGCTACCGGAATCCCCACTCTCTTTTCATGGCATTCACGTGCTGCCGATGGAAATCGTGGTGGTGATTGGCGCCCTCGGCATGATGCTGGCGGTGGAAATATTCAATCGAAAATCCATCTACGGCAAAGCAGTGGTTGCCACTTCCAATGACCGCGACGCCGCCGGACTGATGGGTATCAACACCCGCATGGTGATCACCTTTTCGTACGCCCTGAGTTCCATGACTGCCGCCTTCGCGGGCGTGCTTATTGCCCCCTTGACGCTGACTGGCGCCACCATGGGAGTGGTATTGGGATTAAAGGCTTTTTCCGTGGCGATTATTGGTGGTCTCAATAGCGGCATGGGGGTGATTGTCGGTGGCCTGCTGTTGGGCATTGCGGAAACGACCACCGGTTTCTATCTCTCCACCGGTTACAAAGACGTTCCTGGTCTGGTACTGCTATTGCTAGTGCTCGCTATCAAGCCCGCCGGTCTGTTCGGTAAAACCGTCATCAACAAGGTATAAGCATGGGCGCCATCAAAAAAATCTCTTTCATCCTGGCATTGGGCGTACTTGCGGCCTTGCCCATGGTCTGGACCAATCCGTATTACATCCACCTGATGGTGGTCATCGGTATCTATGCCATCCTTCTGCTTGGCCTCGACATCGTCGTCGGCTATGTGGGCGAAGTCTCGCTCGGGCATGCCGCATTATTCGGTGTGGGTTCCTATACAGCCGGTGTACTCAACTTCCAGCTGGGTGTGCCATTTCTGCTTGCGGTACCAGCCAGCATCGTTGTCACCGCTCTGTTCGGTGCCCTTCTGGCACTCCCGGCATTGCGTGTGACGGGCCCTTATCTGGCCATGGTGACACTCGCGTTCGGCACCATTGTCCAGATACTGATCAACGAGATGGATTTCCTGACCAATGGTCCGCTCGGGATTTCGCTGCGCAAACCGGTGTTTTTCGGGCACCAGATCACCGGCACCGACTACTACTATATTGTGCTGGTGGCGTTACTGGTCACTATCGCAGTGGTTCACCGCATCGTCAAATCCTACCTGGGCCGCGCTTTCGAAGCCTTGCGTGACAGTCCGGTGGCATCCGACTGCATGGGGGTAAGCGTCTACGCTTACAAGGTCTACGCTTTTGTTTTCAGTGCCGCACTGGCTGGTCTGGCAGGCAGCCTGTTTACCTACTCCGAAGAATACATTTCACCCAATACCTACAGCTTTGAACTGACCATCATGTTCCTGCTTGCGCTGATCATGGGTGGGCGCAAAACACGATCCGGCCCGATACTGGGCGCCATCATTATCGTCATGCTGCCCAACGTATTGTCGGATATAGATCTGTTCCGCAAAATCGCAGTGGTCATGGCAGTATCCGGCGTGCTGTATTCGATTTATACGGTGCTGGCAAAAAAACGTACGCCGATGCAGGTCGCCATCCCGCTGTTATTCACCGTGGGGCTGGCCGGTTTCAGTTTCTGGATTCACAACATCACCGACTACCGCCTGACGATTTTCGGCGCGATGATTCTGTTTGTGGTCTATTACCTGCCTGATGGCATTATGGGATTCCTGCGCAATATCGTGCAGAAATTCCGGCCGCAGTGGATACACAGGCATGAGTTGGTTACCGACGCGGGCGACGCGCAGCAGGCGTGGCTCGTCCCGGATTGCAAAGTCACTGCCAACGGCAATCTGCTCGAAGCACGCAATGTCCTCATGCAATTCGGTGGTCTGAAGGCGCTCAACGAAGTCCAGCTGAATATCACCAAAGGCACGGTACACGGATTGATCGGGCCGAATGGTTCGGGCAAGAGCACCATGATGAACGTGCTCACAGGTATCTATACACCGACAGCGGGCGAGATCGAATTCAACGGCAAGATCATTTCCGGCACGGCACCCTCATCCATTGCCGGCGAAGGCATCGCGCGGACCTTCCAGAACGTACAGCTGTTCGGCGAAATGACCGCAGTCGAAAACGTATTGGTAGGTCTGCACCATACCTACCGCAGCAATACGCTTGATGTCATCTTCCATACCCGGCGCTGTCTCAAGGAGAAACGCGAGGCGCGCGTACGCGCCGCCAGCCTGCTGCAATTTGTCGGCCTGGCCGATCTGGCCAACGAAGAAGCGCGCAATCTGCCTTACGGCAAACAGCGTTTGCTGGAGATTGCCCGCGCACTCGGACTGAATCCCAGCCTGTTGTTGCTCGACGAGCCTGCAGCTGGTCTGACCGCCCCGGATATCAAGGAGCTGGTCGGCATGATCCAGAAAATCCGCGACCATGGCATTACCGTCATTCTTATCGAACACCACATGGATGTGGTAATGGGTATTTCAGACACGGTCACGGTACTCGATTTCGGCCAGAAAATCGCCGAAGGCAAGCCTGCCGAAGTGCAGGCGGATCCCAAGGTTATCGAAGCCTATCTTGGCGGCAACGCCGATGCGGTTTAAGAGGTTCAATATATGTTACAGGTAAAAAATCTGCATGCCGCCTATGGCAAGGTTGAAGTGCTGCATGGCATTTCCATTGACGTCCCACAAGGTAAAGTCGTCACCCTGATCGGCTCCAACGGCGCGGGCAAGACAACGACCCTGCGTGCCGTGTCCGGCATGATCAAACCGGCTAACGGAGAAATCCGGCTTAACGGCAAAGACATCACCGGCATGGCGTCACACCGCATTGCCCGCACCGGCCTTGCGCACTCGCCGGAAGGCCGGCGCGTATTTTCCACGCTGTCGGTCACTGACAATCTGGTGCTGGGTGCGTTTCCTCGTCTCACCTTCGGCCGCGAACGGGGCGATGTAGACGGCGACCTTGATCGCGTATTCGATCTGTTTCCGCGTCTTCAGGAACGTCGCACCCAGCTAGCCGGAACGCTTTCCGGCGGCGAACAGCAAATGCTGGCCATGGGCCGGGCGCTGATGCTTAATCCCGAGGTACTGCTGCTGGACGAGCCCTCAATGGGTCTGGCTCCCCTGCTGGTGGAAGAGGTATTTCGCATTATCCGCGAGCTGAAAACACGCGGCATCACCATGCTGCTGGTGGAACAGTTCGCTGCAGCCGCATTGAATGTGGCTGACTACGGCTATGTCATGGAAAACGGGCGAATTTCCTGCCACGGACCAGCCGAGCAACTGAAAAATGATCCGGCAGTAAAAGCCGCCTATCTGGGCGCGGCTCATTAACCCGGATTCGCGCTGGAACAACCACGGAGAAAGCAGCCAGGCGCAGATAGACCCTGTGCAGAGGCAGGAATTCGCACCTTCCTGTTTCAACCACTGCCGCGATCCCCGTGGTTTGAAATTTTGTCTTCGCTTCGTTAAATGATCTTGAACCGGCTCATTCATCATGCCCACCCTCATTCACGCCCGCATGCGCCGTTTGCGCTGGACCAGTTACACACTGGTGATCATCGGCTATATGCTGGCGTTCTTCCATCGCCTGGCGCCTGCCGCGATCGCCAATAATCTGCAGCAATCCTTCCACACCAGTGGCGCGTCACTCGGCAGTCTGGCGGCCGCCTATTTTTATGCACATACGGTTATGCAAATACCGGTGGGCGTAATGGCCGATACGCTGGGCATACGCAGGGTCGTCGCCTTTGGTGCACTGATATCCGGTGTGGGCTCACTGATGTTTGGCATGTCCGATACGCTGGCCTTCGCCACCCTCGGTCGTTTGCTGGTCGGTTGTGGTGTCGCCGCCATGTTTATTTCGCTGATGAAGCTCAATGCCGTATGGTTTCATGACCGCCATTTCGGCACCATCGGCGGCATGTCGTTGCTGCTTGGCAACCTGGGTTCCGTGCTGGCCGCCACCCCGCTGGTCTGGGTAGCCTCGCAGACTTCCTGGCGCAATGTTTTTGTAGCAGTCGGCGTATTCTCGGTGGTGCTTGCCGCACTGGTGTGGTTTCTGGTGCGCAGCCATCCCGGTGAGGCCGGCCTGCCCAGCATGCGCGAGCTGGACGGTAAGGAAGCCCATCCGCACCATCAGGGACACTGGTACGACGGCTTGCTCAAAATCATGAAAAACCGCGCCACCTGGCCCGGCTTCTGGCCCAACCTCGGTATTGGCGGCAGCCTGTTTGCATTTGCCGGGCTGTGGGCCATCCCTTATCTGCATGATGTGTATGGCATGGAACGTGCCGCCGCTTCCAATCACACCATGTTGCTGTTGATGTGTTTCGCGCTGGGGGCTTTGGCACTGGGCACCTTGTCGGACCGGATCGGCAAACGCCTGCCGGTGATCATCGGCGGTTTGACAGTGTATGTGCTGTGCTGGCTGCCCATTGTATTCAATTGGCACTTATCACCCGCCCAAAACTATTTGCTGTTTGCCATAATGGGGTTCAGCGCTGCCGGCTTTACGCTGTCATGGGTCTGCGCCAAAGAGGTCAATCCACCCGCCCTGTCCGGCATGGCCACCAGCGTCATCAACACCGGAGCATTTCTGGGTGCAGCGATCCTGCAACCATTGGTGGGTTGGGTGATGGACCAGGGCTGGAACGGGCGCATGCACGACGGTGCCAGAGTGTATTCGGAACACAACTACCAGAGCGGACTGAGTGTCATGCTGGCATTTGCCATCGCCGGACTGATCGGCGCACTGACTATCCGCGAAACCTATTGTCAACACATCACCATTACCCAATCGTGATGAATTCGATTCATTCAGCTTCCATGTAATCAGGAGATCAATCATGCCAAAATCAATACTGCCTCTGTGGATCAATGGTCAGCGTACCGAAAGTCGCAGCCAGCGCACCGCCGACGTGACCAATCCGGCGACCGGCGCGGTTATCCGCCAGGTACCGCTGGCCAGTCAAGATGACGTGACCGATGCAATCAATGCCGCCAAGGCGGCTTTTCCTGGCTGGCGCGATACCACGCCGCTGCGTCGCAGCCGTATCCTGAACAAATTCCGCGACCTGCTGGAAACCCATCGCCCCGAACTGGCACAACTGGCCAGCGAGGAGCATGGCAAGACGCTGGAAGATGCGACGGGTTCCGTGCAGCGCGGCATCGAAGTGGTGGAATTTGCCGTTGGTGCACCGCATCTGCTCAAGGGTGAACACGCCGAGAATGTCGGGCGCGGTGTGGATTGCCATTCCATGCTGCAACCGATCGGGGTGTGCGCCGGCATCACGCCATTCAATTTTCCGGCCATGGTGCCGATGTGGATGTTCCCGCTCGCCATCGCCTGCGGCAATACCTTTGTGCTCAAGCCCTCGGAAAAAGTGCCTTCATGCAGCTTGCGCATGGCAGAACTGTTGAAGGAAGCGGGGTTGCCGGATGGCGTGTTCAACGTCGTGCCCGGTGACAAGGAGGCAGTTGATACCCTGCTTGGCCATGCCGACGTGCGTGCTGTTTCTTTCGTCGGCTCCACACCAGTCGCCAAATATATTTATGAAACCGCGGCACATCACGGCAAGCGCGTGCAGGCTCTGGGCGGCGCCAAAAATCACGCCGTGGTGTTGCCCGATGCCGCACTGGATTTCACTGCGGATGCCATCATGGGTGCCGCTTACGGCTCTGCCGGAGAACGCTGCATGGCAATCTCTACGGTGGTGGCAGTCGGCGACATCGCAGATGTATTAGTGGCCAAGCTCAAGGAAAAAGCCGAAAAACTGGTGGTCGGACCTGGCGATCGCAAGGGTGTCGACATGGGCCCGGTGATTTCAGCGCAACACCGCGACAAAATTGTCGGCCTCATCGACAGCGGCGTGGCGCAAGGCGCGACGCTGGTGACGGACGGGCGCGGCATTCAGGTATCGGGATGCGAGAACGGCTTCTTTGTCGGACCAACCCTGTTCGACCATGTTTCCACCGCAATGGATATTTATCGCGAAGAAATCTTCGGCCCGGTACTGATCGTCTTGCGCGTGGCCAGTTTCGACGAAGCCATCAAGCTGGTCAACAGTAATCCCTACGCTAACGGCACGGCGATTTTCACCGGATCGGGCGCGGCGGCGCGACGTTTCCAGCACGAAATCGAAGTCGGCATGGTCGGCATCAACGTGCCGATTCCTGTTCCCATGGCGTTCTTTTCGTTTGGCGGCTGGAAATCCTCGCTGTTCGGCGACCTGCATATGCACGGAATGGAAGGTGTGTATTTCTACACCCGTACCAAGGCCATCACCAGCCGCTGGCCGGAGCAATCGGATCACAGTGCCTCGACTCTGATCATGCCCACGCTTGGCTAATTTATCCAGATCGAAGTATGGCCGTCAGTGGCTAACCGGCGCTCCGTGCATGCGCGGAGCTGCCCATAACAGGGTTCTATGAACACATGGATCTGAATCATCTGGCAAAACTGATGATCGAGGTCATGCTGCCGATCGCCATTCTGGTCGGCGCAGGCGCGATCTGGCCTGTCTATTTTCAGGAGATGCCCAGCAAAACCTTGCGCATCCAGTTGAATCAACTGGTTCTCAATCTGTTCTTTCCGGCGATCCTGTTTTCCATTGCCGCCACCACGCCAATTACCCCCGGCTTGCTGATGGTGCCGCTATTGGGCGGCATTGGATCGTTACTGACTGCGGTCGTCCTGTATGGGCTGCTTTATCACTCTCCCATAGGGCGCGGTTTGCACAATGGCACGCGCGCAGCGCTGGTGGTGGGCGGCATGTTCGGTAACACTTTCTTCATCGGCATGCCTGTATTAACGTTTTTATATGGCCCGCAGGCGGCCCGTTATCCGGCATTCCACGACATGCTGATGACTGTACCGCTGGTATGGAGTCTGGGCGTGTGGATTTGTACGCGCCTCGGGCCTCCGGAAGCAGCTGTCGACCGTCAGCCCATCTGGCGTGTGATGCTGGGTATGCCACCAATCTGGGCATTCATTATCGGTGCCACCCTGCAACTCACCGATACGGCGTACCAACCGCTGGTGCATGCTGCACGCATGATCGGTGAGGCCACCATTCCGATCATGATGTTCGTACTCGGCCTATCCATTCCCTGGCGCCAGCTGCGCCCGAACGGCGTGATCCTGACGACTGCCGCCGTGAAGCTGCTGCTGATGCCGCTGATGGCATGGGTCGTCGCAAGATTATTGTTTGCACCGGCAAACGAACCGCAATTTGCGGCCATCATCGAAACCAGCATGCCCACCATGTTGACTATATTGATCCTGACCGACCGCTTTCACCTGGATACCGAAGCCGGTGCGCTGCTTGTCGGGTGGAGCACACTGCTGTTCTGGTTCACGCTGCCATTTAGCCTATGGCTGATCCACCGATTCTAAAAGCATTTCTGGAACCGGTTTTATTTGAATGTCTGCTCGAGGAGTCACTATGTCTATCACTGTCGGTTTCATTGGCCCTGGCATTATGGGCTGCCCCATGGCCCTTAATCTCATCAAGAGCGGTTATGCGCTACACGCGTTTGCGCGCCGTCCGGAGGCCTTGCAGCGGCTAACAGACGCTGGGGCCACCAGCTGTGCCTCGCCTGCAGAAGTCGCCACCCAGTCCGACATTATTTTCACAATCGTGTCCGATACGTCGGATGTGGAAGCGGTGCTGTTCGGTGAACACGGCGTGATTCACGGTGCTCGGCCAGGCTCAGTGGTGGTGGACATGAGCACCATCTCGCCGACTGCTACCAAAACATTCGCTACGCGTCTGGCCGCGCAGGGCATCGACATGCTGGATGCACCGGTTTCCGGCGGTGAAGGCGGCGCAATCAATGCCACCCTGTCCATCATGGTGGGCGGCAAACCGGCGGTGTTCAAACGCGTCAAGCCGCTGTTCGAATGCATGGGCAAGAACATTGTCCACGTAGGCGACAACGGCGCTGGTCAGGTCGCCAAGGCCTGCAATCAGATTGTCGTGGCCGTCACCATCGAAGCAGTGGCCGAGGCGCTGACTTTTGCGCGCCGCAATGGCGCCGATCCGGCCAAGGTGCGCGAGGCATTGATGGGTGGCTTTGCCGGCAGCAAGATCATGGAAGTGCACGGCCAGCGCATTCTCGACAATGATTTCAAGCCCGGTTTCAAAGTTGGCTTGCATCAGAAGGATATGCGCATCGTCATGGAAACTGCCCATCAACTGGGTGTGGCACTGCCCGCCGCCGCGCTGGTTACGCAGCATCTCAATGCCCTGATGGGCAGCGGCGACGCGGAGCTGGATTCTGCCGCCGTGGTCAAGGTGATTGAGCGCATGTCCGGCATTGGCGGCAAGGACTGATCCCAATGGAAAAAATCGTTTTTCTGGATTCTGACAGTATCATCGCCGACATCCGCCGCCCGGCTTTTCCTCATGTCTGGGAAGACTATCCGGCGACGAATCCTGATCAAGTGCTGGCACGACTAAGCGACGCCAGCATCGTGATCACCAACAAGGTTGCGCTGCGTCGTGAAACACTGGAACAACTTCCGGGCCTGAAAATGGTCGCCATTGCGGCTACCGGAACGGACGCTGTGGAC
The DNA here is from genome assembly GCA_040388645.1 of Pseudomonadota bacterium. Taxonomy (GTDB): domain Bacteria; phylum Pseudomonadota; class Gammaproteobacteria; order Burkholderiales; family Sulfuriferulaceae; genus Sulfuriferula. Next base: position 38,709 of record JAZKBM010000006.1, read on the forward strand.
ATTGCCTGTTGCCACGAGCGCAACATCGTCGTATCCAATATCCGCAACTATTCAGTGCACACCGTGCCGGAACATGTATTCATGCTGATGCTGGCGCTGCGCCGCAATTTGCTGGCGTTCCGCAATGACTTGCGCGAGGGTGCCTGGCAACGCGCCGACCAGTTCTGTCTGTTTACCCATCCGGTACGCGACCTGCACGGCAGCACGCTGGGCTTGATCGGTCACGGCGCAATCGGACAGGCTGTCGGCCGTCTCGCCTCGGCCTTCGGCATGAAAGTGCTGATCGCCGATCACAAGGGGGCAACATCGGTACGACCAGGCTATACGAACTTCGAACACACGCTGCGCGATAGCGACGTCATTTCCCTGCATTTGCCGCTCAAACCGCAAACGCGCAATTTGATCGGTAGCCGTGAATTCGAACTGATGAAGTCAGGTGCGCTGCTGATCAACACGGCTCGCGGTGGCCTGGTGGATGAATCGGCGCTACTCGAAGCACTCCAAACCGGCCGAATCGGCGGCGCGGGATTCGACGTGCTGGACACCGAACCCCCGCGCATGGGTAATCCATTGCTGGAGCTGGATTTACCCAATTTCATCCTGACCCCGCACATAGCCTGGTCCAGCCGCGAGGCCATGCAGACCCTGGCCGATCAGCTGATCGACAATATCGACGCATTTTTCCACGGCTCGCCGCAAAACCGCGTCGCCTGACGGACCGCCTTGAATTAATTGCAATTATGCAGGGGCTTTGTTAGTATTTCTCATAGAGCGAATTGTGATTTCACAATACGAAATTTAATACAGCAAACAGGTTTTGCTGTGATAGCAGTTTTCTGAATTTTTCTGGAGACGAAAATGAGCACGGAAAAGCAATTAGTCAAACCCCAAACCATCCCGGCGTTTTGCGAGGGTATTCAATATTTCGCGGAATCCATGCCGGATTTTGCACAAATGGGCGATGCGCCGTGCCTGTCGGACAAAGTCTCTTGCGTGAAGGATGCCAGCGACACCAAGGCCGCCTACCAGACATTGCTGGTGGCAGATGGCCTGCGTTATCTGACGCTGCAGGTCACCGGCGCCAAGTCCTCCGGCCACCCCGGTGGTTTCGCCAGTAGCGCGGAAGCCTATGCCTCCATGGTGATGCTCGGTCATACCAACATCGTGACCGAAGTCGGCCACCACGCGCCCGGCTTCTATAGCGCCATGTTCCTCGATACCTCACTGGAACAAATGGGCATTACCACAGTGCAGCAGATGCGCGACCGTTTCCGTGAAAGCCACGGCCTGCTCGGTCACCTGTCTGGCGCCATTCCCGGCCTGCTCGCCCCGGCCGGTCCATTGGGTCAGGGTCAGCACTTCGCCATGGCCGGCGCCCTGCTTCACCCCGGTAAAGTGTTCCCTGTCACCATCGGCGACGGTGGCCTGGGCGAGCCCTACATCATGAGCGCCATGATGCACTTCAACACCGCCTACCCCAAGGCCACCAACTTCCTGCCCATCCTGGTGTGGAACGGTTACTCCCAGGAACATCACAGCATGGTTTCGACCTGGGACAACGCACGCATGACCGCTTACTGGAAAGCACACGGTTTCAAGAATGTGTATCTGGTCGACGCCAAGGAATTCGACGACCAGAATCAGAATGGTGCCTATGTCGACAGTTCGCTGTTTTCCTGGGAAAAGCGCGTGGCATTTGCCGGTGCCGTGCTGAAAGCCAGTGATGCCGCTGCACAGAATGCGCTTAACGGGGAACTGTCGGTGCTGATCCTCAAACAATTGAAAGGTACCGGGGTACATGCCACCGGCTCCAAGTCGCACAACCTGTATGCGCATCACACCCTGGAGAGCGCCGACATCGTGGCTGGACTGCAGCGCCGCGCACTGTCCACCGCAGCCTGGGAACTGGTCCGCGAGAATTTCCGCCACGCTGGCGGTGGCCCGGCTGCCAAAACCGTGGTGACCGAATTCGAACTGGAACTGCCCGATCTCGGCGAACTGCCGCTGACCGAATTCGAACCCGGCAAGGAAAACAAAGTGCCGACCACTGCGTTTGGCGAAGTGGTTGGCGCTGTCGGCAAGCGCGATCCACGCTTCATCGTCACCAATGCGGACGGCAATGAAGCTTCAGCCATGGCCAACATCAACAAGGCACTGACGATCCGCCATCCAACGACAGATGAGCTGTATTTCCAGGGTCCGAACGGCCAGGTTTACGAACCGCTCAACGAAGATGCCTGTGCCGGTCTGGCGGCTGCCGTGGCGCTGTTCGGCGGTAGATCATTGTGGTGTTCTTACGAGTCATTCGTCATCAACGGCCTGCCGATCTGGCAGACGGTGCTCCAGGCCATGGCCGAACTGCGCCGTAAAACCCCCAGCACCGTGACATTGTTCACCGCCGGTGCGCTGGAGCAAGGCCGTAACGGCTGGACTCACCAGCGTCCGGAAGTTGAAGCCTATTTTGCTGCCATGATGCGCAACGGCAACGTGTTCCCGCTGTTCCCGACCGACGCCAACTCGATTCAGGCGGCGTACGACTGGGCGCTGAAAACCCACAACAAGGGCATCGTGATTACCGCCTCGAAAACACCGCTGCCGGTACGTACCACCATGGCGCAAAGCCGCACCGCAATCGAGGAAGGTGCCATTACTCTGCTGGATCAGGATGGCGACGGCAAGGTCGTGTTCGCAGTGACTGGCGACATGATTCTGCTGCCGGTATTCGAAGCGGCCGCCGCACTGAACAAGCAAGGCGTCGGCGTGCGCATCGTTTCTGTAGTCAACCCGCGCCGCCTGTACCGCCCGACCGACGTTTCCTGGAACACTGTATCGCAACCCGACGGCAAGTTCATGAACGATGCCGATTTCGATGCAATGTTCCACGGCGATGCCTTGATCGCTGTAAGCGGTGGTCCTTCGGCAATGCTGGAGCCGATATTGCTGAGAACGCGTGCAGCGCGTCGTGAAACCTTCTGCTGGCAGCGTGGCGAAACCACGGCAACCGCAGGTCAGCTGTTCGACCTCAACGGCATGAACGCCAAGGCGCTTGAACAGCGTGCGCAGGCCTTGCTCGGCAAATAAACGGCCCTGCGAGACGCGAGCATGTTTGTATTGCTCGCGTCTCAGCAGTCTGCCCACGCCGTGTTTTTATGATTTAACCCGGTCTTAATAAGATGCAACCAAAAATCATTGTTCTGGACGACGACCCCACCGGTTCACAGACCGTACACGGCTGTCTGCTGCTCACCCGCTGGGATGTGGCCACACTCAAACAGGGGCTGGCCGATGCTTCGCCGCTGATGTTCGTGCTCACCAATACGCGCGGCATGGGCGCAACGGAAGCCACGCAGATAACGCGCGAGGCATGCCACAACCTGAAGCTGGCGATGGCGGATTTTGATCAGTCAGCGTTGTTCGTCAGCCGTTCAGACTCGACCCTGCGTGGTCATTACCCGGTGGAAACCGATGTCATGGCCGAGCAGTTGGGACCATTCGATGCGCACTTCCTGGTCCCGGCTTTTTTCGAAGGCGGACGTTTCACCGTGGACAGCGTGCATTACCTCAAGGTGGATGGAAAAGCCGTGCCGGTACACGAAACAGAGTTCGCTCGCGATTCCGTGTTCGGTTACAGCCACAGCTATCTGCCTGACTATGTCGAAGAAAAAACCCAGGGCAGAATCAAGGCCGACGACGTGGTGCGCTTCACCCTGGACGACATTCGCGCCGGTACGCTGGACCGCTTGATGGCCTTGCAGAACAACGCTTGCTGCGTGGTAGATGCGGAAAACCAGACAGATCTCAATCGCTTTGCCGACGACCTCGAACAGGCCGCCAGTCAGGGCAAACGCTTCCTGTTTCGCAGCGCCGCCAGCCTGTTGACCGCGCTGGCCAAGCTGCCGCCGCAACCGGTGCCTGCCGAGGACATGCAACGCTATGTCAAAAACGGTCGGCCAGGTGTGATCGTGGTCGGATCGCATGTCAAGAAAACCACCGAACAGCTGGCCGTCCTGCTGCAACAAAAAGGCATCGCCGCAGTAGAAGTCGATGTCAGCCGCATGCCGGAACAAAGCCCTGCATTGCTGCAGGAAGTCCTGGCACAAGTTGCGCTGGCTCACCAAAACGGGCTGACGCCGGTGATTTTCACCAGCCGGGCCGAGCGCCAGTTTCCAGACCAGAAAACCCGGTTGGCATTCGGCGAACACGTCTCCGGTTTCCTGATGGATGTGGTGCATGGCCTGCCCACCACCATTGGCTTTATCATCAGCAAGGGGGGGATCACCTCCAACGACATGCTGAGCAAGGGGTTGGCGCTGCCTACCGCACGGCTGGTGGGACAGATATTGGCCGGATGCAGCGTCGTATTGACGCCTGCCGACCACCTGTTTCCCGAGATACCGGTGGTGATTTTCCCGGGCAATGTGGGCGATGCCAATGCACTCACGCAAGTATGGCAGCGCTTGAGCACGCCAAAACCACGTGGCAACGAATAATCAGGGACAGTAGAATTAGGCTTTTCTCGCGAATCCGCTGGAAAGCGTGATTCAACTTACCCGGGGCACAGGGATGAAAATTCGTTTTGCGAATATTTTTCCCCTGGCTTCAATTGGCCAACCGCGTTTTTCCATGTGACCATGATTGCAGCTTCCGTCATACGCGATTTACACACTTTGCTACCCGCCTCCGCCGTGCTATCGGTACGTGAGGACGTTGCGCCCTATGCGTCGGATGGCTTGTCTGCGTTCCAATGCCAGCCTGGCGTGGTGGTGCTGCCCGAAACCGAAGCGCAGGTCATCGCCATTTTGCGGCTGTGCCATGCGGCCGGGGTGCCGGTGATCGCGCGTGGCGCAGGCACCGGCTTGTCCGGCGGCGCGCTACCACGTGAGGACGCGGTGCTGCTGGGGTTGGCAAAATTCAACCAGATTCTGCATCTGGATCCGCTGGCGCGCACCATGCGCGTGCAACCCGGCGTGCGCAACCTTGCCATTTCCGAAGCCGCCGCGCCGCATGGCTTGTATTACGCGCCGGACCCGTCCTCGCAAATCGCCTGCTCCATCGGCGGCAACGTGGCGGAAAACTCCGGCGGCGTGCATTGCCTGAAATACGGCCTGACGGTGAACAACGTCCTGCGCGTGCGTGCCGTCACCATCGACGGTGAAGTGCTGGAGATCGGCGGTGAGGCGCTGGATAGCCCCGGCTACGATCTGCTGGCATTGATGCACGGCTCGGAAGGCATGCTCGCCGTCATCACCGAAGTCACCGTCAAGCTGCTGGCCAAACCGGAGCGCGCACAAGTGGTACTGGCGGCGTTTGACCGGATTGAAACAGCCGGTGCAGCGGTCAGCGCCATCATCGCAGGAGGCATTCTGCCCGGCGGCCTCGAGATGATGGACAAACCTGCCATCGAAGCCGCTGAAGCCTTCGTGCATGCCGGTTACCCGCTCGATGCCGCGGCCATCCTGCTGGTGGAAGTGGACGGCACCAACGAGGAAGTTTCCGACGACGTGCTGCGCGTGCACGACATTCTCACCGCCAGCGGCGCGACTGAAATCCGCACCGCCAATAACGAGGCCGAACGCCTCAAATTCTGGGCCGGGCGCAAAAACGCCTTTCCCGCCGTCGGCCGCCTGTCGCCGGATTATTACTGCATGGACGGCACCATTCCACGGCGCGCCTTGCCAGCTGTGCTGGGTGGCATTGCCGAACTATCCGTGCAGTACGGCTTACGCGTCGCCAACGTATTTCACGCCGGCGACGGCAACCTGCACCCGCTGATTCTCTACGATGCGAACACCCCCGGCGAGCTGGAAAGAACCGAAGCCTTCGGCGCAAAAATCCTCGAATTATGCGTCGCCCAGGGCGGCACCATTACCGGCGAGCACGGCGTTGGCGTGGAAAAAATAGACCAGATGTGCGTGCAGTTCCGGCCGCTGGAATTGCAGGCTTTCCACGCCGTCAAGGCGGCGTTCGACCCGCAGGGTTTGCTGAACCCCGGCAAGGCTGTTCCCACCTTGCACCGCTGCGCCGAACTGGGCGCCATGCACGTGCATGGCGGGCAACTGCCGCATCCTGAATTACCGCGATTCTGACAGGCCACCAATGCAAGCAATCATTGATCAGGTACACGCCGCCATCGCCGACAAGACGCCGTTGCAAATTCGCGCCGGCGGCAGCAAGGATTGGTACGGCAATGCGCCTTCCGGTGAACTGCTCGACCTTTCCAGCTACAGCGGCATTGTCGAATACGAGCCGGTGGAACTGGTGCTGACTGCAAAAGCAGGCACGCCGCTGACAGAAATCGAAACCCTGCTCGCCGCCCACGGGCAAATGCTGTCATTCGAGCCGCCGCATTATGGTGAACGGGCCACGCTGGGCGGCACGCTGGCCTGCGGCTTCTCCGGACCGCGCCGTGCTTTTGCCGGCAGCGCGCGCGATGTGCTGCTCGGCGTGCAGCTGCTGGATGGCCGCTGCGACGTGCTCAACTTCGGCGGCAAAGTCATCAAGAACGTGGCCGGTTACGATGTATCTCGCCTGATGGCGGGCGCACTGGGTACGCTGGGTGTGATGCTGCAAGCCTCGCTCAAGGTATTGCCGCGCCCGGCCCATGAAGTCACCCTGCAATTCGAACTCGATCAGGACAACGCCATCATCCGCATGAACCAGCTCGCCGGTCAGCCGTTGCCGATCACCGCCGCCGCCTGGATCGGCGGGGTAATGATGCTGCGCCTGGAAGGCAGCGAGCCGGGCATCCACGCGGCACAGGTCAAGCTGGGCGGCGAAGTGAATCCGCACGGGGCCGCCTTCTGGCTGGCCGCGCGCGAACAGACCGCCGCGCTGTTTGGCGGCGATACGCCTTTATGGCGCCTGTCTGTGCCAGCCATGACTCCACCGATCACCTTACCGGGCAAACAGGCCGTCACCTGGGGCGGCGCACAACGCTGGCTTAAATCCGATGCCCCGGCCGAACAGATTCGCAGCGCGGCAGCCGAGGCAGGCGGTCATGCCACGCTGTTTCGCGGCGCAGACAAATCCGCCGGTGTATTTCAGCCCTTGCCCAAAGCCATGTTGGCGCTGCACCAGCGCCTGAAACAGCAGTTCGACCCGCACGGCATTTTCAATCGCGGGCGGCTCTACGCGGAGTTCTGACCATGCAAACCCAGCTTGCCGATTTCATCCGCGACACGCCTGAGGGAGTCGAAGCCGAACGCATCCTGCGCAGTTGCGTGCATTGCGGTTTTTGCCTGGCCACCTGCCCCACTTATCAAATCCTCGGTGATGAACTGGATTCGCCACGCGGCCGCATTTACCTGATGAAGCAGTATCTGGAAAGCGGCGAAGTCACCGAAAAAACTCAGCTGCATCTGGATCGCTGCCTTACCTGCCGCAACTGCGAAACCACCTGCCCGTCCGGCGTGGAATACTCGAAACTGCTGGATATCGGCCGCCATCTGATCGAAAAACAGGTACCGCGCAGCCCAATGGCGGCCATGCAGCGCTATGCACTGCGTCAGGTGTTGCCACGTCCATCGCTGTTTTCCAGCCTGCTCGCGTTGGGACACGCGGCACGTCCCTTCTTGCCAGCCAGCCTGAAATCAAAACTACCCGAGAAACAGAATTCTTCATCTCGTCCGCAAGCGCGCCATGCGCGCCGCATGCTGGTTCTGGAAGGCTGCGTACAGCCTGCGTTGGCGCCCAATATCAACGCCGCAGCGGCGCGGCTGCTGGATAAGATCGGTATTTCGCTGATTGTGGCGGATAAAGCCGGCTGCTGCGGCGCTGTCAGCTACCACCTTAACGCCCAAGACGAAGGATTGGATTACATGCGCCGCAACATCGACGCATGGTGGCCGCATATCGAGGCGGGTGCCGAAGCCATCGTGATGACCGCCTCCGGTTGTGGCGTCACCGTCAAGGAATACGGCCATTACCTGCAACACGATCCCGCCTATGCAGTAAAGGCAGCGCGGGTTTCAGCGTTGACACGCGATCTCAGCGAAGTCGTACTGGCCGAAGCTGAAACACTCAAAAGCCAGTTTGTGCCGCTGCCCAAACCGCGCGCACGCGTCGCTTTCCACGCCCCTTGCACCTTGCAGCATGGTCAAAAAATCACCGGCGTGGTAGAAGCCCTACTCACCGTGGCTGGCTTTGAAGTCATGACCGTGTCCGAATCCAATCTGTGCTGCGGCTCGGCAGGCACCTACTCGATCCTGCAACCGGAAATCTCCAATCAGTTACGCGAACGCAAACTCGGCCACCTGCAGGCGCGTCAACCGGAAGTGATCGCGACTGCCAATATCGGCTGCCTGACGCATCTGCAATCCGGCACGGCTACGCCGGTTCGGCACTGGATAGAATTGCTGGACGAGGCGTAACTGAGCACAGATCGCGAGAGCCCCAAGAAAGAAGAATGATGGTGTCTGACCCCCATGGCAGAACGCCCTGCCCGGGCAAAGCCCGGACAGCCCAAGACAAAACAAGCACGCGCAACGCGTGTGACTCAACGCCCTTAATCCCCTTCTGTGCCGCTTCGTCTGAGCCGGTCAGGCGGGAGGTGTAGGCGAGCACTGCTCGAGCTCCGCAGCAGCTTGCGGGTTGTGCAAGCTGTCAGGGCGAGTTGCGCAGCCCCCGTCTGAGCGGCTCAGACGAAGGTATCCCGAAGGGACGGTGCAGTGGGGTGGCCTTCTTTTGGGTTACCTTTTCTTGGCCACACAAGAAAAGGTCACTAGCCGTCGGGCTATCCCCGGCAAACCATGTTCAAACGATACACGCCGAATAGGCGCGCCATCTTTTTTTGGAATATCACAACACTCGCCACCTTTAGCTCTTTGGCATGTGTTTATGCAAGACCCGGAATTTTTCATAGCTCGCCGCGTAATGGTTGGCGACGTAGCCGTCGAGCGTCGCGCCGGTCACCACCCCCAAAGCAAGGCGCGCGTAGGAATCGCCTTTTACCGCCAGGTAGTTCCAGTAATTGTAACGATCGCCATTGTTGGCATATTGTGTCAGTTGAGCGATGTCTTGTTGCGTTAACGTGCCAGCCATTGCTTGTTCTCCTTATGATCGTAAGTCAGTCATTGTTTGGTGATGAACGATTGCAGCAATTTTTCTACTTCCGCCTGAATCTTTTGCCAATCCCCCAGATAGACACGCCGATAAGTTACCTTGACTGCTGCATTCAGCGGCTTAAAGATAAAATGCTGTTGACAATGTGGGATGTACTGATATCCGCTCACTGTCGCTCCCACCTCATCCGCCGTGCATTTGATATAGGTCTGTAGTCCCCCGCCCACTTCCGGAACGTAGTAGATGTCGTCGTACTCGTGATATAGCTCTTTGGGCAAGTCCGGAAACTGGCTGAAATCGATGCCCTCGCGTTTAAGGCCGAATTTGCTCGGTTTCTTGTAGAGCTTGTTCACGTGATGGCAAACGGCATTTTCCGGCAAGCGTGGAATGCAGACGTCCGTTAGGTAAACGTAAATATCGGCCTGCAAGGCCACGTGCAATTGATCCTGAGTATGTATTTCGGGATCTACTGCACCGGATGAGACCAGTATCGAGAGCGTTCGCCCTCCGCCAGGCACCTGAAACTCCTTATTGTTGGCCACGGTACGAGGCCCCGTTTCTGGCCATAGAGTTTCCAGTAGCAAATCCTTCCGCACGTTGTGCGGGTCTTGGGGCCGCCCATTCGGATAGACCATCTTTTCCATCGCATCGGCGGCGGCATTCATGCTGAAGCCAGGTGGAACGTGGAGTCTGACGGTGCGCGTTCCTGTGTGGTCCATCGGCCAGTCAAGGTCCGCTGCAGGCCAGAGCGGCGTATCAGGGAGAGGCGATCCCAAGCAACCACTCAGTCTCGCTGAGAGCAGCAACACCGCGAAGATTCCAAAACGAAAAAACCAGTGTCTAAGTCGGTTCATGTTTACAGAGCCTATTCATTCCGAAGATGGTTCCGATATCCCGCTAGCGATCCTTGCCTGCCGAGGGCGCTTTGGCGCTGCTCAGTTCCTTCAAGTCTTCCAGCGCTGCCAATTCGCCACGTTCTTTCAGCGTGTCGCCAATAAAAAATACATTTGCCAGCAGCCAGTTGAACGGTCGTTTCCGCTGGCTTGCCAAACATGCCGGTCGTCACTTGTATCTGCCCCGCCACATAAGCGTTTGGTGGTATATCAAGGTTATAGATTCGCCGCGTTGGTGGCCACTTTCAAAACGTCAATGAGCGTTTGCGAAATGGGTTGCCCAATTTGCGGCGTCAAATTTCCCAGTATTGTTCCAGCGGTCAGTGCCATTATTTAACCTCCTCACATAAATCAATTACTTTTAACTTGCCTTGCAATGGTGGCTGGTTGAGTTCCACATTCATATAGGCGAACCGGCAGCCGTCTGGTGATACCTTCCCATCCGTTACACTATCGTGTGATATCTGGTTTACTTTTTCACCCTGTGACAAATAAATGCCAGATTCACCACTCCAAACGTTATTTGTCCACATGATGCCTCTCTGAGTCAGCCTGACTCCTCCCACCCATGATGCATTTGAAAATGCATCCGGCTTTTTAATCTCTCTCAATTCGCCTTTAGCCCGCAGAATATGAATAAAAACCTTGATACTAGATGACCTATCAGAGTTTCCAGACACAGTTCGACTGTCGACAAATAAATATGCGTTTGCAAAGTTATAGTAGTCAGCTCGTAGCAAATTATTATTCATATGCAAAGTAAGCGGCGGGCTATTCATTGGGTAAAAAATAACGAAATCCTGAGGCAAAGCCGGTCCACGGTTTTTGTAGCTATGTTTTCCCAAAACGATCAATCCGTCTTCTTTGCGCAGCGGTTTGACATACTCGTCAGGGTGCGCTTCCATGTACTGCCTGGTTATGGCAGAAGGCTCATTGCCGCAGTCGCCAGGATACATATACAGTCTGGATTTCTTGCTGGTATCAACCGCCGTTTCCCGACCCATCGGGCCAGAGAGATATTCAAAGTCTGGTGGTTTTCCCGCACTTTCCGTATTCTTGGGGACGGCAATATTAATGATTCCGTCCTGGTAGCAGCTGACGCTACCGACACGGTAGCGTGTGATCTCACCGCTATTGACGTCCCATATTTTCGTGACATCAATATTTTCGGCATATGCGTGTCTTTTCTCGCCACTCAGAGGCCCTAGGATTATGGCTAAAGTTTTAAGCGGGTCGCCATCCCATATCTTCTTTTCCCTCGACCAGAATATGATGCGATGGCTGTCCATCCAGAACCAATTCTCCGCATGAACCCCTGAGTCATGTACCGGATAGTTGCCGCTCAATGGTGTGGATGGGTTTAATATCTGGTCCAGCGGAACAACTGGCGCGGAATATGCTGATTCTCCGTGTGTGGCGTTCCCTTGGTCCGCTACTGGGGCCGGGTCTGCTTGGGCAATGGCCGCCACCAAAACCAACGCCATCAGGGCTAACATATAAGCGCCACTCCTCCACGACAGGATGAACTTGGTTTTCAATAAAACAGGGATTTGATAATCCAATCCATTTTTTGTCTGCATTTCCATTCCGTCTTCCATTTCCATTTTCTGCTCGCACTATTTTGTGTCAAACATTGGAATTATTTATCGACATGCAGCGTCCATAATTGAATATTTAATCGATATGCCTGCATGCTAGTTTTGTGTTGAGCCAGCCCCACTCACCCGTTGAACCACGCACGCAGCTAAAACGTGCCCACGCCCACAAATACCGTTAGACTTGATCGAGGAGGATGGCCATGAATCTTGAGAAAGTCATTTTTGCGTTTTTTATCGTACTTGCCCTGACGATCAACTTCGGTTTTTACGTCGGCCAAATCGACAATCCGGTACACCATAACGTATACGAATTGTATGCGGCGCTGGTGGTGAGTCTGATCGCTACCATCCTGAAACTGGGCGACCGTACCCATCTCGGTGCCGTGCTGCTGGCGACCAGTTTGGTGGCCGACCTGCAATTGATCGCAGCGGCCATCGTCTGGGCCTATGCGAACCACGTCGCGGTACCCGGTATGACACCACACACCATGGCCGCAATTGTCTCGTTATCAGGCGGTGCGCTGCTCGCCAACCTGACCTCTGTGGTGTTACTGGTGGCCGAGACTATTGCCATCCGCCGCTAAGCCCGGGCTGGCATGAAAAACGTCGTCTTTCTGCTGTTGCGGCGCTTGCGTACGCCGCTGGTGTTGCTGACTGTGGTCTATGCCGTCACTGTTCTCGGCTTCGTCCTGATTCCGGGTGTCGACAACCACGGTCAGCCATGGCGGATGGATTTCTTCCACGCTTTCTATGTCGTCAGCTACACCGCCACCACCATCGGCTTCGGCGAATTGCCTTATGCCTTCAACGATGCGCAACGGATGTGGTTGATCGTCACTATCTACGCGACGGTCATCACCTGGGTCTACAGCATTGGCGCCATGCTGACCACGGTACAGGACCCGACTTTCCGCACCATTCTTACCGAAAACGCATTTGGCCGCGCCGTGCGGAACATGGCGGAGCCATTTTATTTGATCTGCGGCTATGGCGATACCGGGGCCATGCTGGTGCGAGCGCTGGCCGTATCGGGGATTCAGCCGGTGGTGATCGATATCGATCAGGAGCGTGCCAATGCGCTGGAGCTTGAGGATTTGCCGCTGGTGGTGCCCGGCTTGCGCGGCGATGCCGCACTCCCCACCGTGCTGCTGCTGGCCGGACTGAAACATCCGCTGTGCCAGGGCGTGATCGCACTTACCGACAATGACGAAGTGAATCTCAAGATCGCCATCACCGCCAAATTACTGAAGCCCGGCCTGGCGGCGATTTGCCGTTCCGAGTCGGACGACATTGCCCGCAATATGGCGTCCTTCGGCACCGACCACACCATCGACGCATTCCAGACCTTCGCGGGCCGGCTGGCCATGGCGATACACTCGCCGGGGCTATATCTATTGTTTGAGTGGATGACGGCCGCACCCCACGAACCGCTGCGCGAACCCATCTTCCCGCCACGCGGGCGCTGGATATTGTGCGGCTACGGCCGCTTCGGCAAAGCGGTGCATGCACGCCTGGCGCGCGAAGGCGTAGAAGTCACCATCATCGAAGCCGACCCTGATCGCACCGACCCGCCCGAAGGCAGCGTCATCGGGCGCGGCACTGAGGCCGACACCTTGCTGGAGGCCGGCATCACCAACGCGATCGGCATCGTCGCAGGCACCGACAACGACGCCAACAATCTTTCCATCGTGATGACGGCGCATGCGCTCAACGAAGACCTGTTCATGGTGGCACGCCAGAACGAACAGGAAAATGCCGGCCTGTTTCAGGCAGCCCGGGTGGACCTGATCATGCGGCGCAGCGGCGTCATCGCGCATAAAATCTTTGCCTTGCTCACCACCCCGCTGCTGACGGAATTTCTGGAGTTGTCGCGCAAGCAGGGCAACGACTGGGCCAACCAGTTGGTCAGCGGCATCGTCGGTGAGCGGGCACCCGAAACCTGGGGATTGGCGATCACCCCGGCGGAAGCACCGGCCATTTACACCGGCCTTGCTGACCACACCGTGACCATAAGCGACCTGTGGCGCGACCCGCGCAATCGCGACGAACGCCTGCCCGGCCTTGCCCTGCTGCTGAAACGCGGCACAATGGAAATCATCACCCCGGAGGGTGCGACACCGTTGGAGCGCGGAGACCGGCTGTTGCTGGCAGGGCGCATCGAAGCGCGCCGCCAGTTATCCTGGATCGCCCGCAACCACAACAGCTTCGCCTACCTCGTCACCGGCCGCGAGCGCTCGACCGGCTGGCTCTGGGAACGCTTTAGCCGGGGGCGGAAACAAGCCTAGCGCGGGGCGCGTGTCGTTAATTTTTGAACGAATTAAAACAAACATGGGTACGCTGATACTTGTTATTTTTGGATGGCTTGCCTTAGGGATGACAGCAGAGGCTGCAAGCCTTGATTGCGGGAAGGCAGCAACGAAAGTCGAGAAATTGATTTGCGGCGATGATGAATTATTGAGACTGGATAATGTTTTGGAAAAAACATACCAGCAGGCGCTTGAGCAGGGTGTAGATAAGCAGAAAACATCAGAAATGCAACGGCAGTGGCTGAAAGAATTGCGCAATTACTGCCATGATGAGACGTGTTTGAAGAATGCCTACGAGGCGCGAATCAACGAGCTTAAGGGGCATTCTTCCCGCCTTAAAATTCGTCAACACCACGTGAGCAGAGCCTTTTTTCAGGGTCACAGAATCTATCATTTCAAACTGACCAAAGGCAAAGGCGTTCCAGTGTGCGATGCATATCTGAAACGCTTGAACACGACGAAATACGTGAAACCGCCATACTGTGATCGCCCAGAGAACGATGCCATTAAAGGTTTCACCCGGTTACACCGGGTGCCTCTGTCGACTGCCGACGTTCATGATTTGTTTCCAATAATTGGTAATTTTATGTCTTTGGCAAATCAGAAAATTCTGGATTGGAATGATATGAATTTACAGCAACGTTTCGTACAGGCTGGTCAAGATAGATTAACTAAAACCGGGACAAAATTACTACAAATGGGTATCGACGAGGGGTGGGCAAAAATCTGGCGTTATGAACCACCCATAGATATTGATAACGATGGCGTGCCAGACAATATTGAAGTGTGGCAGGGAAGCGTTCTTCCATCCGGTTTAGGTGGAAGGCAATGTGGTGATGATATTTCTGACATTGTTGGTGGTATCAACACCACTTTGCACCAACCCCAGGTGGCTTTTGTGGTTACCGATAAAAACGAGCGGTTAAATGTGCCTAAAACAGTCGATATTTTCGCTCATCCAAAGGGCGGTTATCGATTCTACGATGAAGTAAATAAAAAATGGGTAATGGCCGATACATTCCGGCCAGTTGGCTCTTCCCTAGGGATTTTCGAGTATCAAGGTATTTTTTACTTCGATACTTTTTTCGATAGTTGGGGTGACATCGAGAATAAGCGAAAGAAGGATGGAGATATCGACAATACATTGGCGGTATTCCTGCGCAAGGACGGCAAGACCAAACAAATTTGCGAGTATCTAATGAATGAAAGAGATAATAAATAACCATTATTTATAATTTTCTTGGAATGAGTTGGATGCTAGCTAAGAACCGGCGTCTTGCAATAACACATCTTTGCCGAGTAATTCGATTTGGGTAAGCGCTTGTATGTTTTTGTAAAGCTTTCAGACACCGCATTATGATAATGCACACCTTCCCCCTCATGCCGGCTCACCGTTCAACCAAGCACCAACTTTTCTAACACCACAATACCCCTACAAAACCCCCGTGAATATTAGCGTTGCCTGATACCTGACGGACGAGTAGAATCAGGCTATTTCGCTCTAAATTTCGAGTTATCGCCAATGGACAGACAAAGCTGGCTGGAGGGTACCCTCTACCGCCCCGATTTCGAACAGGACAGTTGCGGCTTCGGCCTGATGGCTCAGCTGGATGACCGGCCCAGCCACTGGCTGGTGCAAACGGCTATCTCGTCGCTGGCCTGCCTGACCCACCGCGGCGCCGTCGCAGCAGACGGCAAATCCGGTGATGGCTGCGGCTTGCTGTTCAAAAAGCCGGATGCCTTCCTGCGCACCGTTGCTGCCGAATGCGGCTTCGAGCTGACCAAAAATTATGCCGCCGGGCTGGTGTTCCTGAATCAGGACGACGCGCTCGCCGCTACGGCGCGCGATACGCTCACCCGCGAACTGCAAGGTCAGGGCTTGAGCGTGGCGGGTTTCCGTCAGCTACCGGTGGACGTTTCGGTATGCGGGGAATATGCCTTGGCGACACTGCCGCATTTCGAGCAGGTGTTCGTCAACTGCCCGGATTCGCTGGATGCGGAAAGCTTTGAGCGCAAGCTGTATATCGCACGCCGCCTCTCCGAAAAGGCGCTGGCCGGTGACAAGGTGTTTTATATCCCGACCTTGTCCGGCAAAGTGATTCTGTACAAGGGGCTGGTGATGCCTGCCGCGCTGGCGGTGTTCTACCCCGACCTCAGCGACGAACGTTTTGCCTCCTCACTTGCTGTATACCATCAGCGTTTCTCCACCAATACCTGGCCGGAATGGCGCTTGGCGCAGCCGTTCCGCTACCTCGCCCACAACGGCGAGATCAATACCGTGCAAGGCAACCGCAACTGGTCGCTGGCGCGCGAGCACAAGTTTGTCACGCCATTGATCCCGAACATGGAAGACGTGCGCCCCATCGTCGCCAAGAATGGTTCCGATTCGTACAGCATGGATAACATGCTGGAAGGTCTGGTAATGGGTGGCGCGGGCTTGTTCCGCTCGCTGCGCATGCTGATTCCACCCGCATGGCAGAACGTGCCTTCGATGGACGACGATCTGCGCGCTTTTTACGAATACAACTCCATGCACATGGAGCCGTGGGACGGCCCTGCCGGCGTGGTATTGACCGACGGCCGCTACGGCGCCTGCCTGCTCGACCGTAACGGCCTGCGCCCGGCACGCTATGTAGTGACCAAGGACCGCCACTTCACCATCGCTTCGGAAATCGGCGTGTGGAATTACGCGCCGGAAGATGTGGTGCAGAAAGGCCGTATCAAGCCGGGCCAGATGATTGCCGCCGATCTGGAAACCGGGCGCATTTTGCTGCCGGAGGATATCGAGGCCGAGCTCAAATCCGCGCATCCCTACCGCGAATGGCTGAGAAATGCCGAGCGCCTGGAACTGGGCATGGAGCAGGACGCCCATTGTCCGGTCATGGACGCCCCCAGCCTGGCGGTGTATCAGAAGCTGTTCAATATCAGTTTCGAGGAACGCGACCAGATTCTGCGCGTGCTGGCCGAAAACGGCCAGGAAGCCATCGGCTCGATGGGTGACGATACCCCGATGGCGGTACTGTCGCAGAAGGTGCGTTCGCCCTTCGATTATCTGCGCCAGCAGTTCGCACAGGTCACCAACCCGCCGATCGATCCGATCCGCGAAGCGATCGTGATGTCGTTGAATACCTGTTTCGGTCCCGAGCGCAATCTGTTCGAGGAAACGCCACAGCATGCACACCGGCTGGAAGTGGCCTCGCCGGTGCTGTCGCACGACGCGTTCACTCACCTCACCACGCTCACCGATCCAGCTTACCGATCCGCCACGCTGGAACTGAGCTACGATCCGGCCCAAAGCACACTCAAAATCGCTCTGGAAAAACTTGCCGCCGATGCCATTACAGCCGTCCAGGCAGGCAATGTGATTCTGGTACTGTCCGACCGCAAGATCGGCAAAACCCTGTTGCCGATTCATGCGCTGTTCGCCGTCGGCGCCGTGCACCACGCGCTGATCGGCGCGGGTCTGCGCTGCGATTGCAATATCGTCGCGGAGACCGGTGCGGCGCGTGACCCGCACCAGATCGCCTGCCTGATCGGCTACGGCGCGACGGCGGTCTATCCGTATCTGGCCTATCAGGCCATTCTGGAAATGGTAAAAAGCGGTGAAATTGCGTTGCCTGCCGCCAAAGCACTGGCCAACTTCCGCAAGGGCGCTGATAAAGGCCTGCTCAAGGTGCTGTCCAAGATGGGCATTTCCACCGTGGCAAGCTATCGCGGCGCGCAACTGTTTGAGGGCGTCGGCATCCACGAGGAAGTGGTTGAGTTGTGCCTGAAAGATACGGTATCGCGGATTTCTGGTGCCAACTTCGAGGACTTCGAGGAAGACCAGAAAAAACTTGCCCGGCTGGCTTACAACCCGATGCGTCCGATCGGCCCCGGCGGCTTGCTCAAGTTCATCTTCGGCGAGGAGTTTCACGCCTACAACCCGGACGTGGTGATGCAACTGCAAAATGCGGTGAAGTCCGGCGATTACGAAAAATACAGAGAATACTCTACACTGGTCAACGGCCGCCAGGTCGCCATGCTGCGTGACTTGATGGGATTGCGGGACGACATACAGCCCATCCCGCTGGATGAAGTCGAATCGGTGGAGAAAATCCTCAAGCGTTTCGACTCGGCCGGTATGTCGCTCGGCGCGCTCTCCCCCGAGGCGCATGAAGCATTGGCCCAGGGCATGAACCGCATCGGTGGCCGTTCCAACTCCGGCGAAGGTGGTGAAGACCCGGTGCGCTACGGCACGATGAAAATGTCCAAGATCAAGCAGGTAGCGTCCGGCCGCTTCGGCGTCACCCCGCATTATCTGGTCAACGCCGAAGTATTGCAGATCAAGATCGCGCAGGGTGCCAAGCCCGGCGAAGGCGGCCAGCTGCCGGGCCATAAAGTATCGGAAATGATCGCCAAATTGCGCTGCGCCAAGGCTGGCGTTTCGTTGATTTCGCCACCGCCGCACCATGATATTTATTCCATCGAAGACTTGGCCCAGCTGATTTTCGACCTGAAGCAGGTCAACCCGAAAGCGCTGGTATCAGTAAAACTGGTCGCCGAACCCGGCGTCGGAACGGTGGCGGCTGGTGTAGCGAAAGCGTACGCCGATCTCATCACCATTTCCGGTTACGACGGTGGCACCGGCGCTTCGCCTCTGACCAGCGTGAAATACGCCGGCACGCCGTGGGAGCTTGGCCTGACCGAGGCGCAACAAGTGCTGCGCGCCAACGGTCTGCGCGGGCGTGTGCGGGTGCAAACCGACGGTGGCTTGAAGACCGGCTACGATGTGGTGAAAGCGGCCATCCTCGGCGCTGAATCGTTCGGCTTTGGCACCGCGCCGATGATTGCGCTGGGTTGCAAATATCTGCGCATTTGCCACCTCAACAACTGCGCCACCGGCGTAGCGACTCAGGATGAGCGCCTGCGCAAACAGCACTTTGTTGGCCTGCCCGACATGGTGGTGAATTTCTTCACCTTCGTTGCGCAGGAAACCCGCGAGTGGATGGCCAAGCTGGGTGTGCGCACGATCGAGGAATTGATCGGCCGCAACGATCTGCTCAAGCTGTCGCAAGGTGACACTGCACGGCAAGGCAGGCTCAATCTACAAACCCTGCTCAGCCAGGGCAGCATCCCGGACAGCGAACCGCGCTTTTGTGTGGAGCCGTCCAACCCGTCTTTCGACAAGGGCGAACTGGCCGAGAAAATGGTAATCGATGCGACCGAGTGCATCCTGACCAAAACGCCGACCACGCTGGAATACACGGTGCGCAACGTCAATCGCTCCATCGGCGCACGCTTGTCCGGCGAAATTGCGCGTACCCACGGTGCAGCCGGACTGCCGGAAGGCTGCCTGACGCTCAAGCTCAAAGGCTCAGCCGGACAGAGCTTCGGGGTGTGGAATCACAAAGGCCTGCAGCTATTACTGGAAGGCGATGCCAACGACTATGTCGGCAAAGGCATGGCTGGGGGACGCATTGCCATCCAGCCGCCCCAAGGTTCCGGCTTCATCGCGCACGACGCTGTCATCATCGGCAATACCTGCCTGTATGGTGCCACCGGCGGCGAACTGTATGCAGCGGGTATGGCGGGCGAGCGCTTCGCGGTACGCAATTCCGGTGCCTATGCGGTCGTCGAAGGTGCCGGTGATCACTGCTGCGAATACATGACCGGCGGCTGCGTGCTGGTGCTGGGTGATACCGGCCTCAACTTCGGTGCCGGCATGACCGGCGGTTTCGCCATGATTTACGATGCCAGCGACGATTTCATGCACCGTTACAATAACGAGCTGATCGACATCCACCGCATTAATACCGAGATGACCGCGGATTATCGCCATTTCCTCAAGCAGCGTATCGAGACCCATGTGCTGCATACGGAGAGTGCGCGTGGCCGCTGGATGCTGGAGAATTTCGCCGAAGTGGTGGCGCGTTTCTGGCTGGTCAAGCCCAAAGCGGTGACGCTGGATTCCCTGCTTAAAGATTAAACGGCCCTGTGCCCATACTGGAATAGCCCATGTCTGACGTTTTTCAATTCATGAACATCCCGCGCCAGGACGGCGCCAAGACGCCGGCCACCGTGCGCCGCATGGAATACAAGGAAATCTATGCGCCGATGGATGCCGCTCAAGCCGGTGAGCAAGCCGGGCGTTGCCTGGAGTGCGGTAATCCGTACTGCGAGTGGAAATGCCCGGTGCATAACTACATTCCCAACTGGCTCAAACTGATCAACGAAGGCAAGTTGTTTGAGGCGGCCGAATTGTCGCATCAGACTAACTCTTTGCCGGAAGTGTGCGGCCGCGTGTGCCCGCAGGATCGGCTGTGCGAAGGCGCCTGCACGCTGAACAGCGACGGCTTCGGCGAAGCCGTCGGCGGGTTTGGCGCTGTGACCATCGGCCAGATCGAGAAATATATCTCCGAAGAAGCCTTCAAGGCAGGCTGGCGTCCGGACATGAGCCAGGTTGTGCCCACCACCAAACGTGTCGCCGTGATCGGTGCCGGCCCAGCAGGCTTGGGCTGCGCCGATATCCTGGCGCGCAATGGCGTAACGCCGGTGGTGTTCGACCGCTATGAAGAAATCGGCGGTCTGCTGACCTTCGGTATCCCTGAATTCAAGATGGAAAAATGGGTCATGACACGGCGCCGCGAGGTGCTTGAAGGCATGGGCGTGGAATTCCGTCTGGGCATGGAAGTCGGCAAGGACATCAGCATGCAACAGCTGATGGATGAATACGACGCCGTGTTCATGGGCATGGGCACGTACACCTACATGAAAGGCGGCTTCCCCGGTGAAGACCTGCCTGGCGTGCTGGAGGCCTTGCCGTTCCTGATTTCCAACGTGAACCACTGCCTGGGTTTTGAAAAACCCGGCGATGATTACCATTCCATGACCGGCCAGCGCGTAGTCGTGCTGGGCGGCGGCGATACGGCAATGGACTGCAACCGCACCAGCATCCGCCAGGAAGCCGCTTCAGTGACCTGCGCCTACCGCCGCGACGAAATCAACATGCCTGGCTCCAAACGCGAGGTCGTCAACGCCAAGGAAGAAGGCGTGCAGTTCCTGTGGAACCGCCAGCCTGTTGAAATCGTCGGCGACGGTAAAGTGGAAGGCGTGAAACTGGTCACCACCGAATTCGGACCGCCGGACGCACGCGGCCGCCGCACACCGATTGTGGTTCCTGGCTCCGAAGAAATCATTCCTGCCGACCGTGTCATTATCGCCTTTGGCTTCCGCCCCAACCCGCAACCATGGTTTGGCGATTTCGGTATCACCACCGATCAAGGCGGACGCGTGGTCGCCAAAGGCAGCCAGCACAAATTTCAGACTGCCAACCCGAAAATATTTGCCGGTGGCGACATGGTGCGCGGCTCGGATCTGGTGGTCACCGCAGTGTTCGAGGGCCGCGAGGCAGCGGAAGGCATTCTTGCCTACCTGGGTGTTTGGTAAGCCTGTTTAAACTAAAACGCACTTGCCACAGGGGGCACAGTTCTCCGAGACAAGTTCTTAAAGAAAAAGCGCATCCATGCCCAAACTGAAAAACGATACTTTCCTGCGCGCCCTGCAACGTGAACCCGTGGACTACACGCCGGTATGGATGATGCGTCAGGCCGGCCGCTATTTGCCAGAATATAATCAGACCCGCGCTCGCGCCGGGGATTTCCTGTCGCTGTGCAAAAACCCTGACCTGGCTACTGAAGTCACGCTGCAACCGCTGGCGCGTTTTCCGCTGGATGCCGCGATCCTGTTTTCCGATATTCTCACCATTCCCGATGCTATGGGCCTGGGTTTGTATTTCGCCCAGGGCGAAGGCCCCAAGTTCGAGCGCCCCCTGCGTGAAGAATGGGAAATCCGCGCCCTGACCGCACCCGACCCGATTGAACATCTGGGCTATGTCATTGATGCTGTCCGCCAGATTCGTCATGCGCTCGACAACAGCGTAC
The DNA here is from genome assembly GCA_040388645.1 of Pseudomonadota bacterium. GTDB lineage: Bacteria > Pseudomonadota > Gammaproteobacteria > Burkholderiales > Sulfuriferulaceae > Sulfuriferula. The sequence continues at coordinate 60,488 of JAZKBM010000006.1, forward strand.
CGCTGATCGGGTTTTCCGGCAGCCCGTTCACGCTGGCGTGCTACATGATTGAAGGTCAGGGCGGCACTGATTTCGCCACTGTGAAGAAAATGCTGTATCAGCGGCCCGATCTGCTGCACCACATCCTCGCCACCAATGCGCGCGCAGTCACTGATTACCTGAATGCCCAAATCGAGGCCGGCGCACAGGCGGTGATGATTTTCGATACCTGGGGCGGCGCGTTGTCGCATGCGGCCTATCATGAGTTTTCGCTGCGCTACATGACCGAGATCGTGTCCGGTTTGACACGCGAGCGTGACGGCGCAAAAGTGCCAGTGGTCCTGTTCACCAAAGGCGGCGGAAACTGGCTGGAGGCCATGGCCGCCACCGGCTGCGATGCGCTGGGGCTGGACTGGACAGTGGATATCGGCAGCGCCCGGGCGCGAGTCGGCGATAAAGTCGCATTACAAGGCAACCTCGACCCGGCTATTCTGCTCAGCGATCCGGATACGGTACGCAAGGAAGCTGGCAAGGTATTAGCCAGTTACGGTCATGGCAATGGACATGTATTTAATCTGGGACATGGCATTTCCCAATTCACGCCGCCAGAAAATGCAGCCAGCCTGATACAGGCGGTGCATGAACTCAGCCGTCAATACCATACTGCTTAAACCTCTAAATTGGCGGTATGACAGTGCATTTCATTGAGAAAAAAACAATATCAAAGAATACTTATGCACAATAATTGAGCATTTACGGGTATTTCTTTCCGCCTCTGCTTGACTTGCTTAAAAAAGTTGTAACACATTGTTTTTTATGTACAATTTATATTGCCGTTTTTTTACACTTGAACTAAAAAACCTTTTGCGTCATCACCTTTGTGGACTTAGCAGGGCTTTTCCCACAAAGTTATCCACAGATTGCGTGGATAACTTGTTTTTCCCAGCGGTGATAACAGCTTAGCGCCAAATCACAGAATTCACCCGAGTAAATCGCGCTATCTTGCCTATTATGCCCAGCGCCCCACTAATTGCCCGGATTGCGCTCGATATACCGGTACCCAGGTTATTCGATTACCTGGCACCCGGCATCAGCAGAGAAGACATCGGCCTGCGCGTTCGTGTGCCATTCGGACGCAAGGAGATGGTGGGTGTGATCATGGATTTGATCACGGACAGTAGCCACGACCCACATAAATTAAAACCGGTTCTGGAAATCTATCGGGATGCGCCGGCACTCTCAACAGAACTGTTACGACTGCTGAATTTCTGCAGCGATTACTATCATTACCCGCTTGGCCCAACGGTCATGGCTGCATTACCCACCGCCCTGCGCCGCTCCCGAGCAATACAAATCAAGCTTGCCAGCGCATGGCAGCTCACCACCGCAGGCCTGAATCTGGGCACGGCGGATTTACCCGCTCATGCACCGGCCCAACGCGCCCTGCTGGACAGGATGCGCGACGGACAGGCGCATGCCGGCGCGACATTGGCAGAAAGCTGCGCCAGCTATCGCGGCATTGTGAAAACCTGGGTCAGCCGCGGCTGGGCGATACAAATCAGCCAGCCGGCACGGTTGCGTGCTGATCCGGTGACTGCGGATACCCCACCCCAACTCACCCCGGCACAACAGCTGGCGGTGGAGCAGATCAGCACGGCGTTTACAAGCTACCAGACCTTTCTGCTGCATGGCATTACCGGCAGCGGCAAGACCGAGGTTTATCTGCATCTGGTTGCGGCCGCACTGGAGCGTGGCGGACAGGTTTTACTGCTGGTGCCGGAGATCAACCTCACCCCCCAGTTGACCGGGGTATTTCGCGCGCGCTTTCCGCACACTGAGATTGCCACTTTGCATAGCGGCATGGCAGAAGGTGAACGTCTCGCACACTGGCTGGCCGCTGCCGAAGGACGTGCCCGCATCGTGCTGGGTACCCGGCTGGCAGTATTCACCCAGTTGCCGCAGCTGGCGCTGATGATCGTGGACGAAGAGCACGACAGCTCTTTCCATCAACAGGATGGCTTGCGTTATGCAGCACGCGATGTGGCGGTGATGCGTGCCCAGCAACAATGCGTGCCGGTGGTACTTGGCTCCGCCACCCCAGCGCTGGAGAGCTGGCACAACGCCCAGAATGGGCGATACACACTCATCAGCCTGAATCAACGCGCAATCGCTGACGCCCGTCTGCCGGTTATCAATCTGCTCGATACGCGCAGCAGCAAGCCTGAAGATGGGTTATCGCATACCTTGCTCAATGCCATTCGCAACCGTCTCGCAGCGGGCCAGCAAAGTCTGGTGTTCGTGAATCGACGCGGTTATTCACCTGCGCTCATGTGCTTCGAGTGCGGCTGGAGCGCCGCCTGTGAGCGGTGCTCCGCGAAGCTGGTGTTACACCTGCGTGAGCGCCAACTGCGCTGCCATCACTGTGGCCACACCGAACCGGTGGTGCATGCCTGCCCGGCCTGCGGCAATATTGACCTCAAGCCGGGCGGCTTTGGCACCCAGCGCATTGAAGACGCGCTCATTCGCCATTTCCCGGAGGCTCGTATCCTGCGGGTGGATCGCGACAGCACACGCAAAAAAAACAGCTGGACGGATATGCAGCGCGCCATCCACAAGGGCGAAGCCGATATCCTGGTTGGCACGCAACTTCTGGCCAAAGGCCATGACTTCCCCAAGCTCACCCTGGTCGGTGTCATCAATGCCGACAGCGCGCTTTATAGCCCGGATTTTCGCGCGACTGAACATCTGTTCGCACAACTCATGCAAGTCGGCGGCCGCGCCGGACGCGCTAGTGAAGCCGGGGAGGTGTTGATCCAGACGCAATTCCCGGATCATCATCTGTACCGTCTGCTGCAACGTCATGACTATGCAGCTTTTGCCGCGAGCCTGCTGGCTGAACGGGCCTCGGCCGGATTCCCGCCCTTTGTGCATCAGGCGGTATTGCGGGCAGAAGCCAACAAGCTGGATATTGCGCTGGATTTCTTGCACAAGGCGCATGACGCTGCCCCACTCATTACCAGTGTCACACTGTTCGATCCAACTCAGGCAAGCATGGCACGTAAGGCCGGAGTAGAACGCGCCCTGTTGCTGGTACAGTCGCCAACACGCAAGCTCTTACAAACTTTTCTGGGCGGCTGGATGACCCAGCTGTATGCGCTCAAGGCGAACAACATCCGCTGGAATCTGGATGTGGATCCACAGGAAATATGATGCCTGCCCGCGAACACGGGTGGGCAGTTATAATAGACAACCTTTTTTGCAGATTGCACCATGAGCGCCCCCTACACCGAAATCAAACCGCACCTGGCCGACTTGTTCCGGGCAGCCATTGCCGCCACGCTGCCTGAAGCAGTGGACGCACCTATCGAAATTGATCACCCACGTGATGCGGCGCACGGTGATTACGCATGCAGCATCGCCATGAAACTGGCCAAGAGTTTGCGTCGCAACCCGCGCGAACTGGCGCAACTCATCCAGGCAGCGCTGCCTGCTTCAGCGCTGGTAGCCAAAACCGAAATCGCCGGTGCGGGTTTTATCAACGTCTTTTTGCAGCCCGCCGCTTACCAGCAGATCGTGCCGTATATCTTCACGCTGGGCGACCGCTTTGGTAACGGCCACAGCGGCAATGGCAAACGCGTACAGGTGGAATTCGTCTCTGCCAATCCGACCGGTCCGCTGCATGTGGGACACGGCCGCGGGGCGGCCTATGGCGCCAGTCTTGCCAACGTACTGGCCGCCGCCGGGTATGACGTGGCGCGCGAGTATTACGTCAACGATGCCGGTCGTCAGATGGATATCCTGGCGCTTTCCACCTGGCTGCGCTATCTCGAATTGTGCGGTATCCATGTGCCTTTCCCCGGCAATGCCTATCAAGGTGATTATGTGCGTGGCATGGCGCAAATGATATTTGATGCGCATGCCGACCGCTACGTACATGAGCCGTGGCGGGTGCTGGATGGCGCACCCGATTTCGACTCTGCTCCCGACATACACCTGGATCAGCTGATTGCCAATACCAAGACATTGCTGGGTGCGGATTACGCCTATGTACACGATCTGGTGCTGACCGAACAGCTGGGTGATTGCCGTAACGACCTGCTGGAATTCGGGGTGGAATTCGACCAGTGGTATTCGGAGCAGTCCCTGTACGATTCCGGCATCGTGCAGCGTACCCTGGCCTTGCTGGAAAAAGGCGGCCATATCTACACACAGGATGGTGCGCTCTGGTTCCGCTCCACCCACTTCGGCGATGAGAAGGATCGTGTTGTATTGCGCGAAAATGGCCAGTACACCTATTTTGCTTCGGATATCGCCTACCACCTCAACAAGCTGGAACGCGGCTTTGACTGGCTGATCGACGTATGGGGCGCTGACCACCACGGCTATATTGCACGCGTAACCGGTGCACTGCAGGCGCTGGGCCTGGACGCCGACAAACTCAGCGTAGCGCTGGTCCAATTTGCGGTGTTGTATCGCGACGGCCAGAAAGCAGCCATGTCTACCCGTTCGGGTGAATTCGTCACGCTGCGCGAGCTGCGCAGCGAAGTTGGCAACGATGCGGCGCGTTTTTTCTATGTGTTGCGCAAATCGGACCAGCATCTCGATTTCGACATGGATCTGGCCAAATCGCAGACCAGCGACAATCCGGTGTATTACATCCAGTATGCGCACGCCCGCATCTGCAGCGTGCTTGCGCAGTGGGGCGGTGACCCAGCGTTGCTGGCGGACGTTGATGTCACACCGCTCACCAATGTTTACGAACTGGAACTCCTGCATCGCCTGGCTGAGTATCCGGGTGTAGTGGACATGGCGGCACGTGAACTTGCGCCGCATGCAATTGCCTATGCACTTAAGGACATCGCCGGCGCACTGCATGCCTACTACAATGCCGAACAGTTTCTGGTGGACGACAAGGCGGTACGCCATGCGCGGCTCGCACTCATCACTGCCACGCGTCATGCATTACGCCATGGCCTCACGCTGCTGGGTGTAAACTGCCCGGACAAAATGTAACCATACCCGATAAGGATTCCCTACCCATGGCACGCGATTATAAATCCCGCCCCAGCGAGCAAAAAAAAGGCGGTTCGCTTTTCTCCGGCATACTCATCGGCCTGCTGTTCGGGCTCGCCCTCGCCATTGGTGTTGCAATGTGGGTGAACAAGAGCAATCCATTCACAGCCAGCGAAAAGTCAGCTGGAAGCGTGAACAAGGATACCCCCGCAATCGCCCAGCCTGCGACCGGCACAGCATCGGAGGAAAAACCCCGCTTCGATTTTTACAAAATCCTGCCCGGCAATGAAGCCACCATGACCGATCAGGATCTGCATCGCAATCCCACGCCGGCGGCCGGAGAAAGCTATTATCTGCAGGCGGGTGCATTTCCCAATAGTGCCGATGCCGACAATCTCAAGGCACGGCTGGCCTTGTTGGGGTTTGAAGCGACCATCCAGACTGCGGAAATTCCCGGCAAGGGTATCTGGCACCGGGTTCGCGTTGGCCCATTCAATAGCATGGACGAACTCAACAAAACACGGACTGCGCTGGAACAAAACCAGATCAAGACACATCTGATACGGGTCAAGAACGCAGACTCGAATGCGCAATCTAACCCAACACCATAACCACAAGGAGAAGACGATGTTCCTGATGAGAAAATTTTTATTGATGATGACCTTGTTAGGCTTGGGTGCCTTTCCGCTGGCCCATGCTGATGCAGCACATCCCGTTGAAGGCAAGGACTATCAGGTAATCAGCCCGGAACTCAATACCGACAGTGGCAACAAAATCGAAGTGGCGGAGTTTTTCTGGTATCGCTGCCCGCACTGCTTTCATCTTGAACCGGCCCTCAATGCCTGGATCAAAAAGCTGCCCAAGGACGTCGCCATCCGTCGCATACCAGCGGTATTGAATGAATCGTGGTTGCCACTGGCAAAAGCCTATTACACCCTGGACTTGCTGGGAAAAATTCCTGCCCTGCATGACGACGTATTCAATGCCATCCATGTGCAAGGAATCGATCTCAACAACCCGGAAATTCTGTTCAACTGGGCAGAAAAACAGGGCATTAACCGGAAAAAATTTGTTGATACCTATAATTCATTCGACGTACAAAGCAAGGCCATGCGTGCCAACCAGCTTACCCGCGACTCCAAGATCGATGGTGTCCCCGCATTTGTGGTTGACGGCAAATACTCGACCTCGGTATCCATGACCGGAAGCGAGGATGCGCTGTTCAAAACCCTCGACAGCCTGATTGCGAAAGTACGTAAGGAACAATCAAAACAGGCTCGGCATGCGCCTGGCAAAAAACACTAATTAGCCTTAATCTGCGGACGCAATGGCGGCCTTGCGCGTTTTCATCACGGGCGCGTCAAGTGGCTTGGGGGCCGCACTGGCCCGTCACTATGGCAGACAGGGTGCGCAATTAGGATTGGCCGCGCGCAGCGCCGACAAACTTGCAGCCCTTGCCAACGAATTTCCCGGTAGTGCGGTCTACCCGCTGGATGTGCGTAACCATCCGGCCATGCAAACAGCGGCGGCTGATTTTATGGCGCGTTTTGGCGTGCCCGATGTGATCATCGCTGCGGCTGGCATCAGCGTGGGGACGCTCACCGAATACGCAACTGACCTGGAAGTATTTCAGGCTGTACTTGATATCAACGTCATCGGCATGGTGGCTACATTCCAGCCATTTGTCGCCGCCATGCGCACTACCCGCAATGGGGTGCTGGCAGGCATTGCCAGTGTGGCGGGAATTCGCGGCCTGCCTGGCGGCTCGGCCTATTCGGCCTCCAAGGCGGCTGCGATCACCTACCTTGAGTCACTGCGCGTGGAACTCCATAACAGCGGTGTTGCGGTGACCACAGTCAGCCCGGGTTACATTGTTACGCCGATGACAGCTGTGAATCCGTATCGCATGCCGTTTATTCTGCAAGCCGATGTCGCTGCGGCGAAAATTGCCCGCGCCATCACGCAACGGCGACGTTATGTCACCTTGCCCTGGCAGATGGCGCTGGTAGCGTGGTTCCTGAGCCGGCTGCCGCGAGCGCTATATGATCGCCTGTTTTGCCATGCACCCCGCAAGCCACGCAATTTGCCGCTGTGAATATCAGGGTGATGATGGTTACAATGTAGATGTACGACACTAGATTCAAACCGGCTTGGAGGCCGTTACCATGACCATTTCCATCCTGCTGATAGACGATCACCCGCTAACCCGCCTGGGAATTGCGCGTACCCTTGAAAACACACCGGGCATGCAAGTGAACGCTCAGTGTCCGGATATCAAATCAACCCGCGAGTGGCTGGCTAGCGTGAGCAGCCAGGCTGATATCGCGCTGCTGGACCGCATCCTGCCTGATGGTGATGGCCTGAGCCTGGTGCAAGAATTAAAAAAACGCGGCATTCGTACCGTCATGCTGACCATGGCTGGTGAGGATTTCGAGATCAGCGAAGCCATCGAAGCCGGGGTGGATGGTTACATCCTGAAAAGCGCCGACCCTGAACAGCTTATCAATGCAATTCAATCCGTGGCGCAGGGCAATAGCATGTTTCCCTCCCATATCATGCAAAAACTGGCTCGCGGCGAACTCAAACAGGATGTGTTCAGCAAACTGTCACAGCGCGAACGCGAAATCGTCGAACTGGTCGCCCAGGGACTTTCCAACAAAGCCATCAGCAGCCGCCTGGATTTATCCGAAAACACAGTGCGCAACCACCTCTCCAACATTATGGACAAACTCGGCATGCAGAATCGCGTCCAAGTCGCCACCAGCGCATTGAAGCATGGCCGCATTACCGACAAAAACTGACCATTTGCTGCCTGCTGCATGGCTTTACGGCCTGATCAAAAATGAACAATGATTCCCGGGTGTATTACACCGCGCCTTATCTGGAACGCACCCTGAAACGCATGGCAGCCGAAACCAAGGCTGCCAACCCGGCGCTGATCAGGCGCCTGATTTTTCATCTTCGTCCGGGCATTACCGATACCAACGAACATGCCGCGATCCATCTTGCCGATCTGCTAGGCCTGATTGAACGCAACCATACTTACGCCCAGGCAGTCCGCTTCCATCTGGTTGGTTTGTTGCTCACCAAGAAAACCGGTAGCCTGCTACGCGATAGTGGCATCCTGCCGCGCCGTGGTGTGGCTACCGAGTTATCGCGCCGCATTGGTTACAAACTACTGCCACCCGTTGCCAACCCCGATTCATTGCGTGACTGGCTGGATGAAACCCTGACGGCGCGCGATGCCAGATGGATCGCTGCAGTCGACCCACAGCTCTGGAACCGGTTGCTGCACGCATTGAATCTCGGCGACCTGGACGAGCAGACTGCCATCGCACTGAAAACCATCCTGCAAGATGCCATTAATGGCCTGTCACATCGTATTGCCGCGGAAGGGATTGATCCGGAATTGTTGCGCATCGAGCCGGAACTGGAAGAATATGCCTCGCCGTTTCTGGCGCAGCATGAAGAAATTTACGCACTCCTGCAGCTGGGTCGTACAGCAGATCATACGATTGCCGATATCAGCCAGGCCATCGTGCTACTCGATCAATGCCGCGCAGTGCTGGAGCGCGTTCAGCGCCGTGCCGTAAGCGTTGGCACCAGTGTGAATTTGACCCTGTTGAGCAACCGCTTGCACCAGCAGATTACCCGCCTCAACAATCTGCTCGAACTCATGGCGGCCGATGGCGTAGCAACCCGCATACCCATACTGGTCAAACTCTTTCTGGCTTTCAATGCCACATCCAACGAACGCTACAGCGTACGCAGCCTGATATCCGGTACCACACGTCGGCTCGCCTATCAGATTACCCAGCACGCGGGGCATACAGGCCAGCACTATATTGCCGATGGGCGCAGCGAATTGGCAGGGATGTTCCGCTCTGCCGCCGGTGCCGGAGTGATTGTTGCGGCCATGGCTCTGCTTAAAGTACTCATCGTCAAATCCCATCTTGCTCCATTGCAGGAGGCTTTGCTGGTTAGCCTTAATTACGCACTGGGTTTTCTGCTGGTATTTGTATTGAGCTTCACTATTGCCACCAAGCAACCGGCAATGACCGCCAGCCTGATTGCACACACCATCTCGCGTGCACGCAGCGCCAAGGATCAGAGACAGGTTTTGTCGCGCTTCGTAAATAGCGTATACATCAGCCAGTCGGCAGCGATTGCGGGTAATTTGCTGTTGGCATTTATTACTGCCATGTTGATTGGCAGTGGTCTCGCCTACTTTTTCGGCATGCAGCCGATTGACGCCCACAAGGCAGACCACATGCTGGGTGAAATCAACCCTTTGGTGCCGATGAATCTGGTGTATGCGGGCATAGCCGGTATAGGTCTGTTTTTATCCGGTATTGTCAGTGGCTATTACGACAACAAAAGCGTTTATAACCGCATCCCGCAGCGTCTGGCGGCCCTCGGCTGGCCGTCTTATCTGCTCGGCCAGCGCGGCTGGAATGCCATCGTTACCTATACCGGCAACCATCTGGGCGGTCTGGCCGGCAATGCTTTTTTCGGCTTTTATCTGGGGATGGTATCCGCGTTCGGTATGCTCTCCGGGCTGCCACTGGATATCCGGCACATTGCCTTCAGTTCGGCCAATTTCGCCTATGCTTGGCAGGCTACGGGTTGGGATCTGCCATGGCACACCGTAGCACTTGCCACTGCAGGCATCCTGCTGATCGGTTTGGTCAATCTGGCGGTGAGCTTTGCGCTGGCTTTTTACCTGGCATTGCGCGCCAGCAGTTTGCCGGCACGCGAGGCAGCACCTTTATTAAAGCGCGCCATGATCGCCATGCTGTGCGCGCCCTGGAACATGTTAAGGCAACGTAACCAATCATGAACAAGACGGCATCCACACCACGTACACAGGTCGCGGTGGCAGTCATCACCCGTGAGGACGGCGCGTTCCTGCTCGCCAGCCGGCCGTCCGGCAAACCCTATGCGGGCTATTGGGAGTTTCCCGGCGGCAAGGTCGAGCCCGGTGAAACCGTGCACAACGCACTGGTACGCGAACTCCACGAGGAGCTTGGTATTGAGGTCACGCATGCCACGCCCTGGATTACTCGCTATTTCGATTATCCACACGCACAGGTTACGCTATCTTTTTTTCGCGTCGACAGCTGGCACGGAGAGCCTCATGCCAGGGAAGGTCAGGTTTTAAACTGGCAAGCCACAGACCATATTGACGTCCAGCCGGTGTTGCCGGCCAATCACCCTGTGTTCGCAGCGCTGGCACTCCCTGCAGTGTATGGCATTACCCAGGCAGGCAGCGATCCCGCAGGGTTCATGTCGAAACTGGACAAGGCTTTGGCAGGCGGTCTGAAACTGATACAGGTGCGTGAAAAATCCATGCCCTCCGCCACTCTTGAAACCTTTGCACGCGAAGTACTGGAACATGCCAGGCCCCATCAGGCCCGCGTACTGATTAATGCCGATGTTGCGCTGGCACAGCGTATCGGCGCCCATGGCGTGCAGCTCAATGCTGCGCAACTGGCCGGTATCGGCAGCCGCCCTGATCTGCCACTGGTGGCGGCTTCCTGCCACAATGCTATCGAACTCGACCGCGCCGAAGCACTGGGCTGCGACTTCGCCCTGCTTTCACCGGTATTACCCACCCCCAGCCACCCCGGTGCACCGGTATTGGGTTGGGATAACTTCGCAACCCTGTGTAGCGGACGCACTTTACCCATCTACGCGCTGGGTGGACTCGACCATACCGGTCTGCAGTGCGCGCGCGAGCATGGCGCGCACGGAATCGCCCTGTTGCGAGGTGCCTGGCGATGAAATTCGGCGGCCGCCTGTCTCGTATGGATCGACGCTACCTGCTGGGATATGCTGCACTGATTGGCTTGATACTCGCGCTGATCGCTATTGAGCTCTATCACGTACTTCCGCATAACGAAGATGTACCGCAAAGTGTATCCTGCCCCGATCCAACCCAACTGTGCCGGTTCAAAATCGATGGCAAGCCGGTCGAGTTGCGGTTTTCCGCCCCACCTTCCGGACTCCATCCATTTACCCTGCAACTGCAGGTGGCCGACGCGCACGAAATTTACGCCAGCTTTATCATGCGCAGCATGGATATGGGTTTTAACCGTTATCATTTATTGCCGGAAAGCGCAGGTAACTGGCAGGCACACGTGTTGTTGCCTGTGTGTGTGACCGGTCGGCGCGACTGGGTGTTGACGCTCACGATCGACGGCAAGCAAGCGGAAATTCCATTCCGGAGTTGAGGTCTAATCCGCACGTTTGTAATGAATACGTCACTGTTCCGCACCGACCTGACGCTATAATTGCAGGAACTATCTGAAAGAGGTATCTCGACCATGGTTCAAGAGCACACATACAAACAATTCGATGCCGATCTCGAAAACATTCGCTCCAGTGTTTTACAGATGGGCGGGCTGGTCGAGCAGCAGATATCCAGTGCCATCGAAGCGTTGATCAACGCCGATCTCGATCTGGCTGAGCAAGTCATCAACAACGATCACCAGGTCAACGGACTGGAAGTCGCACTGGATGAAGACTGCACCCAGTTCATTGCACGCCGCCAACCCACTGCGTCCGATCTGCGGATGGTGATGACGGTGGTCAAAACCATTACCGATCTGGAGCGTATCGGTGACGAAGCTGCCAAGATCGCACGCATGGCACGGCGGATTCATGAGTCGGATCGACTCACGCAGCCACGCTTCAATGAGATCAAATACATGTCCAACGTGGTGCTGGAAATGCTGCGTCGTGCGCTGGACGGTTTTGCGCGTCTGGATGTATCCAGTGCCGCCGATATCGTGCGCCAGGATATGCAGGTCGATGAGGAATTCCGCCTGGTGCTGCGACATCTCATCACCTTCATGATGGAAGACCCGCGCACCATCTCGGTTTTCATCGACATCATGTTTGTCGCCAAGGCCATCGAACGTATGGGTGACCACGCCAAAAACATGTCCGAGTATGTGGTGTACATGGTCAAGGGCAAAGACGTGCGCCACACGACAGTTGAAGAAATCGAGCGTGTGGCGCAACGTTGAGTACAAAGCACATCAATAAAAAAGGCCGGATTGAATCCGGCCTTTTTTTTATGCTCGTGAAGGCAGTTTATTTAGCGGGCGGCACATAGCCAGTTGCCACATCCGCACCTTCACCAAAGAAATATTTCTCCACCTGTTCCATCAGGTATTTACGCGCTTTTGCGTCAGCCAGATTCAAGCGATTCTCGTTCACCAGCATGGTCTGCTGCTTGATCCAGCCAGCCCAGGCTTCTTTCGATACATTTTCATAAATACGCTGGCCCAACGCGCCCGGCATTGGCGGAAAATCCAGTCCGTCGGCTTCACGACCCAACTTGATACAATTTACAGTTCTTGCCATTGCGATTACTCCTTACCAAAACATGCCCCGATGATAGCGGAATCAACGGATCAATGCACGTTGTAGCGTGCCAGTTCTTCCACCAGTTTGGCAACCAGATCGCGACCACTCGCGCTCATGCCGCGCGTGAGCAAATCCACATCGCGCTCACCGTTGACCAGGCGGCGCAAACTGCCTCCCAGGCGTCCCATATCGCCGCCCACCTTGACCATCTGTTCGGCCATGTCCGCCAATGCGGAAAGTGCCGGCACGTCGCCCGTCGCTGCGGCATGGATCATACCGGCCAGCCCCGGTGCAGCGGCACTGGGGTCAGGCTGCTGATTCGGGTCGGGTAAGGTGGCAGGATCCTGAATTCCGCGCAGGATCGCTTCGATAATGATGCGGTCATCATCATCCAGTCCCGCATACACACTACTATCGCGCTTGCCGGCAAGCACCTGGCGTGCCGCCATCACCATCGTAGCCCAGCCTTGTTGCTCTGCCTGGGTCAGCATCTGCTGGGTTTGGGCCATCAATTCAGGTTTGAAACAAGCGGTAGCTATAGCGTGGATAAACTGCGCATAAGTCTGTATCACCTGCTGGGTACGTTCGGGTAAAGCCATGTCGGACTCCTTTCGAGCACAAAGAATAACACGTCATACAGCCGTATACCTTGTGTCTCCCTCCTTGCTCAATAGCCGCTGGGGGCACCACGCGGATCTTGCCCAATCCCAGAATTGAGTCAGCGTATTCACCTCAGCCGGTACCGGATGACCCAGAAATGCCATCGCCCGGCACATCTCGGGGAACGGCAAGTGCGGGTTCAGTGCGGCGGCATTGGTTTGTTTGGAGAGCTTTTGTCCCGCTGCATTCACGGCAACGGGCAGATGCAAATAGGATGGCGTAGACAAGTGCAGTAAGTGTTGCAGATATATCTGACGCGGCGTAGATGCCAGCAGATCGGCACCACGCACAACTTCGGTCACCCCGAGCCGGGCATCATCCACCACCACGGCGAGTTGATAGGCAAAGATGCCGTCAGCGCGCCGCACCACAAAGTCACCCAGATCATGTTGCAGCCGCTGACATACGCGGCCTTGCAAGCGGTCATCGAAACAAATCGGATGATTGTCTGTTTGCACCCGCAACGCTCGCGCCGCACGGTCGGGCGGGAGACCCTGCCGGCAAGTGCCGGGATAGACCATGCCTTCGATACCATGCAGGCTGGAATCGGCGATCTCACGTCGGGTACACGCGCAGCCATAGAGATGTCCTGCGGCCTGTAATTGATCCAGCGCAGCGCGATAGGCAGACTGCTGCTGGGACTGGTACACCACGGCACCATCCCATTCGAAACCGAATTGCGCCAGGGTGTGCAAAATAGTGTCGGCCATGCCTGGCAGGCAGCGCGGCTTGTCCAGGTCTTCCATGCGCAAGTGCCATTGCCCATTATTCACCCGGGCTTGCAGGTAACTGCCGAGGGCGGCCACAAGCGAACCAAAATGCAGCGGCCCGGTGGGCGAAGGAGCGAAGCGGCCGATGTAAGGTGAATCTGCGTATGCCATGCGCGACATTATCGCGCACATGGCCCTCTATTTGGCGTGCCGCTCCCCCACTTCACGGTAAAAACCCAGCATTTGCCGTGCCATCTGCGGTGCACTCAAATCCTGCGCATGTTGCTTGGCCTCGCTGCTCAAGCGCATGCGTAATGCTTTGTCTGTCAGCACTTCGCGCAACGTAGCCGCAAAAGCCTTTGGGTCATCCTCGGCAACGCGGCAGCCGCGCCCGGCAGCCAGGATATCGCGTGTGCCCATCACCGCTGTAGACACCACCGGCACACCGAGTGCCATGGCCTCCAGCAGTACCAGCCCCTGGGTTTCGGTACGCGAGGCAAAGACGAAAGCATCGCCGGCACAGTAGCATGCAGGCAGTTCGGTACCGCGTTCCAGATAGCCCACGAAGAGTACGTTATGCGTTAATCCCAAACTTGCAACCTCGCGTCTCAGCCTGGATGCGGCCGGTCCTTCGCCCGCGATCACCAGCAATGCATCGGGCAGATTGGTACGCAATTCATCCATCATCTCCAGCAGAAATCCGATGTTTTTCTCGAATGCAACACGGCCTACATACACCACTACCGGACGTTCTGGTGCAATGCCGTGCTGGCGACGAAAAGCCGCACCGTCACACGCACTGAAATCAGCCAGCTCGATACCGGTGGGGATAATTTTACTGAATGCGCGTACCCCATACCGGGCCAGCGCTTCGTCCATGGCGATAGACGGCAACACCAAGCCGTCAACCTGGCTGCATTGCTTGCGCGAAAAATAGCGCGCCAGGTAACGCATGGCCGCTTTAGGCAAAAATGACACGTAGTGGTACAGGTATTCCTCGAAAAAGGTGTGGTATGTTTCCACACAGGGAATATTGAATGCCTGCGCCAGACGCAGACCGGTGTAATGCGCAAAAAACGGCGTATGGATGTGCACCAGGTCGAAAGGCTGCCCGGCCAGGGCTTGCGGCAGCTGACGCAAGGCGCGTCGCGACATCATGCGATCCTCAGGGTCCAGCAGAACCTTGCGCCCCGGAATACGCAGTATATCCGCCTGCGCCGTTTCATTGGTGTCATAAGCAGGTGCGATCAGCGTCACCTTGTGACCAAGCGCCTGCAACTCGCGGCGCAAGGTCATGATCGATGTGGACACACCATTCACGCGCGGAAAATACACATCCGAGACCATCAGAATATTCACGTCACCACTCCGGTGCAGCGCGATGGGCGGGAACGCCGCATTCACCTGCAACCGTTTTGTAGCAAAGCAACGTGACGCGCGTGTGACAGTCAGTTCCTACGCGGGATATCAGCGGCTAGATTGAGCCTGTGCATTCAAGCCCGCGGCAAACCGGATTTGCTCTCTAGTTTACCGTCGCGTGACCTTGATGAGTGAAGCGAAAAATCAGCCAGGCGGGCACAAGATACAGCGCGGCACTGCCCAGATAAGGCGGGAAATATTTGGCCACAGCCAGCGCATAGGCCGCCACCCCCATATCGCCCAGGGTACCCGACAAGCCGTACCAGAATGCGTTCGACACCACAAACGCAGCGCCAACCGCACCCAACGCCACCCCTGCACTCATGGCAGCAGGGAAATCAGCATGCCGGCGTGCCAGCCAGAGCCCGGCACCCCATAACAAAGCGTAGGTCGGGATCAGGCCGAAATACGCCGGTGTCATGCACCAGCCGGCTTCCGTTGCGGTTTGCGCTGACAGCACATCAATGCCGAACGCTGCTGCCATCAACATCCCCAGACAACCTACCGACAGCCCCATCACCCCGGCCAGCAGGAATACAGCCAGACTTGCGTCGGGAAGCAGTGCGGCGGTGCCAAAGTGACTCATGCGGGTGGTTGCCATGGCAACTGCCAGGCCAACGAGTACCCACAAACGCTGCTTAAGCGATAAAGACATGATGCGCTCCTTGGTACGATTAATGTGGATTGTACTCTACGCCGACAAAAGCGTTCAGACCCGGTGTGTTATAGCCATTCACCAGTTGATAATCCTTGTCCAGCGCGTTATTGACGCGTGCCAGCACACTCCATGCCGGTGCCAGCCTATAACGCGCACGCAAATTGACCAGCGCATAGCCACCGAGACTTTGGGTATTGGACGCATTTATATAACGTTTGCCTGAAGCGATTACCTGTGTACCCAATTCCAGATCGCCAAAAACCTTAGACAAATCCAGTGTGCCATGACGCTGGGCACGATACACAAGCACATTACCCGTGGCGTGATCTTGCGGATTTTGCCAGTCGAAGCTGGCTTTGATTTTCAGTCCTGCCAGCTCCGTGGCGCCGGTAAATTCCACGCCTCGAATGCGCGCGTCGGCAATGTTCGACATAGTGTTTGGAAAAACCGAGGTATCGTAGGTGATCAAATCCCTCACCCGGTTCTGAAAGGCGGTCACTCCAAACTGATTCACATCCTCATGGTAGCGCACACCGACGTCGGCCTGACGCGACTGCTCTGGCTGGAGATTGGGGTTACCTGCATAAAACCCGATATTCGGATAATACATGTCATTGAAGGTAGGTGCCTTGAATGCCGTACCCGCAGTTGTCGTGATTTTCCACACCGGATTAATGCTGTAAGCATAGCCCACTGTGCCTGAAGTGTAGCCTCCAAAGTCGCTGTAATTGTCATGACGCAACGAGGCTTGCAAACCATGCTGACCAATACGTGCCACATAACCCACCTGAACCGCGTTGACACTGCGTGAGGTGTGCGTAAATACTTGCGTGGAATCAACCTTTTGCTCATTGCGCTCCAGACTGGCGGTGACTATACCTAACGGCACGGTAAAATCGTTTTGCCACTGATATTGAGTCTGGCGAGTATCGAACCTGCCATTTGACACACCGTTACTGAAGTTATTGGTAAGATTCTCCCCTTGACCAATCAATATGCGGCTTTGCCAGCCACCGGCCAGATGGCCCTTCCAGTAAGCCGACAATCCATTGACCTGATTAATTGCATAATCGTTAGCCGTACCATTGTCATATTCGACCCGGTCGTGATTATAAAATCCGCTCAGCCCAATGCTGTTCCCGGCATCAATCGCATGTTCCAGACTCAAGCTGGCATTGCGCTTCCTGTCGCCATCGTCGTCGGGCACATAACCATATGTGCCAGGTCGCGCTGCTGAAAAACCGCCATTGGTTTTGTCATAGCCTGCACCCAGACTAAAGCGCGTTGCGCCGGCCTGACCCGAATAGCCCACGCGGCCATTCACCGTGCCATAGCTACCCAAACCCAGCGCCGCACTCATGCGAGGTGCGCCTTTGCCTTGCTTGGTGAAAATCTGGATCACCCCCCCGATTGCGTCTGCGCCATACAGGCTGCTGGCTGGTCCACGCAAAATTTCGATATGGTCCACCTGATCCAGGGAGATATTTTCCAATGGTGTCGTACCCAGCGTGGCCGATCCGACACGCAATCCATCCACTAACACCAACGTCTGGTTGGCATTGGCGCCGCGGATATAGATACCAGAAGCAGTACCGACCCCGCCAGACTGGGTGATTTCCAGGCCAGGCTGCTCTTGCAGCAACTGTACCAGGGTGGTCTGACCAGCATTGCGGATTTGCGTCTGGCTGATGATAGTAAGGTCGCCGATCACCTCCTTGGCCGGAATCGGAGTGCGGGTGGCCGTCACCACAATATCGCCCAGCGCGTAAGTTGCAGGGTCAGCATGAGTGGTTGATGCAATAGCGAGCGCGAACGCGCTCAGGACGAAACGAGTGTGCATGATGATTCCTTAAATTCGCAAGGGTCCCCGCTTGCGGCAGATCTAAAAGGAAACATTGGGGAAAGCAGGCAGGCGTGAAAGCGCACAGGGTGCACAAGACATTCCCGGCCACATTGCCTTCCCGCAATGTTTCGGATGGTCTGACAGGCCGGTATCCGGGCTCGCAAGATTTGGCGCATCGCCTTCCCATGCTTTTCGCACAGTGGCAGTCATGACACGCCCACACTCGCTTACCGTTGCGGGGGCAGCACTGGCATTACACCAGTTTCCCGTTTAACCACGCAGCCGAAAGACGGCGTGGCACCTGACAAGGCGGCAGATTATAGCGGAATGCCGTTTAAACGGCTAATCCTGAGTGACAACCCGGATATAGAAAGCGCACGGTTGCCCGGGCGTGGGATTGTCCGGCACAGCGGTGAAAGGATAAACTCCGGCACCCAATCCATGGGCGTCGGCACTGCACAATGCCTGAATGGCTGGATCCGAATTGGCATGCAACGGAAACAGACGAATGCCAACGGCCTCAGGCCGCTGGCTGGCGGCCTCGATATACATGCGCCTGGTAACCTCTTGAGTCAGCACGGTGAGCAACTTCACCAATGGCTCCAGGTCGGTATTGAGTCCCGCCGCATTGAGTTGTTGCGCCAGACCGCGCGGCCCGGTTTGCAGGAACAATGGATCAGATAACGCTGCGAAAATCGCCGCTTCCACCGCGTCGCCCTGAGGAAGCCGGGGAGATGCCGCAAGATGACACGCGACCAGCGCGCGTGACACCGGCACTTGATCCACGCGCGCCTCCGGCGGGACGCCAGCAGTCACCACACTGCCTTTCGGCGCCCAACGCGATTTGATGTAATCGAGAAGATAGGCCATCAGAAATTTTCGATGCGCGCCTGATAGCGGAACACAATCAAACGATATAGATCATCACCCACTTGTACATGGGTGGATTCGCGCCGATCCAGACTGATGGTTTCACCGCCATTGGCGGAAAATGGATGAAAACCGAACAAATCATTTTCGATCAGGCTGGCGAGGATATCCATACATTCGCTGGCGGCAAGCGCATGGCCGGTGTTATCCACCAACTCACACGCCTTACCGCGCGCGGTTTTACCGGGGTAATGCACCGCGTCTTCTCGCAGCGGGTTATTTTCATCGAAGTCCGCGTTGGGGTCGACAAATTGGCTGGTATCGCTCATTTGTTTAAATATTACTTTCGGTTAGTTCGGTTAACTGTTGACGCAGCTGAATTTTCCAAATTATAGTGTGTGTATGGAAAGTGAACTGAACGCCCTCGAATCCAAAATTCAGCAGATAACTCAATTGTGCCAGAATCTGCGCACTGAGAACCAGAAGCTGCGCCAGCAAATTGCTGCGGCAACTGGCGAACAAAAACTGCTTGCCGAACGCATGGCACAGGCTCGCACCCGTATCGAAACCCTGCTGGAAAAAATCCCTGAAAGTGAAACATGAGCCGCGATAGCAAAGGCATGGATATCAACATCCTGGGGCGCGAATTCCGCGTTGCCTGTCCAGCTGACGAACAGGAGGCTTTACTGACCGCAGCGGATTATCTGGATAAGAAAATGCGCGAAATTCGCGAGCAGGGTAAAGTCATCGGGGTGGAGCGGATCGCCGTGATGGCCGCGCTGAATATCGCCTACGAACTCCTGTCCACCAGGGAAGACTCGGGTTTTGACATCACTGCCATCAAGCGTAGAATGAATTCCATGGAAGCGTTGCTGGACGAAGCCTTGGCAGATCAGAATGAACTGTTTGCTTCTTCCTGATCCAGTTAATGTTCCCTGCGATGTTGCCTTGGCCGCGAATTCTTTGAACCAATAAATTTGACCTGGTTGCGGCTACATTTTGGTAGCGGTGTGTGCGTTACACGTTAATGTGCCTAAACTACTTGCGCTGCGACCCCTTGAACCGCAGGT
The DNA here is from genome assembly GCA_040388645.1 of Pseudomonadota bacterium. Lineage (GTDB taxonomy): Bacteria > Pseudomonadota > Gammaproteobacteria > Burkholderiales > Sulfuriferulaceae > Sulfuriferula. The sequence goes on from JAZKBM010000006.1 coordinate 80,084, forward strand.
TCAAGATAGCGACCAGACTGCATCGCGGGGAGCACCCCCTTCATGAACAAATCCGAACTACGTAAATCCCTGCGCCAGCGCCGCGCTGCTATTGGCCGCGTCGAACGCCGTCGCGCCGCCCTTCATTTAATGCGCAATGCATTACGCCACGGCTTGCTGACCCGCCATCAACGCATCGGCATTTATCTTGCCCACGGCACCGAAATCAACACCCTGCCTCTCATTAACCGCAGCCTGAGGCTCAATCGTGCCTGTTATTTGCCCATGCTGTCTTACGGACGCGGCAGGATGCTGTGGTTCAATCGCCTGCAAGCAGGGCAATCCTGGGTAACCAATCGGTTTGGCATTCCGGAAAACACCACCTCCCAGCAATTGCATGCACGCCAACTGGATGTGTTGTTCATGCCGCTAGTGGGATTTGATGCTAGCGGCAATCGCATCGGTATGGGCGGTGGTTTCTACGATACAACCCTGGCTTACCTGCGCCGCCGCAAAACGTGGCGCAAACCCTATCTGGTGGGGGTCGCGTTTGAATGCCAACGCATCAACGGTGAATTGCCATACGATCCTTGGGATGTACCGCTTGATGCCGTGCTAACTGAGCAAGGTCTGTATCGTTTCAAGCACCGAAATATGCTTCCTGCACCGCGGCATCCTCCATCAGCGTAGCGGCCGGACCCGCGCCGGTGATGTTTCCACTGGCCATGATATAGCCGCGGTCACAACTTTCCAGCGCGAGGCGGGCATTTTGTTCGACCAGAAAAATACTGACCCCACGCGCGGCGATGTCGCGCAACGTGTCGAATATCTTTTCCACCATCATCGGTGCCAGCCCCATACTCGGTTCATCCAGCAGCAACAGGCGTGGGCGCGACAATAGCGCACGGCCAATCGCCAGCATTTGCTGCTCGCCCCCGGAGAGTTGTCCGGCGGGCTGGTTACGGCGCTCTCCAAGACGTTCGAAGCGCTGATACATGGCATCGGTTTCCTGGCGTACCGCAGCGTCATCGCGCCGGGCATAAGCACCCATGGCAAGGTTTTCCGCCACGGTAAGGCGCGAAAAAATACCGCGGCCTTCCGGCACCATGGCCAGCCCCAGTCGGACTATCTGAAATGAAGGTTTGCGCGTAATGGACTGCCCGGCAAAGTGCACCGCGCCTTTGGCGGGCGGCAACATACCCGCGATCGCCTTGAGCAAAGTGGTTTTACCCGCGCCATTCGCACCAATCAGACAGACCCGTTCGCCTTCTTCCACATTCAGGCTGACGCCACGCACTGCCTTGATGTTGCCGTAGGAAACGGCCAGATTTTCCACGGATAACAAATTCACTTTGCTCCTCCGCCGAGATAGGCAGCGATCACGCGCGGGTCATGGCGTACCTCGTCTGGTGTGCCTTGCGCGATCAACTCGCCAAAATCGAGCACAGCAATACGTTCGCACAGGCTCATCATCAGCTTCACATCATGTTCAATCACCAGTACCGTCAAACCAAGCTGGTCGCGCATTCGCCGGATCAATTGCTTGAGCGTGTCGCGCTCACCCGAATTCATGCCTGCCGCCGGCTCATCCAGCGCCAACACTTGCGGGTCGGTGGCCAGCGCACGGGCAATTTCCAGACGGCGCTGATCACCGTAAGACAAATGCTTGGCCAGCGCACGGGCATGGCCGGAAATCCCCACCCATTCCAGCAACTCGTGCGCACGCACGCCTATTGCTGCCTCTTCCGCACGCGTAGCCGCACTTCGCAATACTGCACCCATCACACCGGCATGAGTGCGTGCATGGCGTCCTACCATGACATTCTCCAACGCAGTCATATTGGCAAACAGACGAATATTCTGAAAGGTGCGCGCAATGCCCTGCTTGAGCACCTGATGCGGTTTCATGCCCAGCATTGAGGTGTGTCTGAATTCGATATTTCCGCTGCTCGGTGTGTACAGCCCGGTGAGAATATTGAATAGCGTGGTCTTGCCCGCGCCATTGGGGCCGATGAGTCCAAGTATTTCGCCTTCACGCACTTGCAGCGAAACATCCTTGAGCGCATGAATCCCGCCAAAATTCTTGCTGATTTGTTCCAGCCGGATGAGATCAGCCATTCCCGTCAATGCCTTGCGTCATAAACACTGGCCTGCTCCTGCGCTGCGATCTCATCCTCGGCAACCAGTTCGCGTTTGCGTTGGCGCGACGGCAATAATCCGGCGGGACGAAAAAGCATGACCAGTATCAGCGCCATGCCAAACAGCAGCATGCGCAAGTCGGAAGGATCCACCACCACATGCCCCAGCCAGGCACGTTGCATATCGCCGGTATAGCGCAATGCTTCCGGCAGCACCGTCAGCAGTAACGCGCCCAGAATCACACCAGGGATATTACCCATGCCCCCCAGCACGATCATGCACAGAATCATGATGGATTCCATCAGATTGAAGCTTTCCGGGCTGATGAAACCCTGGAACCCGGCAAACAGTCCGCCTGCCAGTCCACCGAATGTGGCACCCATGGCAAACGCCAGCAATTTGATATTGCGGACATTGATGCCCATCGCTTCGGCGGCGACTTCGTCCTCGCGTATCGCTGCCCAAGCGCGGCCAATGCGTGAATTCTGCAAACGCATGGAAACGAATACCACCAACAAAGTGAGCACCAAAAACAGGTAGTAATATTGATGCGGAGAAGACAGGCTGATTCCGAATAACTCATGGGATTTGCCCAGAGACACGCCCATCAGGCTGACTGGATCAATCTGGTTGATTCCTTGTGGACCATTGGTGATATTCACCGGTGCATTGAGATTGTTCAGGAAAATACGAATGATTTCGCCAAAACCGAGTGTCACAATGGCCAGGTAATCGCCACGCAATCGCAGGGTAGGGGCACCCAACAATACACCGAACAAGCCTGCTACAGCCGCACCTATGGGTAACACCGCCCAAAATGGCAGGTGCAGGCCAAATTGCGGAGAGGATAGCAAGGCATAGCAATACGCCCCAACGGCATAAAAAGCGATATAGCCCAGATCGAGCAAACCGGCGTAACCCACCACGATATTCAGCCCGAGCGCCAGCATCACATACAGCAAGGCCAGATCCATGATGCGTACCCATGAACGCCCCAGCCCGAAATCCACTACAAATGGCAATACCGCCAGCATCACGCCTAGTGCTATAAAGGTTAACCAGGCCCGGCGTTTGCTGCGTAGCATAGGCTCAGGCACGCTCGCCCACACGCTCGCCCAGCAAACCTGACGGCCGGAACAACAGCACCAGAATCAGCACGAAAAAGGCGAACACATCCTGGTAATTACTCCCCAGAAAACCACCGGTGAGGTCACCGATATAACCGGCACCCAAACTCTCGATCACACCCAGCAACAAACCGCCTAGCACGGCGCCGCCAATATTGCCGATACCGCCCAGCACAGCAGCCGAAAATGCCTTGAGTCCGAGCAGAAAACCCATGTAATAGTGCGCCAGACCGTAATAGGCGCTCACCATGACACCGGCCACGGCAGCCAGCCCCGAGCCCATCACAAAGGTAAGTGAGATCACTGTATTGGCATTCACGCCCATCAAACCGGCAATCTGGGGGGATTGTGCAGTGGCACGCATGGCCCGTCCCAGACGGGTTTTTTTCACCAACAGCGTAAGTCCCAGCATCAACACGACGGAAGTCCCCAGAATAGCCACCTGTATGTCGGTGATCGTGGCCCCCAATAATTGATGTCGGCCCTGTGGAAGGATGGGCGGAAAGGTAATGTATTGCCGTCCCCAGATCAGCATGGCGAGGTTCTGCAGCACGATGGAGACACCGATGGCCGTAATCAGCGGTGCCAGACGCGGGGCATTGCGCAGCGGCCGGTAGGCCAGACGCTCGATGGTAAAGCCCAGCGCCATGCACGCGGGGATTGCAGCCAGCAATCCCAATAATGCGATGACCATGCCGGGTAATTGCACCCCACTGCCGACCAGCGCAGAAATCACGGTTAGCGCTACCATGGCGCCCACCATGGTCACTTCGCCGTGGGCAAAGTTGATCAACTCAAGGATGCCATACACCATGGTATAGCCCAACGCCACCAGCGCGTAGACGCTACCGAGAACCAGGCCATTGATTAACTGCTGAACAAAAATATCCATATTCCGCGGAAAACCGACTTACTTGCCGCTAAATACGGTTTCCAAAGGATGCCAGGCACCATTTTTGACCTGGTATAAGGTAACCGCGCCGCCGCTCACATCACCTTTGCTATCGAACCGGATTTTTCCGGTCACGCCCTGATAATCGGTTTTGGCCAGTTCCGGCAAATATTTGGCCGGCTTGGAAGAATCGGCGCGCTTCATGGCTTCCACCATGACATAGACCGCATCGTAGGCGTAAGGCGCGTAGTTCTGGATTGGGCCAAAACGTTTAGTGAATTTTTCCTTGAAATCCTTACCACCAGGCATGGAATCAAGCGTCAGGCCCGGGTTGGAAGCAATTGCACCTTCAGCATCGGTGCCCGCCAGCTTGATAAATTCCGGTGTCTGCATCCCGTCACCACCTAGCAGTTGCGTCTTCATTCAATTGTCTCATTTGCCTGTCCATCGGCCCAGCCTGGGGATCCATGCCGGCGAAAAACACCAGATCGGGCGATTTGGACTTGATCGAGGTAAGAATGGCCATGAAATCGGTAGATCGGTCGGTGGTGTACTCGCGCGCCACAATTTCCGCACCGGCTGCTTCGGCTGCCTTGACAAACTCATCCGCCAGTCCCTGACCATATGCAGTACGGTCATCAATCACTGCAATTTTTTTGGCACCAAGTTTGTTAACAGCGTACTGACCCAGCACGTGCCCTTGCTGTTCATCGTTGGTCATTACTCGAAATGCAGTGTTGTAGCCTTGTGCAGTATAGGCAATGGCCGTTGCGGAAGGTGATATCTGCGGGATGCCTGCCGCATGATAAATCGTCGATGCCGGGATAGTTGAGCCTGAATTCAGATGCCCGATGACGCCAACAACGCCACTATCCACCAGCTTTTGCGCCACGATCGTGGCGGTTTTTGGATCAGCCTGATCGTCCTCGCTCAACAGGTCGATATGCATTTTTTTGCCGCCTAAAGTAAGGCCTGCGGCATTGATTTCATCCACGGCCAAACGCGCGCCATTTTCATTGTCCTTACCCAGATGTGCCTGCGGTCCGGTAAGGGGCGACACCGAGCCAATTTTGATGATATTGTCTGATGAAGCATCCTCGCGTTTGCCACAACCGCCAAGTATCAGCCCAGCCATTGTTGCTACCAGTAATGCATTTACGATGGGTTTCAACGCGCTCTCCGTCACAAAATCTTCGTTAACTTATACCACAAACGTCAAAAACCGTGAACGCATTGATCGGCATACCATTCACGAAAATTGTGTACGACGTAAAAAAGCCGGCTACAAGAGCCGGCCCGCATTGCATGCGTCACCAATCAGAGGCTGAGTATCCAGCTCACTATCGTTTTCAGATCGGCGTCCTTGACTTGCGGGTTTGGGGGCATTGGCACCTGCCCCCACACGCCCGCTCCACCGCGTTTAACCTTCTCGATCAACCTTGCCTCCGCGCCCTTGTCGCCTTTGTATTTGGCGGCGACATCTTTGTAAGCGGGGCCCACAATTTTTTTGTCCACACCGTGACAGCTCATACAAGCGTTTTTCTGGGCCAGTGACAAGCCTGAATCTGCTGCGGCCGCCGAACCCATACTCAACGCGACAATCGCAGCGCCCATGATACTCATCCATGCCTTCATCTTGTATTCTCCTCTGTAATTGAAATACGATCTGAATCTACTTTATATGCTGCAATATTACCCTAAACGAACCGACCGACAAGCCGTACATTTGCTTCGCGATGCCTTGTAAAATCTACCAGTAACGACCTGCAATCAATCTCAGGAATCCAGCCAGGAGAGGAGGTACTGCCATTGTTCAAGTTCGCGCTCAGCCAGATAGGGAGGCAGGTCAAACAGCGTTTTCCCCTCGAAGGCGGCATTCACGTACAACTGGGCTTCACGCAAGTATGCCAATATCGGCATATCCATATCTTTCATGAATTGCTCGAGTATCGCTGCAGCACGAGTACGGGGGGCCATGCGCATCCCTACCACACCCGCAAGAATCTTGCCTTTGCGTACCGCTTTTTCGGTTTGCAATATCTCCAGAAATTCCTGACTGGCGTTCATATCGAACAGCGAAGGCGCAATCGGCACAACTACCCGATTTACCAACTTCAAAACGCGCTCAAGGCTCTTGCCATGCAATCCCGCAGGCGAATCAATTACCAGCCAACCTTCTTGGGTCCCGATATTGCCTGGCTTATCCGAAAATAGCTTGATCGGTGGCAAAATTTCAGGCCGTAATACCAGCCAACCGCTGGCCGATTGCTGGCGATCCATGTCCAGCAGGCGTACAGACTGACCTGCAGCCGCCAGATAACCTGCAATATTGGTTGCCAGGGTTGTTTTACCACTACCACCCTTGGGATTGGCAATCAGAATGGTATTCATAGCGGCTTATTCCACATTGCTGCGACTACGCCGCTCCACCTGGCTGACATCGCGCACAGCACCGGTAGCAGCGCTCGTGGTGAGTGCCGCATAGGCGCGCAGCGCCACTGATACTGCACGTTCGCGGTTGACCGGTTGCCATGCCTGGTCACCCCGGGCATGCATCGCCGTACGACGACGCACCAGTTCGGCATCCGTCACCGCCAAATGGATGCTGCGATTGGGAATATCGATTTCGATACGATCACCCTCTTCTACCAGGCCAATCGTGCCGCCTTCGGCCGCTTCGGGCGAGACGTGACCGATGCTCAAACCCGAGGTTCCACCGGAGAATCGCCCATCTGTAATCAATGCACAGACCTTCCCCAGCCCTCTGGATTTAATGTAGGAAGTTGGATACAGCATTTCCTGCATTCCCGGCCCACCCTTGGGGCCCTCGTAACGAATCAGCACCACGTCGCCCGCCTTGACCTGATCTGCCAGCACTGCTTCCACAGCCGCATCCTGGGATTCAAAAATCCGTGCCGGGCCGGAAAATTTAAGGATGCTTTCATCCACACCCGCTGTTTTGACGATACAACCATCCAGCGCCAGATTGCCGTGCAAAACCGCCAAGCCGCCATCCTGCGAATAAGCATGCTCCTTGTCGCGAATGCAGCCTGCAGCACGGTCGAGATCAAGGTCGGGCCAACGCTTGTCCTGGCTGAACGCGACCTGTGTCGGCACACCCCCCGGACCGGCGCGATAAAATTGGCACACTGCCGCATCTTCGGTACGCGATATGTCGTATTTGTCCAACGCATCTGCCATGGTCTTGCTGTGAACTGTGGGCAAATCACGATGCAATAGCCCGGCTCGATCCAGTTGACCCAGGATGGCCATTACGCCGCCGGCGCGATGCACGTCCTCCATGTGAAATTGTTGCGAGGCCGGCGCCACCTTGCACAGATTGGGCACTTTGCGCGACATGCGATCGATATCCTTCATGGTAAACGGCACACCACCCTCAAAAGCAGATGCCAGCAGATGCAGCACAGTATTGGTGGAACCGCCCATGGCAATGTCGAGCGCGATGGCGTTTTCAAATGCTTCAAACGTGGCGATGGAGCGCGGCAGCACCGAATAATCGTCCTGCTCGTAATGCCGCTTTGCCAGATCGACGATCAAACGGCCGGCTTGCAAAAATAGTTGTTTGCGGTCTGCATGCGTGGCCAGCGTGGAGCCATTTCCGGGCAGCGACAAGCCCAGCGCCTCGGTCAGACAATTCATCGAGTTGGCAGTGAACATGCCGGAACAGGAACCACAGGTAGGACAGGCGGAACGCTCCATGGTCATCACGTCCTCGTCCGATTCACGCTCATCAGCAGCCGATACCATCGCATCCACCAGGTCGAGCTTGACGACCTTGCCACGGATCGTGACCTTGCCGGATTCCATCGGGCCGCCGGAAACGAACACCACCGGGATGTTCAGCCGCATCGCCGCCATCAGCATGCCAGGGGTGATTTTGTCGCAGTTGGAAATGCACACCAGCGCATCAGCACAGTGGGCGTTAACCATGTATTCCACCGAATCGGCAATCAATTCGCGTGACGGCAGCGAATACAACATGCCGCCGTGCCCCATGGCGATGCCGTCGTCTACCGCGATGGTGTTGAATTCCTTGGCGACACCGCCGGCAGCTTCGATTTCGCGCGCCACCAACTGCCCCATGTCTTTCAGGTGCACATGCCCCGGCACAAACTGGGTAAATGAGTTGGCAATGGCAATGATGGGCTTGTCGAAATCGCCATCCTTCATGCCGGTTGCGCGCCACAAAGCGCGAGCCCCGGCCATGTTGCGTCCTTGGGTAGTGGTATGGGAGCGGTAGACAGGCATGATTGACCTCAGATTAGTGCGATAATACGGAATTACCAATTTTATCCCATAAACACGCGCCATGCTGATCCATCCTGACTTCAATCCCATTGCCATCTCCATCGGTCCGCTCGCCATTCGCTGGTACGGGTTGATGTACCTGACTGCATTCATGCTGGTGCTGGTACTCGGCCGCTGGCGCATCAAACAGCATCCGGATTCAGGCTGGACCATCAAAAATCTGGATGATGTCTTGTTTTACGGCGTGCTTGGTACGGTGCTCGGGGGGCGGCTCGGTTATGTGCTGTTTTACAAATTCAGCTATTACCTGGCGCATCCGCTCGAAATTTTTTATGTGTGGGAAGGCGGCATGTCATTCCACGGTGGTTTTCTCGGCGTGATCTTCGCCATGTGGTTATTCTCACGACGTTCGGGCAAGCCCTGGCTTGTCATCACCGATTTTATTGCGCCGTTGGTGCCGCTTGGGCTGGGCGCGGGGCGTATCGGCAATTTCATCAATGGCGAATTGTGGGGCCGGCCTACCGATGTTCCCTGGGCGATGGTTTTCCCTGCGGTGGACAATGTGCCGCGCCACCCCTCCGAGCTATATGAATTCGGTCTTGAGGGCATTGTGCTGTTTATCATCGTATGGTTCTTCTCGGCCAAGCCGCGTCCCATGGGTGCGGTGTCAGGGCTGTTTCTGATTGGGTATGGCACATTCCGCTTTCTGGTCGAGTTCACGCGCGAACCGGATGATTTTCTCGGTCTGCTCAGCCTCGGACTCAGCATGGGACAATGGCTCTCACTGCCGATGATTATTGCTGGCATAGTGATGATGACTTGGGCTTACCGTCGCAAATCTTGACAGGACAAGGGCATAACCCTGATAATTCCGCGCTTTGCTTCATGGGGTGATGTAGCTCAGATGGTTAGAGCGATGGATTCATAACCCATAGGTCGGCGGTTCGACTCCGCCCATCACCACCACCAAATTTCTTCGCCCTCAGTCTGATAACTGCCCGGCGCACATTGTGAAAAAAGTCTTCATCAAAACCTTTGGCTGCCAGATGAACGAGTACGACTCGGGCAAAATGGCGAGCGTGTTGCACGCATCTGATGGACTGACTCCAACTGACAACCCTGCTGACGCAGACGTCATTCTGTTCAATACCTGTTCGGTACGCGAAAAAGCCCAGGAAAAAGTATTTTCAGACTTGGGACGGGTGCGCGAACTCAAAGACGCCAATCCAGCGCTGATTATCGGTGTGGGTGGCTGTGTGGCGAGTCAGGAAGGTGGGGCAATCATCGATCGCGCCCCCTATGTCGATATCGTATTTGGACCGCAAACCTTGCATCGCCTGCCTGCATTGATTGCAAAAAGGCGCGTAACCGGGCTGCCACAGGTCGACATCTCGTTCCCGGAAATCGAGAAATTCGATCACCTGCCTGCAGCCAAATCGGAAGGTGCCAGCGCTTTTGTTTCGATTATGGAAGGCTGCTCCAAATACTGTTCGTTTTGCGTCGTGCCTTATACCCGTGGCGAAGAAGTATCACGACCATTCGACGACATTCTGGCCGAAATCACCCTGCTTGCTACCCAAGGCGTGAAAGAGGTCAATCTGCTGGGACAGAATGTAAACGCTTATCAGGGTGCGATGGCGGATGGGGACAGCGCCGATTTTGCCCTGCTGCTCGAATATGTGCATGGCATTCCGGATATCGAACGCATTCGGTATACCACCAGCCACCCACGCGAATTTACCACGCGTCTGATTGAAGCCTATACCCGCCTGCCCAAGCTGGTTTCACATCTGCATTTACCTGTACAGGCAGGCTCCGACCGTATTTTGGCGGCAATGAAGCGGGGTTACACTGTGCTGGAGTATAAATCCATCATCCGCCGCTTGCGCAAAGTGCGCCCGGACATCACTATTTCTTCGGACTTCATTATCGGATTTCCGGGCGAGACGGAAGCGGATTTCGAAGCTACCATGCAACTGATTGACGACGTCGGTTTCGACAATTCATTCAGTTTTATCTATAGCAAACGGCCAGGCACGCCGGCCGCCGAATTACCGGACGACGTCCCTCACGCCATCAAGCAGGCGCGCTTAGTGAAATTACAAAAACGCATTGAAGCTAATGAGCTGGCTATCGGCCAATCCATGGTGGGTAGCAGGCAACGTGTATTGGTGGAAAGGGTGTCCAAAAAGGATGCGCGTGAACTCGCAGGACGTACCGACAACAATCGCGTGGTCAATTTCCCCGCTCATCCGCGTCTGATCGGACATTTTGTCGAGGTCGCCGTCACCCGCGCGGAACCGCACTCGTTACGTGGCGAAATGGTAATGAACTAATGGAAATCGCCTTCGCACCGATAGACAATACGCGCCTGGCCAATCTGTGCGGCGTGCTGGAAGAAAATCTGCGCCAGATCGAAACCGGCCTGGATGTCGTCATCACACGCCGTGGCGAGCACTTCCGCATTACTGGAAAAACAGCCAGGACACGACTTGCGGCCCAGCTACTGGAAGCGTTTTATCTCAGGGCACGCGACCCGATCAGCGTGGATGATATCCAGCTAGGCCTGGTCGAGGCGACGCATCAAAAAACAACCAGCCTTGCTCCGGATAGCGTACCGGTGCTGATGACGCGGCGTGCCGATTTGCGCGGCCGGACCCCGCGCCAAACCGAGTATCTGACCCAGATTCAGGCGCATGACATCACTTTCGGCATCGGCCCTGCCGGTACCGGAAAAACGTATCTTGCCGTTGCCAGCGCTGTTGATGCACTGGAACGTGATGCCGTCAAACGCATTGTGCTGACGCGGCCCGCCGTGGAGGCCGGTGAGCGGCTGGGTTTTCTTCCCGGTGATCTGGCGCAGAAGATCGACCCGTATTTGCGTCCGCTGTACGATGCCCTATATGATTTGCTGGGTTATGACAAAGTAGGTAAGCTGTTCGAACGCAACACCATCGAAATTGCGCCACTGGCCTATATGCGTGGGCGCACTTTGAATCAGGCCTTCATCATCCTGGACGAAGCGCAAAACACCACGCCAGAACAAATGAAAATGTTCCTCACCCGTATTGGTTTTGGCTCCAAGGCCGTTATCACCGGCGATATCACGCAGGTGGATCTGGCACGCCATCAGAAAAGCGGGCTGGTTGACGCCGGTGAAGTGCTGCAGAATATACGCGGCATTGCCTTTACCCAATTCCTGTCTGAAGACGTTGTGCGCCACCCGCTGGTTGCGCGTATTGTTGATGCTTATGAAAAGCGCGACCAAACCCGCTGAACCCTCTCCCCGAAGTAAGCCGGCACGGCCGCGTCTTACGCTGTCCGTGCAGCGCGCAGTGCGTGCAGTTGATGCGCCAAGCCGTGCCCAGATCATGCATTTTGCGCGGGCCGCACTGGAACGTGATGCCGAAATCACCATCCGCCTGGTGAATGAGCCGGAAGGCCGTGCGCTCAATCATGACTATCGTGGTCGCGACTATGCCACCAACGTGCTGTCCTTCGTTTATATCTCTACGCCTGTCATCAGTGGCGATCTGGTGCTGTGCACCCCGGTAGTGAGTCGCGAGGCGCAACAACAAGGCAAATCTGTCCTTGCCCACTATGCGCATCTGATCGTTCACGGTGTATTGCACCTGCATGGCATGGATCATGAAAATGATGCCGACGCACAAGCCATGGAAGCGCTTGAGACCGAAATTGTGACTGGACTTGGCTTTGCCAATCCTTATTTAGAAATGGAGCAGATTTAACATGGAAGAACCCGCCAAATCCAGTTGGCTCGAACGTCTCGGCGCATTCCTGTCGCGCGAGCCTGAAAGCCGCGGCGAGCTGGTGGATATTTTGCACAGCGCCTATCAGCACAACCTTTTCGACGCGGATGCCTTGTCAATGATTGAAGGTGTCCTTCAAGTTTCTGAAATCCAGGTGCGCGACATCATGATCCCGCGTGCGCAAATGGATATGGTGGATATCAACGATACACCCGAGTTATTCATTCCCTTCGTGATCGAAACCGCACACTCGCGCTTTCCGGTCATCGACAAAAACAAGGACGATGTCATCGGCATTCTGCTTGCCAAAGATTTGTTGCGCCACAATGCAGGCGAAGAATTCAATGTACGCGAGATGCTGCGTCCCGCAGTGTTCATTCCGGAATCCAAACGACTCAATGTGCTGCTCAAGGAGTTTCGCGCCAGTCGCAACCATATCGCCATCGTTGTCGATGAATACGGTGGTGTCGCCGGACTGGTCACTATCGAAGACGTGCTTGAACAAATCGTCGGTGACATCGAAGATGAATATGACTTCGACGAGACGGAAGACAATGTCATCCGTGACAAGGCAGGGCGCTATCGGGTCAAGGCGGTGACGGAAGTGGCCGATTTCAACACCGTGCTGGGTACGCAGTTTTCCGATGAGGAGTTTGATACTGTGGGTGGCTTGGTTGTGAACCAGTTCGGCCACTTACCCAAACGCGGCGAGGAAGTCGAATTCGACGGCATCAAATTCCATGTGCTGCGGGCAGATAGCCGGCGGCTGCATACGCTACTGGTGGAAAAGATGGCTGGTAACGCTTAATTCTCAGCATGAGGAGGCCATTTTGTTTCGATGGTCGAAACATAGGCGGCCACAGCCTTTATTTCCGCTGGCTTCAGATTGTGTGCAACCACCTTCATGGCCGCTGCATTGGGGCGCCCTTCTGTACTCTGAAACACGTTCAATTGCTTGATGATATAGTTGGCATGCTGGCCAGCAATACGCGGAAATTGTGCGCTACCGGCCCCTTCTGCACCATGGCAAGCCATGCAGGCCGGAACCCCCTCGCTAGGAATACCACTCGCAAAAATCGCCTTACCCTTGTCCTCCAGTTTGGTATTTTCCGGTTTGTCGGCGTCTGGTTTCTGCTCAGCATAATAAGTAGCCAGTTCCTTGATCTGCGCATCCGTCAGGCTCCTCGAGATACCCCACATATACTCGAATCCTGCGGGATCCCCGCGATGGTGGCCTCTGAACTCTTTTAGCTGCGCGCTTAGGTACCATGCCTGCTGTCCAGCCAGTCTGGGAAAAGTGGGATTAATGGAGTTGCCGGTCACACCATGACAATCCGAGCACACCTGCTCGGCCAGTGTCTTGCCATGAACGCTGGGATCGCCGAGGTTGCGTGAAGAATTTTCCGTGGTCGTGCATCCCGCAGTGATCGCGGCCCAAGCCAATACCATAGTGAGTGCTGCGGTTTTCATTATTCAGTCTCCGAATAGTTCGTTATTCATGTGGATATGCACTGGCTAGTCAGTACGCGCCCCATACATAGAAGAACAAGGTATTGTTATCGCTAGCCTTGGGATTCGTTCCCGCGCTATCCACGTTGAATTTGGTGTATTGCATACCGAGCCGCACATATTGCACCGGGGTCCAGAATACCTCGGGCGTCCAGCCTCTGGATTCTGTGCCCAAGGTATTGGTGAGATTGAAGTAGGACAAGGTAGCGCCGTACTTCGCCTGATAAATGAAGGAGCCTTTGGCTCGCAGCGAATCCACAGTGGCTGAAGGCGTTCCCAGCGTACCGTAATCGATGTTTTCGTGGATGCGGGTGACTGTGGCGGTGACTGTGTAAGGGTCGAGCAAATACTGGTACTGGAAGTCGATGCCGTTGTCCCGGTAGTGATCGGTGGGTCCGGAATGACTAGTTGTATCCGTGTACTGATGGACATCCAGGTGCGTCAGACCCACCATCACATTGTGAGGGCCCCATTCGTGCGTCAGCGCCAGGCGGGCGTAAGGATTAGTGCCCTTTATATTGACTTGGCCACCATTACCCTGAGTCATGAAGGAAAAGATGCCATCGCCAGTGCGGTAGCCGGTGAGTTCTGCGTATACTGTCTTGTTCCAGTAGGCATAGGCGCCGATTCCTGCAACTTGTTGAGCGAGTCCACCATCAAGGAGCGGAGTTGTAGCCGCGCCCGCGCTTGTGCTGCCAGGCACGACACCGTAGCCCCAGGCTGGCATGCTGTTCCACACGTCCTGCACGCCGGGGTTGTTGTGCAGTGTGAAGCCGTAGATCAGGTCGCGATTGGCATCAATCAGGCGGTCGGCATAACGCAGATCCAGATTGTCCGAACCGGTATGGCCTGAATACCCGGTATCACCTGTGTAGTTGTTATAGGTGATCTGCACGAACCCGCCCGATTTATCGGTAATCTTGCCTGCAATGAACAGGCTGGCTGTGTTGAATATGGGCTTGCCGTCCTCAGCGTGCCCTGTGGCGGTAGCGTCCTTGACCTTCACCGAATTGGAGGTCAGCACTGCCATACCCGAAAGTGGCAGTGCGCGTTCTCCGATGGTATAGCCGGTAAGTTTAAACAGTCGCCCGTAAGGGGTAAGGTCAGGAAACTGTCCTCCCGCATGACAGGCAACGCAGTTTTGACCGGTCTGCCGTGCGAAGGCTGGTACAGCGTGAGCCTTGACTGCAATTAACGACAAGATTAATACCAGTGCGATATGGATTAGTCTGTTGAGACCGCTATTTTTCACCAATATCAGGTGTTCCATCTTTTCCCCCTGTCTCATACCGCATACTCAACGGAGACAATACCCCCGCAAATAACCACACTATTAATATGGATTATAGGCGGCGATAAAACTAATACAAGGAATAAAAATAAATCAATCGGCTTCTGTAGGAACGAAGCGGGCCGCCAACAAAAAAGGCAGCCTCAGCTGCCTTTTTTGTTGGGCGGTAAGGAAGATTATTTGATAATCGCGGCCAACTCGCCCTTGGCATATTTCGCTGCCATTTTCTCCAGATCTACCGGCTTGATCTTGGCTGCCTGGCCTGCGCAACCAAAAGCTTCATAACGTGCTTTACAGATTGCTTTCATGGCCTTGGTGGAGGCAATCAGGAATTTGCGCGGATCAAATTCCTTCTTGTTTTCGGCCAGAAACTTGCGCACTGCGCCCGTGGATGCCATGCGCAGATCTGTATCGATATTGACTTTACGCACACCATGCTTGATACCTTCCATGATTTCTTCAACTGGTACACCATAGGTCTCACCCATGTCACCACCGAAATCATTGATGATTTTCAGCCATTCTTGCGGCACCGAGGAAGAGCCGTGCATCACCAGGTGTGTATTGGGGATACGGGCATGGATTTCCTTGATACGGCCAATCGCCAGAATATCACCGGTAGGTGGACGGGTGAATTTGTATGCGCCATGTGATGTACCGATTGCGATAGCCAAGGCATCCACACCGGTTTTCTTGACAAAGTCAGCGGCTTCTTCCGGATCTGTCAGCAATTGCGAATGATCCAGCATGCCTTCCGCGCCACTACCATCTTCCTCACCAGCCATACCCGTTTCCAGCGAACCCAGACAACCCAATTCACCTTCTACTGAAACACCAACAGCATGGGCGATATCCACTACCTTGCGGGTAATTTCCACGTTATATTCGTAGCTGGCAGGCGTTTTTGCATCTTCCTTCAGGGAACCGTCCATCATCACTGAAGAGAAACCGTCGGTAATGGAACGAATACATACCGGCGCGCTGGCGCCGTGATCCTGATGCATGACAACCGGAATATGCGGATAAGCTTCAACTGCCGCCGTGATCAAATGACGCAGAAAGCTGGCGCCTGCATATTTGCGCGCACCTGCAGAGGCTTGCATGATGACCGGGCTACCGCATTCATCAGCGGCTTCCATAATGGCCTGAACTTGTTCCAGGTTGTTAACGTTGAATGCGGGCAGACCATAGCCATTTTCAGCTGCATGGTCCAACAATTGGCGCAGGGATACGAGTGCCATGATTTTCTCCTTGGTTAATAAATAGACTGCAAATTCTGCAAAATTTTAAGATTTTTTGTTCTCGCCGACGGTGACGATTTTCATGGTATTGGTGCCACCGGCCTCACCGATCGGTTCGCCGATAGTCAGTACGATCAAATCACCATCACGCACCGCGCCGCGTCGGCGCAACTCATCCTCCGCTTCGATCAACAACTGATCGCGATCCTTGGAATTGGTCTGGAAATTGACCGGATAAACCCCACGGTACAGGGTCACTTTTCTACGGGTTTCCACTTCGGGTGTCAAGGCGTAGATCGGCACCCCCGTGCTCATACGCGACATCCACAGACAGGTACTTCCGGACTGAGTCAGGGCTGCGATGGCGCGTACATTCGGCAGATGCGTCGCGGTAAAAATGGCTGCCATTGCGACTGATTCATCCTTCCGGTTGAAATTGCGATTGATACGCAAATTGACGAAATCCCGTTCGATTTCTTTCTCCGCCTCACAGCACACACGATCCATGGCGGCTATCGCCTCCACCGGGAACATGCCTGCAGCTGTCTCCGCAGACAACATCACCGCATCGGTCCCATCCAGCACGGCATTGGCCACGTCAGAAACTTCGGCACGCGTCGGTATCGGACTGGAAATCATGGATTCCATCATCTGCGTAGCAGTAATCACCAGTTTGTTACGCTCACGCGCCATGCGGATCATTTTCTTTTGCAGCGCTGGCACAGCCGCATCACCGACTTCCACGCCGAGGTCGCCACGCGCCACCATAATGGCATCCGAGGCATCGAGAATCTCCTCAAGCGCAGGGATCGCTTCGGCACGTTCGATCTTGGCGACCAGCATGCCGTGACCACCCGCCGCACGCAGCAGGTTGCGCGCCAGCTGCATGTCGGCTGCGGAACGCGGAAATGAAATCGCCACATAATCTGCTTTCAAGGCGGCCGCTGTCTTGATATCTTCGATATCTTTTTCAGTCAGCGCGGCGGCAGACAGGCCGCCGCCTTTGCGGTTGATGCCTTTGTTATTGGACAGCACGCCGCCCTGGACTACCTTGCAGATAATTTCGGCGCCGTTCACCTCTTCCACCCACATTTCGATACGGCCATCATCCAGCAATAGCGTGGCGCCACGCTGCAGATCTTTGGGCAGATCCTTGTAGTCCAGTCCGACACGTTCCTGGGTACCCATTTCGCAGGTAGCATCCAGCACGAAACGGTCTCCGGTCTGTAGCGTAATCTTGCCGTCAACAAATTTACCAACCCGGATTTTTGGCCCCTGCAAGTCGACCAGCACACCCACAGCGCGGCCCCGTGTACGCGCCAGCGAACGCACCATCTCCGCGCGATCGATATGATCCTGCGCAATACCATGTGAAAAATTAAGGCGCACGACGTCCACGCCGGCCTCCATCATCTTGTCCAGAATCTTGGGATCATTGGATGAGGGGCCGAGGGTAGCGACGATTTTTGTTCTACGGATCATGTATATATTTACTCTGAAAAAGGCTTGTCAAGGAAGCGTCGATGGGCAGAACATTCTGCCCATCCAACGACGTTCATACCAGCCAAACACCGTTAATGGATTAGCCTGCTGCACGTTGCTCAAGAATTTCAACAGCAGGCAATTTCTTGCCTTCCAGGAACTCCAGGAAAGCGCCTCCAGCGGTGGAGATGTAAGATATCTTGTCATAGATATCATATTTTTGTATTGCCGCTATCGTATCGCCGCCACCTGCCAAGGTAAAGGCGCTGGTGTTGGCAATGGCTTCGGCAATTTTTTTGGTGCCCTCGCCAAACTGATCGAATTCAAACACACCAACCGGACCATTCCACACTACTGTCCCGGCCTTCATAATGATTTCAACCAGTTCCTGGGCAGATTTCGGGCCGATGTCGAAGATCATGTCATCATCCACCACGGCTCCGGCGTCTTTGAGCACCGCGGGTTCATTGGCGTCGAATTTCTTGCCGCACACCACATCCACCGCAATCGGAATGGTGGCTCCACGTGCGGTCATTTTCTTCATCAGCGCTTGAGCGACCGGAACCAGATCATCTTCGCACAGCGATTTACCGACGTTCTTGCCGGTCGCCTTGAGGAAAGTATTGGCGATACCGCCCCCCACCACCATCTGATCCACTTTTTCAGACAACGCTTCCAGCACTGTCAGTTTGGTGGATACCTTGGAGCCACCCACGATGGCAACCATGGGCCGCGCCGGGCTGAGTAGCGCCTTGGTCAGTGCCTCCAACTCTTCAGTTAACAGAATGCCCGCCGCCGCCACTGGCGCAAACTTGGCAATACCATGCGTCGAAGCTTCAGCACGGTGCGCAGTTCCGAAAGCGTCCATCACGAACACGTCGCACAGCTTCGCATATTTTTGTGCGGTCTCATCCAGGCTCTTTTTCTCGCCTTTATTGAAACGCACATTTTCCAGCATCACGACCTCACCTTCGGTCACATCGAAGCCACCGTCGATCCAGTCTTTTACCAACCGCACGGGTTGATCCAGTTTGGCACTGAGCACATCGGCTACGGGCTGGAGCGAATTGTCTGCGGAGTATTCACCTTCTGTCGGACGCCCAAGATGCGAGGTCACCATCACTTTTGCACCGGCTTTGAGACAATGCTCTATGGTACGCATGGACGCTGTAATTCGAGCGTCCGAAGTGACTTTTCCATCTTTTACCGGCACATTCATGTCGGCGCGAATGAAAACACGTTTGCCTTTGAGATCAAGGTCGGTAACGCGGATAACTGCCATTGTGATTCTCCCGAGAAGTAAGGTTTAAGGCTTGGGGATGCCCAAGCCTTAAAGCTCACATCGTTTATGCACAAGGGCAAGTCAGCAGGGTGATATTGCGCCCCCTTGTGACTTGCCGCTTGCTGTCGATTACTTCGCTACGTGCTGTACGAAACGCAGCATGTTGCAGGTATAACCGTATTCATTGTCATACCAGGCGACCACTTTGACGAAAGTGGAATCCAGCGCAATGCCAGCTTCCGAATCGAATACCGAAGGCGCAGAGTGACCACGGAAATCAGTGGACACCACTTTTTCAGTGGTGTAACCCAGCACGCCCTTGAGAGCGCCTTCAGAGGCGGATTTCATTGCCGCGCAGATGTCCGCATAAGTCGCTTCTTTATTCAGTTCCACCGTCAAATCCACCACCGACACATCAGAAGTAGGCACGCGGAAAGCCATACCTGTCAGCTTGCCTTTCAATTCCGGCAACACGACTCCAACGGCCTTGGCGGCACCGGTAGACGACGGAATGATGTTTTCCAGAATGCCGCGGCCACCGCGCCAGTCCTTGCTGGATGGTCCGTCCACGGTTTTTTGAGTTGCCGTCGCAGCATGCACAGTCGTCATCAGGCCGCGTTTGATACCCCAGTTATCGTTCAACACTTTGGCGACTGGTGCCAGGCAGTTGGTGGTGCAGGAAGCAGCCGAGACAATGGCCTCACCTGCATACTTGGTGTGATTCACGCCGAATACAAACATCGGGGTGTCATCTTTGGAAGGCGCGGATTGAACGACCTTCTTGGCCCCTGCATTGATGTGCGCCTGGCAGGTTTCCTTGGTCAGGAAAAAACCGGTTGACTCGATAACAATATCAGCACCGACTTCGCCCCACTTCAAGTTGCTTGGGTCGCGTTCGGCTGTCAAACGAATTTTTTTGCCATTCACCATCAGGTTGCTGCCTTCAACGGCCACGTCGCCATTGAAACGGCCATGCACCGAGTCGAATTTCAGCATATACGCCAGATATTCAGGGTCGAGCAGATCATTGATCGCGACCACTTCGATATCCGGGAAATCCTTGGCAATTGCACGGAATGCCATGCGGCCAATGCGGCCAAAACCGTTGATACCAACCTTAATAGTCATAATTTACCGCCTCCAATATAAAAAGATAAATCCTCTCGCTGCCAGGGGCTGGACGCACCCTGGCAATGGTATTGCCGTTACATTACGCTTTTGACGGTTTTCACCAGATTTTCCACGGTAAAGCCGAAATGCTTGAACAGATCCGGTGCCGGTGCCGATTCGCCAAAGCTATGCATCCCCAGCACAGCGCCGTCGAGGCCGACATACTTGTACCAGCCATCGGTCGAGCCTGCTTCAACGGCTACACGCACCACACCCGTGGGCAGTACGCTGGCCTTATAAGCGGCATCCTGGCGGTCAAACGCGCTGGTGCAAGGCATTGACACCACACGTGCGGCGATTCCTTCAGACGCCAGAGCTTCCTGTGTCTTGACCGCCAGTTCGACTTCCGAACCGGTCGCGATCAGCACCACTTTGGCGTTCGCCGCATCTTTCAGCACATAGCCGCCCTTGGCCACATTGGCAATGGTGGCTTCATCACGCTGCATGAAAGGAAGATTCTGACGGCTCAGAATCAGACTGGTCGGGCCATCGAGTTTTTGCACGCCCTGCCCCCAGGCAACGATGGTTTCCAGCGTATCGCATGGACGCCATACATCCATGTTCGGAATCATGCGCAAGGTAGCAGTTTGCTCAACCGGCTGATGGGTCGGGCCGTCTTCACCCAGACCGATGGAATCATGGGTGAATACCCAGATTACACGCTGTTTCATCAATGCTGCCATGCGCAACGCATTGCGAGCGTATTCCGAGAACATCAGGAAGGTGCCGCCAAACGGCAGTACGCCACCGTGCAGCGCCATGCCGTTCATGATGGCGGACATGCCGAACTCACGCACACCGTAGGAAATGTAATTGCCGACACTATTGGCTTTAACATGGTGGCAGCCTGTCCAGTTGGTCAGATTGGAACCCGTCAGATCCGCGGAGCCGCCAAGGAATTCGGGCAGCGCGGGTGCCAGCGCGTTGATAGCGATTTGTGATGCCTTGCGTGTCGCGACGGTTTCACCCTTGGCATTGATGGCGGCAATCGCCTGAGCCAGATGGGCATTCCAGTTTGCCGGCAATTCACCTGCCATGCGGCGCTTGAATTCGGCAGCTTCTGCCGGAAACGCGGCTGCATATTCGGCAAATTTGTTATTCCATAACGTTTCCAGCCCTGCACCTTTGGTTTTGGCATCCCAGCCTTCATACACATCGGCGGGAATTTCAAATGCCGGATGATCCCAGCCAATGTGCTTGCGGGTATCGATGATCTCCTGCGCACCGAGGGCTGCGCCGTGCACATCATGGGTACCTTCCTTGTTGGGCGAACCTTTACCGATGACAGTTTTGCAGCAAATCATGCTGGGTTTGTCGGTGACTGCTTTGGCTGCCTGAACAGCCGCTTCCACGGCCTCGGCATTGTGTCCATCCACGCCAGCGATCACATGCCAGCCGTAAGCCTCAAAACGCTTGGGGGTATCGTCGGTAAACCAGCCTTCGACGTGGCCATCAATCGAAATGCCATTGTCATCCCAAAATGCAATCAGTTTACCCAAGCCCCAAGTGCCGGCCAGCGCGCAGGATTCGTGCGAAATGCCTTCCATCAGGCAACCGTCGCCGAGGAATACATAGGTATGGTGATTGACGATCTCATGGCCGGGCTTGTTGAATTCCGCCGCCAGCAATTTTTCAGTCATCGCCATGCCGACTGCGTTAGTGATACCTTGACCCAAGGGGCCCGTGGTGGTTTCTACACCCGGGGCGTAGCCATATTCAGGGTGGCCAGGCGTTTTCGAATGCAACTGACGGAAACGCTTTAATTCGTCCATTGGCAGGTCGTACCCGGTCAGATGCAACAGCGAGTACAGCAACATCGAACCATGACCGTTGGACAGCACGAAGCGATCACGGTCGATCCACTTCGGGTTGGCCGGGTTATGGCGCAGATGATGGTTCCACACCACTTCGGCGATTTCCGCCATCCCCATTGGTGCGCCGGGATGACCCGACTTGGCTTTTTCCACCGCATCCATGGACAGCGCCCGGATAGCGTTTGCGAGATCGGTACGAGTTGCCATTGTTTCTTCCTTAGTCAATAAAAATACATTTAATACTGCAAAAACAGGCCCCCAGGCTTGCAACCGGCATACCCGAAGAGGGGGCGTTCAGAATATTTGCAACCAGCGGGGTGTCCCGCAAGCAGGCAATTCAAATGCTTAAGTGGCGCAGTGTCGCTGCCCAACAATAGAAAATTCAGCGAAAGTTCTTGATTATGGCCGAGCCAGCCAAATTGGGCAAGTTCGACAAGCGTCTGAATTGGCGGCAAAAGCCATGAATTTGTGATCTAAAATGCCCGGTTTTTAAGGCTCAGCGCGGTGCTTTGCAAATCATGTCGAGGATAATCAAAGTTTTTAATTGGGCCGCCCGGTTCATTTATCCGCGGCACGTATCCAGGCTTTCCACTCAGCGAACAAATCAATGCCCAGCGCAGCCACCACTGGCCGTTCCCACAGATTGTCGGCCCAGAAATCATCACAAGTCAGTGTACACATTTGCCCCCCCGCCTCTTCCATGATCAGGCAGCCGGCAGCGTAATCCCACAATTTCTGGCTGCCATGCAAATACACATCGAATCGCCCGGCGGCGGTGTAACACCAATCCAGCGTACTCGCCCCAAAGTTGCGCTGCGAACTATACGGCGGGTGTAAGGCCACCTGCGTCGCAATGGCGTCGCTGATCCGTTTTAATTCCACCCCGGCCAGACTGTGGCTCAAATCGGGCGAGCGAGTCTTGATCGGCAGTGGCTCGCCATTTAAAAACGCCCCTCGGCCTTTTTCGGCATAAAACATCTCGTCAGCGACCGGATCATAAATCACCCCCATCACACTGCGCCCTGCCTTCATCAACGCGACGGAGACGGCAAAATAGGGCACGCCATTGACAAAATTGGAGGTGCCATCGATAGGATCGATACACCACAGTCCGTCGAATCCTGCTGCCCATAACCTGCGCTGCTCGGCCTCGGACATTTCCTCACCCAGTACCGGATAAGGTGCGATGCGCGTCAACTCGCTGACCAGTGCGACCTGACAGGCCAGGTCTGCCTCGGTACACAAACTACCGTCCGCCTTGCGGCTGTGGGCCACTTTAAGATAGCGTGGCATCACCTCGGCCAGGGCGACACGCTTGACCACATCGATAACGGATTGCAGCACTGCTATTCTGCCTTCCATTTAATCGAGCAGCCCATACTGGGAATCTGCTCCAGCGGACCTGCCTGCTGCTGTGCTACCTGTACCATGGCATCGAACAAATCACGACGCACGCCTTCCGGTGACGTCTCCTTGCGCGAAGCGTCAAAACGACCACGATATTGCAATTCAGCCTGGCGATTCAATCCGAAAAAATCCGGCGTGCATACTGCGTCATAAGCACGTGCGACCGCCTGACTCGCGTCGTATACATACGGGAACGGAAAATCGAACTCGGCAGCCACTTTCTGCATATTATCGAAGCTGTCTTCCGCGTAATCAGCCGGATCGTTGGACATGATGGCAATACTGTTTATCCCGTAAACATCACGCAGTTCCCGGCAATCACGCACCAGACGCGGACGAATGGCCTGCACATAAGGGCAATGATTGCAGATGAACATCACCAGCAGCCCATTTTCTCCCAACGCCGACTGCAAGGTATGACGCTTGCCATCTACACCAGGCAAATCAAAATCCGGGGCTTTCCAGCCGAAATTGCAGACAGGGGTTTGCAGACTGACCATTTACTTCGACTCCAATTACAATACGATGCCCGTTATCATATCACGCACCCCTGCCCTCCTTGAGCCACCATGCCACGCTTCTACCTGCCCGAAGACCTCGTTGAAAATACCCTGATCAAGCTGCCGGATGCCAGCGCTCACCACGCCATACGCGTATTACGACTGGCGGTGGGTGACACAATTACGCTATTCAATGGCCGGGGCGGCGAGTGGGCAGCCCGCATCCACCACATCGGCAAACGCGAGTTGGAAGCACAACTAGGAATATGGCGCGATGTGGAGCGCGAAACCCCGCTATGTGTCACGCTGGCGCAGGGCATTTCCAGCGGTGAACGCATGGACTACACCCTGCAAAAAGCGGTGGAGATGGGTATCCATGCGATTCAGCCGGTCGCCTGCGCACGCAGCGTCGTCAAGCTCTCCGGCGACCGCGCTGACAAGCGTCGTGTCCATTGGCAAAATCTGGTCATTGCTGCCTGCGAGCAATGCGCACGCAACCGCGTACCCACAGTATCCGACATTACCCCGTTGCCCACTTGGCTGGCTCAGGCTGCCGCGCCGCCGCTCAAGCTGATCTTCGCACCGGATGCGCAACACACCCTGCATACCCTGCCGCGCCCGGAAGGTGCTGTGACTATACTGGCGGGGCCGGAAGGCGGCTTTGCCGCGGCTGAATACAGTGCAGCACTGGCTGCGGGATTCATTCCGGTTCGGCTCGGTCCACGCGTGCTGCGCACGGAAACCGCAGCGCTCGCAGCCCTCGCTGCGATGCAAACGTTGTGGGGTGATCTGTAACAAACCCTCGTATTTTTGTTATACACTTCAAGCACATCCAATCCGAAATCCAACAATAAACCGTATGGCAGCCTCTCCACCCTCCACCTTCGTTCATTGGTTTCGCGCCGCTGCACCCTATATACATGCATTCCGTGGCAAAACTTTTGTGATTGCCTTTGGCGGCGAAGTCCTCAGCGATGGCCAATTTACCCGCCTCGCACATGATCTCAATCTGCTGAACAGTCTTGGCGTACGCCTGGTACTGGTCCATGGCGTCCGTCCGCAGGTCGAAGAACATTTAACCCAGCGCGACGCGGCGATCCGCTATGCGGACGGCCTGCGTGTTACGGATGACGCCGCGCTGGCCTGCGTCAAGGAAGCCGTGGGAGAAGTTCGCGTGGAAATCGAGGCTCTCCTATCGATGGGGTTGCCCAATAGCCCGATGGCCAACGCCGATATTCGCGTGACCAGTGGCAACTTTGTCACTGCGCGGCCACTGGGCGTACGCGGCGGCGTGGATCTGCTACACACCGGCGAAGTGCGCAAGGTCAACGCTGCCGCCATTCGCCAGCGCCTTGACGACAACGATATCGTGCTGCTATCGCCACTGGGTTATTCGCCCACTGGCGAAATATTCAACCTGTCGCTGGAAAACGTAGCCACCAAAGCTGCGCTGGCATTGAATGCCGACAAACTGATTTTCCTGATGGAAACCGAGGGTGTGCACAATGCCCGGGGTGGCTTGCTGCGCGTACTCACTGTGCCCGAGGCAGAAAAAATAGTCGTCGCCAAACGCAGCCTGCCGGAAGACGTGGCGTTTTACCTGCCGTGCGCCATCGCCGCCAGCAAACACGGTATCGGCCGCGTCCACCTCATCAGCCGTCACATTGACGGCGCATTGCTGTCGGAATTATTCACGCATGCGGGCATCGGCACCATGCTCACGCCCGCACGGTTGGAAACCCTGCGTCCGGCAGGCATTGACGACGTCGGTGGCATTCTGGAACTGATCCGTCCGCTGGAAGAGGACGGCGTGCTGGTGCGGCGCTCGCGCGAACGGCTGGAAATGGAAATCGAACGTTTCATCGTACTGGAACACGATGGCATACTGATTGGTTGCGCTGCTCTCTATCCGTTTGCCGGTGAGCGCGCTGGCGAACTCGCGTGTCTGGCGGTGCATACCGATTATCGTGGCAAAATGCGTGGCGATGCACTACTGGAAGCCGCCGAGAAAAAAGCCCACACGCTAAAACTGAAACGCCTGTTCGTTCTCACCACCCGCACCGCCCATTGGTTTATCGAGCGCGGCTTCAAGGAGGTCGATGTCAGTGAATTGCCCACCGGCAAACAGGCGCTATATAACTACCAGCGCCGCTCCAAAGTGTTCGTTAAACCCATATAATCCGGGCAATGAATCCTACACGCCGCCAATTATGCGCACTCATGCTCTGTTGCGGTCTGCCGCTCAGCGCCCGCGCGACGTCTCCACCGCTTATCATCGGACTGTATCCAAACCTGTCGGCACAACGTCTGTTTCGCCTGTATCAGCCACTAGGCAACTACCTGCAGCAACAACTCGCACGGCAAGTCCAGCTCTATAGCGCTAAAAATCCGCGCGCCTTCGTTGAAGCAACCCGGCACGACGACTTCGATATCGTGTTAACCCCACCCCACATGGCCTGGCTTGCCGAGCATGAAGCCAATTATCGCCCCCTCGCCACTTATGCCGCTACAATCCAGGGCGTACTGATC
Source organism: Pseudomonadota bacterium (assembly GCA_040388645.1). Taxonomy (GTDB): domain Bacteria; phylum Pseudomonadota; class Gammaproteobacteria; order Burkholderiales; family Sulfuriferulaceae; genus Sulfuriferula. The sequence goes on from JAZKBM010000006.1 coordinate 106,485, forward strand.
GTCGCAGCATCATCCGGATTGAGTTCCCCCGCCGAATTAAGGAACCGCGAAATCGCCATCCCCGATCCTCTGGCATTCACGACCATACTCGGGACGCTCTATTTGCAAAAAGCTGGTCTGCGCCGCGGTGCGGATTACCATTTTCTGAACCGGGACACCCACAATAATGCGGCACTTGCCGTAATAAACGGTGATGCTCCTGCAGCTATAGTCAACATCCTTTTTTTCAATCAATTACCGGAAAAAGTGCGGGATAAATTACGTATTATTGGTACAACACCGGCGGTAAAGAGCTTCTTTTTCATGGCCAACCCCCGCGTCCCTGCAGCCACCATCCAGGCAGCGCAGGATGCCCTGCTGGGCTTCGGCAGTGTGCCGCATGGACGGATATTCCTTGAGCATAGCCACTTCAGCAGCATCCTTCCCGCAGACACTCACAGCCTGAGCGAGATGGCTCACTACGGCGCGGAAGTACAGCGCCTGTTAAAGGAGCCGCGCTCATGAAGCGTCATGTTTCCATACCGCTGTGGGTTAAATTATTCCTGACCACCATGCTGGTGCAGTTCACCATGCTGGGCTTGCTGGCTTTTACCAGCGTGCATGAGGCACAACAACGCCTGCAGGAAAATGCCGAATTACGGCTGCAGGAACTGCGCGTGCCACTCGAATCCGCACTCAGCACCGCGCTGTTTGAGAGGGATATTGCCGGGGTACAGGAACTGCTGAACTCGATGTACAAGGAAAAAAGCCTGCGCTATCTGGTCGTGACCGATATGCAAGGCAGGCGACTCGCGGCAGCCGGTCTGGATAACCGCAAACTCCCCGAACAAAACCACAGCTTCGCCGATGTGGATAGGGATGGCATATTCAACACTGCCATGCCCGTCACACTGGGGGGAGAGCAATACGGAACGCTCCATTTCGGCATTTCCAATGACTTTCTCAGACATGCCGAAGCGCGCATGAAATACAAAATGCTGGCCATAGTCGGCGTCGCGCTCGTGCTGTCATTCGTACTCCTGATTGTCATCAGCCTGTGGCTTACGCGTCATTTACGTCAACTGGCGGAAGCCAGTCAAACCATCGCTGCGGGTAATCTGAATATCCATCTTCCGGTCACCAGTCATGATGAGGTAGGGCAACTCAATCAAGCATTCAACGCCATGGCGGCCAGCCTGCGTGGCCGCATTGAGGCGCTGCAACAGGCCGAATCCATCCAGCGCCGTTATCTCGCGGAAACACGCGTGGAAAAAGCCCGCCTGCTGGCGTTATTGTCGGCAATGAATCTGGGTATCCTGTTTGTCTCCATCAACAACCGGGTGGCCTATACCAATCCGGCTTTCACGCAGATCTGGATGATCCGCAACAGCGATAACCTGGTCGGGCGAGAAATTGCCGATCTGCTCAATGACTCGGGTTGCATACTGGCGCGGCCGGATCATTTCTCGCGCCACATCATGGGCGTCATGAGTACGCATGAAAGCTCGGAGAGCCTGGAAATCGAGATGACCGACGGCCGTGTGATTACCCAGCTGTCTTACCCGGTGCGTGAACAGGACGGCCGCATCATCGGACGCATCCTGATTTTCGAGGACGTCACACGCGAACGTCAAACCGCTGAACAACTGATTTATCTGGCCGAGCGCGATTCGCTGACCGGTCTGTATAACCGGCGCCGTTTTGAAGACGAACTGTGGCGCATGGTGGGTGACATCACACGGCACGGCAATAGTGGCAGCCTGCTGTTTTTTGATCTGGACGAGTTCAAGTATATCAACGATACCTTTGGCCACCGCGCTGGTGATTCGATGCTGATCCGCGTCGCTGGCGCGGTGGGCGCGCTGATCCGCAGCAATGAAATATTCTGCCGTCTGGGCGGCGATGAATTTGCCATACTGATGCCCGACGCCAGTGATGAGGATGCCCAATCACTGGCGGAACGGATCGTACGTGCAGTGGCTCAGATTCCGTTCCGTTTCGAAGGCAAAAACTTGCGTCTGACCTGTAGCCTCGGTATTGCCGCCTATCCGCAACATGCAGAAAGCGCCGAGCAACTGGTTGCCCATGCGGATGCCGCCATGTATCAGGCCAAGGAGGCCGGCAAGAATGCCTGGCGCAGCTACCGGGCCGATCTGGATACTTCGCGTGAAATGATTCAGCGCATGAGCTGGAATGAACGCATCGGACGCGCCCTGGACGAAGACCGCTTCGTGTTGCATTTCCAGGGAATTTATCACACCCAGAGCGGTATTCTTGCGCATCTGGAAGTCCTGCTGCGCATGCATGACGAGACGAACCCGGAACAACTCATCATGCCGGGACATTTCATCCCGCTGGCAGAGAAAAGCGGCCAGATTTTGCAGATAGACCGTTGGGTGATCAAGCAAAGCATTGCGCTGCTGCAGGCCAAACCTGACATTCCGGCACTTGCGGTGAATATTTCCGGGCGCTCGCTCGACGATCCTGGCCTCGCCTTGTTTATTTCTGAGGCGTTGCTCGCAGCCCAAGTCACGCCGCGTCGTCTGATGATCGAAATCACTGAAACGTCGGCATTATCTGATCTGCAAGAGGCGCAACGTTTCATCCAGGCATTACGCCACACCGGTTGCATCATCTGTCTGGACGATTTTGGCACCGGTTTTGCGTCTTTCGCGTATCTCAAGCACATCAAGGCCGACATTCTCAAGATTGACGGTCTGTTCATCCGCGACATCATCTTCGAACGCGACAACAAGGTTTTCGTCAAAGCGATTGTGGATGTAGCGCGCGGACTGGGGAAAACCACTGTGGCCGAATTCGTTGAAAGCCATGAAATCTATATGGTGCTGAAGGAAATGGGCGTGGACATGGTGCAGGGCTACCACCTTGACATCCCCAGCGGTGGCCACTGGCAAACCAAGCTGGGCAAGCCTGCCTAATCGCAGCAGCCAAGTTCACGCACGCCAGCAAGTCCGGCTTCACACTGGTAAAATGACCATTGTTTTGAATTTATATTTAGGTAATACATCTTGATTTCCACCCAAGGTCTCACCATCCAGTTCGGCGCCAAGCCGTTATTTGAAAACGTCACCGTCAAGTTCGGTGACGGCAACCGCTACGGCCTGATTGGTGCCAACGGCAGCGGCAAGTCCACTTTCATGAAAATTCTTGCCGGTCAACTAACCCCGACCTCCGGCCACGTTGCGCTGGACAGTGGCGAAAAACTCGGCTGGCTGCGCCAGGACCAGTTTGGCTTTGAAGACCAGATCGTCCTCGACGTGGTAATGCAGGGAGATGCCGAACTGTGGACGGTCAAGCAGGAAAAGGACGCCATCTACGCCAATCCGGAGGCCTCCGAAGAAGACTATATGCATGCCGCCGAGCTGGAAGGCAAGTTCGCCGAGCTCGATGGCTATTCCGCCGAAGCGCGGGCGGGCGAACTGCTGCTTGGCGTGGGCATCCCCACCGACAAGCACAATGGCCCGATGCAGGAAATCGCACCCGGCTGGAAACTGCGCGTGTTGCTGGCACAGGCGCTATTCGGCAATCCGGACATCCTGCTGCTGGACGAGCCGACCAATAACCTCGACATCAACACCATCCGCTGGCTGGAAAATGTGCTGGACCAGCGCACCAGCACCATGATCATCATCTCGCACGATCGCCATTTTCTGAACTCGATCTGCACCCACATGGCCGATCTGGACTATGGCAAGATTCAGTTATTCCCCGGCAACTACGACGAATACATGACCGCCGCCGCGCAAGCACGCGAAGGCCAGGCTGCCGCCAATGCCCGCGCCAAGGAAAAAGTCGCCGAGTTGCAAAGCTTTGTATCGCGCTTCTCCGCCAACGCTTCCAAGGCACGCCAGGCCACTTCCCGCGTCAAGCAGATCGACAAGCTCAAGCAGGACATGGTGGTCATCAAGCCATCTTCCCGCCAGTACCCCTATATTCGCTTCGAGCAGGAAAAACAATTGCACCGCAATGTGATCGAGGTGACCGACCTCGCCATCGGTTACGACGCGCCTCTGTTTTCAAAATTGAATTTTATGGTTGAGGCGGGCCAGCGCCTGGCCATTTTGGGCGAAAACGGCACGGGAAAATCCACTCTGATCAAAACCCTGATCGGTGAACTGCCGGCCAAAAACGGCACCATGAAATGGTCTGAAAACGCCAAAATCGCCTATTACGCCCAAGATCACGCCACCGATTTCGATACCGATCTTACCTTGTTCGACTGGATGCAACAGTGGACCCAGCCTGGTGATGACGACCAGATGGTGCGCGGGGTGCTCGGCAAATTGCTGTTCTCCGGGGACGATGCGAAAAAATCGGTGCGCGTGCTGTCCGGTGGCGAGCAGGGACGCATGCTGTTCGGCAAGTTGATCATGTCGCGCGCCAATGTGCTGGTGCTGGATGAGCCCACCAACCACCTCGACATGGAATCCATCGAGTCGCTCAATACCGCTGTGGAGCTATTCAAGGGCACGGTCATTTTCGCTTCCCACGATCGTTCTTTCGTGTCCTCGCTGGCCAGCCGCGTCATCGAAATCACCGATCAGGGCCCGACTGTATACGACGGCAACTACGAGGACTATCTGGCCAGTCGCGGCGTCGCCTGATGAAACTGGTCGTTCTGATTTCCGGACGCGGCTCAAATCTAAAAGCCATCCTGGATGCCCGGCTCCCGGTGGAGATTGCCGCGGTCATCAGTAATCGTCCTGATGCTGCGGGGCTGGATCTGGCGCGTGAGCAAGGCATTCCGGCACTGGCACTGGATCACAAGCAATACACCCGGCGCGAAGATTTCGACAACGCACTGATCGAAGTCATTGACCGTTATCAACCGGACCTGGTGGTATTAGCGGGCTACCTACGCATTCTCAGCGACAGCTTCGTCCTGCATTACGCGGCGCGGCTAATGAATATCCACCCCTCGTTGTTGCCCAGCTTCCCCGGCCTCAATACCCATGCACGGGCACTCGCCGCAGGCGTGAAGATTCACGGCTGCACGGTGCATTTCGTGACCCCCACGCTGGATCATGGCCCCATTGTTCTACAGGCTGCCGTAGCCGTCCGCGCCGATGACACGCCCGTTACCCTGGCAACGCGCGTGCTGGCTGCCGAACATTGCATCTACCCCAAGGCCATTGGCTGGTTTGCCCAGGGGCGGCTTATTCAGCACAATGACGGGCGGGTAAACTTGCGCGATGATAGCGGGTCTGAACAGACACTATTCATCACAGAAGGTCTCTCATGATGCGTTATATCGTCCTGCTAATCACCCTGATCGCGCTGCCTGCACTTGCCACCCCGCGCCAGGTTGAAATCGATTACCGCCTTACCCATAACGGCCTGGAAGTCGGCTCCGTGCACGAAACCTACACACGCAAAGGCAACAATTACCGCATCGATAGCCAGACCCGCGCTGCGGGACCGCTTGCCGTACTGTTCAAGGGTCAGCTGGAAAGCATCAGTACCGGCAAAATCACCCCGCACGGCTTGCGCCCAACCAAATTCGAGCAAACCCGCAGCGATGCCCCACAAAAAAATATCAGCTCCAGCTTTGACTGGAAGACCAGAAAAGTCACACACACCAGCAAGGATCACGGCGAAACCGTGGCATTACCGGCTGACGCCCAGGACCGCCTGTCGGTGCTATACCAATTCATGTTCGTCAAGCCGGGTGCCAAGAGACTCGATTTCGATGTTTCGACCGGACACAGCCTGAGTCATGAAGTTTATACGCTGGTTGGCGAAGAAACGCTTGCCACCCCGATCGGTGCGCTCAAGACCCTGCACTATCAGAATCAGCCCGAAAAAGGCGAAAAGCAGATCGAAGTATGGCTGGCGCGCGACAAACACTACCTGCCCGCGCAGGTACGCATCGTTGATGACGGCGCCACCGCCCTGCAAACGCTCAATCAGCTCAAGATCGAATAAATTTTTGCATGGCTGCCGCCAGTGACCGGTCCAGCAGCTTGAATTCGACGGCGCGAATGCGCAGGATTTTCCTGCTGGCTCTGGTGATATCCGTTCTGGCCCACTTGTTGCTGTTGGCAACACCTAATTTTCTGCCGCCTGCCACCGAAAATCCTGAAACAATGATACAGGCGCGCCTGCAACCGCTGCCATTGCCCAAGCCGGTTGCCAAACCCAAGCCTGTGCCGGTTATCAAAACCATCCGCAAACCCCGCCCAAAACCGAAGCTCCACACTCAACCCGCACCACCTAAGCCAACCCCAACCCCTGAGCCACCCACTCCGGCCACGCCCGAAACAAATGACACGCCTGCATCGACCCAAACTGCGCCGGCTGCCCCTGCGGAACCACCAATCGACACGGCTGCTGCCAGCGAACCGGCGCCGCCACCCTCCGCGCGCCTGAATGCCTTGCCGGGGAAAATCGACATCAATTACACTTTGTACTGGGGCACCAATGGATTCAAGGTAGGTCGCGCTGCCTATATCTGGCAGGTGCAAGGCGACCATTACGTTTTGACCAGCATTACCGAAGGCACCGGCCTGATCGGAATAATCCAGCCAGGCAGGCTGGTGCAGATCAGCGAAGGCCATATCACGCCGCAGGGCTTGGCACCGGATAATTTCTGGATTCAACGCGGCAAAACCACGCCCGACAAAACCTCCGTTGCCCATTTCAATTACCAGCAACATACCGTTACGCTAGGCAAAATCAATCACACATCCACGGTGCCTCTGCTGCCGGGCGCACAGGATATCCTCAGCGTGACTTTTCAATTGGCGATGCTCGCCCCTTTCCAGGACGAGCAGCTGCTTCATGTCACCAGTAGCAAAGACCTCACTCCCTATACGGTACAGGTGGTAGGTGACGAGATACTGGACACCGCTGTGGGGCAACTGCGCACGCTGCATGTGGTACGCAACCAGGAGGCAGGCGAAGATGCGATCGAGGTATGGCTAGCGAAGGACTATAACTATCTGCCTGTCAAAATTCAGATTAACCACGGCAAATTCGGCATCGTCGAACAGGTAATCAACGACATCAAGGTCGAACACTAGCGCCCTACATGCGCACGGATCACGGTGTTCCCTGTAGCTGCGCGCGTATGCTTCGCGCCAATGCCAAGGCGGTCTCCAGCGAGGAATCCAGGCACGTGTAATGCCCCATCTTGCGACCCGGGCGGGCGGATTGTTTGCCGTACAGATGCAGCTTGGCTGCTGGATGTTGCAGCAGCGCCGGCCAGTTGGGCTGACTGGCTCCCCACAAGTCGCCTAGCAGATTCACCATTACCGCAGGAGTATGCTGGAGGGTGGCGCCCACCGGCAGATTGCACATGGCACGTACCTGCATCTCGAACTGGCTGGTGAGACAGGCATCCAGCGTATAGTGGCCGCTGTTGTGCGGGCGCGGGGCAATTTCATTCACTACCAGCTGGTCACCTTCCACCACAAAAAACTCCACCGCCATCACGCCGCAATAACCGAGTTGATCCGCAATCGATTTTGCAGTGTCGCGTACGCTTTGTGCCTGCACTTCATTGACTCGCGCCGGTACGATGCTGATATCGAGAATGCCCGCTGCGTGAATATTTTCCGCTACCGGGTAAAGCGCGCAGTGGCCGGATTCATTGCGTCCCAATACCACAGACAATTCGCATTCCAGCGCCAGCATTTTCTCCAGCACGCATACTTCGCCGCCCATGGCAGCAAAAGCGGCCTGTGCCTCATCAAGACTGACAACACGCATCTGGCCTTTGCCGTCATAACCAAAGCGTGACACCTTGAGCACAGCTGGAAAACCAACCTGCGCGCAGGCATTAGCGATCTCCGCTTGCACTGTAACAATTGCAAATGGTGCGGTGGCAAAGCCATGTGCATGTAGCCAGGACTTTTCCGCCACCCGGTTCTGCGCGATTTGCACTGCCTCGGCGCCCGGCTTGACCGGGCAATGCAGCGCCAGCGCACGCAGACTTTGCGCTGGTACATTCTCGAATTCCGTGGTCACCGCCGCGCACTCACGGCCCATCTGTAACAGCGCCGTTTCATCCTGGTAGTCAGCACACAGGTGTAAATCAGCTACTTGTCCAGCCGGACTGGTTGGATCCGGGTCAAGCACCATCACGCGATAACCCATAGTGCGTGCGGCAATGGTGAACATGCGTCCGAGCTGACCTCCGCCCAGTATGCCAAGCGTGGCGCCGGGCAATATCATCGGGCTCACCTCAGACTTCCGGCAGGCTCATGCTGAGCACATTGGCGGACTGTTCAGCACGGAACGCCTCCAGCCGCGCGGCCAATGCTGCATCGCTATTGGCCAGCAGAGCCGCGGCGAATAGCGCCGCGTTGGCCGCACCCGCTTCTCCGATAGCAAAGGTGGCTACCGGAATGCCTTTGGGCATTTGAACAATGGAGAGTAATGAATCCATGCCCTTCAGATATTTGGAAGGCACCGGCACGCCCAGTACCGGCACGGTGGTTTTGGCAGCCAGCATGCCCGGTAAATGCGCCGCGCCGCCAGCACCGGCGATGATCGCATGCAGCCCGCGTGAGACAGCACTGGCGGCATATTCAAAAAGCAGATCCGGGGTGCGATGAGCAGAGACAACCTTGATCTCATAAGCTACACCAAACGACTTGAGCATCAGCGCAGCATGCTGCATCACTTCCCAGTCGCTATTACTACCCATCACAATACCGATTAAAGGTGTATTCATTTTAATCTTTCTTTATTCGCCATCTGTACCGTCTTCACGATAGGGATAGCGGGTGTGACCGTAACGCAGCGCCAGTACAGCCAGGGTAAGCATCAGGATGGCGGCGGCCACACCAATCAGGCGCCATTCGTCCATTTCCTTCATACCGAGAATGATATAACGCGCCAGCGCCACGATTGCAATATAGATTGGGTAACGTACAGGCAGTTTGCCCTGTTTGTAATACAGGCCGAGCATGGTGACAATTTCGAGATAAAGGAACAGGAGCAACAGATCGGTCAGCGTGACAGTGCCCGCATCGACCATAATGCGCAGCTCCTGAAATCCGGCCACCAGGGTGACCAGCAGAATGATCCCCAGACCGAAGTTTTCCACCCAGTGCAAAACGCGTAGTGCAAAACGGTTGTGCTGCTGGATCATGACGCGCTTCCGGTTAAAATCAGTGTCGCATTTTAGCCGATTTGCGACCGATTACGTAGTCACGAGTGTTTTCTGCAAGCGATGCAACATGTTTGCACCCTCGACCACTAACTTCGCCAGAGTTGATACAGTGTCAGGCTTCATGCTGCACCACCTCTCGCGTACCCGCCACCGTTGCCACATAGTCGACGCTCCGGCTGTGACATTTCGCGTATGCGCTGGGGGCGGTATCGAGCAGAATTGCACTGTAATTGACTCTGGCTGCTCCAAAGGCACCCTCCGCAAACCAAGTCGGTAGGTAGCCCTGCATATCAATTAAGCGGGATAAAGGGCTTTCATTTTTCCGTTTCCATCGGGAGATCGCCTTGCGGGCCAGCCGCGTAGCGCATCTGCAAGGTCTGAAATGCGATTTCGCGGCTTTTGAATACATTTTCTGCACCCAGCAAGTGTTGCAGACCCGCGCTATCGAATTTTTCCCGTACTGGCTGCTTCAGGCTGCTGAATGCCAGCTTCACGCCTGCTGCGTGCATGTATTTTGCGATTTCGCGTATTTTTTCCTCACCAGAAGCATCGATGTTGTTGATGCCACTACCGATTACCCACACGGTTTTTGCTTGCGGAAAATCAGCATGGGCACGCAATATCACATCTTCGAAATGCGCCGCATTGAGGAAATCCAGCGAATCATCGTAACGCACTATTACAAAATATGGACTGACCGGCGGCAGTGCATGCGCCTTCATATCGGCGAGGCTGCCATCCGGCATCTGGCCAAGCAAAACAGCACGCGGCTTCATGCGGCGCACCAGGAATATGATAATTGTCAACGCCACGCCTGCCAACACCCCGTTAGCAATCGACGGTGCCATGGACAAGGTCGCGATGAATGTGAACACCCCCGTTATGGCACCCATGCGATCGACCTTCCACGCCATCAACAACGGACGGATTTTGATCAGGTCGAATACCGACAGCATGACAATCACTGCCAGCACTGCGAGCGGCAAATGATACAGATAGGGCGTAAAGAACAGAAGAACCAGCGCCACTATCAACGCACTAATGACGGCAAACAATCCGGTCCGCGCACCGGTCCGCGCTGCCACCGCAGAACGCGAGAACGATCCGCTGACCACGAATGACTGGAAAAATGAACCTACGATGTTCGCCAGACCCTGTCCGATCAGTTCACGGCTTGGATTGATACGCTCACGTGTCATGGCTGAGATCGCCTTGGAAATCGACGTCGCTTCAAGAAAACCGATCAACGCCATTACCAATGCTCCTGGCAGCAGCGGCAGCAGCAAATCACCATGCAATCTGGGTATCGAAAATGTCGGCAGACCGGCCGGAATATTCCCCACCACACGGCCACCGCCGCTGAATCCGACCTGCCCGTCCTTGATCTTGCTAAAACGCCATCTTGCGCTTTCGCCCTCCGCCGCGAGCCGGTAGCCAATCTGGCCGTCGGGTTGTGCTGCGCGTACAAAATGAAGGGCATGCAGCTGTACTCTGCGCTGATTATTATCTGTCTTTAGCCGGGCTATTTTGCGTCGTGTCAACTCGGCCTGCGCATGGAGTTCCGCCTCTCTTTCCATGGCATCAGGGGAAGCCATGTCGAATGAACGTAGTCGATGGTTGATATCGGCAAGTTGACTGACCAATACCTGCAACTGGCGTTCTGTCTGGGCATACACATCGATGTCGGCTCGTGCACCGGCTGTCCTCACGGCTGACAAGGGCACAGTTTGGTTATGCTCAAAACCGATTGCCCAACTCACCAGTGTGGTCAACACTACCGCCACCAGAATACCGGGTATTTTCGGCATATAGCGGCGCAAAACGAGCATGATGGTGGCGGTGGCAAAGGCAAATCCCAGCGTTGGCAGATGCGCATGCTGCACCTGCGCCACCACTCGCCATAAATCCGCCATGAATACATCGCTACGCGGGAATGGCACACTCAGCACCTCTGCCAGTAATGACAGTCCGATAATGAGTGCCGCCGCATTGGTGAAACCGACCACGACCGGACTGGACAGCAGGTTGACCAGCGCACCCAAACGCAGCATGCCCAGCGCCAGACGCAACACGCCGACCATCAACGCCAGCATGATAGACAGTTCAATAAATTTATCGCTGCCGGGCGAAGCGAACGGAATGATGGTCACCGCCGAGATCAACGCCAGCATTGCTACCGGGCCGGTATGCAGCTGATTCGACGAACCCCACATCGAAGCCACCACCACTGGCAACAGTGATGCATACAGCCCGTATACCACAGGCAAGCCTGCGAGCTGGGCATAGGCCATACTTTGCGGCACCAGTATCAAGGCTACGGTAATACCCGCCACCAAATCGGCGCGGATATTGACACCCGTAATGGGAAACCAGCGCAGGAATGGGAAGAGTGCTCTGATAGACATACGCGGTTTTACATGCATTATTACAACTCCAAATCGAACCGGTTAATCCATGTGCAGGGTTAGAAACTTGCGCATGTGCTTATTCGGTTAAAGCAAGACAGAATACGTGTATGTCGTACTGTATTTTTGTGCCAGGGTTGCGCGATCAGAACAGCAGTTCAATGCAGTGTGCGGACGGACAGAACCCAAGTGTGGTATGACGAATCGGCTGCGAATACCGCCAGCACAGCAAAATAATGTGGACTACACTTATGAATGACGCAGTCGCACTTACACTAGGGTCTTGCGCTGCGCCACTTGCTTATTTATAGGGCGATTTAAGTGGCACACCGGAAACACACGAATCATGCGTCTTTCCAGTGTGCGCCATTGTGCATGGCTGGCAATGTTTCGGCAAACTATTGACTAACTTTATAGAGCGGGCTATTCGTTATCTTCCAGTTCTGGATTCCAGCCACGTTCTCGTGCACGCTTGGCGACCCAATCATACAGTTCAGCATGACGCTGGCGCAGTCCGTCGGGCAGCCGGCTCGGAATGTTCCCGTAAGCATCCCATTTATCCTCGACCTCCTGCGTCAATTTCTGCATGCGCGTCATATCCCAACCCGCGCAATCTTGGTCGCGCGGCAGCAATTCAAATAACCAGGCATCTACCACAATGCGAGCCAGCATGGTCATGCCGTGAGAATCCTGGTTGAAGCCGCAATACGGAATGTTTTTTTTCATGTCGACTCGCCTGTTGGGTAGTTCAATTCAGTCTAGCCACTTGGCCAGATAGGCGTTCATTGCATCAAGTACAGCTTGCGATTTGATCACTAATCCCAAGTCAATCATTTCTGAACCGATGACCATGCCATGGTTATTGGCGGGTACGGGCGCGGGTACAATACGGTTGCCTTCTTCACGGAAGAAAACAGAAGAAATCACACCGGCGAAGAGAAATTTACGGTTAGTGTGCTGGGTGGCACGCCCTGTTTCAGGCTGATACACGAATACTGGACTGCCGCTGGACCCGGGATAGACGGATGCATCTATCAGAAACTCCGGACGGCCTTCAAAATCGAGCAGCATGGGGGTTGCTGTGGTGCCACGACGCAGAATGGGCATTAGATTAACCTCGTCCCACACGCCATTTGGGTAACCTACGAACAGTACTTCCTCGAGCGCGTCGAGGGCGCGTAACGTCGCGGCGTCGGGCACAAGACGGCTGTCAATTACGTGGTAGTAGAGCTCTACCCCCTGATCGTGCGCAGCCTGCTCAAGCGGCCGCATAGGAATAATGGCAAGGTCAACCTCGGGATCTGGATGTAAGAACCAGGCGTGAGGGAAGTCTTCAATATTCAGTTGGAAGCGCTGCCCCAAAAGCGGCTGGCCATTACGCTTCTGCGTAAATACCAATCCGCCGCGTCGCACCCCGTCAACCAGATGACGATTGGTCACAATAAAAGTGTAGTTGCCACGCGGGTGGGCATGACTCACCACGAATGCCGTTCCTGAGCCCTCGCTGCCGTCTTCCAGTACCGTATCTACGCGCACCGTATTGAACAACAGCTTTTTGGTAATCGAGTTGATTTCCATGTGCGCCTTCTTTTATTCCTGACGCGCACGCCGATTGATATTTTCCAGCGCCTTGATCGCGGCGCCTTGTGCTGCTTCGGCTTCGGCCTCGGAGCCCATCATGGTCAAACGGCCAAAATTACCAAACGGTTTGACATCCACCAGTGTGACATTTGCGGCTTTTTCCGCCTCGTTGGCAGCGTATACAGCATAACCCGCTGGCTCCACTTCCAGGATGAACATACTTTTGCCGGGCAAAATCATCGAACCCTTGCGCAACTGGCGGTTGATAAGGGTAGTGTGATCCGGCGTCATACCCCGAATAATCTCGTTCCAGGCGACGCGGCATGCCATGCGTGAATCCAGCGTAGTCTCCAACTGACGCAAAATAATATCGCCAGCCTCCTGTACCTCGCTTTGGTTGCGAAAATGGATTTCCATCGAACCAAATGAACGCTCGACCACCTGCTCCCCCAAGTGCACATTGGTTTCTTTCAACGCAATATCCGATAAGCGATGAACCGCCATGCCCGGCGAGACTTCTACCCACAAGCAGGCATCGCCCGGCACCGGCAGAAAACCCTGTGACGAAGTCGCAAGATATGAAGCCAATTGGGGTTGTAACGAGTCCATAAAGACGAATGTGCGCAGTGTAATATCCATGCGCGGCCTTAACGGGTCAGACCCATATATAGCATGGGCAGTTTTTCCGGCAGGCGTTCAACCTGATCCAGCACTGTGAAATTTTTGGCACCAAAAATCCGCGAGACATATTCGTCTGCATGAGGATCGAGACTGATCGCATATACAGTAATGCCTTCGCGCGCCAGTTCTTCAACCGCGCGCTTGGTGTCGAAACGTAGATATTGCGGGTCGCGCACGTCGTTATCGGCGGGCTCGCCATCAGTAATCACAAATATGACTTTCTTGTTTTTAGGTTGCAATTTGAGCAATGAACCGGCATGGCGCAAAGCGGCCCCCATGCGTGTGGAGTAAGCACCGTGCATCGCTGCCAGGCGCGCCTTGACCAGATCGTTATATGGTTGGTCAAAATCCTTGAAGCGGTAATAGTGCACGTCGTGACGTCCGTCCGAGCAAAAACCTTGCAGCGCAAACGGATCGCCGATACGTTCAAGCGCATCGGCTAGCAGCACAGTAGCGGAGCGTGCCAGATCCATCACGGTATAGTCCTGCCCACGCACTTTGTCGTTGGACGATTCCGACATGTCGAGCAATACAGTAACGGCCAAATCCCGCACATTGCGTTTGTAACGCATCATGATGCGGCTGTCGGGCTGTTGGCCCATACGCAAGTCAATCATGGAACGGATAGCGGCGTCGATGTCGAGTTCATCGCCATCTTCGACACGCCGAATGCGCTGCATGCCTTGCGGGATCATGGATTCAATCAAAAACTTCAGGCGAGTTATGACGGGTTTGTTGTCAGTAATGATTTTTTCAATCACGTCCAGATCGCCCGCCTTGGGGTGGCGCTCAAGCACGGTGACCCAGCTCGGGCGCTCAAGCTGAATCTGGTAGTCCCATTCGTGGTAATGCACTGGATCGGCGACTGGTTCGCGCCCTTCCAGCTCATTAATGGTCACTCCTTCCTGATCAAGATAAAACGGGGTATCGAGTACCCAGATTTCCTGCGCATCGTCACCCGCCAATTCATTGTCGAGCGTGTTCACCATTTCGATGACAGACATTTTTTTGCGTATCTGCTGCGGTTGCCAGGAAGCTTGTAGCGCAGCTTCAGTATCAAATTCCTCGGATTCCCACACCGTGCGGTTATCGTCACGGTATAAGGCACGCAAGCCATCGAGGCGTACATTGAATTCTGGCAGCGGATAGTCGCTTAATGCATGCGCCAGTTCGACGCCAATATTCCAGCTTACCTGATTGCTGGATAAATCCGTCTCCGCACGGAATAACGCCACCCCTTGCTGCACCCAGGGATGAGGATCCTTAGATTCGAGATCCAACAGGGCACGCGCCAGACGGTTAATGAGGTCACCCACGCGTTGTGGCTGCTCCGTTTCGCTGTGCGGATGAAATTGCAACCAGGCTGGGCGCATCCCAGGAAATTGGCGACACGCCAATTCTTCCACGCGCGCATCCTCGATGGCCTCGATAATACCGATTTGCGTGGTATTCAGCATTTGCCGAGACAACGGCGCAGTGGTAAAAACCTGATGTGCGGCACAATGATTGGCTGCGGCACGGTAAATTTCCACGCCGGGCACGACTGCGTCATCAGGTGTAGAGTCGCCCAGGGGTTTGTAATCGTCGTAGGCGTCGGCAATGTAAATCAGAAAACGCTCGATATACGGCCGCAGACCCTCGCGACTTTCATAGTCCCCCGCTGTGGGACGCAGAAAAAAATCGCGCCCCCACATAGCTCGCAGATAGATATTGAGTCGGCGCTGCACGTCAACAAACAAGGTGCCCTTGCGTTCGGCCTGCAACATCGAGAGGGCATCCGGGCTTTTGAGCGAAAAATACTCGAGCTGGCCATCAAAATCGGTTTTATACGCCTGTGCACCAAACATCACCCAGCGCCGCAAACCTCCCAGCGTCAGCTGGGTGAGCAGGCGGTCTAGGTTTTCCAGCATCGGGCGAAGGCCGCGCGGCGCTTGCGCCAGCATGATGGAGAGCACGCTGAGATAATTACGAAACAGGCTTTCGTCACCCAGGCGCTGGGCAGCCAGTGGTGCCGTGTCGGCAATCAGCGTTAGCACCTGACCGGAGGTCTTGGATGCCATGCCGAGTAGAAAATTAACCAAGTCCGGCAAAACATCTTCGCCAATGGCGCGTGCCATGTCGGGCGTGCGCTGGATAAAGGTAACGACCAACTCTTCGCCACGCCCCAGATTGTGCAGGGCAACCGCACCCTTCAGATAGTTATCCAGACCACGCGCCGAGAACACGCGTGCCGCATCACCCCAGGCGGCGCGTAGCACTTCCTGGGAATCGTGCGGGAGATCCGTGAGGAGCTCCTCATATTCTTCGAGATGAATAGCCATTCAGGGAATCAGCAGTGAGTGGAGGGGTAGCCGCACCAGGCAGCAACATGATACCGACCCCGGCACGTACCGGTCAGAAATAGGTTGTAACAGCCGAATCCAGCGCGTCACGCATGTCAGGGTCGTCGGTGATCGGGCGCACTAGAGCAACACGGCACGCTGCCAGCGGCGCAACGCCTTTGGCAATCAGCGATCCGGCGTAAATCAGCATGCGCGTCGACAGACCTTCGTCCAGACCATGCCCCTTGAGATTGCGCGCTCGCTCGCCAATATGGACCAGTTTTTTCGCGTCTTCGAGTGTGACGCCTGACTCATGTGCCACAATTTCGGCTTCGGTGTCATGCTCGGGGTAGCTAAAATCCAGTGCACCAAAACGCTGTTTGGTTGACTGTTTTAAATCCTTCATGATCGACTGGTAGCCAGGATTGTAGGAAATGACTACTTGAAAATCCGGGTGCGCTTCAATCAGCTCTCCTTTTTTTTCCAGTGGCAACACGCGACGCGCATCGGTCAGCGGGTGGATCACCACGGTAGTGTCCTGTCGCGCCTCGACGACTTCATCCAGATAGCAAATTGCGCCATGACGCGCAGCGAGGGCAAGTGGTCCATCCTGCCAACGTGTGCCATTAGCATCAAGTAAAAAACGGCCAACCAGATCAGAGGCGGTCATGTCTTCGTTGCAGGCGACGGTTATCAGCGGCTTGTTCAGCTTCCATGCCATATACTCAACGAAGCGGGTTTTGCCGCAGCCAGTAGGACCTTTCAGCATCATCGGCATGCGAACAGAATACGCTGCCTCGTATAGCGCGACCTCATCTGCGACGGCGCGATAATAAGGCTCATTCTTGACCATGTAAGGTGCCAGCAGGTCCGATGCCGGTGCCGTAGACGCGGGACGAGATGCGGCCTGTTGACGGGAGGCAGTTTGTGCCATCGCTTGTTGGCGCGGTGAATAAGTGCGCATGAATGATTCGTTGTGCATATCGTAACCTCGATTTTATACGACTCAGTCCGGCCACACGCGGGCAGGGAACAATGCGCTGCCGCTTTGTGACCCATCTGTGGTCGTGGCGTGTGTCGTCCGGGTGTTTGCTTTCGGCTTGCTGGGCACGGCCGATTTCGGTGTTACCGGCTTGGTTACTGCTGACTTGGCTGCGGCTGGCTTAGCAACTGGTGTCCGTGCTGCTGTCGATTTGTTGGCAGCACGCTTGCGCGTGACCGGTTTGGTTGCCACGGGCTTGACTGCACTTGTTTGCTGTCCGGCTTTGGCCTGACGCACGCTGGCGGAAAGCTTGTCTTTGATATTCGTCATGTTCGGATCACCTCATTGATGATGGCTTCGATCTCTGCAGCCGCATGCATTCCCCGGCTACCCATTTGATACACCGATACACCTTCCAACGCCGCGCTGCGATACGCTGCACGACGCCTGATGACAGCGTCCAGCACGGGAATGCCGAATTCGGCTAAAGCATCATGCATGGCTGCGGATAAAGCGCTTTTCGGTTCTAGCTGGTTCAGCACCAGATAAGCCTTCAATCTGGCATTCACCTTGCGAGCTTCTTCAATTTCTTGTGGGAGGCGCAAACTTGCCCACAAATCAATCGGCGAGGGCAATACTGGTATCAAGGCCACATCACACACACGTAATGCCTGTTGTGAAGCCGCACTGTCTAGCGAGGGCGGACAGTCCAGTACAATATGCCGATAGGCACGAAAGGTCTGCGCAAGAGACTGCACGTCCCACTTCCCGTTCACCTGTTTAACCGTGGCTGGGAACGGCGCACCGCCTGTGCTCGCCCATTGCCGCGACGAGCCTTGCGGGTCGAGATCAATCACGACAGTATCAGCGCGTTGTACCAACCCTGCGGCAAGGTTCATTGCCAGCGTTGTCTTGCCGGCGCCGCCCTTCTGATTAATCACTGCGGTGATGTGTATAGCCACTTCAACCCCCGTTTGTTGGCGCAATCAGGGCATTGATACGCGTCGCCATACTCAGTTCTGCCGTACCCAATTCACCACCCTCAGAGCCTTCTAACGTCACATTGACGTAGCTGGCACCAAAGTTGATGTTTTGCGGGTGTATGCCGAATTCTTCACTCAAGGCCGCCAGTCCGTCCAGAAACGCGCGCGTTTCACTGTAACCTCCAAACACGAAGCGGCGAAACAATGTAGCTGGCTTGCCACGGGCTTCCCAGCCTGCGGGCACGTCAATCATTTTGCACCTTGCCATTCATAACCTGATCCAATGCCTGCACATGCATCATTTCTTCACTCAGAATGCTGCTGAGCAAGCTTGCACTGTCCGCGTCACGCATACGCTCAACGTGTGCCAGCGCTTCCTGATAGATGCGCACTGCATCCACCTCTATCACCCGATCCGCCGCGAGCAATACTTCTGCGCTACGGCCTAGCCGCGCTGGCGCCAGATTGCCTGCGGATGGTGCCACGCCCAGTACAATCAAGCGTTCCATGAGACGCTCGGCATGCTTTAACTCTTCAACAGCCTCAGCGCGCAATTCATCCGCCAAGGCATCATCACCCCATAAGCGGACAAGAACGCTTTGTGCCAAATACTGTTGCACTGCGCTCATCTCGTGCGTCAACGCACGCGAAAGCCAGCCCAAAGTACGTGGATCGACGCTCATGCTTCGCTACCTAGCTGCGTGTCGAGGTGATTTCAGCGTCACGGCCACCACCATCCACACTAGGGGAGTCTGGCAAAATGCCTTCAACTTCGCTGTGTACACGTGCAATGATGTGGGCAGCAACCAAGCCATCACCCACGCGTTCGCACGCATCAGCACCAGCACGCACGGCTGCATTGACTGCGCCGGTTTCGCCACGTACCAACACGGTGACGTAACCGCCACCCACAAATTGACGACCTACCAGACGCACTTCAGCCGCTTTAGTCATCGCATCGGCCGCTTCAATAGCAGGCACCAGACCACGCGTTTCAATCATTCCAAGGGCAACACCGCGCACACTAGCCATGGTTTTTCTCCTATCAATCCAAGTAACTTAATCGGCTGTCGCTCAAGCGGCGACGGCAGTTGGCAGTATGCTTTCAACTTCGCTGTGCACACGTGCAATGATGTGGGCAGCAACCAGGCCATCACCCACGCGTTCGCACGCATCGGCACCAGCACGCACGGCTGCGTTGACCGCACCAGTTTCACCACGCACCAATACGGTCACGTAACCACCGCCAACAAATTGACGACCTACCAGACGCACTTCAGCCGCTTTGGTCATTGCATCAGCCGCTTCAATTGCCGGCACCAGACCACGCGTTTCAATCATACCAAGGGCAACACCGCTCACAATAGCCATGAATCTTTCTCCTATATCTTAAAATTAGCGAAAATGGATTTCGCTCAAGCGCCAGGGGCGGTTGGCAAAATGCCTTCAACTTCGCTGTGTACACGTGCAATGATGTGGGCAGCAACCAGGCCATCACCCACGCGTTCGCACGCATCGGCACCAGCACGCACGGCTGCGTTGACCGCACCAGTTTCACCACGCACCAATACGGTCACGTAACCACCGCCAACAAATTGACGACCTACCAGACGCACTTCAGCCGCTTTGGTCATTGCATCAGCCGCTTCAATTGCCGGCACCAGACCACGCGTTTCAATCATACCAAGGGCAACACCCATACGTTCAGCCATTTTGTTACTCCTTCTTCAAACAAAGTTAAAAAAACGAAATTTTTACTGCTCAAACTCAAGGACGGCTCGATCTGAACCATTCACCTTGCTGCTACGCTGCTTCAATCCTGCATAACCCAGTTATCTATGATTCCGCAGATTGTCAGGTCCGTGGTTACACTTGCATCCGGCATGGCCCAGCGCGCTGCGCTGCCAGAGGCGGTGAATACCCATTTTCCGATGGGTACGCCAACCGGGTCAGTTGCTATTAACAAACCGCCACTCTGATTCTCCAGCACTCGCAGCGATGCAAGCTTCAAACCATCCACCCGGCGCGTACAGACCAGATCGTCCTTGACACGCATAATATCCATCAGGCGCTTTCGCCTTCCCAGTGGTCAATAATGCCGACGATGGTCAGATCGGATGGGAATTCCTTGCTGCCCGCTGCTTCACGTGCGGCAGATGAACCCACGCAAATCACCCAGTCACCTGGAATACAGCCCACCGAATCCACCGCAACACTGCGCGTGCCGCCCACTTTGTCCTGTACCACCAGTAACGGCTTGTGACCAAACTGGTCTATACGGTTGGTGGAAACCAGCGTTTTTTCTACTCTCATGACTCTCATTGCATCACCTCAAAGAATCATCCTGTTAATGCCCAGCAGACTCAGTGTCGTTTTCCACGAACGCACAGCGTTCGGTGTCGCACACGTCACTGATCGCCATCTGGCAATGCAGCAGCCCTTGTTCGTACAACTGCGCATAACGCGCTTCAATAGCCGCTTTTACACGCTTGCAGCGCACAATTGCGCGTTCGCGCGCGCCCGGCACACGCGAAGAATAGTGGAAATGCACCAATACCGGCACAGCCAAGCCGTGTTTGATATTGAGTTCGGTAAATATTTTGATGCCGATGTCCATATCGGCAGCCCCTTCTTCGACCGTATCGAGGTGGGCGAAGTAAAATTTGTTACGTAACTGCAGTTCGCTCATGGCTTCACCTGCACAGATGAAACGCTCGTTGTGGCCCAGTACGGCATAACGTCCGGCATGATGCTGTATCACATATTCAATTTGTGACAAGTTGGCTTCAAGTAAAGCCAGTATCAAGCTACGCATTCCTGGCGCCATGACGCCTTCGCCTTGTGCCCAGCCATCTTCTTGTTCTGCCTGCAATACTACATTTTCGATGTGTGCCCGCGCTGCGCTGGTCTGCATGCCCAATGTTTGCTTGTATAGAGTACCCGCATCGACATAACGGCAAGGATTCAGCGTCCCTTCACCATCTGGTAAATACACACGGATAGCGTCCAGATCGGTATCCACACCGATGAGCAGAGTGTCGGGCGCCGCACCTATGCCGAAGGTATTGTCGATTGCAGCACGCAATTCATTCAACCGCTCCAGCGCCCGTTCCACCGCTTCGTTGTCATTACTTCCATGTGCGGCGCAGCCCTGCTGACCTGGATGCGAGGTGCTGAAGTGGTATACCGCCACTTTCAAATAATTCAGTGTATCGCCACCCGGTATGCCACCGGAGAGGCGCTCCAATTCGCGCCGACTCCAATCGGCCACATCACCTTCCACATCAAAGAGCGCGCCGGCATAGGCCTTGACCCATACAGCATCATTTGGCGCCAAACGTAACACAAACGGTAACAAGCCCTGTAAACGGCCATCCGCGCATGGACTGATATCGAGAGTATGGAAACCGCATGACTGGATGAAGCTTGCATCCAGCGCCATGCATTCCCGCCAGGGCGCCTGATCCGCATCCGCCTGATCAACGCACTGCTTGAAACTATGAAAAATGCAATACGCATGCAGCGCGCGCATATCCAAGCCCGAAACCCAAGCCTCCTCAAGCAGGTCGGTGGGTAATGCATAACCCAGATTATCCTGTGCTATGCGTTGGGCGCGCGCAACAAAATCAAGCTCATGCTGAAATGCGGATAGGGTTTTCAGCACATTCACTATAATCACGAAACGATTGCGTACTCGTTGTTCGTACTCATACAAGCGACGATTCAACTCCGGATCAACCAACCCGTGTTCACATGATTGATCCGCGCTGATGACACAGGCCGGATTGGCTTGAACCGCCAGCCCTGACATCATCCCGGCACTGCGCATGGCAGCAAGTCGTTTACGCGTATTCACTCATTCACCCTTAGCCGCGAGCACCGCCCGACAAGGTCACAAATGCGCCTTTGCCGGTATTCCCCGACGAACCAGTCACACGACTGTCCGGGATTTCTGGTGCTTCAACCGTATCGCGAAAAAGCAGGGCATTCATACCCATGCCACGCGGCTTACCGCGTTCCGTGGGATTTCGCATCTGACTCGACGCACCCTCGGTGCCGCTTACCCGGCTCAGAGCGCTCCATGCATCGCCCGTGACCGGACGACCATTTTGATTGCCATCACCGGTCAAACGGCTGGTAGCCGGCTCAGCCGCTTCCTGATTACTCATCAACGGCGCCGTTTCGCGATGGCGAAACTCGGGCGTACCGGTAATTAGGCCCCCTGCCTTGTTGACCGGTCCGGTAATGCGCTCGTTGCTGGTAGCCATACCTGTCACATCATTATTGCGCTGTTGTGCTGCACGGGCCGGGGTGCTAATGCTGAAATCCAGTGGCGCAGCGGGACGCGACGGTTCCACCCAGGTTTGCTGGCGCGGCACGTAACGCCCGCTTGGCGCACAGTTCGACTGGCTGTTATCAATACCCACGTAAGGCGTGCCGCTCACCGTACCGCAGGCACCACGCTCGTCGCCGGTCATGACCGAACCTCCCGCGCCTGGACGGTCGCCCGTCACTGGCAGGGTGGACATCAGTGCACTGGCGCGAATCCGCGCTTCCTGCTCCAGCAGAGCCGGCGATTCGCAAAAACTGCTGTATTGGTTGCGTCCGATATAGGGCGTGCCACTGATGGATGCACAGCCACCGAATTCGTCGCCCGTTACCTTGTTGGAACGCCCCACATAAGTACCTGTAACAGCTTGGCCACGCCAGGTCTGGTCAACTGCGACCTTTGCGATCGGCGCAACCGGGGTGCTCTCGGCGCACACAGCTTGTTGCTGACCTGCGCCGATATATTCTGTACCGGTGACGGACTTGCACCCGCCCATCTCGTCACCTGTTACCTTTGGGGAACGACCCACTTCCGTACCAGTAAGTGTACGACCCGACAAGGTTTGCATGGTGCTTACCTTGCGTGGCGCGGACGCCTCACACAGCCCGCTGTCGCTAGGCGTTGTGTAGTATTGCGACCCGGTAATACTGCGGCACGAGCCGGGCTCGTCACCGGTCACTTTTTCCGAACGCCCCACCGCGCTACCGGACACCGGCAAATCGCCACGTGAAGACATGACGCTGACCTTGCGTGGGCTGGCTGGCGCTTCGGTATTGCATATGGCGACATACTGCTCGCGCGCTAAGTACTCGGTACCCGTAATGCCCAGACAGGAGCCGGTTTCATCGCCGGTAATCTTTTCACTTTGACCGACCGATGTGCCTGTCACAGCACCGCCCCGAGCAGTATGTGTGAGCGCCACTTTGTCTGGCGCGTTCGCGACTGTCGCGGGCATGTTATAGCCGGTACCTGTCACGGCGCGGTCTGCACCTTGTTCGCCACCGGTGACATCAGCCGGACGGTTAACCAAGGTGCCGGTAATCAGCTTGCCTTTGCCCGACTCGGTGCTGGCTATCTTGGTTGGTGCTGGCGTTGGACGCGTATCACAAAATTCATCATAACGCTGCGCTGCTAAATATTCTGTACCGGTAATGCCTTTGCAGGCACCGACTTCATCACCCGTAACCTGCTGCGAGCGGCCAACTTCGGTACCAGTGACACGATGCTCACGTACTGTGGTACTCACGCCCACCTTGGCCGGAGCTGGCGCGGGACGCGCGCTGCACAGGGCATCAAACTGTTCGCTGCCGATGTATTCGGTACCGGTAATCGTACGGCACGAGCCTGGTTCATTACCGGTCACGACCTTGCTACGCTCAACCATCGTGCCAGTGACTGCCTGACCCGACAGGGTATGCCCGGTTTCGACCTTGACTGGTACTGGCGCGGACTCGTTGCGTGCCACACGGGTACGCACCCGACCAGTCGGACGCGTTACCTGCTTGGCCACTTCAAGACGCCCTACCAGGGACTGCGCCAAACGTCGCTGCATCGCTACCTGACGACCGGTTGCGCCCTTGGAGATTGTGGCCTGCCAATCCTGTTGCGGCATGGTGGCTGCAATTTTAGTGGCCTGCGCGACGCGGCGTAAGCCGGCCTTACCATCCTGCGCCAGAGCCGCACGACGGGCACGCGCCAAGGCACGACCGGTTGGCATGTCCGCCTTGCGCAACGGACTGTCGACAGCAGCGGTGTAAGTTGCTGACACCAAGCTTGATTCAGGCGTAGCCGTTTCACGCTTGGCGTCGGTACCGCACGACTTGTTCGCGCCATTGCAGCCGCAGCCACACGAAGCTGCGACATCGGAAGAAGCCGACGCAGATGCCTGCGTCAACGACTGCTGCGCCGGACGCACACGTCCGCTGGGGCGTGCCGACGTCTGCTTGAGCGCAGCCTTGCCTACAGTACTCAACGCTTCACGACGTGCACGACTGGCCTGGCGTGCCGCCGAGGTGGTTGCAGCCACAGCAGTTTGAGCTTGCGCCACCAACTGCGACGTATTCGACGCAGTTGCAATTGCTGCCGCAGGGCGTGCACTGGGTGCCGCCGCCGCAAAGGACGAAGAAGCCTGCCGGGCAGACATGACGCCCGTTTTTGCTATGGCTGTTTTGCCATTCTTGGCCATTGCCTGACGGCGCTTCAAAGCCAGCTCACGCCCGGAAAGGGTCGCACTGGAGTTGCTATCGCTGGTTAGTGTCATCACTTACCTCGAAATTAACGGTTTGTTGAGGTCGTTGCTGCCAAACGTTGACGCGGCAGCAACGGCCTCAACAAGCAGTCGGTTTACTGCTTGTTGGAGGATGCTGGCGTGTCGCCAACACCGGGACTTTCTTAACGGAACACCACGAAGTTCATGCCCTGGCTTTGTGCATAGTTGTCGTACGCAACAAAACGCACCAAGTGGCCCGGGAACTCACGATGGCAAGCGTCCAGCTCGGCCAGCACAGCGTCAACCGATTGCTCGCCAAAGAACGGCAGCTTCCACATATACCAATAGTTACTGGTAGCGGCCGTACCTTTTTCGGTGTGTTCAACCGACGGGTTCCAACCCTGGCTGATGCAATAAGCAATTTGGCGACGCACCTGATCAGCCGTCATGGTCGGCAGATAAGAAAACGTCTCATATTTGGTACCGGCTTTGTATACTTGAACAGCCATGTTTATTTCCTTTCAGATATAAGGTTCGAAATGCATAAACGCGGATTACCGAGGTTCAGGCCGGGCCGGACAAACCCACACCCCTACCTGAATACTCATATCCCGCTTTTACTTATTCGCGATGTCCAGTTTGTCGACAGTATCGAACTCGAACTTGATTTCTTTCCATGTTTCCATAGCGATTTTCAGTTCAGGGCTGTTCTCGGCTGCAGCCACAAGAATTTCCTTGCCTTCTTTTTCGATGGCACGGCCTTCGTTACGCGCTTGCACACAAGCCTCAAGTGCAACACGGTTAGCGCAGGCACCTGCGGCATTGCCCCAAGGATGGCCCAAAGTACCACCACCAAACTGCAGCACAGAGTCATCGCCAAAGATGCTGACCAGCGCAGGCATATGCCAAACGTGGATACCACCGGACGCTACTGCGAACACACCTGGCATAGAGCCCCAGTCCTGATCGAAGAAGATACCGCGTGAGCGATCTTCCGGCACAAACGACTCACGCAACAAGTCGATCCAGCCCAGAGTTGCGGCACGGTCGCCCTCCAGCTTGCCCACCACGGTACCGGTGTGCAAATGATCGCCGCCGGACAGACGCAGAATCTTGGCGAGTACGCGGAAGTGAATACCGTGGTGCGGATTGCGGTCAACCACAGCGTGCATAGCGCGGTGTACGTGCAACAGCATGCCGTTGTCACGACACCAGTTGGCCAGACCGGTGTTGGCACAGAAGCCGCCAGTAATGTAGTCGTGCATGATGATTGGTGCGCCGATTTCTTTTGCGTACTCGGCGCGCTTGTACATGTCTTCAGGAGTTGGCGCGGTTACGTTCAGGTAGTGACCCTTGCGCTCGCCGGTTTCCTGCTCGGCCTTAAGGGTTGCTTCCTGCACGAAGTCGAAACGCTGACGCCAGCGCATGAACGGCTGGCTGTTGATGTTTTCATCGTCCTTGGTGAAATCCAGACCACCACGCAGGCACTCGTACACGGCGCGGCCGTAGTTCTTGGCGGACAAGCCGAGCTTGGGCTTGATGGTGCAACCCAGCAGCGGACGACCGTATTTGTTCATGATGTCACGTTCAACCTGGACGCCCAAAGGAGGGCCGCCACAGGTCTTGACGTAGGCAATCGGGAAGCGGATGTCTTCCAGACGCAATGCGCGAATTGCCTTGAAGCCGAACACGTTACCGACCAGCGAGGTAAACACGTTAACGACGGAACCCTCTTCGAACAGGTCGATTGGATATGCAATAAAGGCGAAGAAACAAGTGTCGTCACCAGGCACGTCTTCAATGCGATAGGCGCGCCCCTTGTAGTAATCCATGTCGGTCAGCAGGTCGGTCCACACGGTGGTCCAGGTACCTGTTGACGACTCGGCTGCCACAGCTGCTGCAGCTTCTTCGCGATCAACGCCCGCTTGCGGGGTGATCTTGAAGCACGCCAGAATATCGGTGTCCAGCGGCGCGTATTCGGGCATCCAATAGGTTTGCCGATATTCCTTCACACCCGCACTAAATTTTTTGACGCTCATCACACTCTCCTTTCGGCACTAAGCCACAATCAATGACAACGCTTTTTTCAACGCATTAAAACCGGCACCCGGCTGAACAATGACCAACCTGATTCAGTATCCGTAGCACTATAAACAAGTCGGGGCATAATGTATAATGAATCTTTGTTATGGTATTCATACATTATTCTGTATGAACACTAACACGCTAAGTATTTTATAGGATGCAGATGAACTTTACGCTCCGGCAACTCCAATTGTTTGAGGCAGTTGCACGCCACAGCAGTTATACACGCGCTGCCGCCGAGCTGCACCTGACTCAGCCCGCGGTATCGACGCAAGTCAAGCAACTGGAAGCAATGGTCGGCACACCCTTGTTTGAGCACATGGGCAGAAAGATTTTTCTGACCAAAGCGGGGCGTGAAATGTATGAGTTCAGCCGCAACATTGCGCAAAAATTCACCGACATTGGCGTTGTGCTGGATGAAATGAAAGGCGTACGGCGTGGCGCCCTGAATATTTCCATCGCTAGCACCGCAAAATATTTCGCGCCTTATTTGCTCGCCGCATTTTGTCGCGAACACCCCGGCATTACCGTCAGCCTTGATGTTACCAATCGCGAGGCGCTGCTGCGTCAACTGTCCGAAAATATCCCAGACATGGCCATCATGGGGGCGCCTCCGGATGGGCTGGATCTGGTGGCGGAGTCTTTTATGCTCAACCCGCTGGTGGTCATCGCTCCGCCTAATCATGTACTGGCCGGCATAGAGCACATTTCGCTGGAGCGCCTGCTGCGCGAAAGTTTCATCGTGCGCGAGCGGGGGTCCGGCACGCGCAACGCTGTAGAGCGCTTCCTAGAGCAACGCAAGCTGAGCATGACCACCACGATGGAAATGAGCCGAAACGAGGCTATCAAGCACGCCGTCATGGCCGGGCTGGGGCTGGGTATTGTGTCCGTCCATACTTTGGAAATGGAACTGACGCTCAAACGCTTGGTCGTGCTCAATGTCGAAGGCTTTCCCATTGTCAAGGACTGGTTTTTGGTACATCGTCGCAGCAAGCGCTTTTCAGCTGCGGCAGCAGCCTTCAAGGACTTTGTCCTGCTGGAAAGCAGTCGCATCATTAAAATTCCGCAAGCGGAAGTCGACGCGTAAACCCGCGCGGCAGCGCTGGTGCATCACAGTCAGTCCTTGAATTTGACGAGGCGACTGACCTGGATATCTGATATGAAAATCACGCCGGTATGTTCGCTAAAAAACGGCGCAAATCCTTCCAGTATGGGCTGCACCAATTCTTCTGATACGGCGGTGATGATCATGATTAACACGGAGTCTTCGTTGAACATCACGTGCCCCTCATGAAAACCGTGGCTCCCTTTTCCCGATAGATGATTGATGATGGTATAGCCGGTCACGCCAGCACGTTCCAGCAAATCGGTGGCAAACACCTGATGTTCACCCTCCAGAATAATTTCGAGTTTTTTTAGCGTACTCAGATTCAGGTTATTCATGCTTCAATCACTCCCTGTGGGTTCGAGAACAAACGCGTCAGGCAAGTCCACTTGTTGCCATGCGCCGTGGTCATAAAGATGTACTGCTAGGGTTTCTGGATCCAGTACCAGCATGCGTATCCAGCCATTCTGTACTAGGCGTTTGATGGTAACAACACCCTCAATTGCACTGCGAGCGTGCTCAAATGGTGCTTCAATGAGCGTTATCAGGCGCAGCGGCTCATGATAAGGATGGCCCTCCTTGAGCACAGTTTGCGCCGGCAAGCCAGTACGCAAATCGCTCAGATTACCGGTCATCACACCAAAGCGGCCGGCGACATTGTGATACGCCTTGTTGCCACTACCATAACGCTCATTGTCGACCGTAGAAAAATAATGCTCCATGTTGATCCATTGCCCGACCACAAGCGGGCCGGTCAGGATGGACTCGAGCAAACGCCGCTTGGGATCGACGCGCCAGTCATAGGAATTCAGAAAGGCACGGCCAGCCAGCCCGGCGCGCTGGGTGAGCTGCCGCCGCCCTATAACGAAATAGGCGTTACGCGACAAACCCCATTCCGGCCGTGCCTGGGACCAATCGCTGGCATTGCGCCGCGCCAGGCGACTCGATGCATTGGCATCCGGCGGCGCACCGATGTCGCTGGGAACCAGTGTCGCCATGCGCTCCTGTGCGCACAAGCGGGATGCTGCCTTCAGTCCTTTGTGTAAACGGTCGAGGTAAATCAGGTGCGCGGGCGGAATCAGCTCGCGGTCCAGTATGGTGATTTCATCGGTGGTCGTATTATGCAACGCGGCTACAAAATACACATCCGCGGGGATATCCAGCCCCTGCTCGCGCAGACGCCGCCGCACTTCCGACTTATTGGCCATTTGCGCCATGGTACGCGCATTAAAAATGCCTGAATTGCCCCCGCAAGCACCGCAATCAAGCGCTGATTCATAGGGATTATTCTCTGAAGCACTGCCGTGCCCGACCAACAACACAAAACGTGAAAAATGCTCAACCAATCCGATGGAACGCAGCGCCTGCCCGAGCAAGTGTGCCTGTTCGTTACTGCTGAAGCCGATTCGCCCTAAACGTTCGAATTGCAGCCGGGAAAACTGCCGGTTGATGCGATAGGCATCGCGCAGTCGCGTAACAAAAGCATTACAAGCAGCCAAGTCCAGATCCAGCTGACGTGCCAATTCATCGCTCGGCATCTCTTTTGTGAGCGCCGTTTCACGCAATTGACGCACCAAGTCGTCGGTAATGCGTTCGGGCGGCAAGCCCAACTCGTGCTCCACCGCTTTGACAATGACAGCGCGCTGTACCGCGCGCAAGATGGAATCCGCCTGCTCACGGCCCAGCTTATCGAGTAGCAGACGCGTCATCTGCTTGGCGGGAAACAGTTTGCGACGCCAACTACCGTATGCCAATGGCGCAATAGTCTTGCCTATCATATCGAAACCGAACAGCAGCCCGATTGCCTCCACCGTCGCAAATGGGGCCAATACGGAGTTTTTAAGCTCATGCAGGGCGTGTTCAAATACACTCACCACGGATTCGTCAACAGGACCACTGGCGTTCATTTCCAGCACCAGGTTTTTGGGCGTGACCACAGCCGGACACAAATGCGTTTCGCTGCCCTTGCCGAGCTCCAGTATGCCTATTGGCACCCCGAAGAAACCGGCGATGCCGAAAGTCTGATAATCGCCTATGTGCTCCAGCTGACGCCGGATGCGTTCAGAACGGGTGTCGATACAAAATAGTGCTTGCGCAAACGGACGCTTGTCACGCGGCGCAGGGGGCGTGACATCGACATCGCGCAGCAGTACCTGCATCGCCCGTGTCTCCATTGCGCGCAGCCACAACATGCCTTCGGTCTGCTCGAATGCCTGGACCGTGGCGAGCAAACTGTCCAGCGCCTCGACTGATAACGACGCCAGGACAGAAGTGTTCGACGCATGCGTGCTCCAGTCGTGCAAACGCTGGGCCAGCAACATCGCTTCATCGGCTCGTTTACGCTCGACATAAGTAGTAAACACGCGGCTGATATTTGATTGCTTGCCACGCAATATGGCGTCCTCCACCTGGGTTGCCAGTTGCGGCACCACATCACCGCTGTAGAACTCATGCCGCAAGAAAGCTTCCGCAGGGTACGTATCAATGAACTGCGCCAACTCAGGCGCGCTCATGGGCATATTGGAATTGGCTTCCTCTTTAAGCAAGGCCAGTCCAAGCGCCAGCCGCACTGCCAAAAAATCTACCAGGTCGGCTGGATAATGTTGTCCCCAATAGTAATGTTTGGCGCTTGATCGCCAGCGGATGAAACCCGCCCAGCCATGCAAATGCACCAGTTCGCGCGAAAAATAGTCCGCCCAGCGTGCTTCCGGCACGGCAAGCGTATCCATGGTGTAGGCAATCGCGCCTTCGGGCGTTGTCGATTGCGCCAGTATTTGGCTAATATTCACGCCGCGTAAAAAAAGCCTGACGTTGCGGCGGGACAATTCTCGCCAAGCGTTGAATAATCCCGATTCGCGCCCCGGCATAGTCCAGGCAGACTGACCTTCGTCAAAGAAATCCAGACAGCTTTTAATCAACAGATCATCTAGTGTCGTACCTATATGCGTACCAAACAAGATATCCACCGCCTCATATATCGGCCGGGCGCCGCCTACCTTTTTGTGCAACCAGGTGCTCAATGCGTCCATGTCGACGGGTCTGAAACCCTCTGGCACCCTACCATTGAGCGCATGGTGCACATCGCCGGTACCTGCCACGAAGCATTCCTTACTCAGCGGCTCAGCAACCTGAGTGAGCAGCGTCATCAGCCAATGCGAGAGATCCACACCCGGCACCCTGTTCCGCGTAGCGACGAAGTCTTTCACCCCACTTAGCAGGCTGGCGCGGTCAATTTTACCTTCCTGCAAAAAGCGTTGGTAGGTCTTGCGCGGCAAAAAACCCTTACCATGAAAAAGCGCCTGGCCCTTTTCTACAGCTTGCGCGAAAGGGAGTTTTTCCAGACCGTGCAAAGGATTATGGTGAATGAAATTACGCATCGGCCAAAAATAAGGAATTGGCTCCCCTGCCACATACACCATGGCACGAATTTTTAACTTGCGATCAAGCGCCAGGCTCATTTACCA
The DNA here is from genome assembly GCA_040388645.1 of Pseudomonadota bacterium. Classification (GTDB taxonomy): domain Bacteria; phylum Pseudomonadota; class Gammaproteobacteria; order Burkholderiales; family Sulfuriferulaceae; genus Sulfuriferula. The sequence goes on from JAZKBM010000006.1 coordinate 137,749, forward strand.
TCCTCCCGTTAGTCCCATACTGCTCAGTACCGTTGCGGCACCAACCAGCGTTACCAATCCCAAGCCGAACAGCCACGAAGTACGCAGACTTAAATCAGGCGGCGTTTGCGCCCGTGACCACACCCCGGGCAAAAATCCTTGCAGTAACCGCACTCCCGCCCAACTCCACAACAGCCAGACTATTAACATCCCCACCGCTACCATAAACGATGCTCCCGACAACACCGCAATCAGCGTAAAAAACGAGGGGAACAGCGGTGTCGCAGTCGCTGCCAGCACAGCCAGCACCAATACACCCGCCAACTTGGGCAAACGCTGTGCCATACCGCAATGCAAACCGCTATAGGCGGCCCCCAAACGATTTTTTAGCATGGGTACCACAACCACCGCGAGGATGAAGGAAGCAGAAAAACCCGCACCTTGCAGCCGCAACAGTACCTCGCTGTTGGCGTTGACCAGCCCAATCCAGAGCAATGCAAAAGCAGACGCTGAGATGAATGCAATCCAGGTGCTGAAATCACGCAGGCTGAGCATACGCAGCGCGTACAATGCCGCCGTCATCAACCCCCACCACGCCACCCACTGAGGTAGTTGCACATGCGTAGAAAACGCGATGGTCAAACCAATTTGAGGCCAGACAAGCACGATCAGGGCGCGCAACCATGCCCACGGCACATATTTGAAAAAAGCTGTCCATACCACGCTGAGCGGAAACAGCGGTAAAAATATTCCTATTGCAAGCAAAATCAGAATTGTCATATCAAATCCACCTCAGCCACAAGTTCAGGCGTGCCGACAGTCCAATCAGACCGCGTCCCAGTAGCGCATATACATCCGCAATATAGAGCTCGCGCGAAACCAGCGCGTAAAAATCGAGCCAGGTGCGTTTTGGTTGTTTGCGCCCTTCGTTGTCATAGCTGGCCGCACGATAGGCCAGCATCCATCCAAACACGATGACGGCTGTGAGCACGCCAACCAGTATGTAAAACTCGGACTGGGTAATGCCGGCCGCCGCGTAGATACGTGCGCGAAACTGTGCATCAGGGTATAAAAACAGATCGAATGCATGGCTTACGAAGGTATAACCGAGCACCACCAGGGTCAGTGAGAAAGCCGCCAGCGTCACCAGACGCCAAGGCGTTTCGCTGTCCATATGGTGAATGGAAAACAGCAATTGAGCTCCTGTGATCCAGCCAAAAAACAGCAGGATAATCGCACCCTGTTCAATCACGACGCTGTCAGTCACCAGCCAATGCGCCAGGCCGAACACCAGCGCCGGCACCGCCAGGGTAATCGCCGCCATCAATATCCATGGTTGACGATAACCGGTGGGACGCCGCTCAATCACAAACGTGTAGAGATCATCCTTAGGCACGCCGTCGTCGTGGCGAGCCTTGCCGATAACTCCGCCAGAACCAAGAAACAGCGTGCCTTTGAACAGCCCGTGCGCAATCAAGTGGAAAATAGCCAGTGAAAACGCGCCCACACCACACTCCATAATCATGAAGCCCATCTGCCCCATGGTCGAATAGCCTAGCGCTTTTTTGATATCGTTTTGCGACAGCATCAACACCGAGCCGATGATCGCCGTCACCAGCCCAACCAGAAATACCCAGTGCAAGACTCCGTTGGCTTCGACGAATACTGGCGCAAATCGGTTGATGATAAAGGCGCCCGCGTTGACAATACCGGCATGCATCAGTGCCGATACTGGCGTTGGGCCATCCATCGTATAGGGCAGCCATGTATGCATCAAAAACTGCGCAGAACGTGCAAACGCCGACAGCGCGATCAGCCCTGCGACCGTTTCGCTCAACGGCAGACCAAAGACAGTAAGCGCATCCGGCTGCGCGGCAATCTGCTGGAAAATATCCGGTAATGACCAAGTACCGAATGCGCGATAGAGCAGGATGGCGGCCAACACCATCGGCACATCACCAAAACGATAGGTAATGAACGTCCAAAAACCATAACGATAGGCTTGCTGGCTACGGCTATTGTGAGAGAGCAGAAAAAACAGCACCACACCTATCAAGTGCCAGCCTACGAGCAAGGTAATGAGGTCGCCTGCCGCGATAGTGAGTAGCAATACCCCGGTCATGACGTCGAGCAGCACAAAAAAACGCCTGTATCCAGGATCTTCGGCCATATAGCGCACGGAATATACATGCACCACCAAACTGATGCCCGATATCACTACTGCCATCAACAATGTCAAGGAATCAAACAGGAGGCTGCCCCACACAGGCGCGAGCACAATACGGCTGGCGCCATGGCCGCCCAGCTTGAATGCCAGCAATACCACGGCAAGAGCAAAAGTCAGCGTCCCCGCCGCCACACTCATGCTCACCACACGGCGTCCAAGCTTGTCCGACCATACCTGTCCCACAAAAGCGGTCAACAATGGCAGCGCAACCAGTAGTACGATAAATTTATCCATCATTCAGCGTTATCCCCTTACGTATGTGCGGCAGACAAAGGTGCGGCATCCTGTCATATGTCAGGTAGCTCTATCAACTATATTAATACGGTCAGGGGAAAGGCAGGCCAGCGTGAGGCAACGCAACTCAATAGAAGAGTGGTCGCTTGGACTCAATCAGATTAGACGCATTCGCGAACATACCTGCCCCTGCGGAAATTTCTGCACGCTAGTGTATGCTGGAATTTTACAAAACAAAAATTAATATTTTTTACAAAATACATTCATAAAAATAGATATATCACCGGAATAAGCTAAACGACCCCCTGCTTTGCTTCTATGTTGTTTTTGTTTCCACGCAGCTATCTTCCAGCCATTCGCGCCACACGGCCAGCGCGACTGCCAGAATCAGCGGCCCCACAAACAGACCGACCAAACCGAACGCAACAACGCCGCCGAGCACACCGAACATGACCAGCACGAAGGGGATGCGCGTCGCGCCGCTGATGACCAGCGGGCGGATCAGGTTATCCACCCAACTCACCACCAGCGCGCCCCATAAAAACAGACCGATGGCCTCGGCGTGCTGACCATTCATATAAAGCCAGATCGACAGGCTGCCCCACACAAACGGTGTGCCGAAGGGAATCAGAGCGATACTGGCGGTCAAAACCGCCATGGATAGCGGTGAAGCGACTCCAGCCACCCAATAGCCTAGCCCGGCCAGTACACCCTGCGCCAACGCAGTAAGCACGATGCCATAGAGCACGGCACGAGTTGTGATACCGATGGCGTCAAAATAACTGTCGCTACGCGCACCGATCATGTCATTAAGTACCTTGCGCAGTTGTCCCAGCGCACGCTCTCCGTCGCGATACAGGAAAAACAGCGTCAGCAGGGCAAAGCCAAACTTGACCAGATTTCGTCCCACACCGCCTAGCACACCCACCATCTCGCCACGGAAGCCCGCCAGAAAATGCTGCAATTGCTGTTTGATGGCGACTGGATCGGCGTTCGCACGCGCCACCCAGTCCTGCGCCTCGCCGCCCACCCAAGGCAGTCGCACCGCCCAACCCGGCAGGCGCAGATCACCACGCAGCAACCGGTCGGTGACCAGATGCACGCCTTGCATGAATTCACCTTGCAACAGCGCAGCAAAGCCGAGCAAAGGCATGATCAACAACAATGCAACCAGCAATGTCATCAGCAACGCGGCGAGATTGACGCGTCCGTGCAGGTTGCGGCGCAGCCAGACGAACAGTGGCCAGGTGGTGTACGCAAGGATGCTCGCCCACGCAATGGCAGCTAGGAACGGACTGAGCACGCTATACACGCCGGCGCCCAGCCCCGCCAGGAACAGGCCAAGCATGATGCGGCGCGCGAATGGATTATTATTCAATTCATGCATGGGAGCCGGTCATATCAATTGCATCTACCTATGGTGTGCACCATCGTGGACTGCCGGTTTGGCATCAACACATCTTGCCCGCCATGCGCCAAGAATGTCTAGATATCAGCATAGCCCAGGTGGAATCAGGCGCCTTGGCACACTTGTCCGGCCAAAGCAGCCTACTCCCCCACAAATTGCATCATTCCATATGTTTATAGCGTGTGGCGAGCAGGCTGGCGATCACGCTGGCGCCAATCAGCACTACAACCACAAGCAACGACGCCTGTACCGGCACGTGATACCAGGGAGCAATCAACATTTTTCCGCCGATGAAGCACAACACCAGCGCCAAGCCATATTTGAGCAGATGAAAGCGATGCGCCACGTCGGCCAGCAAAAAATACAGCGCCCGCAATCCCATAATGGCAAAAATGTTCGAGGTGAACACGATGAACGGGTCGGTGGTAATGGCGAAAATGGCTGGAATCGAATCCACGGCAAACACCACATCAGTGGTTTCGATCAGGATCAGCACCAGAAACAGCGGCGTGAAATAACGCGCGCCATTCTGAACCACGCTGAATTTTTCGCCGTGCTCGCCGGTACTGATGCGCAGGTGGCGACGGGCTAATTTGAGTACCGGGTTCTGTTCCAGGTCGGGTGTTTTTTCTGCCATCACCAGCATCCGGATACCCGTCACCAGCAGGAACGCACCAAACAGGTACAATACCCAGCTGAACTCGCGCACCACCCAGGCACCTGCCAAAATCATCACGGCACGAAGCACAATGGCGCCCAGCACGCCGTAAATCAGCACTCGGCGCTGATAGGCCGGATTGACCTGAAACGCGGCAAAAATCAGAAGAAAAACGAAGACATTGTCGACCGACAGGGATTTTTCGATGAGATAGCCGGTAAGGAATTCGAGTGCCTTCTTGTCCGCAATCTCAGGGCCAAACGTGCCGTTGAGGTACCACCACACGCCGGCATTGAAGATCAGTGCCATGCACAACCATGCCAATGACCACAGGGCGGCCTCCTTGACGCCGACCGTGTGGGCTTTTCTGCCGCCGAGGACAAACAGATCAAGCGCCAGCATCACCAGCACAAAACCGATGAAGGCGGCCCACATCCAGGGTTCAGCGATCGATACAGCCGGGTTCATATTCAATCCAGTCTCAGCGCGCGCCCTGCAGAGCGGCAATCCGCTCTTCCAGCGGCGGATGGGTCATGAACAGACGTTTCAGGCCACCCCCTACGCCGCCCGCGATCCCGAACGCCGCCATTTTTTCCGGCAATGGCCCGGCGTGTACCTGCTGCAGGCGTTGCAATGCAGCGATCATATTCTGCCGTCCGGCCAATGTCGCCCCACCGCTATCCGCACTAAATTCGCGCCGTCGGGAGAACCACATGACGATGATTGATGCCAGTACGCCCAGCACCAGCTCGGCGATAATCATGGTGACAAAAAATGCCGGGCCGGTTCCACGCTCTGTCTTGAATACGACCTTATCCACCAGATAACCGATAACGCGCGACAGGAACATCACAAAGGTATTCACCACCCCCTGGATTAGCGCCAGGGTCACCATATCGCCGTTGGCAACGTGGGAGATTTCATGTCCCAGCACCGCTTCGGCTTCTTCCTTGCTCATGGATTGCAGCAGACCAGTGGAAACCGCCACCAGCGCGTTATTTTTGTTCATGCCGGTGGCAAAGGCGTTCACTTCCGGCGAATCGTAGATCGCCACTTCGGGCATACCAATGCCGGCTTGCTGAGCTTGGCGACGCACCGTGCCCACGAGCCAGATTTCAGCCGGGGTACTCGGATTCTCGATGACCACGGCACCCACTGAGCGCTTGGCCATCCACTTGGAAATCGCCAGCGAAATGAACGATCCGCCCATCCCAAATACAGCCGCAAAAATCAGCAGCGAACCCAGATTCAGGCCCTGCGCCGTGAGATAGGGTTCGACTCCCAGCACACGCAGGGTCACGGACAACACCAGCACAATTGCAAAATTGGTGGCGAGGAACAGAACAATGCGTTTCATGACGCTTCCCTTTGCAATAATAGAACAGGCGAGTTGCTAACCACCCGCGCCATGCTTTTTCGGCCCGCCGAGACGATCCATGACGGCGAACATCACGCCGGTCACTACAAATGTCAAGTGAATGCCCATCTTCCAGGCCATCTGTTCGTTAGTATGCGTACCCACCGTCACGAATGCCTTGAGCAACTCGATTCCTGAAATAGCAATGATGGAGCCGATCAGCTTCATTTTCAGATCGGCGAAATCCACATGCCCCATCCAGTCCGGGCGGTCTTCATGGTCGCCCACATCGATTTTTGAAACAAAGTTTTCGTAGCCGGCAAAAATGATGATGATGAGCAGGTTTGCTACCAGCACCAGATCCACCAGCGACAGTACGCCCACCACGACGCTGCCTTCACCTTGCATTGCCATGGGAATAAGGTGCAGGAACTCCACGCCGAAGTACCACAGCAATACCACAATGGCACCCACCAACCCCAGATAAAACGGAGCCAGCAGCCAACGGCTGGCAAACATCAGGCGTTCAAGGAAAAGTTCTATGGCTTTCATTGCGTATCCGTTATTGATATTAATCTGCGTCCTGCGGCGATCCGGGCTATCCCGTTTCAGGCGAAGCCCATGGGCATATACTGCCCCATGGGAACAGGCGCTGGAATGCGATCTGTTTATTCGTCGCTATTCATGAAGCCGAGCAAATGCAGCAGACTGGTGAACAGATTGAAAATACTGACAAACAGCGTGACGGTGGCCATGATGTAATTGGTCTCGCCGCCATGAATGATATTGCTGGTTTCATACAGAATCAGCCCGGACATCAACAATACGAAAATCGCTGAAACCGCTAATGACAACGCTGGCATCTCGAAAAATATGGCGGCCAGGCTGGCGACGAAACCAACGATGATGCCCACCATCAAGAAACCGCCCATGTAGCTGAAATTTTTACGCGTGGTCAGTGCGTAGCCTGACAGCCCGAGGAAAATTGCGGCCGTCAGCCCCATGGCCATAGCTACGGTCTGCCCCCCATTGGGCAAACCCAGGTAATGGCTGATAATCGGTCCTAGGGTGTAACCCATAAAGCCGGTTAGCGCGAATACGAATCCGATACCAGCGGCGCTATCACGAAACCTGGAAGTAAGAAAAAGCAGGCCAAAGTAACCGACCAGCGTTACGATCAGGCCCGGATGGGGCAGATTCAGCGCCATCGCTCCCATTGCGCTCAGCGCAGCAAATAGCAATGTCGCCGAGAGCAACATATAGGTATTGCGGATGACCTTATTGGCAGCAAATGTGCTGTTGTTGGCGGTCGATGCAGCGTTAATGGAATGTAACGAGTTCATATTACGCCCTCCTTAATGGCTTGATTACCACTGCAGTCTACACTGCGCCAACCATCATTAATATTCGAATATAATTGATGAAACATTCGAAAAAAACGGAGTATTTATGAGTTCACTGAATTATAAGCACCTGCACTATTTCTGGGTTGTCGCCAAGGCGGGCGGCGTTGGCAAGGCCGCCGCCCGCCTGCATTTGACCCCCCAATCAATTAGTGGGCAGCTGGGTGTGCTTGAGGAAGCACTCGCCATCCAGTTATTCCGTCGCACCGGACGCACACTGGAATTAACCGAAGCGGGCCGGCTGGTGTTGAGTTATGCGGAAGAGATCTTTGTCCTTGGAGAGGAACTACAGGAGGCGCTGCGTCATCATCCGGTCAGCCGCACCATACAGTTTCGCGTGGGTATCGCCGACATGGTGGCCAAATCTGTCGCCTATCAATTGCTCGAACCCGCTATGCGGATCACGGAAAAACCGCGCTTGCAGTGCCGCGAAGGGCGGCTGGACAGCCTATTGGGTGATTTGGCGGTGCATCGCCTGGATATTGTCATTGCGGACCGACCTATGCCTTCCAAATTCAACGTCAAAGGGTTTAGTCATTTGCTAGGCGAATGCGGGTTAAGTTTTCTGGCAGCGCCAAGCTTGGCAACCAACCATACGGGAACGTTTCCACAATTGCTCGATGGCGCCCCATTATTACTGCCAGGCGAAGATGCTGCCGTACGCCCGAAACTGATGCGCTGGCTGGATAAGCTACGCATTCACCCTCTCATCGCTGGAGAATTTGACGACAGCGCCTTGTTGAATGCCTTTGGCCAGGAAGGCGCCGGGATTTACGCGGTACCCAGCACGATTTCGGATTTGATCCAGAAACAGACGGGTAGCGTATTAGTAGGGCAAACCGACCAGGTAACCGAGCAATTTTATGCGATTTCCACCGAACGTCGACTCACACACCCTGCCGTACTGGCAATTAGTCAGGCGGCGCGCCAGGAGATGTTTGGTGGACTCTCCGGCGACGCTGGCGAGTAATACAGGTAGGCGATTTTTCGATCCATCACCATGTAGTTACGCACACCGAAAATACGCGACGCATAAGCTACATGCCGCTCGGGTTTTGCAACATTTGCTGTGCACGTAACTGCAACGCCTGGAGTGCATCATGCCGAGGGTCGAGTAACGCAATCTGTTTAAGCCTCGCTTCAGCAGCTTCGGCACGACCTTCATCCAGCAGGCAGCCGGCTTCGGTCACCAGTCGCACCATCGTCTGACCTGGTGCGAGTTGTTCAAGCTGCGCCAAATAGGCATCGCGACGTGTATACGCTTTGGCTGCATGAGCAGCCCGCGCAGCTATTAATGCGGCCTGCCATTGCGCAGGATCCAGCGCAAGCGCTTCGGCGGCACGTTTTTCAGCCTGCTGATAGCGCATTTCCAGTAATGCAGTCAGCGCCTTACTGAGCGCATCACGTGACTTTTGTTCGCGTTGCCTGGCGTGCGAAGTGCGCACCTGTTCCGGTAAATTCAGACTCACCGAGACCAGACGAAAAAACAGGTGCCCGAATACCAGCAACACCAGGAATGCGGCCACCATCAGCGTAAGCGAAAGTTCAACCCGATACGGCGGGTAAACCAATACTGCATAGCCCGGGTCGTACTTGCCTGCCAGCGTGAAGCCGACCGCCATCGCAAACAACACCACTATCCAGATAAGCGCGCGCATTATTTATTACTACCTATACGGCTCGATTGCAGCGCCGAGAGGCTCTCCGACAAAGACGGCAACTCAATGCTGACCGGGCTGTTGGTCAATTTTCCAAGGCTGAGCAATGCCTTTTTCACGCGTGTATCGCTGTCATTGAAATAGCGTTTCACCCAACTCTGCGCGGCTTGAAGGTCGGACTTGTAACTGGCTTCATCGTGGGCCAGCAATGCGATGCGTGCAGTAAGCAGGCGCAGCTTCAGATTTTGCCGGAGAAAATACACTTGCGAGGGTGCCAGCAAAGCGATATCGGGAGTATCCATACGACGCACCTGCACCAATCCCTTGAGCTCTTGCCATACTTCGCGTCCAAAACGGTTTGCGGTACCTGCCTGCTGAGGATTACCCGCATGCGGCTGGGCAACCGGTATTTCATGATCACTGGCAATGGGGAGATCATCCACGCCGGCAATCAACGCATCCAGACGTTGTGCGATGCCCACGGTATCAATCTGGGGTACTTCCTGCAGGCGCAAAATATCATCTGCCAGTGCGTGCCTCAGCATCGCAAACTGAGGCTTGTTCAGACGCTGCAGCCGCGTTTCTGCGCTGCGTAATGCGATCAGCGCGGCTTTGGCATTCCCGGCCAACTGTAATTGCTGACTGGCTGACAGGACTATCTGCTCGATATCTGCCAAAGTCCACTCGTCACGACTACGCGCCAGATCCTGATACAAGGCTTGCAGTGCCAGCTGCTGATTTTGCGAATCAGCCAGCTTGCCCTGTATCTCACCCAGCTTGACCGATAGTTCGCGCGTCGTCTCCATCGCCTGTTTGCTCAACACGCGGCTTTCCTGCTCGACGTTACTGGAAGCGGCCAAGCGTTGCGCCAATTCGGTCTGCAACTGGTGGATGCGGGTATTACTGTCCCACCACTGCCAAGCTGCGATGCCGAGCGCCAGAATGGCCACGATCAACGCAGGTCGGATGCGTCCCAGGAGATCGAGGAAATCCGGTTTGTCGTCAGCTTGTGGTTGTTCACTCATGGATGGACCCTGAACCATTCAATCATCCCCTGCACCAGCCCCTCATCTCCGACCGGAGTCGTCACTGCACACTGCAACCCCAATTCACGCGCAACTTCCAGAATACGGGGGTGCGGCACAAACACCGGCGTCGTCTTCAGCCATTGACGCCCCAGCTTGCCGAGCATGTCGTAAAGATTACGCAAGCCTTCAGCGCTGGTAACGGTCACCGCGTTAATCTCGTTGCGTGACCACTGCCGCAGCAATCCACCCGCTGATGCATTCGGACGGCTACGCCGATAGCATTCTGCATATTCGATGCGCGCGCCACGCGCGGCCAGGGTATCGCCCAAGACCTCGCGACCACCATCACCGCGGAAAATGACGATGCGCTGGCCAGAGACGTCCTGTAACTGCGGCAGTTCCAGCAGATTCTCACTATCAAAGCGCGCCGTAGGCGCAATAATATCGGTAATGCCGAAGTGTTTCAGTTCCTTGCTACTGCCGCGGCCTATCGCGGCAATTTTGAGTGTAGCCGGCAATTCGCGGCGCGACTTGATCAGGTTCATTGCTTTGTTGACCGCATTCGGGCTGATGAAAATGGCCATATCCACGCTATCCAGCTGATCAATCAACGCATACAACGGCTGCAAATCGTCCGCATCAAGAATTTCCAGGACCGGAAACAATACCGGTTTTCCCGCTGCAGCAACGATCAACTCCGCCAGTGGCGCCGCCTGATGTGCGGGGCGAGTCACCAGTACACCACGCCCATTCAATGAGTCGCTCATACCGATAACGCCTCAAGAATTGCACCCGCACCCTGTGCCAGAAGTTGATCCGCCAATTCACAACCCAGGCGTTCTGCATCTTGACGGGGTCCGGCCACACTGCCGCTAATGATGCGGCTACCGTCAATTTCCGCGACAAACCCCCGCAAACTGAGAACACCGTCCGCTATCTGAGCATAAGCGCCCAAGGGTACCTGACAGCTGCCTCCCAGGGTTCGGCTCATAGCGCGTTCCGCGCGCACGCAATCGGCAGTGTCGTGGTGATTGAGCGGCGCCAGCAACGCCACCAGATCATCACGCCCCGACAGACATTCAATACCCAACGCGCCCTGACCCACCGCGGGCAAACTCTGTTCCGGACTGAGTTCCTCGCGGATGCGTGCGCTCAAACCTAAGCGCTTCAGTCCGGCTGCAGCAAGAATAATGGCGTCATATTGTCCTGCATCAAGTTTACGCAGACGGGTCTGCACATTGCCGCGTAGTGGCTCAATACTTAATTGAGGGTAGCGTACACGCAACTGACATTCGCGGCGCAGGCTGGAGGTGCCGACCCGCGCACCTGCGGGTAATACATCAAGACTGGCATACGTGCTGGAGACAAACGCATCGCGCGGGTCTTCGCGTTCGCCTATTGCGGCAAGCTGGAAGCCTGCAGGCAAATTCATCGGCACGTCCTTGATGGAATGCACGGCTATGTGCGCTCGTCCTTCCACCATTGCAGTTTCCAGCTCCTTGACGAATAAACCTTTTCCTCCAATTTTACTCAAAGGAGAGTCGAGTATCTGATCACCTTGCGTGGTCATGCCCAGAATGGTTACCCGCATTCCTGGATACAGCCCCCGCAAGCGTTCGGCAATGTGTTCTGCTTGCCACATGGCAAGCGCACTTTCGCGTGAAGCGATGATTAATTCATCCGGGGTAATTGGCGGGTAGTTTGGACTATTTAACAAGAGACGACCTACACGTAAAATGGAGCAATAATTAGCGTATTTGCGCTGGGAGTAATGGCAATGATGAAATTCACCACCCTGTTTCTACTCGGAATTCTAGCATGGACCGGCCTCACCTCGGCACGCGCGGAAACACCAAGCGTGCCTTACAGCACTAACCTGCAGGCAGATGCGGCACTGGCAAAAAGCCGAGGGGTGCCAGTCATGGTAATGTTTGGCTCTCCTCATTGCCCCTATTGCGAGCGCCTGCTCAGCGAGTTTCTGCTACCCATGCAACGCAATCCGGAATACGCTAAAAAAGTGCTGATGCGCCGGATAGAAGTCGGCAGCTCGCAAAGCCTGATCGATTTCAACGGCAAATCCACCACGCAAGGCGCTTTTGCCAAATTGCACCGCATCGGGCTTTCGCCTACGGTCGTTGTGTTTGACTACCGTGGCAATCCCGCTGCAGAACCGCTCATCGGCCTGGGAACGGTGGATTACTACGGCGCCTTCCTGGATGACGCAATTGATGCCGGATTGGCGAAGGTCGCCAGCGCCAGATCGACTCAGCGTTTGAATTGACGGATGACCGCATACTGTCGGCGGCTGACCGGCAGCGTTTCCTCCAGTCCTTTCAACAGCACCACCCAGCCGGCCGGTTCTGCACTTTCGCTTTCTCCGCCTGACCGAATCACAAACCCTTCGATGGCAGCGCGTGCCACCAGGCAATTGCGGTGTACACGTACGAACGCTTCGCCGAATTCCTGTTCCAGATTAATTAACGACTCATCCAGAAGATAGGTATGGGTCAGGGTGCGGGCTGCCACGTATTTCTGCTCCGCACGCAAATAAACCACCTCTTCCACCGGCACCAATAAAATTCGTCCCCGCTCGCATGCGCTGAAAAACCGCCGTGCTTCGCTATGCTGTTGGCGCAACATAGCGGCGGTAGCGGGATTGATCGCCTGAGCTTTGCGTAGCGCCATGACCAATCGTTCGCTACGGACTGGCTTGAGCAGATAATCGACTGCGCTCAATTCGAAGGCCTGGATGGCATAACTATCATAAGCAGTCGCAAACACCACAGCGGGCGGCGTCCCCAGCCTGCCCAGATGCTGGGCAAGCTCGAGCCCATCCATTACCGGCATACGAATATCCAGCAGTACTACATCCACGGCCATGCGCTCAAGCAATTGCAAGGCTTGCACTCCGTTAGCCGCCTCGCCCACCACCGTAGTCGGCAACTCCGTAGCACAGTCCGTCAGCAGGTCGCGCAAACGATTCCGCGCTGGCGTTTCGTCGTCCACGATGAGTATCTGCAGCGGGATGTTCACTCTGTAGCAACCCGGTAAGGCAAGGTAATGTGCACTTGATATGCCGCGTCGCGTACCTGGGTCTTGAGGCTGGCTTCTACATCAAAATGCAGCATCAGGCGATTTTTGATATTGCCCAGTGCCATCTTGTTGCCGCCATGGTGGCGTCCGTCACGTTGATACGGGTTACTGATCACCAGATGTACCTGACCACTACTGCAGTACAAATTGATACTGATCTCGCCGGGTTGGCTGGCTGGTTCAATGCCGTGATAGACCGCGTTTTCCACAAGTGGCTGCAACACCAGGGGCGGGATGAGCGCTTCACCGGGCATCTTGTCAATATGCCAGGCCACTTGCAGTCGCTCGCCCAGACGTAATGCTTCCAGCTCCAGGTATTGTTTACACAGGGAAACTTCACTGGACAGCGGCACCAGCTGACGGTTATCCGCCATCAATACGCGGAACAGGTCCGCGAGATTTTCCAATGCCTGTTCGGCTCGGCGCGGCTCGCTGCGCACCAGACTGAGGACCGCATTCAGGCTGTTGAACAAAAAATGTGGACGTATGCGCGCCTGCAAAGCTTGCAAACGCGCTTCGGATAAAGCAGGGGACAAGGCTCTGCCGCGCAGGTAAAAATAGACCAGCAACATGCCCGTCAGCAGGAAGACGTTGATTACATCACGCAGACCAAAACTGTTTACCGCAATGTCTGCAAACAAATTAGCCATCAGCGCCTTGACCATGGCATGACTGGCAAACGCCATCAGCAATACCGAGATCACACCTTTTTTGTACGACAGCCGCATTAGCCAGGGCTTCCCCAGACACAGCAACGCCAACATCACCAGCAAGGCTGGCTGTACGATCACCGACTGTTCGACAAACAAGCGCCACACGCTGCTGAATGTCTCAGCACGCAGCCAGGCTGCCGCCAGAGTGAGGCCCTCAACACCGGCCAGAATACGCAGCGTAATGCCCAGATTGCAGAAATCCGGTAACTGGGCAGGATAGTCGGGAACGGCAGGCTTTGGCATAATCCGGGTATTGTGCAGCAATGTGCTGTATTCGGCCAAAACTCTTCAGGCTTTAGTTTTCTGGCCGAACCCCTTTATTGATCAGGTCTCTCGATATGCCCCATACCCCGCAAGATACCCCGTCACTCTGGTCAGGTCGTTTCACCGAACCGGTTTCCGAGCGCGTCAAGCGCTACACCGCTTCCATCGGTTTTGACTATCGGTTGGCAGAATTCGATATTCAGGGCTCATTGGCACATGCCGCCATGCTCGCCCATCAGCACATCATCGGCGCTGATGATCTCGCCGCCATTCAGCGCGGCCTGAATGACATACTTGCAGAAATTCACGCCGGTAAATTTCAGTGGTCGCTGGATCTGGAAGACGTCCACCTCAACATTGAAAAAGCACTCACCGAAAAAGTTGGCGACGCTGGCAAACGCTTGCATACCGGTCGTTCGCGCAATGATCAGGTGGCAACGGATATCCGTCTTTACCTGCGCCACAATATTGATGGCCTGCTCGGCCTGCTGCGTCAGGTGCAGGGGGCGCTGCTGGATGTCGCTGAAGCCAATGCGGAAGTCGTGATGCCCGGATTCACCCACCTCCAGGTCGCGCAGCCTGTGTCGTTCGGTCACCATCTTATGGCTTATTTTGAAATGCTGAAACGCGATACCGAACGTCTCATCGATTGCCGGAAACGTGTCAATCGTCTGCCACTCGGTGCGGCCGCACTGGCTGGCACCAGTTATCCGATTGATCGGGCCATGGTTGCGCGGGATCTGGGCTTTGATGGCATCTGCGAGAATTCACTGGATGCCGTTTCCGACCGTGACTTCGCCATTGAATTCACCGCTTGCGCCAGTCTGATCATGACGCACCTGTCACGCCTATCCGAAGAACTGATCCTCTGGATGAGTCCACGCTTCGGCTTCATTGATCTGGCCGACCGTTTCTGCACAGGCTCTTCCATCATGCCGCAGAAAAAAAATCCGGACGTGCCGGAATTGATCCGCGGCAAAACGGGGCGCGTCAATGGCCATCTGGTCGCTTTACTCACTCTGATGAAAGGTCAACCGCTTGCTTACAACAAGGATAACCAGGAAGACAAGGAGCCGTTGTTTGACACGGTCGACACCCTGATCGACACCCTGGCCATTGTTGCCGAAATGTTACCCGGTATCCGTGTCAAACCCGACGCAATGCGAGCCGCTGCTCTCCAGGGGTTTGCCACTGCCACCGATCTCGCCGACTATCTGGTAAAAAAAGGCCTGCCGTTTCGTGACGCACATGAAGCAGTGGCACTGGCAGTCCGCCATGCTGAAACGAAAAGCTGCGACCTGGCTGACTTATCACTGACAGATTTGCAGCAGTTTTCGCCCCTGATTGAAGCGGATATTTACGCTGTACTCTCGCTGGAAGGTTCCATGAACAGCCGCGACCACATCGGTGGCACCGCCCCGGCCCAAGTGAGAGCGGCCATAGCACGGGGTAGAGGTGTTCTCAGTTAAGCATTGCACCGCGCCATCTCTCCTGCATGATGAGGGATTTTCAAGTCGGAGAAAAACCGGTCCGACTCTTTTTTAACGACGTCATAGCATTCGCAAACATGGGTTTCCAGGCCCCGCCTATCCAGAACCTTAATGTGCCCACGACAGTAACTAATCAGACCATCTGTTTGCAGTTTGCGTGCCGCCTCAGTAATACTTTCGCGGCGTACCCCAAGCATGTTGGAAATTAATTCCTGCGTCATGGCCAGGCTACCGGAATGCACCCGATCAAAATTCTGCAGCAGCCAGCGGCACAACTGCTGTTCCACTGAATGTCGGCGGTTGCAGGCAGTTGTCTGCGCCATCTGTATGATCAGAGTGCGTGTGTAACGCATCAGCAGGTGCTGCAATGAGCCACCCAGATCGAATTCCCGTTTCAGCATTTTTGCAGAAAGTCGATAAGCCTGACCGGCCGTCTGTATTGTAGCCATGGTGAGCGCCGCGTTATGACCCATGAATGTTGAAACATCCAGCACACCTTCATTTCCCACCACGGCAACTTCTACTGATATCCCGTCTTCCAGACCGCAAAGCAACGAGGCGGTGGCGCTAGTGGGGAAATACGCATACTGCAATTCCTCATTACAATCGTACAAAATTTCTGTGTAAGGCATGGAAACAAGTTCAAGGTGTGGTGCAATATGCTCAAACTCTGCTGGAGGCATTGCAGCGAGAAGATAATTCTGTCTTGGATCAAGAATTTCAGCCATTTTGGTTCTCCCGGTATTTATCGCTGACTTGAATTAGCAGCCAGGATTGAGGGTGGATTTAACTACTGAAGTGCTATTTATTTGCACTGTGGAATGTGGATTGCGAACAGATCAGGCATACCTTCAATTCAGCAATACTCAAAAATCAGTTCATACAAATAAACCCGAGCAACTATCCACCCGCAAAAAATCCGTCGTTTCCAGCTCGCCGCCGCGTTTCTTTTTTATCCACAAATAAATAACTATTGCCGCCATTTGCTTTGACTCGATACATGGCATCATCAGCCTGCTTCAGCAAAGTGTGGCTGTCCTCACCATGCTCTGGATAAAATGCAACGCCTATACTGGCCTGAATAGCGATATTGTGACCATCTATCTTGCGAGGTTCCCGCAACATCACGCTGATTTTTTCAAGCACTTTCTGGACATCTCTCTGAAGTGTGGTTTTTTCCAGTATCAGGCAAAATTCATCACCACCCAGACGAGCAACCGTATCTTCATTACGCACACATTGTTTGAGCCGCAACGCGGCTGTTTGTAAAACAACATCGCCAACCGCGTGGCCAAATGTATCGTTGACCTCCTTGAAATGGTCAACATCCAGCAACATCAGGACAAAACCTTCCCCACTCCGGAATGCATGCGCCTGCGCTTGCTGCAACCTGTCCATGAATAAATTTCGATTCGGCAACCCGGTCAAACTGTCATAGTTGGCGTAGTGCTCCAATCGCTGCATGATTTTTACCCGTTCACTCACATCCCGGCCACTCGCGATAAAGTGTGTGGTTTTTCCATTGGACGCGAGCAGGGGACGAATAACCTTATCCTCGTGAAAATGCGTGCCATTTTTATGCCGATTAATAAACTGGCCGCGAAAAATCGAATTCGTTAACAAAACTTCCCACATATGTGCGTAAAATTTCTCGTCGTGTACCCCAGTTTTCACAATGGCATGGGTTTGTCCGATTGCTTCCTCCTTTCGATACCCGGACAACTCCTCAAATGCTGCATTTACATAGACGATTACACCTTCAGTGTCTGTTATCACCACCGCATCAGCGCTTAACTCAGAGACTTCCTGTATACGACGCAGCTTTTCCTCCTCATCCCCAAGTGTTTGCAGTCTCCGTAATTCAAGCAGCTGAAAATTACGGCCTTCCAGTTCCAGCTTCAACCTGGTCATTTCTAGAGGAAGCTTTCTGCCTTTACTGTCGTGACCGTGACACGGCCGCCATCTTTCTTCTTCATCGCTCAACCCTGGCGGGATAGAAGCTGGGGAATCATCTGGCGCGGAGGAACCGCCGTGAAATTCCGGCAATAAACAGGCCACCGATTTGCCGATCATCACCTGCAAACTCTCACCAAAGTAGTTGAGCGCAACTGGACTACAATATTTAATAAGTCCGCTCTCATCCAGAAGCAATATTGCTCGTCCCATAGGCTTCCCAATATCCGGAAATGTGTATGGTTCATTCTTATGCTTCATATCAATTAATCTACCGCGCGGCTTGTTCTCCTTTGCCGAGGCATGCTTTGAATGCCCCACCAATGCCTTGTCAGCATGCATTTGATCTATAAGACAGGGTAAAAACTGCGCTTTCCTATGTGCCATTTCATTCCCTCTATCGTTTTTTGCGTGTTTAAACGCTTACGTTTGCTGGTCGATTGATTTCATACGCTTGATGGAATAAATCGACACCTCGTTAGCGTTAGCAAAATACGAACCAAATGAAAATATCATTAATAAACAAAGTAGTATTTCTGGAACAGAGCTATGGCGAGGGATAGAAACGCTGTAATTTGTCTCTCGTTAGAGACAATGGACGATTATTGAATATGATGTTTATCTGATGAAACAAGGAGATACTGATAATTCAAGGTGTCACTAAATAGCAACGCGGGCTAATTTCTTTCCATTAATTAATATGATTGCACCCATGTAGCTGGTACCCAGCAAGCTATCTGAGTAATCCCTAAAATACGCCAATGTGTATATTAATAGTCGAGTTATGGCTAACCGCTGGTTGGGGTTACGCGAATCAACTGACGTAGAGAGCCGCCTCTTGAATAAGAACAATAAAAACTGATATTTGCCGAGAGATTGGTTCTGGGTAAATCGTCATGGAAAAGCCTGCTGTAAATTGGCGCGCTTTGGAGCAATTCATGCTGATTCAGCCTTACATCCGTCGGCGTGATTTTTGTCTGGACTGATGTTCGCGACAAATCATCCGCGTATCGGGCAAACTCAATTTTTCTTCTGTAAGCCCACAACGATAACTGCGCGGGCCTTCATGTAAATTGTATTGACAGGTATTACATACACCAAAACTGCGATTGCCTGCACCAAGTTGAAGAGCGAGAAATAATTCCTTGAGTACAGCGAGGGCAATCTTGCTACGTTGCGGTGCGATGCGGGTAACGACTTGAGCCCATTCAGGCACAAACTGAATTTCTTTTAATAGTTGTGCGCCAGATTCAGTGAGCACAAGACGCACCAGGCGTTTATCACCCGGATCAGCCTGGCGCTCTATGAATCCACGCCGATGTAATAACAGCAGACTTTGCGACACGGTGCCTTTGGTAAGACCAAGATATTCAGTCAATGCCTGTGGCGTGTTACTGTATCGATTGGCGATAGAGAGATAAATCAACGCCTGCAAATGTACGGGCTGCAATCCGTACCTGCTGCCAGTAGCGCGCAGATTGACGCGCACCAGGTTGCCCAGGCGATCAATCAAATCGAAAAACTGTGCAGCACTTTTGTCCATGGCAGGATAGTATCGCCGCCATACTACTTTTACAAATCAATCGAAGCGAAGCTCGCCACCCCCCTGCTGCGCAATCAGACCAGACAAGGTCTGCATCAACTCGCTGCCATCACGGGTATTCCGCCAGGCATTATCCCGCCATCGGTAGTGAAACCCGCCAGATTTGGCAGCTACCCATATTTCCTGATTGGCGGCCTGGCGATTGATAATGATCTTGCTACCATTATCCAGTTCGATTTCCAGCACCTCACCCGCAGCCAATTCATAATCAATATCATTTTCGGCATGCTCCAGCACTGATTCAATATGGACAAAGGCGGCATCAGCCAGTTGGCGGTATTCGGTTTCGGTCATGGTAAAATCTGCCGTATTAATTAATGAACAGGCGTTTCCGCCATTTTGAAAGGTTCCCATGCGCCATCGCACCTTATCCTATTGTGCAGCCTGTTTGTTGCTGCTAATGCTGTCGGCGTGCGGTACAAAAGGCGCTTTATATCTTCCTGAAAATTCACCCACTGCGCAACCTGCCGCTAAATGAACTCTCTATCTCTGCAACACAATCACCTCCATCTTGAGTCCGCGGATCTGGTAGCGATCGCCAATACCTACTCCACACCCTGCTATGTATACTCCCATGCAGCATTGACACAAGCGTTCCAGGATTTCGACCAGGCATTGCGTGGGCATAATCATCTGATCTGCTATGCGATGAAGGCCAATCCCAATCTCGCCATTCTGAATCTGTTTGCCCGCCTGGGTGCAGGGTTTGATATTGTTTCCGGAGGAGAGTTGCAACGTGTCCTGGCAGCCGGAGGCGACCCGGGCAAAGTGGTATTTTCCGGTGTAGGGAAAACAGCAGCAGAAATGCGCCTGGCGCTGGATAACGAAATTTTGTGCTTTAACGTGGAATCTGAAGCCGAATTACTGCGTCTGAATGAGATCGCCGGCACCATGCACAAAATTGCGCCGATAAGTTTACGCGTCAATCCGGACGTGGATGCCAATACCCATCCCTATATTTCCACCGGCCTTAAAGGCAATAAATTTGGTGTGGCCCACGAAGACGCACTTCGCTTGTATCGTCTGGCCGCGTCATTCCCACACCTGAAAATTATAGGTATCGATTGCCACATTGGGTCACAGCTCACAGAGACGCGTCCTTTTGCAGATGCGCTTGATCGTGTGCTCACACTTGTAGATGCGCTTGAAAAGGACGGCATCGTACTTGAGCATCTCGATCTGGGTGGTGGTCTCGGTATTCGCTATCAGGATGAAACACCGCCGCTGATAGCCGACTATATCGATACTCTGCTCGCCAAGTTGCAAGGCCGCGCACATACCATCCTGCTGGAACCAGGCCGCGCATTGGTCGGCAACGCCGGATTATTATTGACGCGTGTCGAATATCTCAAGCATGGTGCCGAAAAAAACTTTGCTATCGTTGACGCAGCAATGAACGATCTGGTGCGCCCCGCACTTTACGACGCGTACCATGACATTGTGCCTGTTGTGCCCCGTGACGACCCCAAAGATATTTATGAAATTGTTGGCCCGGTTTGCGAGAGCGGTGATTTTCTTGGTCACGCACGTCCCCTCTGCCTCCAACAGGATGATCTACTCGCCATCCTTTCTGCCGGTGCCTATGGCATGTCAATGAGTTCCAACTACAATACACGCCCTCGCGCTGCCGAAGTAATGGTCAACGGACAGGAAAGCTTCCTGGTCCGTGAGCGCGAAAGCACAACAGAATTATTCTCCCTTGAGCATACCCTACCCTGATTGTAGCGAGCCGATATTGTTTTGATTCGACACAATATTTACAAAAAATATTTTCAATATTTGCTCTCTATATTGCGCATTTAAAAAAAAACTGTTCTAGAATTAGCGGCACCAAGCGGAGAAGCGCGATCATCAACCCTTTGCAATGTTATTTTCGGGAGTTGAAAGCGGGATAAGTCGTAGATGCCCAACGTCTTGGAAGTGCATTTGCAAACTCTGCACGAAGTGGCAACTCAGTTGTTTAACTTTTAGAGGAGAAATAGTGATGGCAACAACGGCAAAAAGTAATACCAAGCCCGCAATCAAAAAAGCGGCACCTGCCAAAGCTGCTGCCAAACCGGCAGCTAAAAAGGCGGTCGCTAAACCAGCAGCTAAAAAAGCAGCGGCCAAACCCGTAGCGAAAAAGGCTGTCGCTAAACCAGCAGCTAAAAAAGCAGCGGCCAAACCCGTAGCGAAAAAAGCTGTCGCTAAACCAGCAGCTAAAAAAGCAGCGGCCAAACCCGTAGCGAAAAAGGCTGTCGCTAAACCAGCAGCTAAAAAAGCAGCGGCCAAACCCGTAGCGAAAAA
>JAZKBM010000006.1:159202-250423 GCA_040388645.1 Pseudomonadota bacterium
CTAAACCAGCAGCTAAAAAAGCAGCGGCCAAACCCGTAGCGAAAAAGGCTGTCGCAAAGAAACCGATGGCAAAGCCGGCTTCATCGCCCGCGCCCATCATGTCGCCAAAACCTCTTGGCCCCACAGGTTCCTAAGCACGGCTATAAAATTTGGGCGGGGACCACCCCGCCCTTTTTATTTCTGCTCGGCTGTTTTTATGCCTTCAAAGCGCTACCGAGACGTGGTCTCCTTGCTTTAAATAAAACACGAATTCCCAGCAATAATGCCAACACCACCGCATAGATCAATGGCTGGGTAATGTCTTTTTTAACTAGCCACCAATAATGCACAACAGCAAGTGTTGCAATCACATATATCAGCCGATGCAATCTTTGCCAGTTTTTCCCGCCCAATCGCTTCATCATCGAATTGGTAGACGTTACCGCAAGCGGTATCAATAACACAAAGGCCAAAAACCCTACTGTGATAAACGGCCGTTTGATTACGTCTTTCACGATCGTATTGATGTCGAAAAATTGATCCAGCCAGATATACGTCATAAAGTGCAGGCTTGCATAAAAAAACGCAAACAAGCCCAACATCCGGCGCAACCTGATTAGCCAATTCCAGCCGGTAAATTTCCGTAACGGAGTAATGGAGAGCGTAGCCAGCAAACCAATCAGCGTCCAGGTTCCCGTTGAATGGGTAATAAATTCGATCGGATTGGCCCCCAAACCATCATTGATACCCAACCATATCAGCCTCAGCAAAGGTACCAGCGCCACTAAAAACAATGCAGCCTTCGTGAAACCTAGCTGACGTGTCGAGGGGTTTTGTAAAACATTCCACATACAACTGCATTCCTAAAAATTTTTGCGTAAATCCATCCCTTGGTACAGCCGCGCAACCTGGTCACCATAACCGTTGAACATTTCGGTCTTGCGTTTGAAAAATTCACCAATGCGGCGCTCTCTTGCCTGGCTCCAGCGCGGATGATCAACTTGCGGATTGACGTTGGAGTAAAACCCATATTCGCTGGGCGCTGCACGTCCCCAAGCGGTTTTTGGCTGCTGCTCAACGAAACGGATGCGCACGATGGACTTCGCGCTTTTAAAACCATATTTCCATGGCACAACCAGCCGCGCTGGCGCACCGTTCTGGTTAGGCAGCGTTTGTCCATACAAACCCACCGCAATAATTGTCAGCGGATGCATGGCCTCATCCATACGCAAACCTTCAGTGTATGGCCAGTTCAGAACGCTGGAACGCTGACCGGGCATCTGCGCTGGATCATTCAGGGTAGTGAATTCGACATACTTGGCATTACCCGTCGGCTCTACCTGGCGAATCAGACTCGCCAGCGGAAAACCTTCCCAGGGAATGACCATTGACCAACCTTCTACGCAACGCAAGCGATAGATGCGCTCCTCAATAGGGAATGCTTTTAACAAAGCATCAATATCCCAGACCTTTGGATGCTTGACCGCGCCTTCCACCGAGATAGTCCACGGTCGGGTACGCAGACTCTGGGCATATTCGGCCGGATCGGACTTATCCGTGCCAAACTCATAATAATTGTTGTAAGTGGTGACATCCTTATACGGCGTTTTCTCCTCGCTGGTGCTGTAACGGCTGCTCACTATTCCCGACAGACGGGTAGTGGCCTCAGCTACGCCAGGCAGCAGCGCACTTGCCGCCAACGCCGTTCCGGCGCGTAAAAAATGACGACGCTGAAGATAAATTTCATAGGGTGTAATATCCGCTGCTTTTAACACGTCAGGTTTCTTTATCAACATAGGAACACCTCTGGCTGGGGATGGTGTGGCTCGATACCTCAACAGATCTTTGCCACGTTACAGATTCACTCATAAACACATTCTGAGCTTACATGCGCTTGGTCGTCATTCCCAGTAAAACCTTACAGATTTCCGCCAAGAGCTTAGGGATCTGAGGCGAATAGTCTAACCGCAGCTCACCCATGATTTCTTTGCAACAAGGCGATTTCGGCACCATCCGATCGTGTACCATGCCGTGCCCAGGCCTTCCATTGAAATCCATTGACAGTGTCGGGTTCTCAGCAGCGTTGCTGATTTCTCGTTCGAATACCTGATTCTGAGGATGTCATCGTTACTTCAAGTACACCTGTTTTAATAGCCGTTACGCCCAACACCTGATTGGCATGCATTGTGCAAGTACCCAGGTAAAACCATTCATTTAACGGGAGGTAACATCGTGATAGCACTGGATAACAGACAGGCAGTAATCGTCAGCGTTTCCGAGCAGACGAGCAGCGAAGATCGCGTGGTCATCACCCTGACCCCGGACAATTGCGTATTAGCACTCACCGCGCAGCAGGCACGCGTACTGTCCACACAGATCATTCAGGCAGTGCAACGCGTTGAAGTCAAAACCAGCCTTGCTCAGCCCCGACAAGCCATGCGCCGCAATCAGATACCCCCCATACGGAACATGGATAATGTTCTCCTGGCTAAATAATTCAGCGCGTCGGGACGTGTGCAACGCGAACATGCTAATATTTAACAACGTACAGTGATTCGGCTGACGATAGCCAATTACGCTTTATCCTTCACCGCCGTTTGGAGTTTCGCATGGCTACCCTTGACCTTACCCAGGAAAATTTCGAATCTACCGTCCTGGAAAACGATTTTGTCATTATTGATTTCTGGGCACCCTGGTGTGGCCCTTGCCGCGCCTTCGCGCCGACCTATGATCAGGTGTCGGAAAACCATCCTGACATTATCTTCGCCAAAGTGAATACTGAAGTTGAACAGGCCATCGCCGGCAGCTTTCAGATTCGTTCCATCCCAACCTTGATGGTGTTCCGTGAAAAAGTCATTGTCTATTCGCAACCCGGCTCCCTGCCAGCATCAGCTCTTGAAGACCTGATTGCCAAGGTGCGCGAACTGGATATGGTTCAGGTACACAAGGAAATTGCCGAGGAACAGGCAGGCCAATCCTGAGACCGCACAATTGTGTTTCAGGTTACTGAACAAACCAACTCCGTCGTTCTTGTAAACCGTTTCCCTTCAGCCACCACAAACAGTCATCCTGCTGATCTTGCGCGCCATGCGTCGCCAGGTGCGTTGCAAGCACCGCGCATCCGGCTTGCGTTCGGCATTAAAGCGCGTTACCCAGCGACGCTCATCTGCACCCAATGGTTGACTGGTCTTGATTTGCCGCTCCAGGACAGCAAGATTCGCTTCCGAAGCATCGCTACCCAAGCGCGCTCGCAACTGCACCCGGTGACGAAGCGTGGATATGCTTGCCCGGTAGTCCACAATCATAAATGGCACACCCAGTCTCCGTGCCAGTGCATGAAATTGATCACGCTGCCAACGCGCAATGAAAGTCGCGTCCACAATCGCAGGAAAGCCCGCTGCAACAATAGACCATACCAGCGCTTCCATATGCTGGTAGGTAGCGCGGGTAATATCGTGTGAATACAGGCCGCTTTCTATTCCCGATCCGGTGCGCGCATCCGCACACAGGTGATGCATACGTTTGCGTTCCACGTCAGAGCGAACACATACCGCACCCAGTGTCTCCAGCGCGGATCGGGAGAACATGGTTTTACCGCTGCCGGACAAACCGTGATTGATGATGAGCGCCGGCTGTCCAGCGTCAAAAAATGTCTGCGCCAACTTGAGATAACGCAGGCAATCACGTAACGCACGGGCTTTTTCAGCTTTACCAGTCCCAGCTTGATGCGCACGCATTCCATTCACTTTAGCGCGTACCATGGCACGATAGGCGAGATAAAATCGCAGCACGGCCATCGCCGTATAATCACCACTGCGCGCAAGATACGCATTGAGAAAGCCAAATGCCAACGACTTTCGATTATGGGCGATAAGATCCATCACCAGGAATGCAACCTCACTCATTACATCAATCCAGCGCAGACTCGGGTTGAATTCGATGCCGTCGAATACGGTAATACGCCCTTCAACAAGCGCCATATTGCCCAGATGCAAATCACCGTGACACTCGCGCACCCAACCTGAACGACGCCGCTCGGCAAAGGTTTGCTCAAGGTGAGCGCAAGTAGATTCAGTTGCGGCCTGAATTACGTCCAGGCTCGTTTGCTGATCTGGGCTGACAAGCAAGAGGCGTAATTGATCGATATTCTGACGTGCTGGCGCCATGATACTTTCTGTGGAGCCATACGGACTATCCATATCTGCTGGCGGCAGATGCGAGTGAAAATCAGCAATCAATATTGCCAGTTCGTCCAGATGCGTCGAGGTTAACTCACCCCGTTTTAACATCGCATCGAATAGTCCTTGCTGATCAAAACGCCGCATTTTTACCGCATACTCAATGGCTGGTAACGCCCCCAACTGCGGCGCATTTACGCTACCTCCAATGGGAACCACGTCGAGATATATATCCGGTGCCAGACGGCGATTAAGACGCAACTCTTCCGTACAGTAGAAACGTCGTTGCTCCAGCGTAATAAAATCAAGGAAACCAAGATTGAGCGGTTTCTTGATTTTGTATGCGTACTCCCCTACCAGCAGCACATGCGAAATATGGGTTTCCACTACTTGTATATCGGTGGCCGGATGCGGATAACAACCGGATTCGCGCAATGACCTTACCAATTGCGTCTGTACTGCGCTCAGTGGTTCGGATAGTTGAGATATGGCTTGTGTGGGCATGAGTTATAGCGTCAATAGGCGATCCGAGTAACCACGCACTCTCCCGGATTCACTGGAAAGCAAGCAACATCGCTGGCGCGTGCGGTCAGCCTGGGGGGATGACGTTGCTTTGTGTACCGTTCTCGGCATCGGGATCCGGGGATTCGGCTACTTCTACCCGGCCCTCATGCGTCTTCACGTCGCCGCGCTGACGCCGGCCATAATCTTCCAGCTTGCGATTGGCCGCATCAAATGCATCGCGTAATGCGACAAAAACATCCTCACTTTGATCACGGTTAATCACGATCTCGCTGCCCGGCACAGTCAGGTCAATGCGTACATTGAACAACTTGCCATGCTGTTTGTGTTTATGAGGCAGTTCCACAACTACACGGCAACCGACCAGTGCTGGATAAAAATGCTCAAGCTTGGCCGCTTTTTCACGGATATGGTCTTCCAAAACGGCGGAAGCCGGCATGTCGCGGATTGTGATTTGCAGAGGTATTTGCATGATTGATCCTTATTGGCTACCTAAAAAATATGCGCCCCACTATTCATCATAGACATGGAATACGCATCCGGCTGCCATAGGGGTCAATCAGCTAACAAACATTTCTCAGGGCAGTAGTGCTTGCAGCTGTTTGGCCAATGCCTGGCGCTGACCAGCCTGTTTACCCGTCAATGCAAAACCAAGCAAACCTTTTTTCTCATCGTGAAACAGGGCGCATACACCGTCTTCTACACAAGAAACCTGCCAGTTCCCCGCCAAACCTTCCGCGACTGTCGCAACGGCAATGGGACAGGCAGGCGTTTTTACTATTACAGGCATCGCTGGATAAATCACCTCAGTTGGCGCACCGGCGAGCGTGGCAGCCAGTGCGCGTGCCTGCGCCATGAGCGGCAATACATAAGGCAGCACATGGCCAGCCACCTCAGCACAATCACCCATGGCGTATACGCCAGCGGCGCTGGTCTCGAGCAAGCGATTCACCTGAATTCCGCGTGAGGTGCGAATACCGGCGGCTTGTGCCAGCAGCACGCGCGGACGCAGACCGATTGCTGCAAGCACCGCGTCAGCAGCGATTACCGTACCGTCATTCAGGGTAACCCCGTAACCTGCGGCCGCATGATTGACTGCGGTTGCCGTACGCCCAAGGTGCCAAGTCACTCCCGCCTCAGCCAGGGCTCGCTGCAAATCCTGCGCGGCCGCCTCAGGGAGTAACCGGTCCAGTGGATAGGGCGCCGGATGCACGATATCCACCTGATGGCCAGCAAGCGATAAATCATTGGCAAATTCGCAGCCGATTAATCCACCACCCAATATGGTAATGCGCTGAGCGCCAGTGATGCGCTCACGAAAGCGTGCATAGTCGGTCAAATCATTGACCGACATCACGCTTTCCGCCGCATCCCCAGTCAATTGCGGCCGCATCGGATCGGCCCCCAGCGCCAGCACCAGTTTGCTGTATGCGATAAGCCGTTGCGCAACTCGTACGTTACAAGCCGCCGGATCAATTTCCTCTACCCGGCTATACACCAGCACTTCAGCATTGAGTTGCTCGGCCATTGCCGGAGCTAAAGCACCCGCCAGTTGGTCGGCCATTTTTCCTTGTGCCAATGCAGTGGATAGCAATGGCTTGCTGTAAAAGCGGCCATCATCCGCAGTGATGATGACCAGCGGTACATTCTTATCCAGTTTGCGCAATTCGCGCGCCAGCGTGTAGCCCGCGAGACCGCTACCGATGATAACGATGGGTTCCATATATTTTCCTTATGTATGTGAGGGGTCTACCTCTATACCGCCACCATTTCAAAATCGGCCTTGGCGACGCCACAATCCGGGCAAGCCCAGTCATCCGGGATGTCCTGCCAGCGTGTTCCCGCAACAATCCCTTCCTCGGGCAAGCCGGCCATTTCATCATAAATAAAACCGCATACTACACATGTCCATACTTGCATTTTGTTCTCCTGAAATTCAAAAGCTGGATGATTCAATGTCTGGTTACGCTGTCACTTGTGCGAGCGTGGCGCGATAGTGATTCGCATGCTTTTCTTCCACCTTGGCGAGCGCTGCGAAACGTTTTGCCGCTTTTTCCAGAATGGCCTGAAAGCGCGTCGCATGTTCCCTTGATTCTGCGATTTGCTCGTCCATTTCCGCGACCGCCGCATGATTACCTTCTTCAACCGCGGCATGACGAAAGTTGGGATACATTTCGGTGTACTCGTAGGTCTCGCCCTCAATGGCCATTTCCAGGCAGCGTGCCGGCGTCATGTCGGTTTTCGGATAAAGCAGATCAAGGTGGCCAAAAGCATGCTGCACTTCCTGGGCTGCCGTTTCTTCAAACACCTTTGCAGCGGTCTCATCTCCTGCAGCTCGGCACATTTTGGCGAAGTACATATACTTGATATACGCCATTGATTCGCCAGCAAAGGCCGACTCGATATTTTTGACGGTAACTGATTCAGGGTATTTCATTTTCATCTCCTTGGATTGACATGCAGGCGTTCACCCCACGCTTCGCATGTTACGGAGATGTAATAGATTTTTCTAATTGATTGTTAATATTCGATAGATAGATACAAGCTATCGATCTAGGTAGTGTGCTTCTTGACACAAGGCAAATCACTTAGATGCACCGCCTTTTGCAGCACCTTGAGCGCTTCTGGTCGCGTAAAACTTTTTCGCCAAGCCAGCGCTACCGGTCGACTGGGTGCAGGGTCGGAAAATGGCCGGAACACCAGCAGATTTTGTTCGTTGTCGCCTGAAGGCACGGCAGTGCATGGCATCACAGTAATCCCAGCGCCGGAAGCCACCATGTGGCGTATGGTTTCCAGGCTGCTGGATTCCAGTGTCTTCTGCATGCTGCCCGGTGTTGCCGCAGTGCGACTGAGCGCAGGGCATACCTTCAGCACCTGATCACGGAAGCAATGCCCGGAACTCAGTAATAACAGATTTTCCTGCATTAACTCGTCTGCATTAATAGCAGACTTCATACACCAGGCATGCCCTGCCGGCAATGCTACCTGGAACGGTTCGGTATAAAGCATCAAGGTTTCAATTCCGGGTTCGTCGAACGGCAAGGAAATAATTATTGCATCCAGTTCCCCGCGCTTGAGCTCCTCTGTCAGCTTTGCGGTAAAGTTTTCTTCCAGTAACAGCGGCATTTGCGGGGCCAGTGCATGCAACTGCGGAATCAGTTTCGGCAGCAGATAAGGCGCAATGGTATAAATCACGCCCAGCCGTAACGGCCCTGCCAGCGCGTCTTTTCCCTGCTGAGCCAGCATCTTGAGTTCAGTAGACAACTCCAGAATATGTGCCGCCTGCTCGACAATACGCGCACCGACAGGCGTGACCGTCACTTCATTATTACCGCGCTCAAACAAGGCTACTCCCAGCTCATCCTCCAGCTTTTTGATACCAACGCTTAGCGTGGGCTGGGATACAAAACAAGCCTCCGCCGCCCGTCCGAAATGATGAGAGCGGGCGACGGCGACGATGTAACGTAATTCAGTGAGCGTCATATGTGAAAGTGTAGCTCAAGCGAGGCTGGTCAGAACGACCTCATTCATATCACTCATTTCAACTTCTTCATTTAGCTGGATAAGCGAACAACTGCTTGCCTGTGTGCGTAGCCGCACAGAATTATGCGCCATAGGAGCCTATCGTATCCTTCAATTCAACGAGTAAGCAGCAATTTAGGTGCGGCAGAACGTGATGTCAGTCGTTCGGTAAATGCAGCATTATTCCTGTGCACTCCAAGTGCGTAGCGCTTAATAGTCTCGAATGGAGCCAAATATGGAAACCATTATTGCCGGTCGATTCAATACATGGGAACAGGCAAAAATAACGACTTTAGCCTTATTGAACATTACCGGCATTCTTAAAGAAGATATCTGCACATTTTATGTAGGCCCTCCTGGTCAGCACGCTACATATCCCGTTGGGGGCGACCAACATTCTGATCCGGATGCCCATGAAGCTCACAACAAAAGTTTGGCAGGCAGCGCAATTGGTGCCGGTCTGGGCGGGTTGGCCTCTCTACCCGCTGGACCAGCTGCCGCGGCTACCGGTGCGGTAGTAGGTGCTTACGCCGGTTCATTAGTCGGCTCCCTGCAGGGCATGCTCAAACCAGATGAACATTCCGCCCACACGAAAAATCCAGGGCGGCCCTCTGGAATAATTGTGGCCATCAGAATCAGGGAACCCTTTGGTGCTGAAAGCAGCTTAGTCCATATACTTGAACGTCATGGGGCGGAGGATATCGAAAAAACAGAAGGGAAATGGCACGATGGGGAATGGTTGGACTTTGATCCAGTTAAGCCACCGAATTTGCTGGTTAACCACAATAAGCCTGTCCGCCAATAATCTCATTTAACGAATAAATTGTGTCTCTCGTCTGTACGATTTCCGGTTTATTAGGGCCATATCATGCATAAATATTTACATAAAGTTGCAGGGATTTACAGTAGCCGGACGGCAGCCGAAAAGGTACGTAGTCAACTTATTGAACAGGGTTTCGATCTTGATCAGACGAATATTCTTATCTCAATGGATACGGCAAGTGACGCCAAAATTGAACCCGAAGGAAATGAGGTTCTGAGTGAAGTCGTAAAGGATGGGGTAATCGGAACGGTTGTCGGTAGCGGCGTTGGCGCATTGGGTGCAGTTGCAATGGCCGCAGCGAATATAAGCCTTTTCCTTGCGAGCCCACTCTTGGGTCCACTGACCTTGATCGGCTGGGGAGCGAGCGTGGGCGCAATAGCTGGCGCATCTGTTGGCACAGGTATCAAGGAAGGACGTTTTTCGGATATCGTAAAAGAAGCGCTCAATCACGGCAATGCTGTACTGATCGTCCATACTACCACTGATGCACAAACGAAACTCGCAACGGAGATCGTTAGTAATTCCGTTGCAGAACCTGATGCCATTCAATCCACATGAGGAAAAGTTTTGGTTAAGGCTCGGCTCTTTTATTTATATATTTTCTTGACTCTATATTGTGCGCTACTAAACTAATGTGACATGTGATGGCTGACAGCTTATGGTTATGAAATCAAATAAGTTCTTTATTAATTCTTCGCGTGTAAAGGTAAAAATGGGAAACAATGTAAGTTAGACAGAGGTTGTGAACAAATTCTTAAGTACTGATGTTATGATTAAAACTGAGTGTTCTCAATAGCGTACAAAGTATTTGAAAGATTTAGCGTATAATGGATCGTTGCGTCCGAAGGGTTAGATTTCATTAAATCTTAAAATGCGTAACCGCAAGAGAAAACACGGCCTATTTTCTAATAGTGGCTAAGGTCAATATCTTTTTAAACCGGTGGGAGAAGTGAATATGAACGCAACAAAAAAACTGATTATTGCAAGTGTGGCCGCCGCCTTGTTGCCCAGTCTGGCACTGGCAGCAAATTCAACCAGCTACCCTACTAACTACGGCTATCTGGTGGATTCAAGTGGCAAAGTGGTCAAGGATAACTATGGCGAGTGCTGGCGTACTGGTTACTGGACACCAGCGATGGCGAACCAGGAATGCGATCCTAATCTGGTGAAGAAAGAAGAACCTAAGCCTGAGCCAATGGCAGAAGCGCCTGCGCCTATGCCAGCACCTGCGCCCGCACCCGAGCCAGTGACAGTGCAAAAAGTAAATCTGTCCGCTGATGCGCTGTTCGCTTTCAATAAAGCAACGCTGAAGCCAAATGGTAAAACCACGCTTGACGATTTCGTACGTGACCTGGGCAATGCCAACTACGATTCAGTCAAAGTTGTGGGTCATGCAGACCGTATTGGCAGTCATTCGTACAACCAGAAGCTGTCGGTAAAACGTGCTGATTCAGTAAAAGACTACCTGGTCAGCAAAGGTGTTCCTGCTGATAAAATCACCGCTTCTGGCGTAGGCGAGACCCAGCCAGTTACCAAGCCTGGTGAATGCGTCGGCCGCAAGAGCCCGAAACTCATTGCTTGCCTGCAGCCTGATCGTCGTGTAGAAATTGAAGTTACTGCTACCAAACCATCTAATTAATCCGTGACTATAGATTAATCGCTGTAAATTTACCTGCTGCTGGATGCACATTTAGCAGCAGGTAATTCTCTCTTGCTCTTCAGTTGTATTGTTTAACCAAGGCAATTCAACTTTCTCTATTGGTTATCTCCCTACTTCAGGCATCAGCACAAAATGCTTGCGGTATTTCCCTGTTATTCATTTCACGAAGGGAATCATCATGCATAAATTAACGATTGGCGCCGTGGCTGCTGTATTTGCAATTTCAGGCTGCGCGGACATGACACCCACGCAACGTGGCACCGCTACCGGTGCGGGCATAGGTGCAGGTGTCGGCGCTGTGATTGGTGCCGCCACAGGTGGTGGCGGAGGGCGCCGTACCGCAACGGGTGCGGCATTGGGCGGAGCGGCAGGCGCCATTGCCGGCAATATCTGGTCCAACAAAATGGAAAACCAGAAACGCGCCATGGAACAAGCTACCCAAGGGACAGGTGTACAGGTCAGTCAGACTGCTGATAACCGCCTGAAACTGGATATACCCAGCGACATTTCATTTGACACCAATCGCGCAGACATCAAGTCAAATTTCAGGCCCATACTGGATAAATTTGCTGCCAGCCTGAATGAGAATCCAACCACAATAATTACCATCGTGGGCCATACTGACAATACTGGCAGCGATTCAATCAATGACCCATTATCCGTTGAACGTGCGGCTCGCACGCGTGACTACCTGACCACAAGAGGCGTCGCATCCAGCCGCTTCACTATCGACGGACGTGGCTCGCATGAACCCGTGGCTTCAAATAGCACTGAAGCCGGGCGAGCCAAAAACCGCCGCGTAGAGATTTTTGTGGCAGAACCACAACCACGATAAGCCGTTTTAGTCGCGCAGCGATCACGCTACGCGACTATTACTAGTCGTTTTCTGCATCAGTTAACGCGACAACGCTTTCCTTACTGCCCCCTGGTCGCCTCCTTAAACCCTATCCACAAAAGCAGATGGCCTAGGCCGGCCAATTTGCTTGTACACCACGATAGCTAATATCGATGAGTCAGTTTGAAACAATCAATTGGTTAAATGGTGTGCAATAAGCTTGAATGAAGAACGTACACACACATGAATGTTTGTACTCAGCTCTCAAGTGATGAAGGGGAGCAGCCTGCCCCATAGGCACGCGCGTGGGAAGGGCTTACCGCACATTGAGAGCAAGTCTTGCGGCATCAGGCCCGTATTCTGGCTCCGGACCAGACCAAATTGCTGGATTCAAATTGCACATGGAGGAACATATGTCAAACGAGACGAAATGCCCATTCAATCACACTGCTGGCACAGGAAAATCGAACCATGACTGGTGGCCGAACCAGCTCAACCTGAATATCCTGCACCAGCATTCCCCGGAGTCCAATCCCATGGGGGCGGATTTCAACTATGCCGAGGAATTCAAGCACCTCGACCTGGCGGCCGTGAAGCAGGATATCCAAGCCCTGATGACCGACTCGCAGGACTGGTGGCCAGCGGATTACGGCCACTACGGTCCTTTTTTCATTCGCATGGCGTGGCATAGCGCGGGCACCTACCGTACCGGCGACGGCCGTGGCGGCTCAGGGCACGGCAACCAGCGTTTTGCACCGCTTAACAGCTGGCCCGATAACGTCAACCTCGACAAGGCGCGCAGGCTGCTCTGGCCGATCAAGCAGAAGTACGGCAAAAAACTTTCCTGGGCCGACCTCATCGTTCTCACCGGTAACGTCGCAATGGAATCGATGGGTTTCAAGACCTTCGGTTTCGCCGGTGGCCGCGAAGATATATGGGCGCCAGAGCTGGATGTCTACTGGGGAAATGAGGACAAATGGCTGGGAGATGACGCGCGCTATTCCGGCGAACGCGATCTTGAAAATCCGCTTGCGGCCGTGCAGATGGGACTGATTTATGTCAATCCGGAAGGTCCCGGCGGCAATCCTGATCCGGTCGGGTCCGGTCGCGACGTTCGGGAAACCTTCGCGCGTATGGCAATGAACGACGAAGAAACCGTGGCGCTCACCTGCGGCGGACATACCTTTGGCAAATGCCACGGTGCGGGTGATGCGGCACTGGTTGGACCGGCACCCGAAGCTGCTGGACTCGCCGAGCAGGGCTTCGGCTGGAAGAGCAGCTATGCCAGCGGCAAAGGCGGCGATCAGATCGGTAGCGGTCTGGAAGGCTCGTGGACGCCCACCCCGACGCAGTGGGACATGAGCTATCTCGACATGCTGTTCGGCAACGAGTGGGAGCTGAGCAAGAGTCCCGCGGGTGCCAATCAGTGGACGCCAAAACAGGCGACCGACAGCAATATGGCGCCAGCTGCGGCCGATGCGTCGAAAAAAGTGCCGATCATCATGACCGCTGCGGACATGGCGATGCGTATGGATCCAATCTATGAGCCGATTGCACGGCGCTTCCACAAGGACCCGGCAGCGTTTGCTGACGCATTCGCCCGCGCCTGGTTCAAGCTGACCCACCGTGACATGGGCCCGCGTTCACGCTATCTCGGTCCCGAAGTGCCTGCGGAAAAACTCGTCTGGCAAGACCCCATCCCGGCTGTCGATCATGCCTTGGTCGACGACAAGGATGTCGCCGCCCTCAAGGCTAAAGTACTCGCATCCGGGCTGAGTGTTTCGGAACTGGTCTCCACCGCCTGGGCCTCGGCATCCACGTTCCGTGGCTCCGACAAGCGCGGCGGCGCGAACGGCGCACGCATTCGTCTCGCGCCGCAAAAGGATTGGGAGGCCAATCAGCCGGAGCAACTGGCAAAAGTACTCGGGAAACTCGAAGACATCCAGCGCGCATTCAGCAACGACGGCAAGAAAATCTCGCTCGCCGACCTGATCGTGCTGGCAGGCTGCGCCGGTGTTGAAGAGGCTGCAAGGAAAGCGGGTCATACCGTAACGGTTCCCTTCACACCGGGCCGCATGGACGCCTCGCAGGACCAAACCGACGTGGAATCCTTCGCAGTGCTCGAACCAATCGCGGATGGCTTCCGTAACTACCAGAAGGCCCAGTACACCATCTCAGCCGAGGAACTGCTGCTCGACAAGGCGCAATTGCTGACGCTCTCCGCACCCGAGATGACCGTGCTGGTAGGCGGCATGCGTGCCCTGAATGCCAACGTCGGGCAATCCCGGCATGGCGTCTTCACCAAACGGCCGGGTACGCTCACCAACGACTTCTTCGTCAACCTGCTTGATATGAGCACTAGCTGGAAGCCGGTGTCGGACGCTGAAGATGTGTTCGAGGGGACCGATCGTGCGACAGGCGAACGCAAATGGGTCGGCACGCGCGTCGACCTGGTCTTCGGTTCCAATGCCCAACTACGGGCTCTGGTGGAAGCCTACGGAAGCTCGGACGCGCAGGCGAAGTTCGTGCATGATTTTGTAGCCGCATGGAACAAGGTGATGAACCTGGATCGCTTCGATCTCGCGTGATTCCGGGTGCGCCAGTTCGGGCACCTTTACAAGGCTGATCCGGCTTATGGCAGATTGATTACCGCCGGGTTGGTGGCGTTTCAGGAATCAGGATTCCGCAATATCGCCGTGACAATGTTCACCACCTGCTGTGCGCCGTTCGAGCACACCGGTGGGGTGGACGGTTGCGCCCATAGCGCAGCCAGGTCACTCGCCAGCTCCCCGCTGGCGATGGCTGCTGCTGACACCTCCAGACAGCGACCATGTCGTCCCAGCCAGTCCACCAGATACGGTTCTTCCGGCCAGTCCACACGTCGCACATAGAGCAAAGGCACGTCATTGACCGCCGCTTCGGTAAACAAACCGTAGCCGGGCTTGCCCAATACGGCATCGCAAGAGGCCAGCACATCGGTAAAATCCATTTCCAGCGCTTCGAGGGCATGCGCATCCACATGCTGCACGCCCCAGTCCTGCTGCACCAGCCATTTCACTCCGGGCAGGCGCGGCCAGCTTTCCATCGGCGGTCTGAAATGCATGCCACCCATATTCACCAAAACGAGCCGCTGATCGGCTCCTAGTCCCAACTGACTGTTGATACGCGCCCGGTCCGGTTGGCCGCGCCGGGCCACCGGCGCAACGGCGATAAGGTTTGGCAAATCACTCATGGGCATCGCTGGTTCGAGACGGATAAAGCGGTCCGCCCCAGCGTAGGCTGCGCGCATCTCACTTAAAATTTCCGCTGCCTCTGGCCGCGCACCGCAGTAATGTGCGTAGATATCGGCCCAGTTGAGCGAGCACAATCCGGCGGCAGGGATACCGGCATGACGCGCCGCTGCCAGCGGCAAATAAGCCACATTGGCAAGCACCATGTCGGGGGCAGCATCCTGCAACAAGGCGGCGTATTCCGCCACATGTCGTTCCCAGTGACGATGGAATGTCTGATAGCTACGCGCGCTGGCTTCCGCATCCACCTCCAGTGCACTGGTCATCGCCATGGTAACGTCGCTGGCCAGCGGGATGTGGGTAAAGGCCACGCGTATGCGCCGCGCGATAACTTCACGCGGCGCGGCGCATTTCACTGTCAGGCGCAGATCGGGGTGACGTATCGCGTAAGCGTTGATGACCTCGGCGGCCTGCGATAAATGGCCATAGCCGTGAAAGGAGATATCAAACCAAAGGTGCATGGATTATTCTGCAAACGAGTGGACAGTGCGCTATTTTATCCCGCGAAACGCACTTCGACCCGCAACCCCTCGCCAGTCGGATGATCCGATAGCACGATCACCGCGTCATGCTGCTCGGCAATATTTCGCACAATTGCCAGTCCCAGCCCGCTGCCGGTAACGCCACTACCCTCACGCCGGTAAAAGCGGTCGAATACACGCTCGCGTTCTTCGACAGGAATTCCCGGCCCGTTATCCAGCACACTCAGCACGATCTGGCTGCTCTTGCGCTGGACATCCACGTCCACCCGGCCACCGGCGGGCGTGTAACGAATGGCATTGTCCACCAGATTGCCCAACAGGATGCGCAAGCTGTCGACGTCTCCCTGCACGCTCTCCTCTCCGGCATCTGCAGCCACGCCCAGATCAATGTGGCGGCGCTCCGCCAGCGGGCTGCGGTCGGAGACCACACTCCGGGCCAGCTCAGCCAGATTGACCGCGACGAACTTGCGTGTCGCCATGCGCGGTTCCTGGCGTGCCAACGTCAATAGTTGGGTTACCAGATGAGTGGCGCGATCCAGACGTTCATGCAGTTTGGCAAAGCCTGTCGAACGCGCAGCAAGCGTATCTGCACGTTCGACCAATTGCAGTTGCAGCTTCAATGCAGCGAGCGGCGTGCGCAGCTCATGCGCCGCATCGGCGACAAATGCGCGCTGCGCGGCAAGTGCCTCATCGAGCCGCTCCAGCAGATTATTCAAGGCATCGACCAAAGGCCGTATTTCCGGCGGGAGATTGTCATTCGGCAACGCCTGC
Organism: Pseudomonadota bacterium; assembly: GCA_040388645.1. GTDB lineage: Bacteria > Pseudomonadota > Gammaproteobacteria > Burkholderiales > Sulfuriferulaceae > Sulfuriferula. Next base: position 175,265 of record JAZKBM010000006.1, read on the forward strand.
ATGGCGTCTGGACTACGCCGCCGCAATGCATCGGCAACACGCTGCAACGGCGCCAGACTCCGTCCCACCGCTACCCATATCAGCAGTGCCAATGCCGGGATCAGAACGGCAAACGGCAACAGTGAGCGCGCCGCCAATCCGGCGGCCAACTCCTGGCGTACCGAGGTCGGCTGCGCTACCTGGATAATGTGATCATGCCGTGTAATCGCATAAACACGCCAGCGCTCGTCATGTGTTGTCACCGTATGAAATCCGTCCGGCGTATAACGTGGCAAAACACGATCACGATTGGAGACATACAGTGGCTGGCCGGCACGATCCCACATCTGCACCACGATATCCTGGTCCTCTTCCGGATCGGGCGCCCATACCGGCGCGATAGGCAAGGTCAATTGCGCCGGCAGGGAAATAGCCATCTGTTTGAGCTGGTAATCAAACAACTCGCTGGCTTCCTCGTGCACTTGCATGTACAAAACCGCGCCAGCCAGCAAGGTGCTGACCAGCATCCCGCCCAATAACCAGATCAGCAACTGCTGGCGCAATGGCCTCATGCCGGGTTGGTCACTTTATAACCCACGCCGCGTACGTTGCGGATGAAGTCGGTGCCCAGTTTTTTGCGCAGGCGATGGATATATACCTCCACCGCATTGCTCTCGATTTCCTCATTCCAGCCGTAGAGTTTTTCCTCCAGTTGCGCCAGCGACAATACTCGACCCGGCGGGTCAAGCAGTGCCTGCAGCAGCGCAAATTCGCGTGCCGACAAGGTCAGTGGCTGGCCCTGAAAACTGGCCTCGTGGCTGGCCGGGTCGAGCGTGAGCCCGGCGTGGCTGATACCGGGTTGGGCACGCCCGGCATGACGCCGCAACAAGGCCCGCACGCGCGCGAACAACTCATCCAGGTCGAACGGCTTGACCAGGTAATCGTCCGCACCTGCGTCCAGTCCCTTGACCCGATCCGTTGTCGCGTCGCGCGCAGTCAGGATCAGCACCGGCGTATCGCCGCTACGTTTACGGTAATCCGCCAGCACCTCCAGCCCCTGCTTTTTTGGCAAGCCCAGATCCAGCAACACCAGATCGTACGCCTGGGTGCCCAGCGCCAGTTCCGCGCTGCGCCCGTCGCGCGCCCAATCCACGGCGTAATTCTCGCCATGCAGACCTTCCTGCACGCTCTCGCCGATCATCGGGTCATCTTCTACCAGCAGTATGCGCATCTTGATTTCCGGTTAATCGGGGTGGGCGCCTTCGGGCGAATTTTCCAGCACCTTGCCGGTTTGCGCGTCCACACCCACTTCCTGTGTCACCTTGCCGTGACGAATATCGAAAGAATAACGCAAACCACTGCCGCCATTTTCTTTTTCCAGTTCTGCATCGGTGATTTTTCCCGGATGCGCCTTGAGTGCAGTGGCGCGCGCCTCGGCCATCGTAATTTTGGCATTGTGCGCCAGCTTCTCCCCCGTATAAGCCTGGGCGGAAACAATGCCGCCCAATAGTGCTGCGGCCAATACCACGGGAACGAAGTAAGACCTGCGACCGAATTTTAAGTTACTCATGATAGTGCTCCTGATCAAGTCAATGCGGCGAGGCGAAATTGCCTTACCGAGACCTCATCTTAGGCTGGGTAACTTAAGGTGGACTTAACGCTTCCGCCTTTTTTGTACTGCGGGCAGCAAGGTTGGATTGAAATATATTGTCGCGCTTAGCTGAGCCATTTATGCGCAACAGACCAATCCATTCCAGCGTAGTCATCACCGCAGCGAAGCGGCTTTGCATAACGACCGTGAATACGCGGTGAATCTCTTCCGCACTGGCTGATCCAGCCTGGTTGAGATATGGCAACGCACCGGCGGCATCCGCCAAAAACTCTACCGCCAGACCGGCGTGAAATGCGTGCCTGATGGTCGAGTCATCGCAGTGATGTGTCATGTAACCAACGACGGTCAGGGTATTGATTTGGTGTGCGCTTAACCATTCGTCAAGATCTGTCCCCGCAAATGCGCTGGGTAATTTCTTCTCTATATAGTGATTCCATGTACGTGAATGCACCACTGGGTGCAATTCCCAGCCATCACTTCCTGTTGCAAAAATGGGCGATTCAGCGGGTGCGTATTGCTGCACGACGATGATGGGGATGCCGGTATCTGCTGCCGCATCCATGGCCCGACCAATGTTTGAAAGCGACGACTGAATATCGGGATATTCAATCGGTAAATTGCCGGTTACATACTCATTCTGCACGTCAATGACAATCAGGGCGCGGCGTGGTTGATGCGTCATGGATGTTCTCCTTGTGGTGGGTAAGCTGTGACGTCTCTCCGCTGGACGGAGGGCGGGTTGCCGATCAGCAATATCGCTGATGCTGAAAACAGCAGCAGACTGATTGCAACCGGCGTTTTGACATGTTCGTGTAAAACAAAGAAACCCAGTGTCATTGCCACGATGGGCTGTAAAAGTTGCAGCGCAAGTGCCGTGGTTGGCGCAATGCTGCCAAGTCCGATGCTATAGCAGCTATAGGCCAGAGCAGTTGCAGCCAAACCAAGGTAACCTGCAACCAGCACGCCGCGTAGTGATAAAAACCTTTCCATGTCGGACCATGCAACCGGGAGCAACACCAGCGCGGCAACGATAAGTGACGCCGCAACAGGGGCAAGCCTGTCCAGCCAGCGTTCCTGCTCCAGGTGTTCCATATGCGCTATCGAATAGGTGAAAGCCATATAAGCAATGCCACTCAAAACCGAGAAGCACACGCCATCCACTGCGGTAAGTGAGGAGCCCGAAAGAATCAGTACAAGCCCCGTCGCGCTCAAACCAAGCGCATACCACCATGCAATTTTTGGCGGATGGCGAGGTACTAACGCCGAGAGCGTAGCCGCAGCCAACGGCGCGATCGCTGTGGATACAATGTTCGTGATGACAACCCCTGCTGTTGCCAACGCCGCAAAAAAACTCCACTGAAACAGTGCCAGCGAAATCGCCGCGACGAACAAGTGACTACGTGGCAATTTACGCAGCACGCGAAGCATTCGACGCGGACCAATCAACAATGCCAGGGCCAGTCCTCCAATCGCCATGCGCACCTCACCATACGCGGCCGGTCCAATATTGGGTGGCGCAAAATATCCAGTCATGCTGACACTGGCCCATAGCAGGGTGGCGACAATCACGGGAAACATACCGGGGGATGATCGTTGGCGCATATAGACAAAAATTAATCGACTGGCCCCCATTATTGACACTCGGCTTTCAATAGAATAGTGGCCTGAATGACAATTTTCGTTAGAATCGGGCCATTCGACTGGAGGCGGGAAATGCGTGCAAATACGATTGCAGTGATTGCCTTTAACGGCATCAGTCCGTTTCATCTCTCGGTTCCGTGCGCGATTTTTGGTGAGGATCGAACCAGCGCCGGCATTCCCAAGTTTGAGCTTCTGGTTTGTGCCGCGGAAGATGGGGCCATCCAAACAACAGCAGGCTTTTCCATCGAAACACACCACGACTTGAATGACCTCCCCAAAGCCTCGACCATCATTGTCCCAAGCTGGCGCGACCCAACCGAGCTACCGCCACAAGTCTTGCTGGATGCGCTGCGGCAAGCCAGTCTGCAAGGTGCGCGGATCGTGGGTTTGTGTTTAGGGTCATTCGTATTGGCCGCCGCCGGGTTGCTGGATGGTCGTCCAGCAACCACGCACTGGCTTTGGGCAGATGAACTCGCCAGACGCTACCCTCGTATTCGCGTGAATCCTGATGTGCTGTATGTTGATGACGGCGAAATCATCACCTCGGCAGGGACGGCAGCCGGGATTGACTGCTGCCTGCATTTCCTGCGCCAACAGCATGGCGCCAAGATAGCGAATGACGTTGCACGGCGAATGGTCGTGCCACCGCACCGCCAGGGCGGTCAAGCTCAATACATCCAGCAACCCGTGCGTCACCTTTCAGCCATTGATCACTTTGCAGAAGTGCTGGACTGGGCAACCGGCAACCTGGATAAACCCCTCAGCCTGGATATGCTCGCCGAACGGGCGCGGATGAGCCGCCGGACATTTACGCGACGTTTCCGGCAAACCATGGGCAACACCGTCGGGGAATGGCTGCTCAGCCAGCGATTGAGTCTGTCTCAGCAACTGCTGGAAACAACGGACAGTTCTATCGAACTTATCGCCGAGAGAGCGGGTTTCGGATCGACTGCATCATTGCGTCAGCACTTCAATCAAACCTTCAAAATCTCGCCATCGAACTACCGAAGAGAATTCCGGGGAACATAAACATACAAATGCGCTGGCAATAAACGCCATTGCGTATCAACAAAATACAATGGCATGATGCATGTCAGTATTTTTTTAAAACTATCCGAACGCCAGCGTCCGGCTAATAACTGTTAGGCAAGATGACAGAAGAGCGACAATCTTACCCGTTACCAACTCACTCGATTCCGGGGTTGCGACTCTCTGACCACGTTTCGGATCTTACTGAAATAGAGCTATTCCTCGAATCCAGAGGGGTCCAGACGCATAATACGCGAATTGATCGGTACAAAAAATATCTCGAACAAGCCGCGCGCGCTGGTCCAATCAACGAAGCACAGATATTCAAAAACACATCCGATGCCCGTTTTCAAAGTGACATTGATTGGATGCTCTATGTTCTTCGAGAAGTGCACGAACTTATGTGGATTCTTAAAGGCCTCAAGGCTTATATCCCAGAGGGCGTTGACAAAAAGCTTCTAAAAATCGTCAGTGGAAGTGACTTTGCCGCATTGGATACCAATACAGAGTCACGAAACACCCAGTTCGAACTACGAATAGCGAGCTATTTCTGTCAAGCCGGGTGCGAGGTCGATCTTTCAACTGATACTGATGTGGTCGCAATTACTCAAGACTACGCGTTCTACTTAGAGTGCAAGAGAGTTGCTAGCAATAACAATCTTCAACAAAACTTGATAAAAGCCCGGAATCAATTGATCGAAAGAATGCCAAGCAGACATGGTAATAAAAAAGCCTATGGTTTCATTGTGGCAGATGTTACCAAGGTCGCGTTCACTCATAATGGCCTGACTATCGGACTTACCAATGATCATTCAAGAGATGTGGTCCAGGAAAAGCTGATAAGCATCGCATCATCAACAATGAAAATGCCGATATTTACCGGTTGTCGTGATTTGCTTCAGTGCTGGCTGCAAATCCATATTCCGTCGTTGATAATGCATCCACCGAAAACGATAACAAGGTTTTCATCTTTCGGAATTCAAGCTTCTAACCTAAATCGAAAGTCACAAAAGGCACTCAGGGTATTTCGGGAAATTAGTGAGATTGGAAATCGCCCTGACACTAGAGAGGTACCACCAAAGAAACTGATCCCGAGAACATTAGTGACTCTACCGGCTGGAACTACCTTCAGTCTTGACGAGCGTTTGTTGGTGGAGTTTCTTAAAGGCGGCAATAGCTACGGCAAGAAGAGGGAGGAAGTGATCGCGGAACTTCATTTTGATGGAGTCAAACACGAGTTCACACTCCTTGATTTTGAAATGCTAATCGCTAATATCCCCACGTCTGTGCGAAAACAATACGCTGCAAGTCCAGATACCGCACGCCCAGCCCTCATTATTGAAATGTACATACAAAGGTACCCATATGAAAACGGTGGCTCAGTCTCGGACGGACTGAGCCAAAAGGATCAAAGAGATGCCTAACATACGTCCGTGGTCACTTTACAGTCGCCTCTGATCCGTAGATAAGTGAACTTACATAGTGCAGCCCTGACACAACCCATCAATCGTCCCGATCATCATTCCAGTCGCGATGCTGGCGAGTTGGCTGGTAGCGGACTTGTTGGTATCCATCGCGATAGTCTCTGCCGTTGCCGCCACGATTTTCAGCGACTGCGACGTTCACGTCGATGAAACGGCCCGGATCGTAGGGCAGCGTGGTGCTCATGTTACGGCCACGATAGCGGTACACCACGTTGTAACCTGATACGACCTGACGATAGTTGTCGCGGGTCTGACAGCGCTCCACCTGGCGCGGCTGATAGTAACCATCATCGCGGCGGCCATTGTTGCTGATGTTGTCGCCGACCAGCGCACCGGCTACCGCGCCTACCGCAGTCGCCGCCGTACGCCCGTTGCCGCCACCCACGTTATTGCCGAGCAGGCCACCTACCAGGCCGCCGATGATGGCGCCGCCGTAGGAACGTGGTTCACTTCTGTATTCGGTGCCGACTGTTTCGGTGCGGCATACGCGGCTCGGCTCGTTCACCTGCTGATAGATCGGCGTGGAGGAAAGAACACGGGCACGATCGTTGAAATAGTCGGGGCGATCAGCCAATGCGGCTGTGCTCAGCGCCATCAGGGCAATTGCTCCGGCAGTCAGTTGGGTTGTACGCATGATTCATCTCCTTGTCGTGATGTGGCGATTCGTTTTCGAATCCACGCTTGCATCATGACCGATAGACGTTTCTGCGCCATTTCCGAGTACAGCCAAAATGTAACAGTGTGTTACCCGGCTGATACGTCTTGCTTGCCTGCCAGTAGCCAGTACAACACAGGCATCACCAGCAGCACCAATGGCAGTTGCACGATCAGCCCGGCGATGATGGCCACCGCCAGCGGCTGCTGCATGGCGGAACCCTGACCGATGGCAAACGCCAATGGCAACAGAGTGAGAATGGCGGCGAAGGTGGTCATGGCAATGGGACGCATACGGTTTTTGCCGGCTTCGACCAGCGCTTGCGAAAACGGCATTTCACGGATCAGGTCACGGTATTCGGAAAAGTAGAAGATCGCGACTTCGGTAACGATGCCGATAATCATGGTCATGCCCATCATCGCCGAGATGTTGAGTTCGATCCCGGTCGCCCATAGCCCGATAAACACCGCCGATACCGCCAGCAATGGAATGGCGAGTATCGCCAGTGCAATGCGGAAGCTTTCGTACAGGAACAGCAACAGCAGAAACACCAGCCCGATGGCCGCGACGAATACCGCCATCAAGCCCTTGAAGGCGATCTGCTGCTGCTTGTAAAGGCCACCCAGCTCGAAATACATACCTTTGGGCAGCATGTTCGGCTGCGCCATCACTTTCTGAATATCGGCGATCACCGATCCCATGGAACGCCCGCTGATACGTCCGGTCACGGCCACCATGCGTTTGAGATTTTCGCGCCGGATTTGCGGCTGCCCGCTGATCGGCACAATCTGCGCCACGCGGCTGAGCGGGAACACATGCCCGTCGGGCGCGCGGATCAGCAGTTTGCCGACATCCGGGGTGATGGCCCGCTGCCGCTGCGGTATCCATACACGCACGCCGACCAGTTTCGGGCCTTTCTGCATTTGCGTGGTGACCACACCGGACAGGTAACCACTCAATGTTTGCGTGATACTGTCCGGGTTCATGCCTTCCAGCGCGGCCTTGACCCGATCCACACGGATTTCCAGTGCATCACCGGCCGGATGTATGCCGTCGCGGGTATCCACCACGCCGGATACCTTGTTGATCGCCGCCTGCACTTTTTTTGCCGTCGCCGACAAGGCCTGCGGATTATCGGAAAACAGCTTGATTTCTATCGGCTGCGGAACTGAAGTCAGATCGCCGATCACGTCTTCCATCAATTGCGCCAATTCGATTTTGAGGCCGGGCACCTTCTGTTCGACCTGGCTGCGGATGTTATTCATGACCGTCTCGATCGGCGGGCGCTTGCCTGCTTTCAGGCGAATGAAAAAATCGCCTTCGTTGGCCTCGGTGATACCGCCGCCCAGTTGCGTGCCAGTGCGGCGCGAGTAGGTATCCACGCTTGGGTCGGCTTTGATGATGGTTTCCACTTGCTGCAATAGCCTGTCGGTTTCGGTGAGCGAGGTACCCGGCGCGGCGCGGTAATCAAGAATGAAGCCGCCTTCGTCCATGGATGGCATGAAACCGGAACCCACTTTCTCGAAGGCCAGCACACCCACGCCCAGCAAGGGCACGATCAGCAGCAATATCAGGACCGGTCGTGCCAGCACGCGCTGCATCAGCGTACCGTAACGACGATGCATCCATTCAGTCATGCGCCCGCCTTCCTTCTGGTTGGCGTCTTTTTCGGTGAGGAAATGATCGGCAAGCAGCGGCACAGCCAGCGACGTCACCAGAAAGGAAATGATCAGCGCGGATGCCATGGTCAGTGACAGCGCCTTGAAAAACGCGCCGGTCACGCCCGTCAGAAATGCCAGTGGTAAAAAGATGATGATGGTGGACGCCGATGACCCGGCCAGCGGCCGCATGAACTCCATTGCTGCCGACATCACCCGGCCATGGTGCTCCGCGCCGGCACCGCGCAACCGCCGCACGATGTGTTCGATCATCACGATTGCGTCGTCGATAATCAGCCCCACCGCCGCCGCCATGCCGCCCAGCGTCATGATGTTGAAGCTCATGCCCAACACGTACAGCAACACGACCGTCGCCGCCAGCACTGCGGGCACGACGACGGCCGCAATCAGCGTGATTTTGATATTGCGCAGGAAAGCGAGCAGCACCAGCACCGCCAGCCCGGTGCCGATCATGATCGCATCGCGCACGCTGGCGGCAGAATCCAGCACCAGCACGCTCTGGTCGTACCAGTTGGCGAGCTTCACACCCTTCGGCAATTGCGATTGATAAGCGGCGAGTTTGGCATGCACATCGCGCGCAATCTGCACACTGTTGCTCCCGGGCTGCTGGTAAATATTGAACAGCACTGCCGGGCGGCCATCGGCATTGACCTTGATCCATTGCGGGACGATACCGTCACTCACCTGTGCCACATCTTCCAGGCGCACTATGCCATTGGTTCCGCTTTTGATGACCGTGCTACCGATCTGCTTTACATTTTTCAGGCGTGCGTCGGCAATCGCCAGATACAGCTTGTAATGGTCTTCCAGCCGCCCCACGGCAGTGACCACATTGGCGGCACTCAGGGATTTGGCAACGTCGCTCAGGGTGAGTCCGTATGCCAGCAAGCGTGCCGGATCCACGGTAACTTCGTATTCCTCCTGCGCGCCGCCCATTACCTCGATGCGTGCTACGCCGTTGACGCTGGACAGCAACGGACGCAGTTGATAGCGTGCCAGATCGTAGAGCGCGGTTTGCGACTGCGTGCTGGAGGTCAGGCTGTACGCCAGAATCGGGAACACTGTGGGGTCCATGCGCTTGGTCGACGACTGAGTGCCCGGCGGCAGAGTCGGCAGGATCTGGGTGATCGCCTGATTCACCTGTGAAGTGGCCAGGCCCATGTCGGTGCCCCAGTCGAAGCTGATCGACACCTCCGCCGTGCCGCGGCTGGTGGTGGAACGCACATCGCGCACACCGGGCACGCGTCGCACGGCTTCTTCCACCGGCTGGGTTACTGACAGCATCATCAGATCAGCGGGACGATCTCCCGCGTCCAGTGATACCAGTACGCGCGGGAAATCGACGTTGGGAAACAGCGTTACCGGCAACCTGAATGCAGCCAGCGCGCCCGCCAGTGCCAGCAAAACCAGCAGGAACAATATCGAGCGCCGATGCCCCTGCATCCACTGGCTGAAATTCATCGGCTGCCTCCACGCACTGCCATGCCATCCTGTAATTCATAATTACCCAGACTGACCACAGGCTGCTGCTGGTTAAAATGGCCGCTCACAGCGACCTCCCCAGCCTGTTCCAGCCCGGTTTGCACGTTTACCCGGTGTGCCTTGCCTGCCTGGATCTGAAACAGGTAGGCGCCCTGCCCATCGCGCAGTACGGCCGAACGCGGCACCACCCAAGCCGCTTGTTGACCGAGTTGAATAGTCGCATGCACGCGGGTCCCGGCGATCAAACCACCGTGCGGCACATCCACCAGTACATCGACAAACTGGGTTTGTGGGTTAACCATGCCAAACACCTGTTTCACTCGTCCTGTTACCCGGCGCGCGTCATTGAATACCGATGCCACACTGACCGGCATGCCCGGGCGTACCCGCGCCACGTCATCGGGTTCCACGCCCAGCACTACACGTTGACCGCCGGCTCGGGCCAGTTGCAGCACCGGCGCACCGGCTGCCAGACGGTCGCCTTGCGCCGCCGAGATACTTGCCACCACGCCGTCAAACGGCGCGACGATACGTTCCTGACTGCGACCGTTGCCCATTTTTTGCTGGGCCTGCAAAGCAGCCTGAGCGTCTGCCAGAGATCTTTTCGCGGTCGCCAGTTGCGATTGCGTGGCGAGTTGCTGGCCGACCAGTTGCTCGATGCGTGCTACTTCGCTCGCCGCAAAACGCACTGCCACAGTGGCTTGCTGATAGCTCAGCGTGGCATCCATGCCGGTTGCAAATTCCAGTAATGGGGCACCTTTTTTCACGACTTGCCCGGCATTCACCAGCAGGCTGACAACCTGACCGGCACGCGGCAGGTTGATGTTCTGCAGACTGCTCGTGTCCGGCGATACCACGCCGTAGCCGGAGATCGAGTCGGTCATCATCTGCTGCTTCAAGGGCACAGTTTGGACTGCTACGCTGGAGGTATCGGCCGCCCACACCGGGCTGGCGGCAAGCAGGCAGCCAAGCAAAATCAATTCACGGCGCATTGTTCGTTCTCCTGATATGGGATTGCGCGGGCAGGTCCGGACCCAGCAGGGTTTCCAGCGCGATCTGTTGTTCCATCAAAGCCTCTTGCAAATTGATGGCTTCGGTTTGTTTGTCCAGCAAGGCTGTTTGCAGGCGCACATAATCGGCGGCAGCCAGATTGCCCGCCTGAAATGCCGCTTGAGCGCGTTGGGCAACGATTTTCAGCTGTCGCTCGCCTTCGCGTGTGCGCTGTAATTGGCTTTGCAGCAAGGGTTGATTTTCCAGTGCAATGGCAACTTCGTTGTAGGCGCTATTGAGGCGCTCCTGATAGGCATCGAACAATTGTTTGCGGGTCGCATTTTCAATCGCGATATTGCCGCGATTGCGGTTGAAAATCGGCAGACTCAGGGTCATGCCGAAACCCATGGTATACAAGCCACTGGTGTCACGCGCGCGCGTCAGTCCGACATTCAGCGCCGGAAACTGCGCCAGGATGGCACCCCGAAATTTTTCTTCCTGGGAATGATAGCCTGCCTGTAACGCAAGCATATCGGGGCGCTGATTGAGCCGTTCCACCAGATTTTTCTGCACGGCAGTTGCATCCAGCAAAGTGGCGTGGGGCTCACCCACCAGTTGCAAATGCGTGGTCGACACCAACCCCAACAGACCATTCAGACTGGCGCGATTTTTCAGGCGGCTGCGTTCCAGATCGTTGATTTGCCGCTCGGTATTTTGTAGCGCAATCAAGTCGGCGCTGGCCATATCGAGGGTCACATTTCCGGCTGCCAGTGCCTGCTGCGTACGCGAGTAGCGATCAGCCAACAACTTGCGTGCGACCTGCAATTGCGTCATCAAGGCTTTCTGCGCAGTGAGCTGGGTGAACAGCAATCGCGCCTGACTCACGATCTGCCACTCCTGCCAAAGCAGATCCAGATTCACTTTTTGCGCTGCTGCCTGCGCAGCGCCCTTGCGTGAGGAACGTTGCAGCAACGCGTTGACGTCGTAGTTCAGATTGAAGTTGAAGCCATTGGTATTGGCCGCCGTGCCATTGGTCGGGTGGTCGGCAGTCACACCCAATTGTGGATCGGGCAATAATCCTGCGGCAAAAGACTGCGCGCGTGCGATGCCCAACGCATCCCTGGCTTGCTTGAGTTGCGGATTGTTGACGACAGCCAGCATCGCTACTTCGTCCATATCAAGGCCGTCAGCCGGATTAAAGGTATGACTGGACAAGCTGCGGAACGGCAATCGTGACGGATCAAGTGAGATTGATGCGGCCGACCGCGGCAAATTCACCTGATTGGGTAGCGGTTTGGGTGCGTAAGCGGCGCATCCCGACAACGCACCCACCAGCAAAATTTGTGCGGAAATTTTAAGCTGCATGTGTTTCCTTTTTTTGTTTCAAGATCGCTTCTGACCAAATACGATGTCGAACGTGCTTTCGATCATTGCAGCCAGTTTATGACAAACATTTTGGCCTTTTAACGTGTTGACTAACATAAGCACAGACAGCGCCACACTCAGTGCTCCAAACATATCAAGAGGGAAATGCACGCCCAGATAAATCCGCGCCCATGCCACGAATGGACTGATTGCGAGTAACACAACAGCGAGACGGCGCGCCAGGATCGAGTCGGTTGTCCATAATGCCAGTCCAACAGAGAGCAGCAGCGTCACGTGATCACTCGGGAATGAACTATCGGCGGCATGCAGCAAATATGTATGGCCGATCCCCGCCATGAACGGGCGCGGATGAAACCACAACATGGCAATCAACTGATTCACGCCCAGCGCAATCAGACCTGCGGCAAGCGCCTTGACTGCGGCGCGTTGATCATCCAGCTTGCCGAACAGCCACAATACGGTCAAACCCAGCGGCACCAGCCAGATCAACCACTCTGCAATGGCTGTGGCCACCCACAATGACATGCCGTGCAAGCCTGCGGGTGCGTTGAGCAATAAAAATAGCTGCGTATTGAAATGTTCCAGCATGGTCAATGCAGGATGACTTGTCGCCACCCTGGCCGATGATGATTGGAGTTAATTGGTAGTGAATACAGGCAGCAGCTTTGGCTTCCTCTGCAAGCTGATATAGCTCACCAGACCCAGGATGGCTACGAGAAAAATAGCGCTGGTGCCGACAGTACCCAGACCGAGTCCGCCGTTGGTCAAGGGCTGGGACAGTAAATCACCCATGGATGCACCCAGTGGGCGCGTCAGGATATAGGCCAGCCAGAATGCCAGTACGGCGTTCAATTTGAAAACGAAGTGTGCAAAAGTAATCAGCGCGATGGCGCCGCCAAAAATCAGCGCGGAAGGTGCGTAACCCAGATGCATGCCTTCGGCAAACAGGTCACCTGCAGCCGTGCCCAAAGCAAAGGTAAACAGGATGGCGGCCCAATAGAACAGCTCCCTTTTCGCGGTGAGGATCGAGTGTATCGACAGGGTTTTTTCACTGGCATACCAGAGCGCAAATGTCGCGACCAGGGCGGCGCCAAAAATAATACTGGTGGTCACCAGACTCACGCCTGCCTCATCAACCAGCCTGTCGGTAATCAACGTACCGACGATGCTGACCAGCACTACCACCAGCCAGTAACTGGAAGGGACATAACGCTTCAACTTGAACTGGATCAACAAAGCAACAACTAACAGTCCCCCCATGATGTACGAAGTAACGCCCAAACCAAGATTCAGTGTGGCTGACAAAAAATCGGCCGCGGTTTCACCCACTGTGGTGGCCATGATCTTGATCAGCCAGAAAAACAGCGTCACTTCCGGCACCCTGTTCAATATCTTGTTCATGATTTTCCCCTGTATGTGTTCCGCTCACGCGGTTACGTCAGCATGGAGGGGAGAATACACAGGGAATTATTAACACAGACTTAAAGCCCGCTCAGTCTGAAAAAAAACCCCGGATGATGGATCATCCGGGGTTTTCATACTGGCTGCTTCGTCAGGCGGGTTTACGAGGACGCTGCCGCCCGGCAAAGTCACGGGCAAACTGCCAGGCCACCCTGCCCGAGCGGGCACCACGTTCCAGCGACCATTGCAGTGCGGCACGACGCATGGCATCGGAATCCTTAACCGTTACACCCAGAGCATCGAGCCAGGTTTGCACAATCGCCAGATAGACGTCCTGGTCGAACGGATAAAACGACAGCCATAAGCCGAAACGCTCCGACAGCGAGATTTTTTCTTCCACCGCCTCGAACGGATGCACCTCATTGCCGACGTGACGGGTGAGTTCGTTTTCAGCCATGTATTCGGGCATCAGATGACGGCGGTTGGAGGTGGCGTAAATCAGCACATTATCCGGCGGCGCGGCGATGGTGCCGTCGAGCACCGCCTTGAGCGCCTTGTAGCCCGGCTCGCCCGTCTCGAAGGAAAGGTCATCGCAAAACACGATAAAGCGCTCGCGCCGGCCGGCCAGTTGTTCTGCAATATCCGCCAGGTCTACCAAGTGGGCTTTGTCCACTTCGATCAAGCGCAGGCCTTTGGATGCAAACTGATCCAGCAAGGCTTTCACCAGCGACGATTTGCCGGTACCGCGCGCGCCGGTCAGCAATACATTATTGGCCGGGCGGCCGGCCAGAAACTGGCGCGTGTTCTGCTCGATACGCTGTTTCTGTTCATCGATGCCGGTGAGGTTTGCCAGCTCGATTTTATGCGGGTGCGGCACCGCTTCGATCCAGCCACTATCGCCACGCTTGCGCCATCGGTACGCGATCGCATCCCAGTCGGTGGTGGGCGGCACGGCCGGCAGCCAGGCTTCCAGGCGCGCCAGCACGCGTTCGGCACGAACCAATAATTGCGTCAGGTCAGCTGCGGTATTCGGCATTGATTTTCACGTAGTCGTAGGAGAAATCGCAGGTCCACAGGGTCACGGCAGCATCGCCGCGATTGAGTACCACGCGCACGGTGATTTCCGGCTGCTTCATCACACGCTGGCCGTCGGCTTCCTGGTAACTAGCTGCGCGGCCGCCGTTTTCCGCCACCAGTACGTCGTCGAGGTAGAGCTGCAGCATATTCACGTCAAGGTCATCCACGCCCGCGTAGCCGATGGCGGCCAGGATGCGACCGAGGTTGGGGTCGGAAGCGAAGAACGCGGTTTTCACCAGCGGCGAATGGGCAATGGCGTAGCCGATCTGGCGGCATTCCTGTTGGTTGCGGCCGCCCTCGACGTGGATAGTCATGAACTTGGTCGCACCTTCGCCGTCGCGCACGATAGCCTGTGCCAGCCAGGTGGATACTTCCGTCACCGCAGCCGCCAGCGCTGCGTAATCGGCACTGGCCGTGTCGTTAATCTCGGCGTTGCCAGCCTGGCCGGTGGCGATCAGCATGAACGAGTCGTTGGTGGAGGTATCGCCATCTACCGTGATGCAATTGAACGAATGATCGGCGGCATGTTTGACCATTGCCTCGAGCGCCGCCTGACCCACGGCGGCGTCGGTTGCCACATAGCCGAGCAGGGTCGCCATGTTGGGATGGATCATACCGGAGCCCTTGGCGATGCCAGTGATGGTCACCGTCTTGCCGCCGATCTGCACCTGCCTGGACTGTGCCTTGGCGACAATATCGGTGGTCATGATGGCGTGAGCGGCAGCGAACCAGTTATCGGCACGGCAATCGGCCAGGGCCGCGGGCAGTGCGGCAATGATCTTGTCGGCGGGCAGCGGTTCCATGATCACGCCGGTGGAGAACGGCAATACTTCGTGCTCGGCACATCCGGCCAGACCAGCCAGCGCTTCGCACACCGACTTGGCCGCCTGCATGCCCGCCTCGCCGGTGCCAGCATTGGCGTTGCCGGTATTGATGACCAATGCGCGCGGCGCGGCTTTTTGCAGATGGCGTTTAGCGATCGTTACCGGCGCAGCGCAGAAACGGTTTTGCGTGAACACACCGGCCACGCGGCTGCCGGGAGCAAACTGCATGATGGTTACATCACGTCGGCCGGGTTTCTTGATGCCAGCGCTCGCAATGCCGATATTGACACCGGCAACGGGTAAAAGTTGTTCAGGCTGGGGAGGAAGCAGGTTGACAGGCATGGCGGCTATACGCGGGTTGCAAAGCAGCCATTTTACCCCGGAAGCGGGTCAGTGTGCGTCAGTCACGTTTTGCCGGCTGTGTCTGACGAGCCGCGGTATGACGCCTGTTCCACGGCCAGATTCTCTCTTTTTCCACCGAGTGGGCGAAGGTGGCCAAACCGGCCAATACGGTAATGATGAATCCGGCCTGTTCGAACAGCAGTCGTGCAGTCATCACGCCGAACGGGATGTCCAGAAAATTGGGTACATACAGGAACACAGCCAGGCTACTGAAGGTAATGCTCATAACAAAGTACATGGTGGGCCACCTCAATAAACCAATCGCAATAACGCAGCCGTCATCACGAACATACCGTCAGCAAACTCCATGCCATTCACGCCGTGATCAGCAGAATCAATTTGTTACGGCAATTCGTCATTAATATTTCACCCACCATGTAAAAACGTTCGACAGTTTTTGACATCGGACAAATCTGCGATCTGGTCTATATTCAGAGATCATCATTGATGATTTCAGGAGTACGCCATGTCCCTATCCATGTTACCGGACGCAATTCAGCGCGAGCGCGAATGCATGCTGGAATCCGGAATTGAAACGCTGAAAACAATGGGTAACGAGACGTTTTCGGTACAGGATCTGGCCGGGTTTCGCCAGCCGGATGAATTCACCGTTCCGGTACTCAACACCCACGTGCGACCCGATATTCAGGCCAAACGACTGGATACCGGCAATGAAACCCTGGCGGTGGTGGAAGTCAGCAGCGATCTGGGCGAGGAATCCTGCGGGCGGCGCTGGCAGGCGCTCGATGCCTGGGCACAACTGCATGATGCGCAAATGATGGTTTTCGTTCACCCCGAGGATCAGGCGCGCGCGCAGGGAATCGCACGTGCGTGGCATGTGCCGGCCGATTACATCGTGGCCTTGCCGCGCCTGCATTGACTGCAGTGTTTAGACTTCCTGGCGCGACAAATCTTCGAGCTGGTTCAGGTTGACGAAGGCGGCTGCGTCGGCAAATTCAATCGTGGCGGTCATATGGCGCGACTGCCAGGCATGCACCGCGCGGCCGCCTTCAGCAAGATACCGGTCGAGATCGTCCTTCAGATGCCGCGCACACATCATGATGACCGGGTGGGTTCGCCCGCCGGCACTAGCTATGGCAATCTCGGCCTGACCGGCCAGCAACGGTGCAACAAGCCGTTGTACAAGATCGGCAGGTAGCTGCGGGGTATCGCAGGGCACGGTGAGCACCCAATCATGTCGCGCTGTATTCAAGCCGGCCAGCACGCCCGCCAGCGGACCCTGGAAGTCATCCAAGGTGTCTTTTACAACGGCGTAGCCCAACCCCCGATAGTCATCCAGATTGCGGTTGGCGCTGATCAGGATTTCTTCCGCCTGGGACTGGATATGTGCAAGTACGTGCGCTACCAGGGGTAGGCCATGGAATTTCACCCAGCCCTTGTCCCGACCACCCATACGTCGCCCTGCGCCGCCTGCAAGAATAATGGCACTGACGAGTGGTGAGGATGCCATTCAGTGTTTGACCCGCACACGATGGTATAAGGCAAAGCGTTCGGAACGGTTGCCAGGCCGATTCCCTTCCCACGCTTTATGCCATTCACTACTCAGATGGGGTGGAAAGTTTTCATCATATTCCACCAGCAGCGCCGGGCAATGGCTCTGGCGGGCCGAATTTACAGGCAAGGTGCGCAAGTCTATCCAGTAGTCGAGCATGGCACGCATGGCCTCGTTCAGATTACGACTGGCGACACAACCATGACTGGGCAATGCCGGTTCCATGCTGCTGATCATGCTGCGATAACTCATCCGTGCATTGACCGGGTACATGAACAGGCTGGCGGCCAAACCCCAGGCCAGCGTAATCCCGGCTGCCCACGCGATGAGCGGCCGCTGCGGTGTACGCTTGAGCAACAGCAGCAATGTTATCCAGGCAAAACAGTAAGCCAGTGCCAACGCCACCATAAGCGGCCGGAATTCACCCGTATAACCCGGCTGGATTTTATGCACATGGGCGGCCAGCTGTGCAGGGATGCCCACATCAAAAGCGCCCCAATACACCCAGGCTGCAGCAATCACAACCAGGAAGGTCATCATTGCAAACCAGTACAGTGCGTTTGCTGCACCTCTGCGTAAAGTGTAGGTACTACCCGCAGCCAGCCATGCCAGGGGCAGCAATAACGGCAGTCCGTGGACTTCGCGCGGGTCATTGGTCAGGGAAAGCACCGCCAGCAAACACAAGAATATTAACAAGGGCAATGCGATGCCGGGTTCGGTCAACCCACGCCGGCGTGCCTTCCATAGCGCCCACAGCGCCAATGGCCACGCCGGCCACGTGAACCAGGGCAGAAATGTCAGGTAATACAGCGTACCTATACCGCCATGCTGCGAGAGAGCCGCCAGCCGCCCCAGTGTGTCGACATGCCACCATTCGTGAAACACGGCTGGTGCCTGCTGATACAGCATCCATGGCCAGATCAGCAACCAGGGCAGGGTGCTCACTACCAGCACCAGCACTGCCACCAGATTAATGCGCTTGCGCCAGGCTGGAGCCATCACCGGCAGCAACAGGGCGGTCAACAGCAAGGCCAGCGCCTCCAGCGCGCCCACACTCATGAATGCCATGCCGATGCCGGTACCCGCCACAACAGCGCCCATGAGCGGGCGTCGAAGGTTCAGGGCAAAGCCGAAACCAGCCAGCGCATAGGCCGCCAGCAACGCGCTTTGCGGTATCGCTTCGTGTGCCCGCACCAGCAGCCCTACACTGCCGACCAGAATCAGTATGGCCAGACGCCCGTGCTCACTGCCATACAACAAACGACTGGTCAGGCCGGTGAAAATCAGCGCCAGCAACACGAACATCCCGGCGGTCAGACGCGTTGCATCATGTACTGGCAACCAGTCGGACAAGCCTTGCGCCGCACTGGCCGCAACCCAGGTAAATAACGGCGGATGGACAGGCAGCGGCTTGCCCGCCAAGGTGGGGATGACGGCCGGTTCGCCGGACAGTTCGCTATGAACGAAGCCGATGCTGCGTGACTCGTCTCCCTTCCACGGATCATGCCCCACCAGCCCCGGCAGCAGCCAGGCCAGTACCAGTAACAGGGTGAGTAGCGAAGGGATGGCGTTATGCCAGCGCGGGTTCTGCAAAATGGTGTGCGCCGTGGGTTCGGCGTAGGCAGATGAAAAATTTCATGCGCAGATTCTACCGTAAAAACAAACAAGGCAGCCGAGGCTGCCTTGTCTTGATTCCGTTAAGCGATTAAGCCTGACGCGTTTATTTGATACCGTATTTCTGGCGGAATTTCTCGACGCGACCGGCAGTGTCAACGATCTTCTGCTTGCCGGTATAGAACGGGTGGCATTCCGAGCATACTTCAACATGCAGGTCTTTTGCCATGGTAGAGCGCGTGGTGAACTTGTTACCGCAGCTGCATACGATAGTAACTTCGGGGTAATTCGGGTGAATTTCGGCTTTCATGATGTGTCCTCAGTTGCCGCGGCGTGTACGCGGAAAGGCGGTATTATCCAGTAAAATCCTTGCTGTCGCAAGGGCTTAGCGCCCACTGCGCATTGAATCAAAGAAATCGGCATTGTTTTTGGTGGCTTTGACTTTGTCGAGCAGGAATTCCATCGCTTCGAGATCGTCCATCGGATAGAGCAATTTCCGCAACACCCAGATTTTTTGCAGGACGTCGGCCTTGATCAGCAATTCCTCACGACGCGTGCCGGAACGATTGACGTTGATCGCCGGGTACAGGCGTTTTTCAGCCATGCGCCGGTCGAGGTGGATTTCCATGTTGCCGGTACCCTTGAATTCCTCGTAGATCACATCGTCCATACGGCTGCCGGTATCGATCAGCGCAGTGGCGATAATGGTCAGCGAACCGCCTTCTTCGATATTACGGGCCGCACCGAAAAAGCGCTTGGGGCGTTGCAGCGCATTGGCATCGACACCACCGGTAAGCACCTTGCCGGATGACGGGATGACGGTATTGTAGGCACGTGCCAGACGGGTGATGGAATCCAGCAGAATGACCACATCTTTTTTGTGCTCGACCAGGCGCTTGGCTTTTTCGATCACCATTTCCGCCACCTGTACGTGGCGGGTGGCAGGTTCGTCAAAAGTCGAGGCAACCACTTCGCCGCGCACCGAGCGCGTCATTTCGGTGACTTCCTCAGGGCGCTCGTCGATCAGCAGCACGATCATCACCACATCCGGATGATTGGCAGCGATGGAATGCGCAATATGCTGCAGCATCACTGTCTTGCCGGATTTTGGGCTGGCCACCAGCAAACCACGCTGTCCCAAGCCTATCGGAGCAATCATGTCGATAATGCGGCCGGTGATGTTTTCCTCGGCCTTGATTTCGCGTTCCAGCAACAATGGCCGGGTCGGGAATAGCGGCGTCAGGTTTTCGAACAGGATTTTGTTCTTGGAGTTTTCCGGCGGCTCGCTGTTGACCTTGTCCACCTTAACCAGGGCAAAGTAGCGTTCGCCGTCCTTGGGGATGCGGATCTCGCCTTCAATACTATCGCCGGTATGCAGATTAAAACGGCGGATTTGCGAAGGTGAAATGTAGATGTCATCCGGGCTGGCGAGGTAGGAAGTGTCCGGCGATCGCAGGAAACCGAAGCCGTCCGGTAGCACTTCCAGCGTACCTTCGCCGAAAATACTCACGCCTTTTTTGGCCTGATTCTTGAGCAGGGCAAAGATGAGTTCTTGTTTACGTAAGCGGTTGGCGCCTTCGATCGAATTCTCGACGGCCATTTCCACCAGTTGGGTGACGTGTAGCTGTTTCAGGTCGGATAAATGCATTTATATTAGTGAGGTCGTGTCGTGTGCCTTGCATGGAAGGCGGGGAACAGCGGTAGAAGAGGAAAGTGCGCCTGATGTCCGGGTGATGTTTTAATAAATGGACAGGCTCAGACGCACCATAACGGAACTAGATATTGCTGTCAACAAAAGCAGTTAATTGTGATTTTGACAACGCGCCGACTTTGGTCGCCTCGATGTTGCCATTCTTGAAAATCATCAGCGTTGGAATACCGCGGATACCAAATTTTGGCGGCGTGGCCTGATTCTCGTCAATATTGAGTTTGGCAATTTTGAGACGGCCTGAATATTCCTTGGCCACCTCATCCAGTATCGGCGCAATCATTTTGCATGGGCCGCACCAGTCTGCCCAGTAATCTACCAATACCGGCAGGGTGGACTGCAACACCTCTTGCTCAAAGGAGTCGTCAGTAACGTAGTGAATGTGCTCGCTCATGGAATCCTCGCTTCATTGATGTAGGGGGTAAATTGCAGGTCAACGCAATTCTAAGGGTTTATTTGCACATGCTAGCGAAAAATACGCAGGATGTGAAGCCAACGTCGATTCACGCTTGCTGGTAAAATGCCCGCACCCCGTATTTGATATTGCTAGGAACGTTGCTATGACTTACGTCGTCACCGAAAATTGCATCAAGTGTAAATATACTGATTGCGTAGATGTTTGTCCCGTTGATTGCTTTCGTGAAGGCCCGAATTTTCTGGTCATCGACCCTGACGAATGCATCGATTGTACCCTGTGTGTGGCTGAGTGTCCGGCCGAAGCCATTTTCGCCGAGGATGACGTGCCCGCAGACCAGCAGCATTGCACCGCCCTCAATGCCGAACTGGCTTCTGGCTGGAAACCCATCATCGAACGCAAGGAACCGCCCGCCGATGCCGATGAGTGGAATGGCAAACCCGATAAACTGCCGCTGCTGGAACGTTAAACACCCCCGCGTGTGTCCGACCTGATTCAACACGCCGCCCAGCGCATCCTCGCGCAACTGGCGGATAATTTGCCCGATCTGTCGCACGCCTGCGTCCTCGTCCCCAACTTTCATGCCGCGCGGCGGCTCGAACAGGCGCTCGCTATGCATGGCGGACTGCCTTTTCTGGTTCCGCCCCGCATCACCACTTTCCCGGCTTGGGCCGCAACAGTACCGATCAGCGCTCCTCTCCTGCCGGACAGCCATCGCGCTGCTTTGCTGTATCAGGCCCTCAAGGCCAGCGGACGTTTCGATAGCGCCGATCTGTGGGGCGTGTGCGACGAGCTGTTGCGCCTGTTCGACGAACTCACCCTGCATGCAGTATGTTTGCCCGCAAGCCTGTCTGCATTTACCGAACAGTTGCGCGCCGCTTACCAGGCCAGGCGCGGACGCGGACTGGATTTCGAAGCGCGCCTGATCCACGAATTATGGTACGCACTGGCTGACGATGCCCGCGGTGCGCAGGATGCCGCTGCACGTTACGCCTTGCAACTGGCGGCCTTGGCCGCAACCGCTGCCGGGCCATTGTTCGTCGTAGGGCTGCCGGGCTATTCGCCGCTGGAGCAAGCTTGCCTCGACCGTTATGCGCAGCGCCAGCCGCTGGCTTACCTCACGCCCGACACCCACAGCGCGGTTCTCGATGTACTCGAAGCCGCGTGGCCAGCCGATCCGCATGCGCTTCCTATCAAACAGCGCGCGCAAGCACTACGCAACACCCAGCCCATCAACCCACTGAGCGAACGGCTTGCCTGTTTCGGCGCAGTCAGTCTGGAACAGGAAGCGCAGGCCTGCGCAACCCAGGTACGTCTGTGGCTGGCTGAAGGCAAACAGCGCATCGCGGTTATCGTGCAGGATCGACTCAGCGCACGTCGCGCTCGTGCCTTGCTGGAACGCGCGCAAATTCTGGTAGCCGACGAAACCGGCTGGACCCTCGCCACCACTGCTGCCAGCACGATACTGATGCGTTGGCTGGAAGCGCTCACTGGCGGCTTTCGCTTCGAAGATGTGCTCGACCTGTTGAAATCGCCTTACCTGCTGGCCGATCAGGATGCCAGTACGCGCCGCCAGGCGGCATGGCAGCTGGAATCCGCGCTGCGCCGCCACGGTCCGGCAACCGGTTTGAACGGACTCAAAACGCGGGTACGCACCCTGACTGAACACAGCGCTGCGCTCAACGCATTGGACCACTTGCAACAAGCCGCCACGGTATTGCCGCAACGCACTGAACTCACCCTGGCCGACTGGCTGGCGCGGCTGGTCAACAGCCTCAACGCACTGGGGGCGCATGATCGCCTGTTGCGCGATGCCGCAGGCCAGCAAGTGCTGGCGCTACTGGCCCGGCGCGAACAGGAACTGCTACCCGATAACGGCCGCTTCCATCTCGCCGAGTTCCGGCGCTGGCTGGCCGGCGAACTGGAGCGCGCGGTATTTGTCGACACCAGCATCGACAGCCCGGTGGTCTTCACGCATCTGGCCGCCACGCGTCTGCGCGATTTTGACGCCGCACTCATCCTCGGTGCCGACGCCGCGCACCTGCCCGGCAATACCAGCGCATCGGTATTTTTTAATCAGCGCGTGCGCCGGGAGCTGGGTTTGCCCACCCAGGACGACGGCGTGCAGCAAACCCGGTACGACCTGATCCAGCTCATCGCCAATGTGGCGCAGATACGTGTGCTGTGGCGCGCCCGTCAGGATGGCGAGCACAACCCGGTCAGCCCGTGGTTCGAGCGTTTGCAAACCCTGCACCAACTCGCCTGGCATGACGATCTGGCCGACACTTGCCTTGCCGCACTGCTTCCACATGCCCAAGTCACCGCGCCCGCCCCTGCCCCGCTTCCCGTGCCGACGGGCGTACCGCGTCCTTCACTCGACACGACGCAAGTGCCCGGCCGCATCAGCGTCAGCGCCTACAACAGCCTGCTGGATTGCCCGTATCAGTATTTCGCGCGTCAGGTTTTGCGCCTGAATGCACTCGACGAAATCAGCAGTGAACTGGCCAAAGCCGATTACGGCCAGCTGGTTCACGCCATCCTGCATCGCTTCCACCAGATGCACCCAGTCGCTACCGGCACTGTAGCCGAAGTGCTCACATCTGATTTGCGTCAGCTTACTGAGGAAGCTTTCACCCCGATCTTGGCGGACGACTACTTCGCTCATGCCTGGCAGCACCGATGGATGGCGCAGATTCCGCAATATGTGGAATGGCAACTGACGCGCGAACAGGAAGGCTGGCGCTGGCAGGCCGGAGAGATTGACGCGACGCACACATTCGACCTTGATAACGGCGAACACATCACCCTGTACGGACGGCTCGACCGCGTGGACAGCCTGCAAATGAGCCGCGCCGTGCTCGACTACAAAACCGGCAATACCGCGGGGCTCAAGGACAAAGCCAAAAACCCCGGCGAGGATGCGCAACTGTCCGCTTATGCGCTGCTATTGGGCGATGATGTCGGTCAGGCTGCATTCGTCGCGCTCGACGGCAAACAAAAAGTCGAAACAGTGCCGCTGGATGCGGAGCCGGATGCCGCCGCCGATGCCACTGGCGTTCGTCTGATAGCGATGTTCGGTCAATTGCACGCGCGCGCGCCCCTGCCCGCTCAAGGTGCCGACAAAGTATGTGCGTGGTGCGAAATGCGCGGTCTGTGCCGCAAGGACTATTGGCCGGAGACGCAATCATGACACCCGGCGAATTCAACCACACTGCGCTTAATCCAAGCCAAGCCGTGGTGGTCGAGGCCTGTGCCGGCAGCGGCAAGACCTGGCTGCTGGTATCACGCATGCTGCGGCTGTTGCTGGACGGCGTACCGGCATCGGAAATTCTGGCCATCACTTTTACTCGCAAGGCGGCACGTGAGATGCGCGCGCGTCTGGACGACTGGCTGCGCTTCATGGCGATTGCTGAAGACGATGCGGTGCGCGCCTTCCTCGCCGAACGCGCAGTACCGCCGGATGAGATTGAAGCTTTGCTGCCTCGCGCCCGTGGTCTGTTCGAGGCTGTCCTCAGCGCACAACCGGGCATCACCATCAGCACCTTCCACGCCTGGTTCCTGACCGTGATCGAGCGTGCACCGTTAGAGGCCGGACTAGCCGGTTTCACGCTGGCCGAACAGACCCACGCGCTGGAAGCCGAAGCCTGGGATGCGCTGGCCGATGATCTGGCGCGCGCCCCGACCGAATCGCTTGCGGGCGCCATGCAAAACTTGCTGGCCGATATCGGCTTGCACAACACTCGCGCACTCTTGTCGGCGTTCCTGGCCCGGCGCGGCGAGTGGTGGGCATTTACCGAAAGTCAGCCAGATCGTGTCGCCTACGCCATCGCGCAACTGGAGATGATCATGCCGGTGGCGCCTGATGCCGATGTGGCAAGCGAGCTACTCGGTGATGCAAGCTGGATAACATTGCTGTGGGAATATCTGAAACTACTCGCCCTGCACACCGCCACCAGCATCAAAATGGCGCAAACCTGCGAGCTTGTCTTATCGGCCAGCGCCGATGCGAATGCGTGTTTCGATAAATTATGTAGTACTTTGCTGACCCAGCAAGGCGAGATCAGGAAGACCGTCTCCCATAGCGCTGCGCAGGCCAAAAAAATGGGTGAACCGGTATTGTCGCGGCTGGTGGAACTGCATCAAATCATCGGCACCCGTCTGCTCGCCGCTCAAGCCGCACGCCAGGCACAACAAGTGTTCCGGTTCAACTGCCAGGCATTGCAAGTAAGTGATGCGTTGCTGGAGCATTATCAGGCGTTGAAGCGAACTCGCCGGGTACTGGATTTTGCCGATGTGGAGTGGCAAGTCGCCCAACTGCTGAGTGATTCGGATCAGGCCGAATACCTGCAATACAAACTCGACGCGCGTTATCGGCACATCCTGCTGGATGAGTTTCAGGACACCAACCCCTTGCAATGGCGCGTGCTGCAAAGCTGGTTTGCTGCCGCAGAACAGGCCGACCGCATGCCCACGGTATTTCTGGTGGGCGATCCCAAGCAGTCGATTTACCGGTTTCGCGGTGCCGAGGCGCAGTTGTTCGATCTGGCCGGCAAGTACCTGACTGGTCGGGGTGCCGCCTACCTCACTCAGCACACCACACGCCGCAGTGCCCCGCCGGTAGTGCAGACGGTGAACCAGACCTTTGCCGCCGTGGCGAACGAATACAGCCTGTTCCAACCCCATGCGGCGCACGATACGCAACGCAACGGCCGGGTCGAAGTCTTGCCTTTGGCGCAGCCGCCCGAGCAAATTAGCGTCGATCACGGCTACCGCAATCCGCTGACGACACCGTACACCGATGCCGACACGCAGATGCGCGAACTGGAAGCGCAGCAACTCGCGCAGCGCCTGAACCAGATCGTCGGCCATTGGCAGATCGACGACGAAAAAAGCGGTGCACGCCC
This sequence comes from Pseudomonadota bacterium, assembly GCA_040388645.1. Lineage (GTDB taxonomy): Bacteria > Pseudomonadota > Gammaproteobacteria > Burkholderiales > Sulfuriferulaceae > Sulfuriferula. Next base: position 201,060 of record JAZKBM010000006.1, read on the forward strand.
GGCCGAATACCGCGATGTGATGATCCTGGTACGCAGCCGCACCCACTTGCCGGTATACGAACGCGCCCTCAAGGCGGCGCGCATTCCGTTCTCCACCACACGTCGCGGCGGTCTGCTGGATGCACTGGAAGTGGGCGACCTGCTCAGCCTGCTGGCGTTCCTGGTAACTCCCAACGCCGATTTACATCTGGCGCGTGCGCTGCGTTCGCCCTTGTTTGATTGCTCCGATGCCGACTTGCTGGCACTGGCCGGCACTGAGGGCGATACCTGGTGGCAGCGTCTGCACGTGCTCGCCAGCACTGGTAATCCGGGTCCGGCATTGCAGCGCGCTGGCGAGCTATTGGCCGACTGGCACACCCAGGCCGGACGCCTGCCGGTGCACGACTTGCTCGACAACATCTACTTTACCTGCGAAGTGCAGGCGCGCTATGCCGCCGCAGCACCCGCCGCGCTAATCCCCGGCATCCACGCCAATCTGGACGCGTTCATTGAGCTGGCGCTGTCCATTGATGGCGGACGTTACCCGAGCCTGCCGCGCTTTTTGCATGAGCTTGATCTGCTGCTGCAACCCGGCAACGACGCCAGCCCGGACGAAGGCAAAACCGCGCAACTGGACAACGCCGTCACCCTGCACACCATCCACGGCGCCAAGGGGCTGGAGGCGCCCATCGTGTGGCTGCTTGATGCCGGGGCGCGCAAAACCAGAGGCGACGCCTACACCGTGCTCATCGACTGGCCACCCGGCGCAGCGCGGCCTGCGCATTTTTCGGTATACGGTGACAAAGCCTTGCGCGCGGCATTCCAGAGCGATTTTTTTGATGCTGAAGCGCGCCATGCCCAGCGCGAAAATTTTAATCTGCTGTATGTCGCGATGACGCGTGCGCGTCAGGCACTTATTGTCAGTGGTGCAGCCAGCAAGTCGCAAAACGAGAACTGGCACGGCCAGATACTGAACGCCCTGCGCACCGATACTGATGCGGACAGCGCCATCTTCGGTGCCGATCTCGACGCGTCACTGCCTGTGTCAACGCCCGCCGTATCACCGCCGACCGTATCGATTACCCTGCCGGTGGGCATCAATCAACCGCACCCCACCGGGCGCCGCGTCGCCACCGTCAGCAGTGACGAAATCAGCTACGGCATCGTGCTGCACGCGATACTGGAGCGTGTCGCCCCGCCCGCCATTGCACCGCTTCCCGCCGCGCTGAAAACCGAACTCGGCAACCCGGCAGAATTCGACCGCGCCTGGCAACACGCCCAACGCCTGCTCGATACGCCATTGCTGGCACGCTTTTTCGATCCGGCCCAATACCGTTTTGCCCATAATGAGCTGGCCTACCTCAATGCCGACGGCGAGCTGCGCCGTATTGACCGCCTGGTCGGTCTGGCAGATGCCATCTGGGTACTGGATTACAAATCCGGCCACGATGCCAGCGACGCCCAACTCGCCACCCGCCACCGCGCCCAGTTGGCGGATTACCGCCGCGCCATATGCCACCTCCACCCCGACCAGACAATCCGCTGCGCGGTGATCACCGCTGATGGGCGTATGATCGAGATTGAATAGCAGCCGCTGTTTTCTATACTGATTCGTGAACCCTTACACAAGGAGCCGTCATGTTAGCCAGTTTTCTGAATGAGCATCACAACCTGCCCGTCAGCAGCGCCAGCAACAAAGTGGTTTCCTGGCATGTGTTTCGCACCCTCAGCGAAACCGAGGAATACGCCGACAGCATCAGACTGGGCAAAGGCCAGCGCATCGTCGGCGGTATGGATTCCGACACCATCGGCAAATTATGGTGGGTCGGCGTGGAAGTGGAGGATGTGGCGAGCTGGGGCAACCATAGCGCGGTTAATAAACACGCGGAGTAACACCTTCATATAGCGCCGGAGAGTCTTGCATTTCGGCGTAACCCACACCAAAACTTATTAATAATAACTTTATTATTATTAAATAATTGATTTAATATAATTTATATATTATTGTTTAATCGTTATTTGATAATACAAATGTTATTAATATGCGTCCAGATGACCGCCAAACCGCTCGCCGCCAACTCGACAAGCGCCTGAGTACAATGCCTGACGCCGAAGTGATTGCACGCCCGCAGCGTGGCTGGGTCAAGGCTATCCGCGAAGCGCTAGGCATGACAACCGCCCAGCTTGCCAAACGTCTGGGCGTCAGCCAGCCACGTGTGGTGGGTATCGAACAGGCGGAAGCGAAAGGCGCGATCACGCTGGATAGCCTCGAACGTGCAGCGCACGCGCTGGATTGCCGTCTGGTCTATGCGCTGGTGCCTCGCAAACCCCTGGATGCACTCGTCGAGGAACGCGCGGAACGTCTCGCAGAAAAACAGCTAACCTCGGCGCGCCACACCATGGCGCTGGAAGCGCAGTTAGTCGATACCCGTGACGAAGACGAACAGCGCAAACGGCTCATCCGGCGGCTGGTCGAGCAGGCGGGTTCCGAACTATGGGACAACGCATGAGCGATCCGCTACTCGAAGAGGATGACGCCTCCACCCCACTGCGCGCCGAAGAACGGGATGGATTGATCCCGTCTTACGTCACCCTGCGCCACGAACTGAATGAAGCGGAACAGGCGAATATTCTAGAGGCCGGGCAACGGGCGTTCGCGCGCAAACGTAATGTACTCGATGAACGTTTCCTGATGGCCTTGCACAAACGGATGTTCGGACGGGTCTGGCGCTGGGCTGGAAAGTTCAGACACACCGAACGCAATGTCGGCGTCGACCCCTATCGCATCGCAACCGACCTGCGGCAATTGCTGGATGATTGTCGCTACTGGATCGAGCACGGCACCTATCCGCCAGACGAAATCTGCACGCGCTTTCATCACCGGCTGGTGGCAATTCATCCCTTTCCAAATGGCAATGGCCGCCATGCGCGGCTGGCCACCGATCTGCTCCTGGTCGCACTCGGCCGTCCACACTTTACCTGGGGCCGGACCAATCTGATTAATCCGAGTGAAACCCGACATGCCTACGTTGCTGCCTTACGCGCTGCCGATGGCCGGGATATCAAACCTCTGATGGAATTTGTGCGTTCTTGATCGGCTGGGGCGTGAGCAATAAGGAGAGCGGCACATGCTAGCTTCTTTCAGTTAAGCTGTTAAGAGAACAATCCGAACCCTTTGGTAGAATGGGCTGAGCACCAGATTCAACTTATGCTAGAAAGAGACGCACGGGGTTATATGCCTTAATGTTCATGGCGGTTATGGGACGTGGCATCTTATCTGCGGAAAAAATATTGTAGTCAAAAGGATCGGGGAGTGGAATCTTTTCTAAAGAAGCACTTAAATAATAATCATTGTTTCCTTTGTGGCACCTCTTTAACTAGCAAAACAAGAAGCGATGAGCACATTATTCCCGCCTGGTTACAGAAAGAGCACAATCTCCGCGACAGCAGACTGACCTTACTGAACCATACATCTATTCCTTATCGCAAGTTGGTCATTCCTTGTTGCACAACATGCAACAATGAGCCTTTGTCCACAATGGAAAAAGACGTATCCAGACTACTCTCAGGAACGTTTCGCAAACCCACTCCCCACGAAGAGTTTCGATTGTTCCAATGGTGTAGCAAGATTCTATATGGCCTACTACACAGAGAGATGATGCTGCTTGCGGACCAGCGAAATAATTTGGCTGGTTCCATAGTGCGGAAGAGCTTCTTGGAAAACCTAACAACATTTCATCATTTTATGACGTCGATCAGGCGGCCATTCAGTTTCGTTGACTTCGTTCCATATTCGCTGTTCACGGTCGAAACACTCACTTTTGATGATCCAAAGAGAAACTTCGACTATTTGGATTTCATTGTAATAGGACCAAAAGGTGGGCTCACTGCCGTACTGGTTTTAGCAATACGGGTTCAAAATTTCGGGGTAATCTGCATTCACAATGATAACGGATATCAGAAAGCACACTTCCAAGAAGAGTTTGACCGCTACCTTGGAATACCACTGCATCCAATTCAATTTCTAGAATTAGCGTGTAAAGCAGCATATAAACATTCTCTGCTTTCCTTCATACCTCAATATTTTTCCGTCGCTGACGAGCCCATCAATTCTGAAGTACGCGTATTTCAGACAAGCTTCCCTAAGGGCGAAATTTGGAACAAATGGGTAAATAATGATTACGCTCATCTTTTCTGCTCGACCGCTTCCAATTCTGGTTTCATTGTTCCAGAACCAGACCAGTTTTACGACGGAGTCATGCAACACACATGGCTCGACGACGGGCACGGAAACCCTGTTCGAATCACCACAAATGACGAAAAGACGGTATTAAAGGAAGGCTAACAAATGTTATTGTGAAGCGCGATTTCAACTTCGATGAGTTTTCTGTTTAAAGTCGTAAACACTTGTTTGAAGCTCATCACACAACAAGGCACAATTCGCACCATACCCTTTTAACATACCTCCCCAGCTTAAATCGTTACGGCAATCCCAACAACAGCAATGAACCCCGAAGACCTACAACGCCTGGTCACCCTGGCCATGCCTTACGGCAAGTACAAAGGCCGCCTGATTGCCGATCTGCCCGGCCAGTACCTTAACTGGTTTGCCCGGGTGGGCTTTCCAGCGGGGGAAATCGGCCGACTGTTGGCACTGATGCAGGAGATGGACCACAACGGCCTGTCGCCCCTGCTTGAGCCTCTACGAAAACGCTAAGGCTTCACTGCGGCGGTTTTACCGCGCCGCAATCGGCACTGGTCCATTTGCCGGTGATGTCGGCGTGTTCTTTGACCGGTGCGCCTTGGGCGACGCCTTCGAAGTCAGTCCGGCCGGTGAAGCTCTCCGGGTTGGTGAACACCGCCTCTGCGGTGCCGTTGCCTTTCAGTTTGGGGTTGGCACAGACAAAATCCCAGGTGTATTTGTTGCCGACATGGGTCGCGTTTTGGGCGGCGCATCCGGATTTATTCTGATAAAAGCTGGGCGGGACTTTTTCGTCGGCCATTTTCTGGGTGACGCACACATTGGACGTGGCTGCGCCGTTTTGAATAGGCGGGATATCCACGCCATGCTGCTTGGCGAGACTCATCAACATCTGCATTTGGTCGGGCGGAATCTGCGACACCAGCCTCAACAGGTTCGAGGTGGTGGTGATTTCCCATAAGCCGGGGCGCATGTCATTTTCTGCCGAATAGGCAGTCGATCCCCAGACTGCGGATACGGCAACGAGAGCGAGCAGAACTTTACGCATTAAGCCTCCTGAAAAAATTCGGTTACATCCCATTCAGAGAGCGTATCACCAAGCAAGTTCAGCATGCTGTTTTTTGATCGCCGGATTGCGCACATCACAGGGCCTGGTATCCAGACTGTACTGATGATTTCGTGGTTGCAGGAACAAATTCTGGTTATTGCGTACTAATTCTGCGCGTGCGTCAGTTAAAGGTTTCAAGACGTACGCGATCTGGGATTCACACAGCCAGGCTGTGTTCTTCATAACAACCAAAATTTTTCCTGAAAGGCATATATGTATAAAGTTCTTGGCTACCTTGGGCGTGGCATTCTGATTTCCGGTATCGGCTTGTCGATGCAAGTTGCGATGGCTGCGGATGCACCTGCAGCGAGTGCAGACAACCAGATTACGATTGATGTCCCGGTCAAGCTGAAACACGCGGATGTCGTGTTCAACATGGATCATCTTGCATTTGCCGGCGACATGCCGATCGGCATGAAGTACATGGAATTGCTCCACAAAAAAATGCAAATGGATAAAACGCCCGGGAAAATCATCGGCGTATTCCACGGCCCCGCTGCCTATATGACCTTGAACGACGAGGCCTACAACGCTCATCGTAAAGTCAGCACCGGCAATCCTTACAAAGGCGTCATCGAAAAACTGATTGCGTCCGGCGTGCAGATTGAAGAATGCGCGGTTTCCATGAAAGGTAACCACTGGACCAATAAAGATCTGCTGCCCGGCGTAAAAGTGAACTCGGGCGCGGTAGGACGGATTATTCAGTTGACCCAGGAAGGCTACGTTCAGATCGAGCCGTAAAAACGGCTGCGCGGCTTACCGCGCGTATCCAAAAAGGGCTTTGGCACGTCGATGTCAAAGCCCTTTTTGCTGGTTGTGGCAAACAATCTGCGGGATTGTGCAGGAAAAATTCGCTGTGGATGATGGTGTCGGCCGAAAATGCACACTTAAAAAGCTGCATCTGTGTCCGCGGCTCTGTATTCTGTCCCAATTGGACTTCTTCACAAAAGTTATGAGCAATGCAATCGACACCGTGCTGGCTTATCACCAGCGCACCAAGCACCACTTCCAACGCTATGCTGCCGGACCCGGTGGCCTGGACTGGAAAAACCAGCCTGATCCTTTCCGCACATTTGCGGGCAGCCCGCAGCTGGCGCTGCCATTGCTGGCTGCTGCGCCTCACGCGCCTTATGACGACTTGTACCGGCCCGGGGAAATTGCGCCGCAAGCTTTTACGCTGAACAGCATTGCCGCCCTGTTTGAGCTCGCTTTCGGCCTCTCTGCGTGGAAGCAGTACGATGAAACGCGCTGGGCGCTGCGCTGCAACCCGTCCAGCGGCAATCTGCACCCGACTGAAGCCTATCTGGTCAACGCTGGCTGCGAGGGGATCGAGGATGGGGTGCATCACTATGTGAGCCGCGATCATCTGCTTGAACAGCGTTACCGTTTTGATATCGACCATCGCAGCGGCGCGCCTGTTTTACCGCCCGATTGTTTCCTGGTCGGGCTATCATCAATTCATTGGCGCGAGGCCTGGAAATACGGTGAGCGCGCGTTTCGTTACTGCCAGCACGATGTCGGCCATGCAATCGCTGCTGTGCGCTATGCTGCGGCCACGCTGGGCTGGCAGGTGCGTTTGCTGAGCACATGCAGCGACGCTCAGATCGGCGCGCTGCTCGGCACGGATCGCGACGCGGATTTTGGCACGGCCGAGCGGGAATCGCCGGATGCGATTTTGCTGGTAAGCACGTTGATGCCGGGTGATGCAGTTATCGAACCGGACACTGCCGCATTGGTGAATGTGGCACGCGGCGGCCAATGGCAGGGACACGCGAATGTCCTCGCTGAACAACACTCGCACCAATGGCCCATAATCGACGAAGTGGCACTGGCCAGCGCGAAACCCGCAACGCAGGAAACAGCGTGGCTGGCTCCCGCTCTACCTGACCCGCTCGCGAGCGGTTGTAACGGCAACGCGGTCGAAATTATCCGTCAGCGGCGCAGCGCGCAATCCTTTGATGGCATCTCCACACTGTCTGCCGAGGTTTTCTACCGTATGCTCGACATGACCTTGCCACGCCACGCCGTACCACCGTGGGACGCCATCGCATGGAAGCCGCGTGTGCATTTGCTGTTGTTCGTGCATCGCGTTGAGGGCGTGGCCCCCGGGCTGTATCTTTTTCTGCGTAATCAAGAGATCGAAGCAAAGCTACGGGCAGGCTTGAACCCCGAATATGAGTGGCTGCCAACGCCAGGCTGCCCGGCGCATTTCTCATTGTTCCGGTTGGTGGCAGCGGATGCCAAAAATGCGGCGCGCGCGCTGTCGTGCCATCAGGACATTGCCGCCGATGGCGCATTCAGCGTGGCCATGCTGAGCGAATACGACACCGAGCTGGCAACCACACCATGGATCTACCGCCAGCTATTCTGGGAGGCCGGGATAATGGGACAAGTGCTTTATCTGGAGGCTGAGGCAGCCGGGGTACGCGGTACCGGCATCGGCTGCTACTTTGACGATGCGGTCCATGACTTGCTCGGCATCAAGACACCTTTCGTGCAGAGCATGTATCACTTTACCGTGGGGACAGCGCTTGAGGATACGCGTTTGCAGACGCTGCCCGCTTATGCGCATCTGGATCGGGCTAACTTGAATCAGTGAGCGCGACGCTGGCTGATGGTCTGCCTCCGTCGCGCCGCACCTTCTCAGGAGGGGTTTTGGGTCACTGCGGGGGTCAGTACCAATTGACCGTCCTTGACCGGAATGCGTTGGCCCGGATCATGATCCATACGCACCACGCCCTGTTTCTCACCCAGATGGTAGGTCACGTTGTAACCCAGAACTTTCTTGTGGTTGCTGTATTCCGTTCTGCAACGTGTTTCCATCACCGTCTGGCGATCGGATTCCTGCATGTTCTTTTGCACCCGGTTACCTGCATAACCGCCGGCTGCCGCCCCGGCTACGGTTGCCACGGTTTTGCCGGTGCCGCCGCCAACCTGATTACCCAATACGCCGCCTAATACCGCGCCAATTGCGGTCCCGGCCAGGCGTTCCTGGTCTTTCACCGGCGCCTGCCGGGTCACAGCTTCTTCACCGCAAACCTTATGCGGGGTGCGAATATTCTTGGTCAGCGGCTCAACATTAACCACATCGGCATAAGCCGGTTCCTGATGCAGCACTTTATATCCTGCAACTCCGCCGATAGCGGTGACCGCTGCTGCGCCTGCTACTACGCCAATTAACATTGATTTATTCATCATGACTTCCTCCTGATTGCACTTTGCAAATTACAGTGCTCATCGTAGCACCATAATTCGTGCGCGCCTGTTTCAAATCGTTTCAAAATAAATCACCTGTAATACGGCACCGAATAAGGTTTTGGCACCGCTTTCCAGGCTGGATCATTCGGTCCGTTTGAGTAGTAACGCGAGTCGGCAAACAGTGCGCACTCAAGTAGTGCGCCGCAAGTGCCTGGCGCACCCAAATCAGGCATGCTGCCCGCCTGCCGGGGTGTCAGGAAGAAAATCTCTTTGATCCAAAAGACATTATATTCTGGCATGACGATTGCTAAAAACAACGTATGACTTCTTTGCATTCACCCAAACTGATCCAATCCACTTGCGCTTATTGCGGCGTCGGTTGCGGCGTCCTGATTGAAACCGATGGCGCCAGCATCACCGGTGTGCGCGGCGATCCTGACCATCCTGCCAATTTCGGCCGTCTGTGCACCAAGGGTTCGACCCTGCATCTGGCCGCCTCCCAAGCCGATGCACGCGCGCTTTACCCTGAATTACGCAACACACGTGGCACAACGCGCGAGCGCGTATCGTGGGATGACGCGCTTGACCATGCCGCCAGCCGCTTTGCCGAAATTATTCGCACCCATGGGCCTGACGCAGTGGGCTTTTATATCTCCGGCCAGTTGTTGACCGAGGATTATTACGTATTCAACAAGCTGGCCAAAGGCTTGATCGGCACCAACAACGTCGATACCAACTCGCGCCTGTGCATGTCCAGTGCGGTTACTGGTTACAAAGCCACACTGGGCGCCGACGCGCCGCCCGCCTGTTACGACGATATTGCCAGCACCGATTGCCTGTTCATTGCCGGATCGAACACGGCCTACGCACACCCTATTGTGTATCGCCGCATCGAGGATGCGCGCAGGGCCAACCCCAATCTGAAAGTGATTGTGGTCGATCCGCGTCGCACTGACACCGCACGCGAGGCCGATCTGCATCTGCCCATTCTGCCTGGCACCGACGTGGCACTGTTCAACGCCATGCTGCATGTGATGCTGTGGGAAGACATGGCCGATACCGCTTACATCGCCGCGCATACCAATGGTTTCGATGCGTTGCGCGCCATGGTACGCGAATATTCGCCAGAGACCGTGGCCGGCCTGTGCGGCGTGCCCGCCGCAGATATCATCACTGCGGCGCGCTGGTTCGGCCAATCCCCCGCCACGCTATCGCTATATTGCCAGGGCTTGAACCAGTCCAGCCACGGCACCGACAAGAACGCTGCGCTGATTAACCTGCACCTTGCCACTGGCCAGATCGGCCGCCCCGGTGCCGGACCGTTTTCGCTGACCGGCCAACCTAACGCCATGGGCGGGCGCGAAGTGGGCGGCATGGCGAACTTGCTGTCTGCGCATCGTGATCTGGCCAATCCGGTACATCGCGCCGAAGTGGCGACCTTATGGGAGATCGATTCAGTCCCGGAAACGCCCGGCAAAACCGCCGTGGAAATGTTTGAGGCAGTCGCCCGCGGCGAAATCAAGGCGTTATGGATCGCATGTACCAACCCGGCGCAGTCGCTGCCCAACCAGACACTGGTTCGCGCCGCGCTGGAGGCCGCCGAATTCGTGGTGGTACAGGAAGTCAACGCATACACCGAAACTGCCGAGTATGCCGATCTGCTGCTGCCCGCCGCTGCGTGGGGCGAAAAGGAAGGCACGGTAACCAACTCGGAACGTCGCATTACGCATTTGAAGGCAGCCATTCCCGCACCCGGCGAGACCCGCCCGGACTGGGAGATCGCCACCGATTTTGGCCGCCGTCTGGGTGCGCAATTGAAGATACCCGTCGATAAACTGTTTCCTTACGCCAATGCAGAAGCGGTATTCAACGAACATCGCGAATCCACGCGCGGGCGCGATCTGGATATTACCGGGCTGTCCTATGTGCTACTGGATCAACAGGGCCCGCAGCAATGGCCGTTTCCGGAAGGGGCAACAACGGGCAAACCGCGCCTGTACGCTGACGGCATTTACCCCACCGCTGATGGCCGCGCCAAATTTGCTACCCCGCGTTATCTGCCCACCGCCGAAGTGATTAACGCCCGTTATCCACTGCATTTCAACACCGGGCGGTTGCGTGATCAGTGGCACGGCATGAGTCGCACCGGCATGGTGGCACGACTGTTCAGCCATGTAGAAACACCGGCCTTGTCCATGCACGCGGATGATATGGCACGTCGCAGCCTCAAGGACGGCGATCTGGTACGCGTTAAAAATCCGCGCGGTGAATTGCTGGTTCCAGTGGAAGCCAGCGAAGAGATGCGCGTCGGACAGGTATTCATGCCCATGCACTGGGGCGGTCGCTACATGAGCGGCTTCGGCGTGAATACTGTTACTGCCGACCAATGCGACCCGGTGTCGCATCAACCGGAACTCAAGCATGCGATCGTGCAGGTAGAGAAAGCGCCATTGCCGTGGCATATGGCGGTGATGCGCCGCGATCACGCAGTGGCGCGCATGTTGCGCATTCAGCCGCTGTTGTCGCGTTTCGATTACGCCAGTTGCGGCCTGTATGGCCGCGACAATCCGTTGCTGGTTTTGCGGGTGGCCCATGGCACCCCGCTCTCTGCCGAGATGCTGGCGGAAATCGACGCCCTGCTCGACATGCAGGATGAGGCCCGCATCATGCGTTATGACGACCCTCGACGCGGCATTTCCAAACGCGTCATGGTGGAAGACGGACGCGTCGTTGGCGTGCGCCTGACCGGAGAAATCGCGGCACGTGACTGGCTTAAGGAAATGATGGCAGAGGGGGTAGAAATTGCGCCACTACGTAGCTGGGTGCTGGCACCAGTCGCCACACCACCAGCCGGCAGTCATAGCCGCGGGCGCATTATTTGTAATTGTCTCGACATTCCTGAAACCCGGATTCTGGAAGCCCTGGCGCAAGGAGCGGATTTGACAGCCTTGCAGGCAAGTCTCAAATGCGGCACCGAATGCGGCTCCTGCGTCCCCGAGCTAAAACGCATGGTATCTGTGCATAAACAGGAAGCCGCATGAGTTATTCCGCCATTCTCAAAGAAATCGCCCGCGGTGTGCATGGCGCGCGCGACCTGAACCTTGACGAAGCCGAACAACTTTATGGCGCCATGCTGGATGGCGGTGTGCCGGAACTCGAGCTGGGCGCGATCCTGATCGCCCTGCGCATGAAAGGCGAATCACCGGACGAACTGCTCGGCTTTTACCAAGCCCTGGAACGTCGCGTATATCAGCTTGATGCGCCAGGCGGCGCGGTGCGGCCGGTGGTCCTACCCACTTACAATGGCGCGCGGCGCCAAGCCAATCTGGTGCCGTTATTGGCGCTGCTATTGGCCAAATTCGGTGTCCCGGTGCTGATACAAGGCACGCTGGAAGGTGGTGGTCGAGTTGCAACTGCCTATATCCTGCGCGAGCTGGGCATCCTGCCTTGCGCCAATGTGCGTCAGGCCAACGAGGCATTGGCGCGCGAGCGCATCGCTTTCGTCCCCACTGCGGCGCTGTCGCCGGGACTGGCCAATCTGCTGGCACTGCGCAACCGCCTCGGGGTGCGTAATTCTGCGCATTCACTGGCCAAGATGATAGACCCTTTTGGTGGCCATAGCTTGCGTCTGGTCAGCGTATCGCATCCGGATTATCTGGAAAAAATGCGCGACTTTTTCCAGTCAACTGGAGGACGAGCGTTGTTGTTGCGCGGCACTGAAGGCGAGGCTTTCGCCAATCCCAAACGCCGTCCCGATCTGGAATATTTTGACGATGGTGCACAACACATGCTGTTTGAGGCCGAAGTCGGCCCGCTCAAGTCGCTGCCTAACCTGCCCGATTCCATTGACGCGCCCGCAACGGCTGCCTGGATACGTGAAGCCATGTCCGGGCAACATCCCATCCCGCTGCCCATGGTCAACCAGCTGGCCTGCTGTTTATATGGCGCCGGCTACACCACCGACATGAATCAAGCGAAGGCGATTGTCGCCATGGAAACCGCCAGTCTGGCTGCTGCCTGAATTTTCTCGACCACCATTGTTAGACCCAACCCATCATGGTGCATGCGGATTTGCATTGCACTGCATGGGTGCGTTATCTAACCGGCCACCCCATGAAAAAAATACAGAATATCAAACATTAACAATGTGTTATTAACGAATATAGGAATGGGCACAAGTATTGCTTTGCAGTGATTGATTGGTTATTAACATTAAGGCACATCATGCAAGCAGGCAAAGTCTATCTGATTGGTGCGGGTCCCGGTGACCCAGAACTGATGACATTAAAAGCAGTGCGTTTGCTGAACTCGGCAGATGTGGTGCTAGTTGACGATCTGGTGAACCGTGCCGTGCTGGCACATGCCCGCAAGGATGCACGGATTATCGAGGTCGGCAAACGCGGTGGTTGCCAGTCCACCCCTCAGGAGTTTATTCATCGCCAGATGATCAACGAAGCGCGCACAGGCAAGGTGGTGGCGCGACTCAAGGGTGGTGACCCGTTCATGTTCGGTCGCGGTGGCGAGGAGATTGAAGCCTTGCGCGCAGCCGGTATTCCAGTAGAAATCGTTAGCGGTGTCACCTCAGGGATTGCCGCACCGGCCACACTAGGCATTCCGGTCACCCATCGCAACTGGGCACCGGGCGTGACTTTCGTCACCGGTCACACGCGCGACGGTAACAGCGTGAACTGGGCCGCGCTGGCAGCGGCACGGACCACGCTGGTGATTTACATGGGTATCAAAAATCTGCCGGAAATCGTCGCGCAGCTTATTGAAGCCGGCTTACCCGCTTCCACACCGGCTGCCGTCATACAAAACGGCACGCTGGCCGAACAGCAACACATCAAAAGCAGCTTAGGCAACCTGCAAGCTGCCACGCAGCAGGCTGGCATTGGCAGTCCGGCCATCATGGTAATTGGCGAAGTTGCCAGCCTGGCTCACATCGAAACCTGTACAGAGATTGCCGTCAAGGCAGCGTAAATCGGCTTAACCCTTGGAGTGTATTGCAATGCAGAAAATGAAACTGGTCATGATAGGCAACGGCATGGCAGGTGTGCGCACCCTGGAAGAACTGCTGAAACTGGCGCCTGATTTATATGACATCACGGTATTCGGAGCGGAACCGCACGCCAACTATAATCGCATCCTGCTGTCACCGGTGCTGGCCGGTGAGCAGACCATTCAGGACATCATGCTGAATGATATCGACTGGTACCGTGACAACGGCATCACCCTCCATCTCAACAAAAAAGTCACCCGCATCGACCGCAAACATCGCGTGGTTACCACAGCCGATGGCATGACTGCTGAATACGACCGGCTCATTCTTGCGACCGGCTCCAATCCGTTCATTCTGCCTGTTCCGGGCAATGATCTTCCCGGTGTGATCGGCTATCGCGACATTGCCGATACCGATGCCATGATTGATGCTGCCAAACAGCATAAACACGCTGTTGTGATCGGCGGCGGACTGCTTGGGCTGGAAGCAGCCAATGGCCTGAAATTGCGCGGCATGGATGTGTCCGTCGTGCATATCAACGAATGGTTGATGGAGCGCCAGCTGGACAAATCCTCCGCCAAACTGCTGCAAAAAAGTCTGGAAGACAAAGGACTGAAGTTTCTGTTGAAAAAACACACAGCTGAACTGGTGAGCGGTGAATCGGGCCGTGTAGCCGCAGTTAAATTCAAGGACGGTGAAACCGTACCTGCGGATCTGGTCGTCATGGCAGTCGGCATCCGTCCCAATACCGCGCTGGCGGAATCGGCAGGCATCCATTGCAATCGCGGCATTGTAGTGAACGACACCATGCAAACCTATGATCCACGCATCTACGCCGTGGGTGAATGCGTTAACCACCGTGGCATCGCCTACGGACTTGTTGCACCGCTGTTCGAGATGGCCAAAGTCGCAGCCAATCATCTGGCCGAGTTCGGCATCGGGCGTTACACCGGCTCGGTCACTTCGACCAAGCTCAAGGTCACCGGCATCGATTTGTTCTCTGCTGGCAATTTCACCGGTGGCGAAGGCTATGAAGAAATCCTGATGTCCGACCCGGTGGGCGGCGTCTATAAAAAGCTGGTGATTCAGGACAACAAACTCGCCGGTGCAGTCATGTACGGCGACACGGTTGACGGTGCCTGGTACTTCCAGTTGCTGCGCGAAGGCCGCAATATTTCCGACATTCGCGACCACCTCATGTTTGGACAAAGTCACGTCGGCGATCTCGGTCATACCGGGCATAATCGCGCCGCTGCGATGACCGATGAAATGGAAATCTGCGGCTGCAATGGCGTATGCAAGGGCAATATCGTCAAGGCCATCAAGGAAAAAGGCCTGTTCACGCTGGAGGACGTACGCAAGCACACCAAGGCTTCCTCTTCGTGCGGTTCCTGTACCGGCCTGGTGGAACAATTACTGGCATCAGTGCTGGGCGGCGATTACTCCGAAGCGCCCAAAACCAAATCCATCTGCGGCTGTACCGATCATACCCACGCGGAGGCGCGCAACGTCATTCGTGAAAACAAGTTGTTGTCCATTCCGGAAGTCATGGATTTTATGGACTGGCGCACCCCCAATGGCTGCTCCACATGTCGTCCGGCATTGAACTACTACCTGATATCGACCTGGCCGGGTGAGGCAGCGGACGATCCGCAGTCGCGTTTCATTAATGAACGCGCCCACGCCAACATCCAGAAAGACGGCACCTATTCGGTAATCCCGCGCATGTGGGGCGGGCAGACCAATTCCAGCGAATTGCGCCGCATCGCTGATGTAGCAGACAAATACGCTATTCCCACGATGAAAGTAACCGGCGGTCAGCGAATCGACCTGCTTGGCGTGAAAAAGGAAGATTTGCCCGGTGTATGGGCAGATCTGGATATGCCGTCCGGTCACGCTTACGGCAAGGCGCTGCGCACGGTGAAGACCTGCGTGGGCAGCGAATGGTGCCGTTTCGGTACGCAGGATTCTACCCAGCTCGGGGTCGATCTGGAAAAAGCGCTGTGGAAAATGTGGGCACCGCACAAGGTCAAGCTGGCGGTTTCCGGCTGCCCGCGCAACTGTGCCGAAGTGGCCATCAAGGACGTAGGCATCATCGGGGTGGATTCCGGCTGGGAAATCTACATCGCTGGTAACGGCGGCATCAAGACTGAAGTCGCACATTTCTTCGTCAAGGTGAAGACAGCTGAGGAAGTGATGGAATATACCGCCGCCTTCCTGCAGCTTTACCGCGAAGAAGGTTTCTACCTGGAACGCACCGTGCATTACTTCAATCGCGTCGGCATGGATTACATCAAACAGCGCGTACTCGAAGATGCAGAAGGCCGAAAAGAATTGCATGCGCGCATGATATTTGCGCTGCAAGTGGAAAAAGACCCATGGGCGGAGCGCGCCAAGGAAGGCATCCTGAAACACGAATTCGAAATGCTGACAGTCCAATAAGCTCGAGTCACGGATAAATAGACGGCCGTGTGCCCATAGCAATGCATAGAAATGAAGGAAACCAATGAGCGAATGGAAAAAGATCTGCGCCCTGAATGAAATCCCCAACCTCGGCGCACGCGTAGTAAAAACCGAACAAGGCGACATTGCCATCTTTCGTACCAGCAACGACGAAGTGTTTGCCCTGCATGATGAGTGCCCGCACAAGGGCGGGCCGCTGTCGCAAGGTATCGTTGCCGGCAAGACCGTGACCTGCCCGTTGCATGGCTGGAAAATCGGGCTGGATAGCGGCACTGCTGAGGCGCCAGACGAAGGACATACGCCTTGCCTGGCAGTAAAAATAGATGATGCTGGCGAAATCTGGCTGGATATGAAAACGCAATCAACACCCTGCGCTGCCTGAGCGTTACTCTTTATGAGCAGCATGAGTTACCTTGCCGTCATTGAGCGGTATCACCAGTATCGTGATGCGTTGAGCGAATTGCTCTCCTCCATCCTGACTGGCATGGGCGATGTGCAAATGCTGGTTAATGAAGCGGCACGCGACAAGGCGCTCAATTGCGTAGCGAAGCATTATCCGTTTGTCCAGCTGTATTATTTGCTGGATAGTGCAGGCCGCCAGACCGCGCCCAATATCACCATCGGCAGCGGCGGAAATTTCGACAATAGCGGGATTGGGCGGGACCGTAGCATGCGGCCCTATTATCTGATTTCTCAAGCCAGTAACGATGTGGTCATTACCACGCCCTATCTGTCCAGTGCCAGTAATTTTCTGTGCGTGTCGGCCGCATTGCCGATTACTGACCCGGCCACCGGTGCGCGCATGATCATGGTGCTGGATATCGACCTGACCAGCGCGATTGAATTCATGATGGGCGATCATGCCCGACGCCGATTCCAGCCGGCATTCAAAATCATTTACAGCGTGATCGTACTAGGCCTTGTCGCCGTAGCGGGGGTGCTTTTGTATGCTGCCTTTGCCGAATTACTCGCCTTGCCCGCAGCCAGCAACGACCCTGCAGCGTTGCACCTGAAGCCCTTCAGTGTCATTATTTTTCTGACCTTGGCGCTGGCTATTTTCGACCTGGGAAAAACCATCCTCGAAGAGGAAGTGCTAATGCACAAGGACATTTTCCGTCACAGTTCCACACGCCGGACCATCACGCGCTTTATCGCCGCGATCCTGATCGCCGTGTCTATTGAAGCACTATTATTGATGTTCAAATCCGCTTTGGGGGTGGCCCACGAAATGAGCGAAGCCGTGTGGATGATGTTTGCGGCAGTGGGTTTGCTGGTGGGTCTGGGTATATACGTGTATCTGGGCGCGCAAGCCGAAGCCTTGCTTGCTCAGGCGCCCAAACGATGAACGGGCTGGTACTGTTCGCGCATGGCGCACGCGATCCGCAATGGGCGGTGCCATTTCAGCGCCTCGCGGAACTTGTGGCCGCCCAGCGCCCGGGTTGGCGGGTAAGCCTTGCCTATCTGGAACTGATGACACCGAGCCTGGCTAAGGCGGTGGCTGCCCAGGTCGAGGCGGGTGCCAACCGGGTCACGGTCGCGCCTCTGTTTCTGGGTCCAGGCGGTCACCTGCGGCGCGATTTTCCCATTCTGATGGACGAATTACGCAAGCAATATCCAAACGTGGGCTTCGACACCCTGCCCGCTCTTGGCGAAAGCGACACATTGCTGACAGCTATTGCCACCTGGCTGACTGCGTCATTACCGGGTCACACCTAGAAACTGCGCGCGCATCTTATAACAGGCCATTTTCCAAGGCCTGCAGATACATGAAGTTTGGTGCTTTTACGCCTGCCTGTTTGCGTATTTCCACCAATTCGGGAGACTCGAAAAAACGTTTGGCGTTTTCCAGTGATGACCATTGTGAAAAATGGACAAGATGGTTTGCATTTTGATCAAATTTCAATAACTGGTAACTTATTTCACCGGCAAGCTTCCGCATGGTTGCCGCTTGATCGAAAATTTTTTTCCAAGCTGGGTAATCTTCTACTTCATGAATAATCAGTACGTATGACACTTGATAGTCCTTCACCTTAAACCTAACCGATTTTGAACTCGTGCCATGGAATGCCGGGTATGGATAACGACAGTAGCTCCGTTGCATAAACAGTGTAAAGGAACATGATGATGTGGATGATTACGGTTAATGCAAAAAACTGAAGACTCCTTTTCACCTGCCTCAATGCCTATCGCCCCATCTTTATTGCACGATTGTCTGCATGAGTCGCGTCAACTGCTGCTGCGTAACCTGACGCCGCACGGCATCCGCGCGGCGGCCTCCTCGCTCCAGGCCGAGCAGCGACGCTATACCCGCGTGTTCGGCCGGGATGCCGCCATTTGTGCTCTCGGCATGCTGGTTTCAGGCGAGCCGGAACTCCAGCGTGGCGCAAAAAACGGGCTTATTACCCTGGCGAATCATCAGGCTGAAAATGGGCAAATTCCCAAATATGTCGACCCCGATGCCGACCTGGCTGACTTCTGGTATCTGGGCTGCATCGACGCCACCCTGTGGTGGTTGATAGCCATCAAGTTTTATGCCCGGCACGCCCCCGGCGAACAGATTGAGACCACCCTCGCACAGCAAATCGCTAAAGCCCTGGTCTGGCTACAATGTCAGGAACATCCGCAGATTTTTCTGGTGCGGCAGGACGAGGCCAGCGACTGGGCAGACATCATGCCGCGTTCCGGTTTTGTGCTGTACAGCAATGCACTCTGGTACTACGTGAAGCGTCTGTACCAACTGCCGCATGCGCAGGAAACCAAATTTCATTTTAACCATCTGTTTTATCCCTTCTCCAACCAGATGCCGGACTACCAGCGCCTACGGCTCCTCACCCACTATGTACGCAATGGTGCCAAACGCGGCGAGCTCTATCTGAGCTTTGTCAATTTTTCCTTCTGGGGCGAAGAAGGCGACGTATTCGGCAATCTGCTTGCTATCCTGTTCGGACTCGCCGACGATGGGCCTGCCAACCGTATCATGCATGCCTTGCAGCAAGCCTCGATTAATCAGCCCTGTCCGGGAACGAGCGTGCTTGATCCCATCGCTGTCACCGATCCGCTGTGGCGCTCTTATATGGGCCGTCACCAGCAAAACCTGGCATTCCAGTATCACAACGGCGGGGCGTGGCCCTTCATCGGCGGTTTCTGGTCGATGGCGCTGGCTGCGCTGGGCAAGACGCAGCCTGCCGAGGCAGTACTGGGCCAACTCGCCCAGGTCAACGCCGTCAACAGTTGGCAATTCAACGAATGGTTTCATGGCAAGTCCGGTGAGCCCTGCGGCATGCCCGGACAGTCGTGGAATGCAGCCATGTTTTTACTCGCGCACCATGCATTAACCGACAAGGTTTTTTAGTCGTCGTTCGGATCTCCCTGCATCGGTGCACACCTGTGCACTGACGCACCATGCAGAGGCGTTATTTCAGGAAATTGTCTGCGCCAATCTTGAGATTGAATATAAATATATTATTAAACAATAACTTGTATTGAATTTAAATACTTGGCACGTACATTGCATTGAAGCCAGTTGACCGGCTCCCAATGGAGAGTGCCGGATTAAATATACTCATTACCGCAGGAAGCCGAAAAATGGATAAATCATTCTGGAAAGCGGGGCACCCGCCCACCTTGTTCGCAGCATTTTTGTATTTCGATCTATCGTTCATGGTGTGGGTAATGCTGGGCCCGCTCGGTGTGCAGATTGCCACCGATCTGGGCCTGAATGCCGCGCAAAAGGGCATTATGGTCGCCACGCCGATTCTGGCCGGTGCATTGTTGCGCATCGTCATGGGCGTGCTGGTGGATCACTTCAAGCCGAAAATGGCCGGGCTAATCGGCCAGGTAATCGTCATAGGCGCATTGGCCTGGGGATGGCTCGGTGATATTCACACCTTCCAACAGGTATTGATTCTGGGTATGTTGCTCGGCTTTGCCGGGGCATCGTTTGCGGTGGCACTGCCGCTGGCCTCACGCTGGTATCCTCCCCAGCATCAGGGGACTGCGCTGGGTATTGCCGGTGCCGGTAACTCTGGTACCGTATTCGCGGCTTTGTTCGCACCCGGGCTTGCGGTAGCATTCGGCTGGAATAGTGTGTTTGGCTTGGCGCTGATTCCATTGGGCATGGCGCTGGCTGTATATCTGCTGTTTGCCAAGGACAGTCCAGAATGTCCGCCGGCTAAATCCATGGCCGAGTATATGCAAGTGTTACGTGACAAGGATGCGTGGTGGTTCATGTTCTTCTATAGCGTCACGTTTGGCGGCTTTGTCGGCTTGGCCTCCAGCCTGACCATTTATTTCAACACGCAATACGGCCTGTCACCCGTTGTGGCGGGCTATTTTACGGCTGCCTGCGTGTTTGCCGGCTCATTGGTACGTCCACTGGGTGGCATGCTGGCGGACCGCATCGGCGGCATTCGCAGTCTGCTCTTCATGTATGGCGTAGCGGCCGTATTCCTGCTGGCAGTAAGTGTCGGCATGTCCACACCCTTGCTGGCACTGGCAGTCATCGTTCCCGCCATGCTGGCGCTGGGCATGGGTAACGGCGCCGTGTTTCAGCTGGTACCGCAACGCTTCCGCCGCGAAATCGGCGTCATGACCGGTCTCGTCGGCATGGCAGGCGGCGTGGGCGGATTCTATCTAGCTTCCAGTCTCGGCTATTCGCGTCAGCTCACCGGCAGCTATCAGACCGGGTTCATCATCTTTGCCGGCCTGACTGTCGTCGCAATGATCGGCCTGGCTAAAGTCAAAACCCGCTGGCGCACCACCTGGGGTGCGCCAGGCGTCGCCGGGGCACGCATTTAAGCCCGATGCCGCTGCAACTCAGCATCGCTCACAGCTCCGCCACCGGGCCACGCGAACACAACGAAGATTTCTGCGGTTTCGTTACGCCGGACGGCGCGCTGCTCACCGACAAGGGCGCACTGGCGGTGCTGGCGGATGGCGTGTCAGGTACGGCTGGGGGCCGTGAAGCCGCAGAATACACGGTACGTGGTCTGCTCGCCGACTATTACGCCACGCCCGACACCTGGGAAGTGCAGCATGCGCTCGACAAGGTGCTCGGCGCCATCAACCGCTGGTTGATTTCACAGGCCACCACGCGCCGTGATCTGGCCGGCATGTCATGCACGCTATCGGCGCTGGTGCTGCGCGGACAACGCTACCATCTGGCGCATGTCGGTGATTCGCGCGTCTATCTGTTGCGTGACGAGACCTTTACCCAGCTCACCACCGATCACGTCTGGGATCGCCCCGACATGCGCCACGTACTCAAGCGCGCGGTAGGGCTGGACCGCCATCTGATGGCAGATTTTGCCGAAGGTGAGTTGCGTCCGGGCGATGTTTTCATGCTGGTGTCGGATGGGGTGTGGGAGCCACTCGGTGAGCTCGGCATGCACAGCGCACTCAGGCTTTACAGCAACCCGGCGCAGGCCGCCGACGAACTGGTCAGGCTGGCACACAAACAAGGCGGCCAGGACAACGCCAGTGCGGTTGTTGTGCGGGTAGACGCAATTGCTGAGGACAATCTGCGCGACCATCTTGCGGCTGAAAGATATCTGCCGGTGCCGCCGCGCCTCAAACCCGGTATCCGGCTGGATGATTTTGAAGTGGTCGAAGTGTTGCACGAGTCGCGCATGTCCATACTGTACAAGGTGCGCAAGCGTAGCGACGGACGCCTATGGGTATTGAAAACTCTGCCGCCGCTGGCCGCCAACCAGCCGGAATTTGCCGCTGCATTAATCCAGGAGGAGTGGCTGGCGAAAAAAGTGATCGCCCACTATTTTCCCCAGATATTGCCGCTGGCGGGGGACGAACGTTCCGCGCTTTACTATGTAATGAGCTGGCACGCCGGCGCCACATTGCAACAACATCTTGACGCTGGCCGCCATTTTTCCATCGCCGAAGCCACCCAGACAGGCATTCGTCTGGTGAAAGGGCTGGCCACATTGCACCGGCTCAACATCCTGCATCGCGACATCAAACCTGCCAACCTGCATCTGGGCGAAGACGGGAAGTTGCGCATCCTCGATTTTGGCGTCGCCGCCAGCAATGGACTGCATGACACCGGTGGAGGCGCGGGTACGCCCAGCTTCATGGCACCTGAGATGATCTCGGACGGCAGCTCGGCGACGGTGCAAAGTGATTTGTATGCGGCCGGAGTCACGTTGTATTACCTGCTGACGCGCAAATATCCCTATGGCGAAATCGAGCCATTTCAACACCCCAGATATAGCGCTCCGGCGTTGCCTTCGCGCTATCGTCCGGAGATACCGCAGTGGCTGGAAAACCTCCTCCTGAAGGCGGTCGCGCTCAAGCCTGAAAACCGCTTTGAGACTGCGGAGGAGATGCTGCTGGCACTCGAGCAGGGCGAGCTGCGCCCGCTTGGTGCACCACGCCGCACGCCGCTGCTGGCGCGCGGCCGCACACGCGTCTGGCAAACTGTCGCGGTGTTTTCCATTGTGCTCAATTTGCTACTGATTTACCTGTTGATCATGGCATAAGCATGATGCTTGCTTGGTCTGTTATGTGTATTTGAAGAAAGCGCATCATGTTGACCGTATTAATTGCCGACCATGACACGACCCGTGCCACCCAACTGGAACAGGCTTTTCGCGATCAGGGCTATACCGTGGCAGACGTGGTGAATTCCGCATTTGAACTGGCCGCGGCAGTCGCCAGGCACTCACCTGATATCATCATCATGGGTGCGGATTCACCCGACCGCGACACGCTGGAACACCTGTGCATCGCTACCCAGGGCTGTCCGCGCCCGGTCGTGATGTTTACCCCGGATGACACCAGTGAATCCATCCGCGCAGCACTCAAAGCAGGCGTATCAGCCTATATCGTAGATGGCC
This sequence comes from Pseudomonadota bacterium, assembly GCA_040388645.1. Classification (GTDB taxonomy): domain Bacteria; phylum Pseudomonadota; class Gammaproteobacteria; order Burkholderiales; family Sulfuriferulaceae; genus Sulfuriferula. Next base: position 223,859 of record JAZKBM010000006.1, read on the forward strand.
TCGACACCGAACGCATCCGTCCGATTCTCGAGGTGGCGCGAGTACGCTTCGAAGAGCACCAGCTGCTGCTGCAAACCGCTACTGAGACTGCGCGCAAAACTCATGAGCGTAACGTGATCGACACTGCCAAGCAGCGGCTCATGGCACATCAGGGTTTATCTGAAGACGCGGCCTACCATGCCATGCGTCGCGCCGCCATGTCTGAAAACCGCCGTCTGGTGGAAATCGCCGAGTCGATTTTGCAACAACTGAGCCAACGTAGCTGAACCATCGTTGTGCCAAAGCGTATTTGCCGTGCACTACCAGCGTGCGTATTCACCGATTCCCGCCCCGCAAAAAATTTCAGCTGATCGATATTTTTTTCTTTCTTATCCTGATCTTACAAAGTTTATTTCGGTATGGCACGGGCTTTGCTCTATAGCCCGTGAGTCCTGTCCAATGGCGGGCGGCACTCCGCAAGCGCATTTTCATATTTCGCAGAAAACCGGTAACGGCAATCTGCACGCACATACGGAGCAGCCACAATGAGCAACACGCCAAAAGACAACCCTATTATCGATGTCACGCCATCCACCCCGGAAAACACGCGCCGTGATTTTCTCAAAAAAACCACTGGTATTCTCGGTGCGGCCGCACTGATGAATCTGGTCACCCCTGACGTACGCAGCAGCGCCTGGGCAGCCGGTTCCGATGCACCCGAAAAAACCGAAGTCAAGGTCGGCTTCATTCCGCTGACCGACTGCGCCAGCGTCGTGGTCGCCGCAGCCAAGGGTTTCGACAAAAAATACGGCATCAAGATCATCCCCAGCAAGGAGGCTTCATGGGCCGCCGTACGCGACAAAACCATCAACGGCGAGCTTGATGCTGCGCACGTGTTGTACGGCCTGGTATATGGTGTGCACCTGGGCATCGGCGGGCCGAAAAAAGACATGGCCGTGTTGATGACCATCGATAATAACGGTCAGGGTATTTCACTTGCCGATCAGTTGTTGAAGAAAGGCGTGAAAGATGGCCCCTCCCTCGCCAAACTGATCAAGGCCGAACCGCGCGAATACACTTTCGCCCATACTTTTCCGACCGGCACCCACGCGATGTGGCTTTATTACTGGCTGGCCACTTATGGCATCAACCCGATAACCGAGGTGAAGACAATCACCGTACCGCCGCCACAAATGGTCGCCAACGCACGCGTCGGCAATATGGATGGTTTCTGTGTTGGCGAACCCTGGAACGCGCGCGGTATTTTCGACAAAGTCAGTTTTTCCGTGGCCTCTTCTCAGGATGTGTGGGTGGATCATCCCGAAAAAGTGCTGGGAACAACGGCAGATTTCGTAAAACGCCACCCTAACACTTCGCGCGCCATGGTGATGGCCATGCTGGAGGCAGCACGCTACATTGACGACCCCAAAAATCGCTCTGAGGTTGCTCAACTGATTTCCGCCAAGTCCTACGTCAATGCACCACTTGAGGTGATTGAGGGACGCTTCCTCGGCAAATATGAGGACGGTCTGGGCAAGAAATGGACCGATCCGCATTACATGCGTTTCTACAATGAAGGCAAGGTGCCCTTCCCGTATCTATCGGACGGTATGTGGTTCCTCACCCAGCATAAGCGTTGGGGCTTGTTGAAGACGCATCCTGATTATCTGGCTGTCGCCACACAGATCAACCAGATCGAGTTATACAAACAGGCAGCAACCCAAACCAAAACGCCGATACCGAAGTCCGCCATGCGTACTTCCACACTCATGGATGGCGTGGTGTGGGACGGTAAGGACCCAGTCAAATACGCAGACAGCTTCAAGGTCCATGCCTAGTTCCTGAACCGGAGAAAACGATCATGTCACCCGACCAAATCAGCCTGGTGAAATCCAGTTGGCAACAGGTTCTGCCAATCAAGGACACTGCCGCACAGCTGTTTTACACCCGGCTGTTCGAACTGGATCCCGGCTTGCGCGGCCTGTTCAGGGACGACATGGTCGAGCAGGGGCGCAAGCTCATGACCATGATCAACACGGTGGTTAATCACCTCGATCAGCTGGAGTCCATTCTGGAGTCTGTTGAAGACCTGGGACGGCGCCATGCCGGGTATGGGGTAAAAGACCTCGACTACGACACCGTAGGAGAAGCATTGATCTGGACATTGGGCCAGGGTTTGGGTGAGCACTTCACGCCGCCCGTAAAGCTCGCCTGGGTTAATGCCTATACCACACTGTCCGCCACCATGAAGCAGGCTGCGCATACCGTGACTTAACCACACCACTAACCATGTCGACAGCTGCCAAAACGGCGGACACACCGTAATGAAGGAGGTGCACCATGAGTGCCGTTTATCCATTGCAACAAGTTTCACCATCAAATGATGCCGATATGACCGATACCGTAGCAGAAGCAGTCGATCCGATAGTCAAACAAGCCCAACCCAAGGCTGGATTCAACCTTTCAGAAAAGCTGGGGACCGTATTAAGGCTCTTGGTCCCACCTCTGTTGGGCATTGCCGCTTTTATTGGTGTGTGGGCCCTGGTAGCTCAGGAAACCAGCAATCTGCCCGGCCCATACAAGACCTGGCAGTCTGCCGAGGTGTTGTTTGCGCATCCGTTTTATAACAACGGTCCCAATGACCAGGGTATTGGCTGGAATGTGCTGTATTCGCTGTACCGGGTAGGGATTGGCTTCGGCATGGCGGCGGCGGTCGGCATACCGCTGGGATTCATGATCGGCCGTTTTCGTTTCCTGTCCGACATGACTGCGCCCATTATCAGTTTGCTGCGCCCGGTTTCGCCGCTGGCCTGGTTACCCATAGGCCTGCTGGTATTTCACCGCGCCGAACCCGCCTCGATCTGGGTCATTTTCATCTCCAGTATCTGGCCGATGATCATGAATACGGCAGTCGGTGTACGTCAGGTTCCACAGGATTATCTGAATGTGGCACGCGTGCTTAATCTATCCGAATGGAAAATATTCAGCCGCATCCTGTTCCCTGCTGTAGTACCGCATGTACTCACCGGAATACGTCTATCCATCGGCGTGGCGTGGCTGGTGATCGTCGCCGCCGAAATGCTTACCGGTGGTGTAGGCATCGGCTTCTGGGTATGGGATGAATGGAACAATCTCAACGTTGCGCACATCATCATCGCCATATTCGTGGTCGGAATCGTCGGACTGCTACTGGAACAGATGCTGGTACAGATTGCCAAGCGTTTTAGCTACGAATAAGGAAACCATCATGGAAAAATTTGTACAACTGGAAAAAGTAGACGTTACATTCCCCACCAAAAAAGGCGCGTTTCAGGCATTGCACAACATCAATCTGAACATCAACCAGGGGCAGTTCTTCACCTTGATCGGCCACTCCGGTTGCGGCAAGTCCACCTTGCTTAATGTGGTAGCAGGTCTGCTGGACGCCACCAGTGGCATGGCACTGTGTGCAGGACGTGAGATCAAGGGACCGGGGCCTGAGCGCGGCGTTGTGTTCCAGAACCACTCCCTGCTGCCCTGGCTCACTTGTCACGAAAACATCTATCTCGCGGTGGAGCGCGTATTCGGTCGCAAAGAGAACAAGGCCCAACTCAAGCAACGTACCGTGGAAGCACTGGCATTGGTCGGTCTCACTCATGCCGAGCACAAGCGCCCGCATGAAATTTCCGGCGGCATGAAACAGCGTGTCGGTATAGCCCGTGCCCTGGCCATGGAGCCCAAGGTATTGTTACTGGACGAACCTTTCGGTGCGCTGGATGCGCTGACTCGTGCACATCTGCAGGATGAGCTGATGAAAATTGTCGCCGAGACCAAAAGCACGGTCATTATGGTGACCCATGATGTGGATGAGGCAGTGCTATTGTCAGACCGCATTGTGATGATGACCAATGGCCCGGCCGCCACCATCGGCGAAATACTCACAGTCGACCTGGCACGTCCGCGCGACCGCCTGGAACTAGCCAACGACGCACGTTACCATCAGCTGCGCGCACGCGTGCTGGAGTTCCTGTATCAGCGCCAGATGCGACCTGCAGCCTGAGCCTGGCCGAGCAGTGCATCCCGTACCGGACCTGCTCGCACTATGGTGCGACCACGCGTCGCGCCTGGTACATCAGCACTGGCAGCAACATGCGGTTGATAAAACCCGGCAGCCGGAGCGGCTTGAGCAGCATTTTCACGGTCATTTCATAAGGGTAGGCATCACGCGCCCAGTGTCCCGAGTTGTGCTGGAAACGGTGAAAATCCTCGGGACTGAATTTCTGTCCCGGGTTACGCACCTCGAATGCATTTTTTACTGCAAGGTAGGCGTCCTCCTGACCGATCACCCCTAGCCGCTGTCGCAGCACGCGTGCCACTTGCCAGCGCGTTGGCCGCTCTATCTCGCGATAACGCAGATAAGAATGATAAAAATATTTGTAGTGCCCAACCTCATCATTGCGGATGTGGCCTACCAGCGTGGCCAGCACAGGTTCCGGACTAATCTGCTGAAGCAGCCCATACAAGCCGGATGTGCCGGTTTCCACAACACAACGCGCCACCATCTCCAATGCGCGCGTGGGCTCCAATAGCTCGGGCTTGCAATACGGACGGTAATCGGCGCTAAATCCATCAAACGCAGCCTGCCAATCAAATGCCGGCCATACCGTTTCTACATAACGGCGTAGCGCCCTGCCGTGCTGCATTTCCTCGGGCTCCCAGCGCTCGCGCAGCCACAGGCTGGCCTGTGTATCACCCTGCATGTGATCAAGCAGATTGTGTGTGAATAAATCAGAAAAACTTTCCACAAAGGATGCCGCGGCCAATACGTAAAACCAGGTATCTTCGTTGACAATGCGATCGTGCGCGATGCGATCAAAACCGATTTCATCCATCGACCATGGGTGAGGCGCAGCAAGGGGTAGCTGTGTGTCCGAGTCCGGCATAGTTAGCCTACCTGTTTGTTATTCACTGTCTGACAAAAAACTTGCGTATGTAGTTCTATTGGGCACTTATGCTTTTCGCCACGGCCTCAGCCACTTTGATACCGTCTATCGCTGCGGACAGGATTCCGCCTGCATAACCCGCTCCCTCACCCGCCGGATACAAGCCTTGGGTATTGAGGCTTTGATAGCCCTCGTTGCGGGTAATGCGGATCGGCGACGAGGTGCGCGTCTCTACCCCAGTGAGCACTGCGTCATGCATCGCAAAGCCGCGAATCTGTTTGTCGAACGCCGGGAGCGCCTCACGTATCGCGTCGATCACATAATCGGGCAAACTACTATCCAGTGCGCCCAGTTTCACACCCGGCGTGTAGGACGGCAGCACTGTACTGAACCCAGTAGATGCGCGCCCGGCAATAAAATCGCCCACCAGTTGTCCCGGTGCGCAATAATCCCGCCCGCCCAGCTCAAACGCCCGCGTCTCCCAATGGCGTTGAAAAGCAATGCCGGCCAGCGGATGGCCGGGGTAGTCGTCGGGGGTGATGCCCACGACGATGCCCGCATTGGCATTGCGCTCGTTACGCGAATACTGGCTCATGCCATTGGTGACGACCCGCCCCGGTTCGGAGGCCGCGGCGACCACTGTCCCACCCGGACACATGCAAAAACTGTATACAGACCGGCCATTTTGCGCGTGATGAACCAGTTTGTAGTCCGCCGCTCCCAGCTCCGGATGACCGGCGCGATCACCAAAACGGCAGTGGTCGATCAACGATTGCGGATGCTCGATGCGAAAGCCTACCGAAAACGGTTTGGCCTCAACATGCACGCCACACCGATGCAACATTTCAAATGTATCACGCGCGCTGTGACCTACCGCCAGAATCACATGGCGTGCCGCAATATACTCGCCTTTTGCCAGGACCACACCGCGCATTTGTCCCTCCTCAATATCCAGATTGTCTACGCGACTCTGAAAGCGTATCTCACCACCCAGCAATTCGATCGTGGCGCGGATTTTTTCCACCATGCCAACCAGCCGGAAAGTACCGATATGCGGCTTGCTGACGAAGGCAATCTCCGGCGGCGCGCCAGCCTGGATAAATTCCGCGATCACCTTGCGCCCCAGGAACCTGGGATCCTTGACCTGGCTATAAAGTTTACCGTCTGAAAACGTGCCTGCCCCGCCCTCACCAAACTGTACATTGGATTCCGGATTCAGTACGCCTTCGCGCCACAACCCCCAAGTATCTTTGGTGCGCTCGCGCACCGCTTTGCCGCGCTCCAGGATAATGGGACGAAACCCCATCTGCGCCAGAATCAGTCCCGCAAAAAGGCCGCATGGCCCGGTACCAATGACGATCGGGCGCTCGGTAAAATTCGCCGGTGCATGCGTCACAAAATGATAGCGAGTGTCTGGCGCAAGCACGACATGGCGGTCGTTTTTCAGTTTTCGCATCACACCGGCTTCATCTTTGACCTCCACATCCACGGTGTAGGTAAAAGTAATCAACGGCCGCTTGCGGGCGTCGTGCCCACGCCGAAATATGGTATAGCCCAACAAGGCCGCCTCGGCAATGCCAAGTCGGCGCAGGATTTCTGCTCGGAGTGCAGCCTCGGGATGGTCAAGCGGGAGCTTGAGTTCAGTAATGCGCAGCATGTGTTGCTTTCAATCAAGGAGCCAATGACACATTTTACCGTGCAACTGCGGACGCCACGCATGCCCTGCCTAGGGTAAAATAAGCTTTTGATTAGATTGTAGATTACGCATGGCCATCCAATGGTATCCCGGACACATGACTGCGGCGCGCAAAAAAGCCGCTGAAACCATGGCGCAGACTGACATGGTGATTGAGGTCGTCGACGCACGCCTGCCCGAGGCCAGCAGCAATCCCATGATTGCCGAATTGCGCCTCGCACGCCAACGCCCATGCCTGAAAATCCTCAACAAGGCCGATCTGGCCGACCCGGCAGCGACGCAAGCCTGGCTCAAATTCTACAACGCCCAAAAAGGCGTCAAGGCGGTGGCGCTGTCATGCAAAAAAGCTGCCGATGTCGCCAAAATCCCTGCGCTTTGCCTGGCTCTGGCGCCGCACCGAGGCACGCCGATCAAGCCGCTGCGCATGATGATCATGGGCATCCCCAACGTCGGCAAATCCACATTAATGAATGCGCTGCTCAAACGCCGTGTAGCCAAAGTGGGTGACGAACCCGCAGTGACCAAAAGCCAGCAGCGGCTGGTACTCAACGACAGCATGACGCTGATAGACACCCCCGGCATGCTATGGCCGAAAATCGAACACGAACGCGACGGCCTGATGCTGGCAGCCAGCCATGCGGTGGGGCGCAACGCGGTGATCGACGAAGAGGTGGCCACGTTCCTCGGTGGCTGTTTGGTGGAAAATTACCCCACATTGTTACAGGCACGGTATGGCTGCACCTTGGATGGGTTGGATGGCGTCGGCGTCATCGAAGCCATCGCCAAACGGCGTGGTTATCGTTTGAAGGGTGGCGAGGCTGATCTGGAAAAAGCTGCGTTGACGCTGTTGCAGGATTATCGCGATGGCTCTCTGGGACGCATCAGTCTGGAAACGCCAGCGCAACGGCATAGTATGCTCAACCCGCCTGCCGCACTGGAAACGGATGTCCCGGAATAGCTGCGTAAAAAACCTCTTGAAATTTCTTCAGTAGTAAATATATCTGTTTCAGGCAGGCAGTCTTACCGTTGGCGGCCTGATGATCAACCCTGAAAAGAAGGAGTTTTGAAATGGCAAATATTTCCCGTTACGACCCTTTTGATTTTGCAGTCGAGCCATTCGACGATCTGTTCCGTGGTTTTTTCCGTCCGGTACGTGCTGCTACAAACAGTGAAGCCGCAGTACAAATCAAGATGGATGTGAAGGAAGATGAACAGGCCTATACCGTACATGCGGAAGTGCCCGGCGTGAAAAAGGAAGATATTCACGTCACCATCGATGGCAACCAGGTTTCGCTCAGCGCGGAAGTCAAACGCGAATCCGAGAGCAAGAATGGCGAAAAGCTGCTGCGCTCAGAACGCTATTACGGCAAAGCCTATCGCAGTTTTACTGTCAGCAATGACATTGACGATGCAGCCGCAGAAGCGAAATACCAAGATGGCGTGCTGGAACTGCGCCTGCCGAAAAAGGCGACAGCAGCGGCCAAACGGCTGGAAATCCATTAAGCTTTTCAAGGCGGCGTGAGCCGCCTTTTTAGTTGGATTTTTAACCATTTCACCATCTGCAACGGGTGTATGGGCGGCAACTGCGAATTATTCCCCCGGCATTCCACCTTCCTTTCATATTTGGCGATTGCGCGCATCGAGAATCCAGCCCCACCTCACTACCCTATATAGGCTAAATGACCTATAGGTTTCATGCTTCGCCTCACCTAGTATGTGTTTAATATAAATTTCCGATCACGCGGCGGGATAATCCAATAAAAAAATAATTTGTCATCTGAGGATACTGACAATGTCTAGCAAGTTTTATCCAGAAGAAGCATTGCCCGTAGCACCTGCAAACGATTCTTCCCTGCACATTATTTGTGATTTTCTGAAATGGGCAGAGCGGGAAAAAGGCCTCGCGCTTTGCGAGCCGTATAAGGCCAAATATGACTGGTATATACCCATTGCCTACCACTCTGGAACTCTGGTGGTAGAGTTCCTGAAGGACAAGGCTTAATCCCTGCTTGCGCAAGTAGCTTATTTAGCTACAGTCAACATTAGTTTTATTCGGATTGATGGTCGGCTCTTTGGTTCAGCATCGTTTTCGATGCCCTGACAATGGCCCATCTTTCATGCCTTATATGGACTATTTCAGATTGATTGCGACATAACTCCATTGGTTTACGTAATGAAAACATCCCTCCCAGATAACCATCTGGCCTTGCTTGAGGCGATGAGTTCACTCACCCGCATTGTTTCCCGACAAGGCTTTATCGAATGGACTCGCAATCAGCTACAGGCCGTATTTCCGCACGGCGCATTTATCGGCGGTATCGGGCAACGCAGTTCTTCCGGCGCCATCCCGTTCGAACTCGTCTCCTCGAACTTTCCGGATACATATCTCAATTTCATCCAGCTTGATAGCAGACACTATAAAACACCGACAATGCAAAGATGGCTGGATACGGGCCAGCCGCAATTATTCGAATTGGGTACAAATAAGGGGGAATCAGATAATCCTGTGTGGTTAAAGGCTTTCGAGGCGAGTGAGCTGCGCAATATTGCTGCCTATGGCATTTATGACATTTCAGGACAATACATTTCTTATTTCAGCTTCCATCAAATCCCGAAACCACTCGGCGAATGGCTTCTGCTGCTGTTGAAAATAATCGTTCCGAATATGCATTCGACGCTGCTGGGTCTGGTGCGCCAGGATATGCCACCTCTCGAAGATGTATCCGCTGTCTCGCCGATCACACCCCGTGAACGCGAAGTGCTTTTGTGGATTTGTGAAGGTAAAACCAGTGCCGAAATCGCAACCATTCTCGGCATATCCTGCAAGACCATCATCAATCATTCACAAAGCATTCTGGAAAAACTGGGCGTCAGGAATCGCGCCCAGGCCGTGGCCAAAGCCTATCAGCTAAGGCTAGTGCGCCTGCGTGTACGCTAAATCTCAATCACTACATCTGTCTAGGCTATCTGGTTACCAATGAATAACGGTTGGGAATACCGCGCAGGCGGGTACAACATCGAAACCGTAGCCCTGTTAATGGGCCGTAACCATCTTTTTTAGATTTAATCTTGTCTTTGTAACAATCGCTCCCATGTTGGACGCATGATTCCTTTTTCCATCCTTGATCTATCCCCCATCGCCGAAGGCAGCAATGCTGCCCAGTCGTTTCGCCACACGCTTGATCTCGCCCGACACGGAGAGCGCTGGGGCTACCAGCGCTTCTGGCTGGCCGAGCATCATGGCATGCCGGGCATTGCCAGCGCAGCGACTGCTGTCCTGATCGGGCATGTAGCAGGCGGCACGTCAACCATCCGTGTCGGTGCCGGCGGGATCATGTTGCCCAATCATTCGCCCCTGGTGATTGCCGAGCAGTTCGGCACCCTGGAATCGCTCTATCCGGGGCGCATAGACTTGGGTCTCGGGCGTGCGCCCGGCTCAGATCAACTTACTGCGCGCGCCTTGCGTCGAAATCTGGGCGCTGATGCCAATCAGTTTCCGCAGGACGTCGTGGAACTGATGGGTTACTTCTCGGCCACGCAACGACATGCGGTTCGTGCCGTCCCGGGCGCGGGTCTCAATGTACCGATATGGATTTTGGGCTCAAGTCTTTTTGGGGCACAACTGGCTGCAGACCTAGGTCTGCCCTACGCATTCGCATCGCATTTTGCGCCGGCACAAATGATGCAAGCGATTGCCTTGTATCGCGCCACATTCAAGCCATCTGCTCAGCTGCAGCAGCCTTATGTGATGCTCGGCTTCAATGTTTTTGCGGCGGATACCGCAGAGGAAGCGCAATTTCTCGCCACTTCAATGCAGCAAGCATTTGTCAGCTTGCGTAGCGGCCATCCCAAGCGTCTGCCGCCGCCCGAGGAAGGCTATATGAATCGCATTGGCCCCCAGGAGCGCGCCCTGCTGGATCAGGTTTTGTCATGCTCGGCGATTGGCTCCAGCGACATGGTCAAGCTTGAGCTGGATGCTTTCATCGAACAAACCGGGGCGGATGAGTTGATGATCACCTCGCAAATCTTCGATCATTCCGCCCGCCTCCGGTCCTATGAAATCACCGCAGACCTCTTCGCAATGCCGAACTGACAGACGGCGCTCTTTCCAACCCTCGCTTCAATCTTCGTTTTGTTGGAGTGGCCGATCATCCCGATGCACACGGCACCAGGTCAATGATCGAATGGAAATCATCTCGAATACTTTCCCATTTTTATCGGGAACTATCGCTCTCTGTCAAATGCCTGATTGTGAATAGGCATGTGCCATTTTTAGGAGAAAAATGATGAAAGCAGGGTTTATCGGACTGGGGAAAATGGGGGCAGGCATGGCCTCGCGCCTGTGTCAGGCAGGCTATGAGCTCACCGTCTACAACCGTTCCCGGGAACGTTCGCAGCCGCTGATTGCGGCAGGAGCCAGGGCTGCGAAAAATATTGCGGAAGTGTGCGATGCCGATGTGGTATTCACCATGCTGGCCAATGATGCCGCGCTGAGTGAAGTGACGCAGGGCCCTTCCGGCATTCTGGAACATCTCAAGCCCGGCGCCATACACGTCTCTTGCAGCACCGTGAGCGTCGCCTTGTCCGCACAGCTTGCCGAAGCGCACAGTGAAAAACAGCAGGGTTTTATTGCGGCGCCTGTATTCGGCAGGCCGGATGCCGCCGCAGCAGGTAAGCTTTTCATGGTCGCGGCGGGTAAACCCGAACTCATCGCAAAGATTCAACCGTTATTGGACATTCTTGGCCAGCGTACTTTCATCGTGTCAGATGATCCTGAAAAGGCGAATCTGGCGAAGTTGAGTGGCAATTTCCTGATTGCAACGGTGATCGAGTCGCTGGGCGAGGCCATGGCGCTGGTGGAAAAAGGTGGCGTGGATCGGCACCAATATCTTGATCTGCTCACCTCCAGCATATTCAATGTGCCTCTGTACAAGAACTATGGCACCATGATTGCAGATCGCCATTTTGAACCCGCCGGGTTTGCCGCACATCTGGGACAAAAAGATATGCGGCTCGTACTGACAGCTGCCGAGGAATTGAAAGTGCCACTGCCTTTTGCCAGTATCTTGCGCGATCGTTTTCTGGATTTAGCGGCTCATGGCGATGACCATCTCGATTGGTCAGCCGTAGGTAGTCTGGCGGCGAAAGATGCGGCAATCATTTCTGGTTGAGCGTGTTGCGAAATTTTTAACGGATTTTCACCGGCGTGCCAATGCTTCGACTACTTTTTAATGTTTGTAAGGGGTATTCGCGTTGCACCAGATTCTGCAATACCTTAAAAAACACGGCGAGAAACTGGACTGGGAAATCGCCCGTGACACTGGCATCTCCCTGGCGAACGTGCGCCTCTCCGTATCAAATCTGACCGCCAGTGGAGAGGTGATTGTGTGCCATTCGATTCGGTTTGAAAAAGGTGAAAAGAGCGAGGCAACGCTCTGTCGGGTGGCCGGATATATTCCGCCTGCAGCCCCTGGAAGAAAACCGAAAGCGTAGAACATGACGGGTACGTGAACGGGCCGTTCGCCACTCATAATCTCTTGTGAGAAACTCGTCTCGCTGGTCTGGCCGGGTTTCTGTCGTTGAATGGCGCCTCCTATCAACAGTAGATACTCATCGGCTATGATTTTTTACCTCACAAATGTCGCTTCAGGGTACACAGCACGCCTTGGTGAATATATCCAAGACCCGTCACGGTCAATTCTCGACCTGGGTCATCGCGCTGAAATTACTATACAGACCGTTCTGCGTAGTATTGCGTTATAGCCGGAAGCGCGGCTATGCGGTTCATGTATTCCACGAGCCTGGGTGCCTCGGTTGCAACCAAGCCATTTGGAATGTGGTCCAGAACGCCACCACTAAGCCAGCGTAAAATGACCAAGGCCTTCAGGTCGGCAATGGTCAGACGATGATCAGCGAAATATTCTCCGCCATGGTTTTCAAGCTGGGTTTGGAGCCAGCGCAAATATCGTGGCAATGAACTTGTTACCAAGGCATCTCTGGCATCCTTCAGGGCATCTCCCTCCATCCCGATCGTAGCCCCAATCTTTACATTGATGTCTTCCAGCGCGCCCATGACCTCGTCACACAACAAGGCCTGCAACTCATCTACTGGATACAGTCCGGCCAATTTCCCCACATAACGCGTAATCGCATCACTTTGCGTGACCTGCAAATCATCCACGTGAAGGGTCGGCACCTGATTCAGTGGGGTGGCCTTACGGATTTCTGCGAAATCCTTAAATGCAAACCGATGATCTTCAAAGGAAATTCCACCGATATGCATGGCGAGCCTTGCAGGCTCTGCTCGTCCACCGGAGAAGTCGAAATAGGTTAGCTTCAGCTTACTCATTGGTCATCCTTATAGGGTTGCGACGAGGAGCATCTAAACTTGATGTCAATGCGGTGGGACCATCAGCGCTCATGATACTTGACGGTATTGAATTTCGAAAGCAAGTAGCAGAAATGACTGATCACCAGCCCGCTATTAGTTTTGAGGGGCAACAGCTATGTAGCTGGTTTGAGTCGTTGGACAGTATGCTCATCTAGCCGGATTCGGCCAGCGTGAGTGATGACCGCGAAGGTCTGCTGCGGCCGACTTTGAGACGGCCAAGTGAAAATTCCATCAGGCAGCAGTTCGGCCTTTGCTGACTGTCACCACACCCTGATACACGACAATCAGCAGTGTCGGCTTTCGACAATATTGAACTGGCGCTTTCGGCCCACAAGAGCGACTCACGTTTTCAGCGGTGGCCATCTGCTTCCTGGGGTGAAGCAGACTGTCCGAATATCGGGGCATCGTCACCAACTCAGCCATTCCAGAAAGGACACTAGGCAATAAATCGGGATCAGTTCACTATTGTTTACGGGAAGTAGCGCTGGGTGATGGCCAACGTGCGCTTCGGCCAAACCAGAGTCCACCAGCCAGCAGCAGCATAAGTGTTGACGGGGTTGGGACACTGCCGGAAGTCGTCACGTTATCGAAACTGTAGTTTGCGTAAGTGCTGCCGCTGCCAAGGTTGAGGAACGATACTGATGATATTCCCAAGGTGTCATTGAAACCCCAGAAATCGCGTCCAATTGCCTCAATGGCTAATATTCCGCTGCCCCCGACGACAGTTACACGAAAAATATCGCTGCCCCCGAACTGAACCTGTCCAATATCCGCGCCCCAGTAAGTGGTTCCAGCAGGTAGGGCAGAGAATATTCGGGGGCTTGTAATGTTGCCGTTATCTATAAGACAGTTGGTGCCGTTCGGGCAAAAATTCGAGTCGGCCAATACGTAAGGAACTCCCGGGAATATGGCAGTTCCATTTGCTATTGTCAGAGGATTCGATTGATTTCCTGTAACGAAACCCGCGAAATCCTCGATGATGGTTGCAAGGTCGCCGGTCTGTGAGGTGAACTGCGCTGCGGTCAACTCGATCGGAACGGCACTCGCCATATTAGCTACCATCAATGCTGTCGTCCCAATAAGCGCACGGATCAAGCTGTTAATGCAAAATTTCATCTTGTTGCTCCAATGTAGTGAAAGGTTACGCTGACCTTCTATGGATGAGGAAGCAAAAAATGAACCGGAGGCAAAGATATATTTGTTTTCACAAGGTTGGCTACCGAAACTATTGCGCAGCGGTCGCGGATTGTAAAATATTTCGACAGCTTGGTAGTATGTCTACGGCCACCAGTCAATCCGCTGGTCTGGCTCGCAGGTTGACAATCTGCGTGTGGGAACGTAGCAGGCTGTCGACTAACATGGTAGATAAACCATATGGTCGCGTCAGTGAGATGTTTTTACCTTCACCTCCCCAACAAAAAACCCCGACGCATAGCCGGGGGTTCATGCGCGAATCGAGCCTGCGCTCAGATGGCTTTGCGTCGCCTCATGAAGTAGATACCGAAGAAGCCGAGGCCGAGTAGCGAAAGCGTGGTAGGTTCAGGAACTGAAGTCACAAACCCGGCGGTTATCTCCCGAAAAGGTGGTGTATTGAAATTTGGAAGCACCCCACCTCCCAATAAATTAACGACATATGTCGTTTCAAAAGGCGTGAAAAATGGTCCACGCTGCCCAATAGCAATTAGACCGCCAGCATTAGTTAGATCTGACACCGTTAGCAATTCCAGGAGGCCACCACCGACGAATGAACTCGTTGCTACAGAAAATCCAAATGGTGCCTGTGCCACCAAGTCTGCAGTCGTGTACGTAAAGGCTAGACTACCAGTCGTTTGTATGTTGATTGAGGAGAACATAGACGTGTCCGCATCATATACAAATGACCCGCTTGCCGTTCCGCCATCATTAAAGGTTACGCCTTGAAGATTCCATGTTATTGGAATCGCAATTGCTGACATGGATCCCACCAGCAGCCCTGCCGCAATCAACATCATAAGCTTCGATCTCATTATCTCTCCCCGTATTTTATTGATAGACCTACATCCGTAATGCTAAAGCAAATCCCACGCCTTGAGATTTAATTATAATTAAATCAAGGTACTGGGCTGACGGCGCAGATTGACGCGCAGTGGAATGTAAAGACTTCCGACACCTGGCAAGCAACCCAAGCCGGTGTTTGGGCTGTTACGCCGTTATGTCATTCTGCTGCGAAAGGCAGTTATTAGGCGATGAGTTAAAACTGCTCGTTGGCTTTTTGTTCCTTGCTATTTCCTACCCGATGCTGTGTCACCTCATCGTAGTCAAACGAAAGAACCTCAGCAGTCCGCTCTGGCCGAAGAAGCGACATCAGTCCCGCCCATCCAAACTGGCAGGTCCTCGGCCTGAACGGACAAATGTTATCGCGGTGTTGAAGGATTGCATTGGTGTACATTCCAGACAATCAGTCTGAAAAATGTCCACTGTTTAGGGGTAGGGGGCGATTCAGTCGCGAGCAGGCATCCAGTGACCAGCGTGGCTTATTACAGGTCAAGCTAAGTAAGAAGGCGCAATCTATATCCTGTGTGGTGCCCCCCCGTGTACAGACAGCCTGTACACGGGGGGCACCACACAAGTAGAATCAGACGGCCTAGAGGCTGGCCTTTTGCGACTGGAGATACTCCTAGTCAGCCAGCATTCAACAAATATATGTGAAAAACTCTAGCCCTGTCAACCCGGTACGCCTGCTATGCCCATTGCGAAGAAGTCGCTGAAGACGTTGTTTGAAGCCATGTTCCATGGTAAGCGCGACTTTGCGGATTTCATGCGAAAAGTGTCCGAGAACGACTTCGGACGCGCTCACCTCCGCCAGGGTACTAAGCAACGGGCACTCATCAATCCGGGCGAACGCCTCCGGGCGTATCACAATTTCTTGCGTCTATTCCTGGTCGATTTCCTCCCGGTTCACGAGGAGGCCGTGTTCTCGTACCGGAAGGGGGTCAGTGCCCGCGCTGCTGTGGAGCAGCACGCGCTGAGCCGCCATTTCTTCGTCACCGACATTGAGTCGTTCTTTCCCAGCATCACGCGCGACATCGTGCGCAAGACGATCACTAGCGCTATGGCAGGGATTCCTATCTCTGATCTGTCCGACCATCTGGAGCACGTGCTTGACCTGCTATGCGTGGATGATGCGTTGCCAATCGGGTTCTCGACCTCGCCGGGCCTGAGCAACGCTGCGCTGTATCCCTTCGACGTCGCCTTCCGTACTCGCTGCCGGGAGCTTGGCGCGATCTACACACGCTACGCCGATGACATCATCCTGTCGTCAGGCGAGCGCGCTACTGTGGAATCAGGAGAGGGGGCCCTCAGTGACCACCTCGATCGTATGTTTGGAGGGAGATTGCGCTTGCACCGCGGCAAGTCGAAGTATCTACACCGCGGCGGGAAGATTAAGCTGCTGGGCATGGCGCTCCTACTTAACGGGACCATCTCCGTCGACACCTCGATCAAGAACAAGATCGAAACCATGCTCCACCTATACCTCCGTGACCGCGAACGGTTCAACACAATGCAGGAAGTCGGCACCGCCAAGACCGAAGCTCGGCTCGCTGGCCTGCTGAACTACGTCAACACCGTGGACCAGTTGTATCTGGAGAAGCTCCGGCGCAAGTACGGGGCCGCCGTGGTGGATATGTTCCTGCATCGGTCCTTCGGTTGAGGCCCCATGCAGTTCCATGTAGAGATCAGAGACGTCCGTCCGATCAAGGCCCTGACGTTTAGCATAGACATCGACCGTAATGCACCGTTGTGCATCGTTGGCCGCAACGGCGCAGGTAAAACCACGTTGGCGAAGACCATTATGAACTTTGCGCTGGCAGACACATTTCGGCGTACGACCTCGGATGGTGCGCTACGCGATAGCAGCTTCGTGCGCTACACCCTCGACGGCGCTTCGTTCGAATTCACCTACGACCACGCTGTGGGCACGTTGAGCACTCGCCGACCGGTGCCGGAGTCGCTGAAGTCATTGATCGCCGTTGAACTACCGATTCCACACGGCCAGCGCTTCAGCTACTTCCATGCACTCTCCGAAGCAGACACTGAAATCCGTCGTGCGATCATCCTGGACGACGATACCCGGCCTGACGCCCTGATCGAATTCTTGACACGCATCTACGGCGAATCCCGATTCGAGAACTTGCGAGAGGTTAAGTTCTCACGAGGCGCCTGCTGTTTCTATCGGGTCGAGAACGATCGCTACGTCCGTGAGGACTACTTCAGCTCGGGTGAGTTTTTCCTCGTGAACCTCTTCCGACGGCTGCAGTCCGGGCCTCGGCTCATTTTCATCGACGAGATTGACATCTCCCTTGACGCAGTAGCCCAGGCGCGGCTGATCGGTGAACTGCGCACGCTGTGTACGGAGTTTTCGGTCAACGTCGTTTTCACTAGCCATTCGCTCGCGCTCATGCAAACCCTGCGCGAAGGTGAGCTGGTCAACTTTGAGGTGGTTGGCGAGCAATCAACGCTGGAGGAACGCTCGTTTGCATATGTTAAGAGCCTGCTGTTTGGTTTCCGTGGTTGGGATCGATACATTTTGGTTGAAGACGCGTCTGCCGGATTGCTCATCCAACATCACATTGAAAGGTATTGCCTGCCAGCCTTTTATCGCTACCACATTATCGAGGTGGGCGGTGCCGGTCAGGTCATCAGTCTTCTAAAGCGCAATCGTGTCCAAGGTTTCCTGGCGCCTGCGGATGCGGTCATCGCAATTCTGGACGGAGACCAGGCCGAAGAAGGTCACGCCAACGAACCTGGCACCTACTGCATGCCGCTGCGGTCGCTCGAGCGCGCGTTCGAAACCGTGTATGACCATCCTGGTTTTACGCCCAAGCTGCCGGAAAATATGCACGCCAAGCTTCCCGTAAAGGGACGCCACAAGGCCCTATATTCGGCGTATCAGCGTTGCCGCCTCGGAACTGCTGTGGAAATCGTCGAGCTGGCCTGCGCGCCTCAGGCTGGCGACATACAGACCTTCGCCGAACGGGTCCTTAGTCCCTTCCTTTCCACCCACCATGTCGCGCCCATGGCCCCCGTGCAGTCCTAGCCTTCCTGCGAAGATCCAATCCCCCAAGATGTAATTCCATCTCTCCATTGGTCAGCGACACAGAGAAAAGTTGAATCCGCCTCGCCAGTTCTGTCGTTCACGGCGCAATACCGTTTGTCCGCTAAGGCCGAGGACCTGCCCGTCATGGTGATCACGGCGCCTGGGCGAAGGTCGGCCACAGCGGCCAATCGATTAGCTATCCATATAAGGCAGCTCCCTAGTATATTACTGCCGTTTCCCTCGCATGAGTTTCCACAACTGATCACGCGTTCGAAGCCCACTTAACCCAGACAATAAGATCGTGTCTCTCATTGAACCTGATCTTTTTTTTCACGCTGTAAGCGCCCGACGACAATGCATGGAGCAAGCTGTAGTTGCTTTGCAAAAGCCAGTATCGTAGCCTTACTAAGGCCTAGCCATCATTTTCATCTCTTCAGAGAATCATCGTCGGGCGTCCCGGCGTTCCGCCGTCGGGCTCGCGGGCGTTGCCCCACGCCTCATGCCGAGTCGCGGCCATGTGGCTTTGATCCCTCACGCCTCCGGCCCTATTGGGCCTGCGCGCTCCGCTTGCCGTTGAGGTAGTGGAGTGTGTGGGAGGCGGCCTTGCTGTTCCCTTCAACGTACCACGCCGTTCTCGCCGTCAAGGGCTACGCGCTTAGGCGCTTGCGTCCTGGCGGCCGTCTGCGACCCCTGACTGCTTGCGCTGCGCCGTGTTCCTCCGGTTCCGGGCAATTCCGCCCGATTCGGACTGGAGCACGATCATGTCGCAACTTTCTCTTTCCCTTGATTCTTCCCTTCTCGTTCGCGATGTCGCGGGGGACTACCGTCCGGCCAATGCCGACGAGGTGTTGCAGGCGGCGCAGCGTGTGCTCGCCCGGCAGATGCGCGGATGCGAAGCGCTGAACTCGCCGCAAGTAGTGCGCGACTTCCTGCGGGTCAAGCTGGGGACGCTGGAGCACGAGGTGTTCGGCGTCATCCATCTGGATGCACAGAATCGCGTCATCGAATACGTCGAGATGTTTCGCGGCACGGTGAGCCAGACATCGGTGTATCCGCGCGAGGTGGTCAAGGAGGCACTGGCCCGGAACAGCGCTGCGCTGCTGCTGGTGCACAATCACCCGTCAGGTGTGGCGGAACCCTCGCGTGCCGACGAGATGCTGACGCAGACGCTGAAGTCGGCACTGGCGCTGGTGGACGTGCGGGTGCTGGATCACCTGATCGTCGCCGGTAGCGCCATCCTGAGTTTTGCCGAACGCGGGTTGCTGTAGCTCTGGGGGGCAACGCCCCCTTTTTTGCTGTGTCCTTGGTTTGGCGAAAAAGCTGCGCGCTGCGCTTGCCTCCAGGGGTCGGCTGACGCCCACCCCGCCGCGCAGGCTTGGCGCCCCGCAAGACCGCCGAACAGGCGACGCCTGATCGGTCTGCGCACATTGCCGTTTTCGTGCTGCGCGCTTCGTTCACTTCTATCAAGGCGTGCCTGCGGCACGTAGCAGCGCTCGCCGCGCGGCGTGGGTCCGTCGCTCATCTGGCCGCAGGCCGGTCATCCGCCTTTCCCTCTCCTTCATCACCAATCCCGCGACCCGTAGCCCGCAGTGCCTGTCCGTCAAGGCGCGCAGGGCCGTGTCCTCGCCTGCGGCTGCGGGCCGCACCAACCCTGCGCTTCTTCCTTGACAGCCACGCCCTTGCCGGCCCGGTTGTTCGCGGGCGATGAACTCAGGAAAGACGGCGGCAACGGCGACCAGCCCAGGTCACTGCGCCGAACCCACCGAAGCCAACACCGGGCTCCGAATCTTGGAATCCGGTCAGCTTTGAAACCACAACCCGCAACCACTGGAGAAATACCATGCAACTCAGTTCCCGTTTCGGACATGCTTCACCCATCTTGCGCGCCGACCATCCGTTATCGGATGATCAGATTCGCAGCGTGGCCCCTTCCATCTTCGCGGAGGAAAAGCACCAGAGCCGATCCGACCGCTATACCTATATCCCGACCGGCGAGGTATTGGGTGCCCTGCGCAAGGAAGGCTTCCAGCCGTTCATGGTGTGCCAGACGCGCGTACGCGATACCGGCAAGCGTGAACACACCAAGCACATGATGCGATTGCGCCACGCGGCGCAGATCAACGGTGCAGAGGCCAACGAAATCATTTTGCTGAATTCGCACGATGGCACCAGCAGCTATCAGATGCTGGCGGGGATGTTCCGCTTCGTGTGCAGCAATGGTCTGGTGTGTGGCGATACCGTGGCCGACCTGCGCATCCCGCACAAGGGCGACGTGATCGGCCAGGTGATCGAAGGCGCCTACGATGTGCTGGATGGGTTCGAGCTGGTGCGCGAATGTCAGGAAGGGTTGCGCGCCATCACGCTGGACCACGGCGAATCAGAGGTATTCGCCCGCGCCGCGTTGTCGCTGAAATACGATGACCCGGTCAAGCCTGCGCCCATCACGGAAACACAATTGCTGCGGCCTCGACGCCGGGACGACGACCGGCCCGACCTATGGAGCACGTTCAACCGCGTGCAGGAAAATCTGGTTCAAGGTGGGCTGCCTGCACGCACGGCCAACGGGCGCAGGAACCGCACCCGCGCCATCCAGGGCATAGACCAGAACGTCAAGGTCAACCGGGCGCTGTGGATATTGGCCGAAGAGATGAAGCGGCTCAAAGGCTGACATCCGAGGGGGCTTTGCCCCTTCACTTCGGCGCAACGCAACGGCGGAGGCATGCAACGCCGCCGCGCCGCCCGGCCTTGTCTGTCCGGGCGGCGCGGCAACAGTCGGAAAGCGACTGCACGATGGCGAAATGACTTTCGCCATCCCTATCTTTGTTCATCCGTCCAATGAGTACACCATGCTTTGGGCTGGGCATCCGATCCCAAAAACGCGCCCCGCCGCTTGGGCGGGGCGCTGAGGACGACAGGCGTTACTGCGCCGGGTTGTGCAATCACGCGCCTTACCCGATGCTGGCGGGCAGACTGCCATAAACGACGGCGGCTCACCGACAAGCCGTCCACCATGCCGAGACCTAACCACGCCGCGATCGATCAAGTCCGCACCGATGAGAGATGCGTTCATCCTTGTTCATCCGGAGCTGACCTAGCCTGCGGATGGGGTGCGTGCCGGCGACGCTTCCGTGCAGGGATGCCGGAGCCATGCTGCCTTTAGGTGAGGATCACACCCAACGGCGGCCTTGGCTTGTCGTGAATCCTGGCGAGGCAGCGGCTACGCCTCGGGCTTCATGGCTGCAACCGTCCGGCTCAACAAATTTCCCCGGCACTGCGTGCCTTCCTCGCGCAACAAATTTCTCGTTCCTCCCGGTCCTCCACTGCGTTGCGGCCGCTGCGCGATGCAACCCGCCCGTACCCCGCCCTTCGGATCACCGACAAGGCCGCGATGGGCGCGACCTTGCACCACCAAAAGGAGATTCATCATGGCAAACATCGGCACCTTCACCGCACAGAACGACAGCTTCACCGGCACGGTTCGCACCCTGACGCTCAACGTCAAGGTCAAAATCATTCCGAACGCCAAGGAAAGCGAGAACGCCCCGGACTACCGCATCGTCGCCGGCAACTTCGAGATCGGCGCGGCGTGGAAAAAAGTCAGCAAGGCAGAACGCCCCTACCTGTCGGCAACCCTCGACGATCCGTCGTTCCCGGCGACCATCTACGCCCGCCTGGTCGAAGGCGAGGACGGCGCGCACAACCTGATCTGGTCGCGCAGCAAGGGCGACTGATCGTCGCCCCCGGCGCCCCGCCCAAGCGGCGGGGCGTTTTCGTGTTACTTCTGCGGTTCGGGCGCGCGCGGCTACTTCAACAGTTTCGCCGAGGAGGAGACTGTGAACATTATCGTCATGACGGTCGGGACATCGGCCAAAGCCGCAGGTGGGGTTAGTTCATTCGACTGGCGGGTATGTTGCGCTTTGCGGACGTTGACGGTGCAGAGAGTCAATGGTGTCAATGGCCACTATCGTCAGTGACAAGTAGCTGCAATCGAGACATTTCGGTCAACCGTTTAGTAGACGGACGCCAACGCCCGTAAAACGAATAGGCTTTTCCCGTCGTGCGATAGCATGACGGAAAAAATCCTATTCGTTAGAACTGGACTCAGCATATTGCTCCTCCATCGACCACAAGCACCATTCCAGTGGAGTATGAATTACCAAACAGGTACATGTAGGCATCAGCAATTTCACTTGCGACGCCAAGACGATTAAGAGGCAAAGTTGGCGACAGAACTTTGACATGTTGAGCTCGACCAGCAGTCGGAGGCTCTGTATCCACAAAACCCGGACAAACAGTGTTTACCCGAATTGGCGCAAGTTCAACAGCGATAGCTTTGGCAAGAGCCTCTGTTGCTGCATTCATGGCACTGACTGCTGAGTAGCCGAGGTAGCCACGGCGAGACGCGATGCCTGATGTGAAAGTGATAGAGCCATTTTGCCGGATATATTGGACACCGAGCTTTGCCAACCGATATTGCCCCCAGAATTTTGCATCGAATGCGACGATAGCCGCGTCCACATCGTTTTCGAGAAATTGTCCAGATGGCAATTGAGGTTTGATGGTTACCGCCAAATGGTCAAAGTAACCGACACGCCGAAAAAAATCTGCGACAGATTGGTCATCCGATGCATCTACCACTTCTGTTTGGACGCGTTCACCAAGTTGTTTTGCTGCGGTATTGAGCTTTTCATTGGAGCGGGATGCGATAACAACTTGAGCGCCAGCACGCAGGGCTTTTTGCGCCACTGCATATCCAATACCGGAGCTGCCGCCCACGACCACTATTTTCTTGCTTTCAAACATTGTATGTTCCGATTGCATAAGTTCTGATGTTTCACATGTGTAGCGCTTTGCCCTGGAGCATAGCGGAAGGGTAAGCCGTCGGACTCGATGTGGTTGTTAGAGGGAGTCATCGATTGAAATGAGTTCAATTCGATTACCAAAAGGATCGAACGTGAAGCATCGAGTGACGGTTTGAAGCGATGTATCCTCAAGCACTTCATAGCCCGCCGCTGCAAGCGTTTCCAACAGTTCGGCGTATCCTTCGACGGCCAGTGCCGGGTGCGCTTTCTTTGCGGGACGAAAGTCCTGCTCTATGCCGAGATGAAGCTGCAAGCTCCCACACCGAAACCATACACCTCCCCGCGATACGGTCTCGGCTGGCTTTGGGATCTCCCTCAATCCCAGAATCTCCCCATAGAAGGCGCGAGCCTTTTCTTCAGCGTCCGCGGGTATCGCGAGTTGCACGTGATCGAAACCAACTACTTTCATGACGTTGAGCCCGTCCCCTGCATCGCCGGGTTAGCCCTTATTTGACATTTGGCGCCTACATCACACATATGGGGTGTCATCTTTGTGAACGAATTTCCATTTTCCCTCAACGAGTAAGGCTTTGAGGTCGTCATCGGGATAGCTTCCTTCGTCGCCGGGTGTTCTGTCGCCGACTTCGAGGTACACAACTTCTTCTGTGGTTTCATTGATCAGTCGGTGGCCGTTGCCCGTGCCCGCCTTGAAACCTGCGCACATTCCTGGAGAGAGCTGGGTTCGACCTTCGTCGGTGTGGAGAGTTGGCTGACCTTGGAGGATATAGACAAACTCTTCTTGCTTGGTGTGAGCATGACGAAGGGCAGAAACTGCATTAGGAGCCAAGCGCGTGAGGTTCACGCCAAAGTTTGTGAGACCAAAGAGATCACCAAGGGGGCGTTTCTCTCTGCCAACCATGCGCGATGCGAAAGGCTCTGGATAGACCGAAAACCTCATCCGTGCCGGCACCTCGGATGCGGTGACAGCGATTGGCTTTGATTCTTCTAACATGCGAACCTCGCGAAACGGAAAGATGAAGGCTAACATTATTATTTAAGGCGTCCATTATGGCCGTGTAACAACATGGTTTGCAATCGTTTTATTTTCCTACGTCTCTATAATAACGCCAATAATACGGACAGAAGGGTCGTTTTTGGATAGTGTATTTGGCAATCAGCGAACAAGCCTTGAATGGTACGGTGCGCTAGATTTAAGAAGGTAAGAAATAAACTGTGAAAAGCTGTTCCGGGTCGCTATGTAGAGGTGTACATAGCGACCCATTGCTGCCGGTCGAGCCCCGAGAAAGCAGCCGGTCACCGGCCTAATAACCTGCGACGGATTGCTGTGGTATTCATTTAAGTTAAACGGTTTTCGGGCTAAACGCCCAAAATCTGCTTCCAATAAAATTCCATCCAAGGCCGATCGCTGTAGTCACCATTTGAGCCACCCAATGATTCCAAGACAAACTTTGAACCAGCCACCACATCGCCCCTGTGTTGATACACCAGCCGACACCTAGAACAGCGAAATACTTTGTTGCGGCGTCAGTGTGTGATTTATCGCTTTTGAATGTCACGAGATAATTCAGAAAATAGTTCGCCACTGATCCGACAATATAGCCAACACCAGAACTAGCCGCTGCATTGAGTCCTAGGAAGTCTGCACCAAGCCAAAGAATGGCATATTGAATCGTTGTTCCTGTAGCGCCTACGGCGGCGAATCGAACAAATTGGCTGAATATTTTCATTAATGGGTTCCGATCGGAGCGTCGCCGAACCGCTTCAGGGGCGACGGAATGATTACTGCCGCATCGGCCTTCTGCTCTATTCTCGGCGGGAATCACACCTCAGTCCGCAATTTGCGTTTGGCTGAAGCTAAAGCGCGACATGGAGCGCCTAGTTGGAAGGCTCCCGGAGGCGCTTGATTTCTTGAAGTCCACTGTCGAGTTCCACGATACGGTTGATAGTTACACTCTCGAAAGCGATGCCACGAATCATGGGTTGAATGGAGCCGCCACGGTACTGCTCGCCGCAGAACGCGACATGTTTCTCCCGATAATTTTCCCACGCGGCTTGGGCCTCGCGCAGAGCAGTGGCCTCCTCGGCACCCATGAACACCTCAAGTTCTGCAAGGAGTCGCATTAGTCGCCCATCCGCACAATGTGCGGATTCGCTCGCCCGGATGTTCATATCGGTTTGGGTAAGGCCGTGGTCCGTGCCTAACTCGATTGCTTCGACTGCACGATGCTCATACTCAAGCGCGACTTTAGCCGCATCTTCAGCGCGACCGAGCAACAGCGCCTCAAAAGCGCCAAGTTCCTCGATCGTTGTTCCACTGGCCTTGAGCTTTTCTCGTAGTGACAGAAGCTTTTCGTTTTTCTCGACCGCTTCAATCGTCCCGCGACCTTCTATACGTCGCTTGAGCACGAAACCCGCAGCGGATAGCAGCGCGCCGAGTAGAACTAGTAGAGACTGGCCGACGAGATCAGGCATTAGCCTTCCAACTGTTATTCACCACACCGCCCGGTCTGTATTATTAAAATTCTAAAAATATGCCGATGCGCAATAACGGTCTGATTCATTGTGGGTGCTTCGAGTTTGTCTATCCGCATATGTAATGATAATACGGATTGATGATGCTGGTGTTCTGTGAAGGCTTTAAACCCCCGACCAGAAGTCGGGGCACCTTGGTCCCTGTCGACCAATAACGTGTCCAGTGTCAGCTAATGGGATAATTCTCGAACGTCTGGAACTGGCACATTGTACGCATACGGCATCATGCCAGAAACCGGCCGCAAGGACTCACCTGGATCGGTTAACCATACGGCCAGCATTTGCTGCGCTAGATCTCCGTCTGTTCCGAGATCTCAAGGGCATCATCTACTTCGATGCCAAGATAGCGAACTGTGCTCTCTAACTTCGTATGGCCGAGCAAGAGCTGGACGGCCCGAAGATTCTTCGTGCGCTTATAGATTAATGTCGCTTTGGTTCGTCGCATCGTATGCGTGCCATAGGCTGTCGAATCCAGTCCGACTGAAGCAACCCACTGATGTACGATCCGGGCGTATTGTCGCGTTGAAACATGGGGTGAACTCGCGAGACGACTGGGGAACAGATATTGCTCCGGCTGCAATTTCGCTTTCTCAATCCATGCGGCGACGGCAGACCTGGTCACATCCGTCAACTCAAACTGCACTGGCCGCCGAGTCTTTCGCTGCACAATCATTGCCCGGGGCAGCAACTGGTTCCCGTGCGTAACATCACGAACGTGCAAGTTGACTAGATCACAACCCCGTAGCTTACTGTCGATTGCGAGGTTGAACATGGCCAGATCGCGAACCTGGTGCGCGTTCTGTAGGTGGATTCGGATGGCCCAGATGTCCTTGGGCTTGAGTGGTGGCTTTTGCCCGACTAGTTTGCCTTTGTTCCAAGGTTGCCGCGTGTGAATGGATTCCATTTCAGACTCCTTTGTGGTTGATCGGAGTCTAATTGTGTTCCCAAGTCACGGACGGCAACTTTCAGGTGGGTACGTTGGATGCGTACAATGTGCCATCAGCAGTCCGTCGAGGTATTAAATTTGCTGCCTGAAAGCAGCCGGTCGTGACCAGTAACAATCGGTCATGAACGGGCAGTCGTCAGCGGCTGTTTGGACTTGACCCGTTTCCACGGACAGTTTGAGCTTCTTCATTGAAGCTCAT
>JAZKBM010000007.1:0-235714 GCA_040388645.1 Pseudomonadota bacterium
CCAAGAAACTGGCCGCAGGCGGGGGTGGCAGCAGTGAGGAGTGGGAAGAGTTTTAGGCAATGCCGATAGCGTAAGTGTAATGAATTATATAAAAACCATTTGAGGAAAGAAGGTCGCGGATTGTGTAAAGCAGAAGCAAGCGTTTTCAGTGAAGCTTGTACAAATGAAGCTTTTAGGTGGTCGGGTTTCCAAAGCGGGGATCAATAATTGCGATAGCATGATTGATGCCCTCATTTGGAGTTTTTATTTAACTTCTACGTGGATGAATATTAATAAATGAGGGTATTAAAAATGTTACTGGCAAATTTGAAAATTGGGCTGCGACTTAATATTGGATTTGGCTTGATGCTGGCGCTTTTGCTTTTCATCGCGATAGAAGGGATTGACGAGATGGACGCCATTCAGGGGAGTCTGGAAGGTATCGTCAATGTGAATAATCGCGAATTGGCTCTGGCCAATACTATTAGCAGCAAAGTACGCGATATCGCAAGTTATACCCGTAACACGGTGCTGCTCACCGATCAGGCAGCCCTGGACAACGAACGCAGCAAGATCGAAGTGGCGCGCGCGCAATCTAACGAGGCTGAAGCCCAATTGGAGAAAATGTTCAATGAGTTGCCAGGTGCTACTGAAGCAGAGAAGGAGCAGATTCTGAAAATCAGGGGTTTGCAGGATTCGGCAATGCCGCTGATTGATCAGGTTATTGCATTGGCAGCCCAAGGGAAAAAGCCTGAAGCACTTACTCTGCTTTTGACACAAGCAGAGCCGGCTACGAAAAACTGGCTAGCTGAGATAGAAAAGTTATTGGATATTGAAAATCAAATCAATGTGCAAGCGCGCAACGAGGCTGCCTCATCTTTTTCCTATATCCATACGGTCATGCTCGGTTTAACCGGACTAGCCCTGTTGCTGGGTGGTTTGGCGGCATGGTTGATCACCCGCTCGATCACCCGGCCGATCAACCGGGCGGTGAAGATTGCGCAAACGGTTGCGGGTGGTGATTTGACCAGTCAAATAGAAGTGACCTCGAAAGACGAAACTGGCCAGCTGCTGCAAGCCCTGAAAGACATGAACGACAGCCTGTCGAGGATCGTCGGCCAGGTGCGTACCGGTACCGACACCATCGCAACTGCCTCTAGCCAGATCGCGGCGGGTAACCTGGACCTCTCCTCGCGTACCGAAGAACAGGCCAGCTCACTGGAAGAAACTGCCAGTTCAATGGAAGAGTTGACCAGCACGGTCAAACAGAATGCCGACAATGCACGCCAGGCAAACCAACTAGCCGCCACCGCCTCGGATATCGCCGTCAAAGGCGGCAGCGTCGTCGCGCAAGTCGTCGAAACCATGAGCGGAATCAACACCTCATCGAAAAAGATAGCCGACATCATCGGCGTCATTGACGGCATTGCCTTCCAGACCAACATTTTGGCCCTGAACGCCGCTGTGGAAGCAGCACGTGCGGGTGAACAAGGCAGAGGCTTCGCCGTTGTCGCCAGCGAAGTGCGCAACCTGGCCCAACGCTCGGCGAGCGCAGCCAAGGAAATCAAATCCCTGATCGAAGACTCCGTCGACAAAGTCGACGTAGGCACCAAACTGGTCGATCAGGCCGGCGCCACCATGACCGAGATCCTGGAAAGTGTCAAACGCGTGACCGACATCATGGGTGAAATCACCGCAGCCAGCCAGGAACAAACCTCGGGTATTGAGCAAATCAACCAGGCGGTGAGCCAGATGGATGAAGTCACCCAGCAAAATGCCGCCTTGGTGGAAGAAGCGGCAGCGGCCTCCGAATCCCTGCACGACCAGGCCGGTAATCTGGCGCAAGTGGTCAGCATCTTCAAGCTGAGTGGAAACGGAGCGGCGGTGAGCAATGCGCAGCATGACACCCCGACGCGTAGCCAGGAGCGGTCCAAATTGAAGGCGGTGCCTGCCAAACTCGCGCAGAAACCGAAAAAGGCCGCCATGGGTGGCGGAAGCAGTGAGGCGTGGGAAGAGTTTTAGGCAATGCCGATAGCGTAAGTGTAATGAAGAGTATGCATAAGGAACGCCCTCCAGAGTTTGTACTGGATGGGATTATTGGTGGGCAAGTGTTCGGTGAGCCAGCATGGCATTAAGGAAAAACCCGGTATGAAAGCTGGATTACAGAATAAAGTGGATACCGAGAAGGTATTCGAGTTCTCACCCCGAGATTTTGCCAGAGTGCGTGCCATGATTTATCGACAAGCCGGAATCTCGCTGAGCGAAAGCAAGCAGGAGATGGTTTATAGTCGTTTGGCACGTCGCCTGCGGGCGAAAGGCATGACTTCATTTACGCAATATCTTGATGTGCTGGAAAGCGGGCGAGATGAGGATGAGTGGGAGGCGTTTACCAATGCCTTGACCACCAATCTGACCTCTTTTTTCCGGGAGGCGCACCATTTCCCGATTCTGGCCGAACATGCGCGAAAAATGACGGAGCCTTTGACGATCTGGTGTTCGGCCAGTTCGACCGGAGAAGAGCCCTATTCGATCGCCATGACTATGTGCGAGGTATTTGATACCCTTACGCCACCCGTAACCATCGTGGCAACGGACATCGATACCAATGTGCTTGAGACAGCCGCCAATGGCGTTTATACATTGGATCGGCTGGACAAGATGCCCAAAGATCGTGCCAGACGATTTTTCCTGAAAGGCAAAGGCGAGCGCGCCGGTCAGGTTCGGGTGCGTCCCGAGCTTCGCCAGCTGATATCATTTAAACAGCTTAATCTGCTGGGTAGCGTGTGGCCAATCAGTGGGCCATTCGATGTTATATTTTGCCGTAATGTCATGATTTATTTTGACAAGCCTACGCAAGGAAAAATATTGTCCCGATTCGCGCCGTTAATGAAGCCGCAGGGTTTATTATTTGCGGGACACTCCGAAAACTTTATGTACGCATCCGATGCGTTCAGGCTGCGCGGCAAGACGGTTTATGAGCTGGATCCTCGTCATAGCGCGGCGGGCATGAGAAATGGCATATGAATCCTGCGATTGAAGAGCATTTTGCAACCAATGTTTATTATGACCGGACGTTCGATTGTGATGCAGCAAAGATATTGCCAGGTGAATATTATTACACCGGCAAGGAAATGCTCATTGTGACCGTGCTGGGCTCGTGTGTAGCCGCATGTATACGTGACCGCGTTTCGGGTATCGGTGGCATGAATCACTTCATGCTGCCGGATAGCGGTAACGAGGCCAATAGCCCCTTGTCAGCCTCGATGCGCTATGGCGCCTACGCCATGGAAGTATTGATCAATCAGTTACTCAAAGCTGGTGCGCGACGCGAGAATATGGAGGCAAAAGTATTCGGGGGCGGGAATGTATTGCGGGGGTTTACTACGATCAATGTGGGAGAGCGCAATGCCCAGTTCGTACGCGACTACCTGCGTGCAGAAAATATGCGGATCATCGCCGAAGACCTGAATGATATTCACCCGCGCAAGGTGTATTTTTTCCCCCGTACCGGCAAGGTGCTGGTCAAGAAACTCAAACAGCTGAATAACTACACGCTGGTTAAACGCGAGCAGGAATACGCCAGCCAGCTCAAGACCAGTCCAGTGAGCGGCGATATTGATCTTTTTTGATCGCCAGGCATGAATGTATAAGGGCGATGCCCGGAAAGCAGGCTAGATGAAGATAAAGGTGCTGATTGTCGACGATTCGGCTTTGATCCGCAGTGTGATGAGCGAGATCATCAATAGCCAGTGGGATATGGAGGTAGTGGGTGTCGCTCCTGATCCTATCGTTGCACGCGATCTGATCAAGCAGACCAATCCTGACGTGCTTACCCTGGACGTAGAAATGCCGAAAATGGACGGGCTGGATTTTTTGGAAAAGCTCATGCGACTACGCCCTATGCCAGTCGTCATGGTGTCGTCACTGACCGAAAGCGGCTCCGAAATTACGATGCGAGCACTAGAGCTGGGCGCTGTAGATTTTGTAACCAAACCCAAGCTGTCCATCCAGAGCGGTATGCGTGAATATACCAATCTGATCGCAGAAAAAATTCGTATCGCATCGCGCGCAAAAATCAAGCCTCGCACGCTTACTACTGGGGAGCATGGGTCACATAATGGACAGCTTGCTGCGGTTCGTAATCCGCTCACCAGTAGTGAAAAGCTGATCATTATCGGGGCTTCTACAGGTGGTACCGAAGCCATCAAGGAATTTCTCATGCAGATGCCTTCGGACTGCCCCGGCATTCTGATTACGCAGCATATGCCTGAGGGATTCACCCGGTCATTTGCAAACCGGCTCGACAAGTTGTGCAAAATATCCGTCAAGGAAGCGGAGGGTGATGAGCGCATCCTGCCCGGACATGCCTATATCGCGCCAGGACATTCACATTTGCTGCTGGTGCGTAGCGGAGCGAATTATATGACCAAGCTTGATCAGGGGCCGCCGGTGAACCGTCATCGTCCTTCAGTGGATGTACTGTTCAGCTCGGCTGCAACCAGCGCTGGCAAGAATGCAGTGGGCGTCATTCTTACCGGCATGGGTAAGGATGGTGCTGCCGGCATGCTGGAAATGAGAAATGCGGGCGCTTACAATTTTGCTCAGGATGAATCAAGCTGCGTCGTATTTGGCATGCCAAAAGAAGCGATTGCCATCGGCGCTACGCATGAGGTTGGCCCGCTACTGGAATTGCCGGGCATGATGATGAACTATTTTTCCACGCATTCAAGCCGCGCATTACGGGTTTGATATGCAGCTTTGGGCAAGAGATATATCCTCCGGTTAGAGGATTCAAGTTTGAGCCCAAATAGCCGATAACCGATTATCCGATTCAAAAGAATTACTGGAGCATTTTATGGCTGATCCGAATACCAAATTTCTGGTTGTTGATGATTTCTCAACCATGCGACGCATTGTACGCAACTTGCTTAAAGAACTCGGTTACTCCAATGTGGAAGAAGCTGAAGACGGCGTAGATGGTCTGGCAAAATTAAGAGCGGGAAATTTTGATTTTGTAGTGTCCGACTGGAATATGCCCAACATGGATGGCCTCACCATGTTGCAAAATATCCGTGCCGATGCAGCGCTGTCGAAATTACCTGTGCTGATGGTGACGGCAGAAGCAAAGAAGGAAAACATTATCGCTGCGGCGCAGGCTGGTGCCAATGGTTATGTGGTCAAGCCGTTTACGGCGGCCACTCTCGATGAAAAACTCTCCAAGATTTTCGAGAAACTTGAAAAAGCGGGAGCCTGATGTGACAACACCACTCCCACATGCGGCAACCGATACCAATTGCCACTCAGCCAGTGTTGGATCCGACCAGCACGATGAGGTGATGGCTCGTATAGGCCAGATGACGCGTAGCTTGCACGAAAATTTGCGTGAGCTTGGTTTTGACAAGGTTCTGGAAAAGGCAACGCATGATATCCCGGACGTTCGGGAAAGACTGAATTACGTTGCGCGCATGACAGAACAGGCAGCGCAGCGTGTGCTGAATGCAACCGATGCCGCAATCCCTTTGCAGGAAAGAATAGACGAGGGCGCCAGCGAAGTTTATGAAGGATGGCAATCCGTGCTGAAAGCGCCTTTTTCAGAGTCAGATTATCGTGACATGGCAACACTTACCATGCAGTGCCTGGTCGACATGCGCCTGGATACCAGCGCAACCAAGCAACAGCTTCTGGATATCATGATGGCACAGGATTTCCAGGATCTTACCGGTCAGGTCATCCGCAAAGTGACCGATTTGGCGCACAGCCTGGAACAGCAACTGGTTCAGCTATTGATTGACTATGCGCCTCCTACCGTAGAGATGCGACGCGAAGCCAACCATGGTTTGCTTAATGGCCCGCAGATTAATCCCACAGGCAACAGCGAGGTCGTTGCGGATCAAGGCCAGGTAGATGACCTGCTGGATAGCCTGGGTTTTTGAGTGAGTCGTCAATCGGTTGACTTGTACGGCTTCACTGATCTGATATTTGAAAATAAACGGTAAAGCAGAGGAGGCACGCCAGTGGGTAGCTCCACCCTATTCTTTGCTTTATTTTTGCTTCGCGGTTAAATTGCAGTTTTCTGTCTAGCGGAATTGCGGACAAAGTTTTAACGGATTATTTCGTCCCAATACGATATTTACTATTCCATGCCTGAAATGAATGTTGTTGTGCGAGAACCGGTGCTGGATGCTCAGCAGAGCATCAAAGGCTACTCGCTTGCGTGGCAGCAGGCAGAGATAGATGCCTGCCGGTTCGCTGCGGAATCGCCTTTACAACTGGTCCGGCTGCTTAGCGATGTCATCAATGACGAAGACGTAGATTGGCGCTTTGGCGATCAAAAGCTGTTTTTGGAAGCGGCGCCGGCGCTCATTCTGTCAGATGACCTCCATGCCTTGCCTGCAGAGAGCATTGTGCTGGGTGTAAATGCCGGTGAATGCAACGATGCCCCGATATTGGCTGCACTCAAGGCGTTGCGTGATCGCGGTTTTGGTGTCTCGATACGTGGATTCAGAGGCCTTGAACCAGACAAGGCGCTCCTTTCAGTGGCTACCCATGTTGAGCTATCTTTCAGCAAGGCTGATTTTGCCGTGCAAGCCACGCAATTTGACTTGATCAAGAATTTGCCAGTAATAAAAGTAGCAGGCAATATTTCCAGCTGGCAGGATTATGATGCTTGCGTACTGCTTGGCTTTGATTTTATGGCGGGATCTTTCCAGGCAATATCCCGCCCCAGTATGCCCGGTAAGGGATCCAAGGGCCTGAATACTTCGCAGGTATTGGTCGTGCAATTGCTGGAGATGATCAGGAAGAATGCGGATGTTCGCCAGATCGAGCCTGTACTTAAAAACGATCCGGTGATTTCTTATAAATTATTGCGTTATATCAACTCGGCCGGATTTGGTCTTGGCTGCGAGATCGAATCACTGCGCCATGCAATTCAGGTGCTTGGTTATACGCCGCTGTATCGCTGGCTCTCCGTATTGCTGGCCACGGCTGGTGCCAGCAAATCAGCCCAGCTGTTGATGCGGACTGCTCTTATCCGTGGCCGCTTTGCTGAATTGCTGGGCGAAACTTTCCTGCCTAAAAGTGAGTTGGATAATCTGTTTGTAGCGGGCCTTTTTTCGTTGCTGGACCAGTTGCTGGGGATTTCGATGGCAGAGGTGCTGGACAAGATTCAATTGCCTGAAGCGATGTCGCAGGCATTGCTGGCGCGTGAAGGCATTTACGGAGATTTTCTGGCACTGGCAGAAGCCTGCGAAAGGGGCAACGGTTGTGCGGGCAGACTGGCAGCAACATTACAGCTGGATGCTGAACAAGTCAGTCAAAAGCACCTGTTGGCGATTGCATGGGCTAATAATCTAGAATTGTAACCATAAGCACTTCAAGGTGACCTATTTGACCCATTCTATGGGTGGGGTAGCTTAGGGCCGATGGATTAATTATTTAATAATGGCCAAATAGGGAATAATAGGGACAAGTATCCGGATGTTTGCCGGATATTTTCCAGTCATTCTGGAATCTCATGGAGTCCGGCGCATGACGAAATACAATACCTCGCATCTGCTTGAGTCGGTCGTCAAACTGACCTCGCTGCGAGACCAGCACTCACTCGAAATATGTCTGATTAAAACCTTGCAGGAGCTTATTCCGACAAGCCAGATCATGCTGTTTGCAATATCAGGGGAATCCGATAAGCACGTCCTCAAACTGCTGGTCGAAATTGACTCTAACCGCAGCCGTGAAGCAGAGACCGAGAACCACATTCCGCATTGCGTTGAAGACGACCCTGATTTGCTGCAATGCTTTACTACACGGCAACAACTCATCGCTAGCGCGGATAGTGCCGGTGTGCGGGTGATACACCCCCTAATGGGCGCGAACGGGGTTGTCGGGTTTTTGACAGTCCGGAATGATTCATATATCGAAAAAGACCAGGCTGTAGCAGCCAGCTTCCTGAACATTTATCAAAATTATCTGCAGTTGATCAATGATAACGAGCACGATACCCTGACGGGCTTGCTGAACCGGAAAACCTTTGACGATCGTATCCTTGCAGTCATGTCGGCCCGCAGTTCCGGGCGGCGTGTGTCGGATATTAAGGAATCGCAGTGTTGCCTGGCTATTCTGGATATCGATCACTTCAAGAAGGTAAATGATCAGTTCGGCCATCTCTATGGCGATGAAGTGTTACTGTTGTTTGCACAAATCATGACTCGTACGTTTCGCGATGACGACCAGCTTTTCCGTTACGGTGGCGAAGAATTCGTGGTTGTCTTGAAGGATGTCGATTTGGTGGTGGGGCTGACTGTTCTGGAACGTTTCAGGAAAGCCGTAGAAGCCTATCGTTTCCCTCAGGTTGGTGCGATTACGGCCAGTGTGGGTGCAGTAACCATCGGTGAACAGGATTTGCCGACCACCATCATAGGCCAGGCAGATCAGGCACTCTATTATGCCAAGGAAAACGGACGCAATCAGGTGTGCGCCTACGAGCACTTGCTGCAGGAAGGCAAGCTGACCAGCGTGGTGCCTACCGAAGGCGATATCGAACTATTTTAATTGGCTTTGCCGTTATGGCACGTGGAATGCGGGTGTGGCTATTCGTGCTGACATCTCGATCCCTTGCTGGAGCAGATGTTCCAGCGGAGTGGCCAGATAGGGCAGGGCAAGACCGATTACGACAAAACCGATCGTCAGCGTGATCGGGAATCCAATGCCGAACAAGTTGAGTTGCGGCGCCGCGCGCGTCAGTATCCCCAATGCAATATTGGTGATCAGCAGGGCGGCGACCATCGGCAGTGATAACTGAACCCCGGCGCTGAAAATCATGCCACCCCAGTCAGCTATTTGCTTGAATACCTGACCATTCATGGGTGAGGTGGAAATGGGCAGGGTAGTGAAGCTGTGTGCCAGCACTGCCAGCAAGAGCAAATGTCCGTTGAGTGCCAGAAAAGCCAGTGTCGCCAATATGGACAGGAACTGACTGACGAAGTTTGATTGCCCTTGTGACTGGGGATCGAAAAAGCTTGCAAAGCTTAACCCCATGGTCATGCCGGTGATAGCGCCCGCCATTTCCACTGCAGCAAAAATGACGCGCATCGCGAATCCCATACCAAGACCGATAATGAGCTGTTGCATGAGGATGAACAGACCTGCGAAAGACATGGGTTCCACCGACGGCAACGCTGGAATGGTCGGCGCAACGATCAGCGTGAGCATGGCGCCAATACCGATTTTTACTTGAACTGGTATGCTGGTATTGCCGAAGACAGGGGCAACGGCAATGAGTCCGAGAATACGGGTGAGCGGCCAGAGAAAGGCAGCGATCCAGGTATTCAGTTCGGCGCTGGTAAGGGTAATCACAGTTTAAAATAAAAAATGCGCGAGGGGCGGGCAATTGACGCGATGAGTTATCCCGCCAGGGTCGGTATGCTGGTGAATATTTCGCGCATGTAATCGAGCATGACGGACAACATCCACGGCCCGGCCACAATCAACGCCAGAAAAATTCCCACCAGTTTCGGAATAAACGACAAGGTCATTTCATTGATTTGCGTTGCTGCCTGGAAAATACTGACCACCAGACCGATACTCAACGCCACCAGCAGCATCGGGGCGGCGACCATCAGGGTAACCTCCATGGCATGGTGGCCCAGCGTCATTACACTTGCAGGAGTCATGATTTTTCCTCAGTAAAAGCTTTGGGCGAGTGAGCCGAGCAGGAGCTGCCAGCCATCAACCAGGACAAACAACATCAACTTGAACGGTAACGCAACAATCGCAGGCGATACCATCATCATGCCCATGGACATGAGTACGCTGGCCACCACCATGTCGATGATCAGGAATGGAATGAAAATGGCGAAGCCTATCTGAAAGGCGGTTTTCAATTCACTGGTAATGAAAGATGGGATAAGTATCCGTAACGGTACGTCTTCCGGTCCTTGCAGGGCAGGTGCATTGGAAAGCTTCACGAACAATGCAAGATCGGCCTGGCGCGTCTGTTTCAGCATGAAGGTTTTCAAGGGCGCGACGCCTTTGTCCAGCGCCTGGGTCATGGTGATTTTGTTTTCTGACAAGGGCAGGTAGGCATCTGTATAGATCTTGTCAAATACCGGCCCCATTACAAACAGGGTGAGAAACAGCGCTAGACCGACCATCACCTGATTGGGCGGTGCCGATTGTGTGCCCAATGCCTGGCGTAGCAGGGACAGCACGATAATGATGCGCGTAAAGCTGGTCATCATCAGCAATGCGGCAGGCAGGAACGATAGTGCCGTCAGCAACAGCAGAGTTTGCAGGCTCAGCGTGTAGGATTGTCCGCCACCTGGAGCAGGTGTGCTGGTAAATGCCTGCAGGCCGGCAGGGTCAGCAGCAGCCAGCATGGGTGTACCCAGCAAAACCAGAGGCAACAGATATTTCAGGGTGGGTAAGATGAGTCTGGCAAACGGTCGCATGATATCGGGTATTTGTCTGGGGTTACCGGGAATTGCGTTTTTCCATGGTTTGTTTGAGCCAGTCGGAAAAATTTTTGGTGACTGGGCCAAGCATGGGTGCAGGAATTTCCTGGCGCGGCATGGTCGCAAGCGCATTGACGCGCCCGGGCGCGACACCGATTACGATCCATTGATCCGCAGCTTCAACGATGAGTACGCGTTCACGCCCGCCCACGCTCACACCACCCACCACTTTGACTATTGCACTCCCGGCAGCACGCGTGGCGCCGAAACGTTTGAGGACCCAGGCCAAGGCAGCCATCAAGCCTAGTACCAATGCCAGACCCAGCAGTACCTGGAAAAGGCTGCCTGCAGAGGCTGCTCCGGTTTCTACCGCGGCGCTGGCATTGGCCGAAAACCACAAACCAGCAACCGGAATGAATGCGAGACGTTTCATTTGTTGAGCTTGCGAATGCGTTCGGATGGCGTGATGATGTCGGTCAGACGAATACCGAATTTATCGTTCACGACCACCACTTCGCCCTGTGCGATCAGGCAGCCATTGACGAGTACATCCATCGGCTCACCAGCGAGACCATCCAGTTCCACGACTGAACCTTGAGCAAGTTGCAGCAGGTTCTTAATCGCAATTTTGGTGCGTCCCAGCTCAACTGTCAGCTGGACCGGAATATCAAGGATGAAGTCGATATCGTTATGAGTTTCACCCTTGGTGCCCTGACCGGAAAATTCCTTGAAAATGGTCGGGCTTGCCTGCCCCGTCTGCGTTGCTGATGCCTCTTCGGCAATCGCTTGTTCAGCCATGGCCGCACCCCAATCATCCTCGGCAATTGTCTGGGTATCTGTATCTTCAGCCATGTTGTTCTCCTAGATTGGATTCATTGGTGCTTTGGGTCAGAAGCTTTTCCACCCGCAATGCATACTGA
The DNA here is from genome assembly GCA_040388645.1 of Pseudomonadota bacterium. Classification (GTDB taxonomy): domain Bacteria; phylum Pseudomonadota; class Gammaproteobacteria; order Burkholderiales; family Sulfuriferulaceae; genus Sulfuriferula. Next base: position 11,351 of record JAZKBM010000007.1, read on the forward strand.
CCGTTGAGTATGCCGTAACTGCAATCCATCACCGGCACATCATCGACCGTTGCAGTGACGGTTTCCGGCATGGAGAAAGGAATGACATCCCCTGCCTTCATGTTCAGGATATCGCCCAGTGTGACCTTTGAACTACCGAGTTCTGTGACGATTTCGACTTCCGCAATCTGGATCTGCTGGGTCATCAAGCGCGTCCAGCGTTTGTCCACTTCCATTGTCTCGCCCTGCAAACTGCTGGTGAGAATGTCGCGGATGGGTTCGATCATTGAGTAGGGCATGCAAAAATGCATCTCTCCACTGGCCGGGCCAAGCTCTATCGTGAAGGTCGTGGCCACCACGACTTCATTGGGTGTAGCGATATTGGCAAACTGGGTATTCATTTCAGAACGGATGAATTCCAGTTCTACCGGGTACACGAATTCCCAGGATTTCGCATAGGTTTCAAATACGATAGCCAAGATGCGCTGAATGATGCGTTGTTCTGTTTGGGTAAAATCACGACCCTCGACGCGGGTGTGAAAACGTCCATCGCCGCCAAAAAGATTATCCACCATGAGAAATACCAGACCCGGATCAAATACCATCAGGCCCGTGCCGCGCAATGGTTTGATCTGCACCAGGTTCAGGTTGGTGGGTACCATCAGGTTGCGGATAAATTCGCTGTACTTGGAAACACGTACCGGCCCCACTGACACTTCGGCACTGCGCCGCAGGAAACCGAACAATCCGATGCGGAACAGGCGCGCAAAACGCTCGTTGATGATTTCAAGCGTCGGCATCCTGCCACGTACGATGCGTTCCTGGGTGGCCAGATTGTAAGTGCGTACTGCAGAGGTATCTACAGGTGCCTGGACTTCATCCTGCTCGCCTGTGACACCCTTGAGCAGGGCATCGACTTCTTCCTGGGAAAGAAAGCTATCTGACATGGTCTTACTGAATCACGAACGAGGTAAAAAACACGCCAGTAACATGTTGAGGCGTGGCCTTGGGTTCAAAAGGTTTGTTAACCTGGGCGATGATTTCCTTGGCCAGCTTGTTCTTTCCATCCGGTGTCAGTATGTCAGAGGCTTTCTGACTGGAAAGCAGTAGCAACAAGCGGCTGCGTACTTGCGGCAAATGCAATTTGAGCACTTCGACTTGAGCCTCGTCCTTGACCTGCAAGGTAAATGCCGTTTGCAGAAATTTATCGCTGTCTTCCGATTGCAGATTGACGGTAAATACATCCAGGTTCATGAACACTGGGGGTTTCGGCGGCTCAGCCTTCGCGTGTTGTGCACTCTTCGGTTGAGTGAAATACCAGGCAGCCGCACCCCCGCCACCCAAGACCAGGACGACAATGCCCAATATCAGAAACAGAGGTTTCTTGGATTTGACGACGGGCGCTTCTGCAGCAGCTTCAGCCTGGGGTGGTGCTTTTGCCATTTCTATTCCCCTATTGGTGCATGGATGTGTTGCATGTGTTCATTATTAAGGAAAGAATCAAGAGTGGATGCCAAGAAAAGAAGGGGGAAGTGGGTGTATATCCCATTTTTCATCCAGTCCTGGCCGTCATGCGAAGGTATCCACCATACCCAGGCCTGTGGTTCGTATCTGCACGTGCCCGGTCTGGATGGCGTTGTCGATTGGAGCGTTCATGTTGCCCATGCCCGAAGTGGCGTGCCGCGACGATCCTCCCTGGCTATCCTGCTGATTGGGATTGCCCGCGCTGACCGTGCTTTGGCCCAGCTGAATCCCGGCATCCCCCATCATTTCGCGCAGTTTCGGCAAAGCGGCTTCAAGGGCATGACGCACGTCGGGATGCGCTGAAATAAACGTTGCACTGGCTTGGTCATTGTTGACGTGCACGACCACTTGTAGTGGCCCCAGGTCCGGTGGGTTGAGGGTTAAGGATGCGCTTTGTTGGGCGCCCGCTGCCATCCATACGATTTTTTGGCCAAGTGCCTGATCCCACGCGGGGGTACCGACGCTCGGCGTCAGTTTTTCGCCGGGCATTCCAGCCATCGCCTGTGCAATATTGGCTGAAGCTTGTTGCAAAGGCGCCAGCGCAGCAGGTGTTGCCCCCAGGGTAATATCCTGAAGTTTGTTGGGCTCGAATTTTATAGCGGTGGGATCGATCGCTAGTTTTAAATCTCCAGACTGCTTGCCATGTGCGGTGAGGTCAATGTCGGGTTTGAGAGATGCATTTCCTGTTGATCCATCCAGCTGTGCTGCAATCTGCGATTTCTGCAGGCTGGCATGTGCAGCCCCGGCACCTTTGCCAATGCCGATTGCGATGCCTGCCTCCTGTTCTGGCTGGGGTCCATCTACCTTGTTTGATTTTCCCGACACATGACTCAGATTAGCCACCAGCGCGAGCAAGTCAGTGGATACCGGCGACGTAGCAGCATCGTCCTTGATGTCTTTGCTGTCCTTGAGTTTGGCGTCGGTGGTGTCTGCCGATTTGGTTTCCTTGGCACCGTGCCCGCCGGCTGAGGATATCGTTTGCTGATCCTGAGCAGTTTTGCTGTCGGTTCCCTGACTGGCGGATTTGTCCGTATTGGCAGAACTTTGACGGTTCGCCATTTCGCCGGAGAGTACCTGATTAAATGGAACGTCTGCAGGGGCAGAATTGGTTTGTTTGCCTGCAGGTACAGGACTGGTCTGGGCTTGCACTGGGCTAGTCGGCGTCATGGTCATTTTGTCCTACCGTTTGTAGAGTGTTTTCCGTGCAGCATGTTCGTCCATGAGTTTCTGGTCGCGACGGCTTTCGTGTTGCTGAATCTGCTTCCTGGCACGATTTTCCAATGCGCCAAAGGACAGGCGTTTACGTTCACAATCCTGCCAGGCACTACGAGCGTTATCGGCAAGTTTTTGTGCTGCGCGCACCACCTCACGTTGCCCGGTAATCGCGCTGTCCAGTTTTTCCAGGAATACACGGAAATTGTGGTACCCGGCGGCGGTCAGTCCCGTGGACAGATCGGATTGGCAGCGTGCCGCATAATCATCACGATATTGCAATAGCAACGCGAGTTTCTGCTCTGTTTCTCCACAAGCTCGAATGGCGACGCCCAGTCGCTTTGCAGCTTCCTCGACATCTTTTGTCGCCAATTCAATGAGTGTATTGATCGCGGAATGAGTAGCCATGGCATTGATTATATTTTTGGTGGTGCTTGTTCAATCACTCGAATAGAGCGGTAAGTTTCCCCAAGCTCTCGGTAATGCCCGCGCGTTCGGGTATGTTTTGCTGGAGAAATGACTCAATTCGTGGATGCAAGGTGATTGCTTCGTCCAGTATGGGATCAGTACCTGCGGCGTAAGCCCCCACGCTGATCAGGTCGCGGTTGCGTTCATAACGCGAGTAGAGCTGCTTCAGGCGGCGCGTAAGCTGCTGGTGCTCCGGTGTTGTGATGGTGTGCATGGCACGGCTGATGGATTGTTCGATATCAATGGCTGGATAATGGCCGCCTTCAGCCAGGGTTCGGCTGAGCACGATATGCCCGTCCAGTATCGCGCGCGCCGCGTCGGCAATGGGATCTTGCTGGTCGTCGCCTTCGGTGAGTACGGTATAGAAGGCGGTAATTGACCCGCCACCTTCCTTGCCATTGCCGGCCCGTTCCACCAGCGCAGGCAATTTGGCAAATACGGAAGGCGGGTAACCCTTGGTGGCTGGCGGTTCGCCGATAGCCAGGGCGATTTCGCGCTGCGCCATGGCGTAACGTGTCAGTGAATCCATAATCAGCAGCACGTGCTTGCCCTGATCACGAAAATGTTCAGCAATGGCGGTTGCATAGGCAGCGCCCTGCAGTCGCATCAGTGGCGGTGTATCGGCGGGCGCGGCGACGACGACCGCGCGTGCCAGTCCAACGGCTCCCAGAATCTGTTCGATGAATTCCTTTACTTCGCGGCCGCGTTCGCCAATCAGCCCGACCACAATCACGTCAGCGCTGGTATAGCGCGCCATCATGCCCAGCAAGACGCTTTTACCTACACCAGACCCGGCGAACAGCCCCATGCGCTGACCGCGCCCCACGGTCAGCATGCTGTTGATGGCGCGTACGCCGACATCCAGTATGTCGGTGATGGGCGCGCGTGACAGCGGGTTGGCGGCGCGAACATTGAGAGGAGCGGTGTGATGCGCTTCCAGTGGACCGAGACTGTCGAGCGGGCGCCCGGCGCCATCCACAACCCGCCCCAGTAATTCATTACCTACCGGCAGGTGACGCGTACGATCACTCGGCCGCCGCCGCGGGTGTTTAACCTGTCCGGGACGAGGCAGGCTCTGTACAACTTCCACCGGGAATACACGGGTACCGGGAACCAGGCCCTCGACATCGCTTTGCGGCATCAGAAATAGCCGCTCGCCATCGAAACCGACCACTTCGGCTTCCAGTTTCGATCCATTGGGGAGTGGTACGGTACAGGCACTTCCCACCGCCAGTTTCAGACCTACAGCTTCCATGACCAGTCCGGCAACACGGGTAACGCGTCCGGATACCAGCATCGGTTCGGCGATCGCCAGCAACTCGCTGCAATCGTGCAGATAGGATTTCCAGCGCTGACTGTGCGGTAAAACCGGCGTCATGAGGCGAGCCAGTCTGATTCTTTGCCTAGCGCGGCCGCCAGACGCTGCCAGCGTGTCGACAGCGAGGCATCAATCTGATTGTTGGCGGTTTCCACACGACAGCTGCCAGGCCCCATTTGCGCATCATCAGCCAGCTGCCAGCCGGCTTTGTCCAGTTCATCGCCCATATGACTTTTAACCAGCAACAGATCGCTCGGGTTGAGATAAAGCCGTGCAGGCGCATGCAGGGTGGGGAGGTAATGGATGGCTTCGCTGACGATATTGATGATCAGTTCCGGACGTACATCCAGGGCTGTCTTGAGCATGGCTTTAGAGAGATCCAGCGCCAGATCCAGTACCTCGTTCGCGATCAGTTCATCCGCCTGTGCCACTTCATTAGCAAACGAGGAGGCAATCCCCTGCAAACGCGTTTTTTCATCGACTGCTTCCCTGCGGCCTGCAGCCAATCCGGCAACGCGACCTTCTTCCATCCCTGCTGCGTAAGCCTCAAGCCGAGCCTGTTCGCGGATTTTCTCGATTTCGTCAACGGTGGGCAAAGCAATGGCTGGTGAGCTTTTCCCCTGTGGACGCCGGTTATCGTCGAAAGAGGCCATTTCCCAACGCTGATAAGCCGATTGTTGCTCCTTTGGAACCACATTAGACATAAGCATCCTCGCCGCCTGCACTCAGCATTATCTGACCTTCGTCAGCCAGACGCCTCACCACCAGGAGAATTTCCTTTTGTTGCGCTTCTACCTCCGACAGGCGCACCGGTCCTTTGGCCTCAAGGTCTTCACGCATCATTTCAGCAGCACGTTGGGACATGTTCTTGAATATTTTTTCACGCAGCTCAGGTGCGGCACCCTTCAAAGCAATAATCAGGGCGTCGGACTGCACTTCGCGCAGCAACAACTGGATGCCGCGATCATCAATGTCCATGATGTTATCGAATACGAACATCTCGTCCATGATCTTTTGAGCCATGTCATCGTCGTAGCTTTTCAGGCTTTCCATGACGGAAGATTCAGTCTCGCCGCCCATGAAGTTGAGAATTTCAGCAGCCACACGGATGCCGCCTATGGATTTTTTCTTGACGTTTTCGTTACCGGAAAGCAGCTTGGTAAGCACGTCGTTCAACTCGCGCAGTGCCGTTGGTTGTACGCCATCCAGAGTCGCGATGCGCAGCATCACATCGTTGCGCAGGCGTTCAGTGAAATTTTTGAGCACCTCGGAGGATTGATCCCGTTCCAGATGGACCAGGATGGTGGCGATGATTTGCGGGTGTTCATTGTGAATAAGCTCTGCAACAGACTGGGAATCCATCCATTTCAGGCTTTCTATGCCGCTGGCATCCCTTGATCCGAGGATGCGATTGAGCAGGGAAGCCGCCTTGTCATCACCTAGTGCTTTGGTCAGCACACTGCGAATATAGTCATCAGAATCGATGCCCAGCGACGAGCTGCGCCCGGCTTCCTGACAAAAATCGTCGAGTACCGAAGCAACCCGTTCGTGGCCAATGGTTTTCATCACGGACATGGCTTGTCCTAGTTTCTGTACTTCGCGCGGGCCAAGGTACTTCATTACTTCGGCGGCCTCGTCCTGACCCAGAGCCAGCATCAGGATCGCCCCATTTTCTATACCGACATCATTACTCATTGCCGTTCACCCAGCTCTTGACCACGTTGGCTACAATTTTCGGATCCTGTTTTGCCATGCTCTTGGCTATTTCCAGGTTTTGCTGGTATCCGAGTGAACCCTGTGAAGTCAACTCTACGTGTTCGCCGTTGGCCGACATGTGGGATAGGTGTACCACATCGTCGCCGGGAGCAGGTAATGCGGCCTGAGTGTTCGTGTTTTCGGATAATTTGCGCAGCATCGGTTTGAGCACGCGGAAAAACAGATAAAGCAGCACTGCGATGGCGATCAGGTATTTACCGATATCCTTGGCGAGCTGAATGGTTTCCGGCTGTTTCCATAGCGGTACATCAGGAATGGTTTCTTTTTCAGCACGGGCAAACGGGCTGTTGACCACGTTCAGCGTGTCCCCGCGTTGCTGGTTATAGCCCATGGCTTCCTTGACCAGATCGGTAATCTGCGTTTTTTCAGCAGCAGAAAGCGGCCGGCTGATAACTTTGCCGGTTTTGTCTACGCTGTCTCTGTAGTTCACCACGACTGCAACAGAAAGTCGTTTCACACCGCCCATCGGTTGTTGTACGTAACGTACGGTTTTATCAACCTCATAGTTAACCGTGGATTCTTTTTGGGTGTTGGTGGGCGTTGCAGCAGGCGTCGTCGGCGTTGCCGGATTCGTGCCATTAGGCGCAGTAAGCGGGGCGGTTGCGGGCGCCGGAGGTTGATTGCTTAGCGCTCCGGGCACACCTGTCGCATTGGCGCCGCTGCCATTAATGGATTCACTGGTTTGCTGACTGCGTATCGAAGCTGCATCGGGAGTCTGGTTGGGTTTATAGGTTTCGGCTGCCTGCTCACTGTGAGAAAAATCCACATCGGCGGTCGCTTCGGCATGTACGTTGTTGGCACCTACAATCGGAGCAATGATGGATTCCACACGTTTTACGATATTACGTTGAAGGTCGTGAACGTATTTGAGCTGGCTGGGATCAAGGCCATTGGCACCGGTGTTGGCACTGGTATCAGAAAGTAAATTGCCATTCTGGTCAACCACAGTCACATTTTTTGTAGGCAGGTCGGGAACGCTGCTGGCGACCAGATGTACTACTGCACTAATTTGTTGCCGGTCCAGCACCCGGCCGGGTTCCAGATTCAGCAATACGGAAGCAGTGGGTTTCTGTTGTTCGCGTACAAAAACCGAGGATTTCGGGAGTGCCAGCAACACGCGTGCTGACCTTACAGTAGAGATGGATTCGATCGAGCGAGCGAGTTCACCTTCCAGTGCGCGCTGGAAATTGATTTGTTCCACGAACTGGGAAACCCCCATTTTCTGGTTTTCCATCAATTCGAAACCGACATTCCCCCCCTTTGGCAAGCCTTGTGAAGCCAGCTTGAGGCGTGCTTCGTAGACCTGGTTTGCGGGTACCAGAATGGCACCACCGCCTTCGGCAAATTTGTAGGGCACATTCATCTGTTCCAGCGAAGCCACGATGGCGCCACCGTCGCGGTCGCTGAAATTGGAGAACAACACACGATAATCCGGTTGCTGACCCCACATCCATACGCCGGCCATGATGGCAATGACCGCTGCGATGCCCAGGATCTGCAAAAACTTGCGTCCACCGGGTCCCTGTGTGAGGCCCATAAACTTCGGGGTAAGTGCGACTTCGCCTGCTACAGACATAATGCTTCTCCGCAATCGTTGCAGTGATGGTTCAAGCAGTGGTTCATGTTGTTCTGGTTCATATTGCGTCTCGACCGATTCGTGGTACTTAGCTCAGCATCGATTATCACTGCACCTGCGTATTTCAATTGATTGAATAGAGGACTGTTTCCGGTGCTTTTTCCGCTGAGATTGGGATGGTCAAGTGATAATGTGGCGGTGTAGGAAACCTGAACCTCCGCAGGAAGCGGCGGAAGTTAAGATTTGATGGAGCGTGCAATGAAAACCGGAATGATCGATACCAGCAGGATAGAAGCCATGATGGCGCAGCTCAAGGCAGCAGCCACGCGGCCTGAGACCACAAGCAATGTTTTGCCGACAGGCGGCGCTGTGGACAAGGTCAATTTTGCTGATGCGCTGAAATCATCGCTTGATCAGGTGAACAGTACGCAGGTGCAATCCCAGCAACTGGGGCAGCGTTTCGCCATGGGTGACGACAAGGTGAACTTGTCGGATGTGATGATTTCCATGCAGAAAGCCAATATCTCTTTTCAGGCGACGATCCAGGTGCGCAACAAGCTGGTCTCCGCCTATCATGAAATCATGAATATGCAGATTTAAACCAGCCTGTCTGGAAAGTGTGATTTATTCTGTTATCGAATTTCAAGTATCCAGCTTAATTCAAGCCAGTAATTTTCGCGTTACGCTCCCGCTCCAGATACATGATATAGCGTTGTACGGCCGCCAGCATGCCCTTGGATAAGTCGACGAAAAGACAGCCCAGGCGGCGATTGGTTTTGCCATTGAACAGGGTCAGCTCTTGCGAATTCCTGATTTGCAGGGTAACGGTTACCACACCGAGACCAGGCAGATCGATATGACAGTTTTCATACTCCCGGCCTATCGTGGAATCCAGTAATTTCTTGTCATCCAGCAGGGCGATGCCACCGCAGCTGATATCCACCAGCGGCATCGCATAACTGTTTTCATCAGCATCGCTGTCCAGCAAAATCCTGCAAAGTATGGGGTTGAGCACCGGAGTATTGACGCGATAGTACTCGCGTCGTTGTAATCTGATCAGGCCCACAGGAATGGGAATGCTCAAGGCGGGGCGGCCTTCATGTTCAGTATTGCTTGCGCTGGCCACTGAAAACAGGATACGCACCTTGTCGAGAGAGGCTTCAAAGGCGATATCCTCAGATTGCGTAATGTGCTGATTCAGCAAAGCACTGGGTGCGCAGTCGATAATGACTGTATTGTTGGCATCGTCTACTTCCAGTATTGAGGTAACGACGGCATCTGCACCGCCATTAACCAACATGGTAATGAGTTGATGCTGTTCACCGATGCTGCGCAGCAAGGCTACGATCTCACGATGGGAATGCACCAGATATGGGCTTTGATTTTCAGTACCGAAGTCAGGGTTGTTGGTAGGCATAGTCTTTGAGTCTTCTGCGGGATATTGGAAACAAGCATAAGCGGTTATTTGCAGTATGCCAATTACTCCGGTGTATCGCTGTTTTTTCGTTCCGTCTCTATCCTGTACAGCCAGGCCAGTAACTCGGCTACGGCGCGGTACAACGCGGGCGGAATGTGTTGGTCGAGTTCAACCTGCATCAGTAATGAAACCAGCTCTTTGGATTCGTGCACGAACACGCCGTGTTCTTTAGCTCGAGCGATGATTTCCTGTGCGATCAATCCCTTGCCTTTAGCAACGACCTTGGGCGCGGTTGAACCGGTCTGGTAGGCAAGGGCAACTGCACTCTGCAATGGTGTGCCAGGTTCATTCATCCTGTTTCACAATCAAAGAGTCAAGCGGAATACCGGCCGCATTCAGGGCATCGGATAATTGTGTGCCATGGGCGCGCAGCGAGGTCACCGAAGCTTCCGTGCCGGCATGAATCCGGACCTGCACATGCTCACCGGTCAGGCGTATGGTCGCAGTCAGTGTGCCCAGCGTCGGCAGATCAAAGCGGACCTCGCTATACCAGGATCGCTGCATATCCCGGTTGCTGTCTTCTGGCGTATCTTCCCCAACTTCCCATTCCATGGTTTGGCCAGGCCATGCCTCACCCCGCCACAATACACGTTGCTGCTCCAGCGTGTTCAATTGCTGATTGATCAATTGTGTCAATGCGGTATTGCCAAGGTCTGTTTTTGGCTGGGTAGCAGCAGCGTCGGCTTGGTGGGTAAGCGCAATTTGAGCCTGGGGTTCACGCATCAGTTCGGAAATGGCGCGATTACCGTTGGCCCACTGGCGCACATGCGCCTCGTAGAACAGACCACTGGTACTGACGGTGTCACCTAACGCCACAGCGATTTGTGCAGGATTCAACGTGGGGGAGGGGATGAGCGCCGCCTTGCCGGATATGGCGCTGGATGCACCATTTTGTTGTGCGTTATGCAGCAGATTGTCGATCATTCGGCCAGTGACGCTCAGCGAAGTCGAAGCGGCGCCGGGCTGGGACCCGAGAAGAAAAGTCAGCTGGGGTGCGCGGCTCATCAAGGTCAGTTGCAGCAAATCACCGGCGCGGGTACCTGCGGGCAATACCATGCGTGACAAAGTATCGGCTACACGTACCAGAAAACTGCCATCGTCCAGTGCCGACAGTACCTTGGCCTGGAATTGCTGGCCCAAGGGGAATTGAGCAAATCGCTGCTGGGATGATCCCTTCAGCGTATCTCCCAGCGCGGACACCGGCATCAGCGCCTCGACCGGGATAAGCGATCGCGCGCCGGCCGTTTCAGGGCGCATGGGGATCATGCTCAGCCTACCTGATTCCTGCCGTAAGTCATGGAAAGTTTGCGTTCGGTGCTGGTATTGTTTATCAGCGACGATAATTGCGCCATCCACGGCTCGGTAATGTTGCGAATCTCGCGATCATCCGCGAGGATTTTCTGGATGATGGTGAATTTCCGTTCACGCATCTCACTTGTCAGTGCAGAGCGGGGTTCGCTTTTTTCCAGCGTACGTACATGATTGGCGCAGCGTGATTCCAGTGCCGCCATGTGCTCCCAGTCACTGTTGCGTGCAGCGGACAGCATCTGTTCAGTGATGCTTGCCACGGATTCATATATCGAGATGATTTCGTCACTATTCATCATTAGGGGTCACGCTCTCACAAAAGAATTTACACGTGGAGAAATATTGTCTTGTACTGATACGGCTGGTGCGGCTTTAGTCGCTATGGGGGTGCCGATTGCCTCCCAGGCCTCGCGCAACTGGCTAAGCAGGCCATCCACCTCCTCCAGAATGGCAGGGTCGTTAGTGATATTTGCCATCAGCAGACGATTGCTCATGTATTCATACAAGGCATCCAGACTGGTCGCGATTTCGCCGCCGGCAGTCTTGTCCAGGCTTGCTCTCAAGCCGCCGTCAATAATCGTGATGGCATGTGAAATAGCTTGTCCCTTGGCTTTCACATCTCCATTCTTCATTTGCTGCATGGCGTTGGCGAGCGCGGTTTTTGCGCCATCAAAAAGCATGACGATGAGTTTGTGCGGGTTAGCTGCAGCCACCCCTGTTTCCATGGCGACCTTTGCATAAGTATTCGTAGCGCTGCGTGCTGTTCCAAACATGTCGGATTCTCCCTTATGCGATCTTCGGTAAGTTAGCGAGTTGCTGTGTTAAAAAGCTGCTGGTGGTATTCATGCTGCTGATCATCGTATCGAGTGCGGTGAATTGGGCACGATAGCGAGCCTCGATAACAGTCAAACGATCACTCATAGTTTGTTGATCGACATTCAAACGCTGGATAGAAGCATTGATGCTATCGGTGCTGGAACTGATGATCCCGCTTGAGCCCAGCATGGAGTTTGCGAGCGAATTAAACTGGTAGGCATAGCCTTGTGAGTAATTCACCGTGCCGCGTGCTCCTGTGGTACCGCCTTTAATCTGTATTTGCAGACCTTGCGAAGCGTCGCCAGCGGCGCCGGTGAGGTATTGTCCGGAACCTACAGCTGTTGCACCATTGATGCTGCCGGCAGTATCCACGCCGGCAGTGGCCACAGCAGTGCCACCAAAGTTGAGATTGGCCTGACCATTGCCGCCCGTAATATTGGCAGAAGAAGCGGAGCCATAGCGGTTGGAGGATATCTTTAAGACACCACCGGATTGTGTAACTGTCACTGCGGAGCCTAATGAAGAAAACGCACTGGTACCGTTGATTTGCGACTGTATCTCGGTAGCCAGCGCAGTGGCACTTGCGTAGGTACCTGAAGCGAGGGTCACATTAGCGGTTACGCCATCCACCAAAACCTGCAATGTGTCATTTACGCCAGAAGTGATTGTCAGGCCTGCTGCTGATGAAGCTGTTGCGTTGCCCTGTGTGGCGAGTTGCGTGACATTTACGCTGTATGCACCCGGCGCGGTGAGGGCGCCTGCACTTGAATAATTCACCAGACTATCCGAAGTTTTGCCGACAGCTGCGAAGAGTCCGGCAATATCATTAAAGTTACTTGTGAGTGCAGTCTGTAGTTTGGTGCTATCTACAGCGAGTGTTCCATCTTTTTGGAAAGTTATGCCAATCTGCGGGAGCATGGTATATGCGCTGCCTCCTCCACCAATAGGCGCTGACAGCACATTCCGGATCTGATTCTGCATCAATGATACCGAGGCGTTGCCATTAAATAATGCGGCTGTTTTTGTTGCTGGATTGTAAGCCGTTGCAGCAGTAAGAGTTTGCGTGACGTTGTTATATGCCTTTACAAAAGCATTGACCGCATTGGTAACGGAGCCAGTATCTTGTGCCACCGTCAGGCTTGTGGGACTACCGACATTGGTCTTGGCCAGATTAAGGGTTACACCCTGAATGGCATCGGTGACGGTATTGGAAGTTTTAGTGATTGCAACACCATCCAGTTTGAAATTGGCATTCTGGGCGCTTACAGTTTCAGTAAGCGCCTGGCCGGTATTGTTGGCTGGATCCTGGCTAAGCAGGCTGGAAATGGTGGCATCACCGGACACTGAAATTTTCATGCTGTTGCTGATGCCGGTAGTGCTGTCGGTTAGCACCAGACGATTAGGCGTAGCGCTGCCATCATTAACAATCGTAGCTGACACGCCCATATTGGCGCTATTGATGGCATCGCGAATTCCGGCTAATGAATTGTTGCTGCTATCGATCGTGATGCTCTTGCTGCCTGCACCATTGCTGGTAAAACTGGCCCCCGTGTAAGTACCATTGCTGAATGTGCCGCCAGAAATGGTGCCGAAATCGAATGTCAACGTGGTAGTTGTCCCGCTACCGATGGCAGTGTTTGTGCTTACTTGTCCGGCGCTGACCAATTTTTGAGCCTGGGCGAGACTGGACACCTCAAGTGCATAGCTGCCAGGAGTTGCCCCAGCGCTGGCACTGACCGTAGCAATTGTCGAATCGGCCAAGGTTGCAGTGACGCTCTGGAATTGAGCGGGACTGGACAATCCTTGTACTGCGCTTTGAAACTGGGACAGAGCACTCTGTATCTGACCATATCCGGAAAGCTGGGCCTGATAGCTTGCTACTTTATTGTTAAGCGCGGTGAGCGGCTGTTGTTCGACCGCCATCAACTGGGAGACAATACTGTTAACGTCAAGCCCCGATCCTATGCCAGGGGAAGAGATCATCGGTGTTGAAGAGATAGCCATGATGTGCTTTCCGAATTGAGCTAAGCTCAGGCCTTTTCCCGAATCAGGAGGCCTTGCAATTTGTCCAGTTCCTTGGCAATTGCCAGTACTTCCTTGGAAGGTGTTTGTCTTATGACGGTATTTGTATCTGTATCCACAACCTTGACCAGGGTTCGACCGCTATCCTGATCAATACTGAATTCAATATTGCTGGCAACAGGTTTAAGAAATTTGTTGATTGCGTCGATTGAGCGCTTCAAATCTACTGCATCAACAGGAACTGCTTTAGTTGCTGACTGTATTGCTGCAGCAGCACCATTATTTGTCTGCGGGAGAATAGCTGGCAGTGCGCCAGTCGGAGCGGATGTCGCTTGCCGGTTTGCCGGTAGTGTGATTGGCACCTGCGTAGTGCTCGATATTTGACTGATGTCCATGACTATTTCCCTCAAAGTGGGAAGATGGAAAGCGGTCTCCCGCTTTCCATCCGGTTACGGAAACCCAGATGGGTTGCCTTTTACTAATTAACGTAGCAGAGCCAGCACGCCGTTTGGCAGCGCATTAGCTTGAGCCAGCATCGCTGTACCTGCTTGTTGCAGAATCTGGCCGCGAGTCAGGTTGGCTGTTTCTGCAGCAAAGTCGGTATCCTGAATACGGCTACGTGCTGCAGACAGGTTTTCCGAAGTGGTTTGCAGGCTGCTTACAGCAGATGCGAAGCGGTTTTGATACGCGCCCAATGCGGCACGGCTGCTGTTGATGGTATTGATTGCACCATCAATGGCAGTCAGCGAGTTGGTTGAGCTGCTGGCTGTCAACAGATTGGTGGAAGAAATGCTGACTACATTCAACGTGGTAGCCGGTGCAGTCGTACCGGCAGTCAAGCCAGCGCTGGCCGGTGCACCACCACTGACTACGATACCAGCTGAACTGCTAGAAGCCAGGGTGAGGGTGCCATGTGTAGCGCCTGCAGTAAGGCCGGTATCAGCAGCCAGTGTGGCGTAAGCACCTACAGCAGCTACAGCAATGTCACGGCCGTCGGCGGCGCTTAATGTGACTTTACCGGTATTGTCCGCAGTAGCAGTCACGCCTGTCTGACTAGAAACCAGATTAATAGCAGCGGCGGTATTAGCCCCTTGGCCAGGTGCGGTACCACCAGCGGCAATTGCGCCAACGTTTACACCGTTGATGCTGAAGCTGCCTGCTGCCACTGCACCAAATGCAGTTTGAACTGCACCGGTAACGCTGGTGGTGTTGGCAGTCGCGGTTACTCCAGACTGGGAAGACACCGCATTAATTGCAGCTGCGATCGAAAAAGCGCTGGCTGCGGTTTGTCCTGCAGCAGAACCAATGGTGGATGCACCAACCTGGAAGCCGTTAAGTGTCAAATCGCCTGCGCCCAAAGCGGTTGTTGTGGCGGTGCCCGTTAGTGAGGTCGAGGTCGAGGTGCCGCTGCCACCCAATGCAGAGCTACGTGCGCTGGCGATCGATGCGACAGTAATCTGGTCGTTGCTGGTATTGTTCGCGCCGACTTGGAAGCTTTGCGCATTGAACGAGCCATCCAGAAGATGTACGCCGTTGAAGGATGATGTTTGAGCGATACGATCATTCTCGGCAGAGAGTTGTTGGTACTGAGCATTTAGCGCAGCGCGGTCTGAAGCAGAGTTAGTTGCGTTGGCAGATTGTACGGCCAGATTACGCATGGTCTGCAAGTTGTTACCGATTTGAGCGAGGTCACCTTCTGCGGTCTGCGCCAGAGAGATACCGTCGTTGGCGTTGCGGGCTGCCTGAGTAGAACCATTAATCTGTGAAGTCATCCGTTCGCTAATGGCGAGACCGGCGGCATCGTCTTTCGCACTATTGATGCGCAAGCCCGAAGACAAGCGCTGCAAGGAAGTGGCCAGCGAAGATTGTGAAGTGGTGAGGTTACGCTGCGCATTCAACGAAGCGATGTTGGTATTGATATATGAAGCCATGTTAAATCTCCTTAATTCCTGTGGTTTGATGGATCCGGCTCAAGTGCCGTCAACTTTGGTTTGACCTTGTAAGGCCAGGCATTCAAACCGCCGTTATTTAACTTATCGGGACGTGTTTGCGAAATATTTAGGGTAAAACAAAATATTTATTTCGCAGGCACTAACCGAACTTGAACCGCCTTTCCACGTTTCGGCAGGAATCAAAAAAATCTTTAATAGAATGTTGTTCAGAATGATATTTTGGCCTAGTCCGCAGCAATTGCACGGTTTTTACCGGCTTTCTTGGCTTTGTATAATGCTGCGTCAGCGCGCTTTAACACCGACTTTGTATCTTCATCCGGGCCACTTAATGCAATGCCTGCGCTGAAGGTGATCAGCAGGCGCTGATTATTGTGAATAAAAATACGTTTGGTGAGTTCCTTTTTCAGACGTGCGATGACTTGCATGGCATCTTCAATATTGGTATCTGGCAGTACGACCAGAAACTCCTCGCCGCCAAAGCGCCCGATCACATCCATGGTGCGCAGTGTTTCCTTGACGATTTTCACCACATGGATCAATGCATCGTCACCGGCACCATGGCCGTGAGTGTCATTGAGTTTTTTGAAATCATCCATATCCAGCAGAGCGATGCAAAGGGGAGAACCGCGGCGTTGCGCGCGTGCCTGTTCGCGCTCGAATACGTCATCCAGTCCGCGCCGGTTGAGGCTGCCGGTCAGCGGATCTTCGCGCGCGAGTTCGCTCATTTGAGCCAGCTCGGATTCGAGCTTGTGGATTTTAGCTTCGGCCTCCAGTGCTTTTTGACGTGCTGCTACCATTTCATCGCGCGAGTTCAACGCATCCGTCTGCACGGTGCGCGTATCGCGCATTACGTCATCCAGCACTGAATTCAGTTCGTTGATGCTGCCGGCCTGAGCGATTTTCTGGGAATAGCTGTCCATCTTTTCATGATAATCGCCGGTGCTGGCAGCGACGGTGTTCAATCGATCAATAAAAATCGTGACCATGTTTTTGACGGTGATCTTGGCTTCCGCCAGACTGCTCTTCAATGTGCCTTGTTTGTAGATGACTTCCTTGAGGCTGCGCGAAGCATCTTCAAGCGCATGGTGATTGATCGGACCGGTGATGAGGTTTTGTACGACTTCGACCTGGCCGCGCATCCAGCTATCTTCTTCCAGCAGGTCGCGCACGTTATCCAGCAGAAGCCGGAACAGACGCAGCAGCAATTCCTGCTGTTCAGCCAGGTCGCCACTTCTCAGTTCGATACGGAAACACAATTGTTTCAGGCGGCTGGCCGCATCATTGAGTGCTTCTTCGGTGTGCGCTTCTTTAATGGCTGTTGCCAGCGATTCGGATTCACTAGCGAGTTCGGGCCGGTCGGCGAGCAGCGAGGCGACCGCTAAGGTCAGCGTGCGAGTGAGCAGTTCCCGTAGTAGCCGAACCTGATGATTGTCATCAGTAGGTAAATGGATGGGTGCACTACTGACCGGTGGTGATTTTTTAAGGCGTTTTTCTATCAGCTGGGAAAGCCCATCACCATAATCCTTCCAGTCACGAGTCTCCAGGGCACGATGAAAGCGGGTGCCGAATTCTGCCACTTCGCCGCGTGCGCGTACCAGGTTTTTTGCAAACTCGGTAAGTACGGTTTCAGCATCCGCATTTTCCGAAATACCGGCGATTTCATTGTAGGCAGTTCGGTATGCATCCGGGGTAGGTGCGGTACGCTGCATCGCCAGACGACGAAAAGCTTCGCGGGCGATGTCGGGAGCATTCTGCGGTGGTGTCGGAGTTTCTTTCATACTGGCCGTTAACGAGTTGTGCGGGATGGGTTCTGATTATGAGCCTATATATTAGGCGTGTTGAGTTCTCACCAATCGGGTGATTAGTGGCTGAAATCTTTACTATTTCAGGGTTTAAACGAGCTGCACCGAATCTCGGGTCATGTCACCTTGATGCGCCGCCAGGATGTTTATGCCAAAAAGACGATATTTATCATGATGACAGGCGGCGGATGAGCTGGGCTGTCTTGTCCAGTGCACACAGGGCGCGCTCAATGACGACAGCACCCTGGTTAGAGCCACTTGCCGCCTCGATTACCAGGCGCGCGCTATTACACAGCCGCAAAGCGCTTACTGGTATGCCGTTGCGCTGACCGGCCGCAACGGGTTGTCCCAATTGGAAGCGTAATGTGGTGCAGGTGCTGCCGGCATCCGGATCAGGAGGGCAGGCGAGAGTATCTTGCAGCTGGCGATAGATCAGCATGGTTTCTTCCTTGCTTAACGGGCCGCATCGGGCCGCGTTGGCAGGGTGGTGCAGCAGAAACGGAAAAATCGTCTGGATATGATCCCAGCCTGTTGCTTCTATCAAGGGGCAGCGATCGATCAATGGTGCCGGGATGAGTTCAAAGCTTGGGTCACTGCTCAGCCGATGCTGAATGGCCTCCGCAAAAGACTGTAGAAAGCGTTGGACGACTGAGTCAGGTATGGCAAGAAATGCCCGTAATTCGGTGAGAGCGGCTTCCCAGCGCAACAATAGCCCGAAATTGCTTGCATCGGGATCAAGAACGCCGCTGCCATCCCATCCAGACGGCCAGTCCGCCGCTGCGGAATAGGTCTGTAGGGCGGGTGGCAATGGCCGGCTGCGTAAACCTTGTGCGACTGCAGACGGGATAAGCAGGGCGCCCGAAAAAGTGGGCCCGGTGAGGAATTTCGAACCGGTCACGGCCACCATGAAACCATGCGCCAGATAAGCGCGCAGGGTTGCGGGTGCGAGGCGGAACTGGCATGCATCGACCAGGATATTGAGCTTATCCGGCCAGCGGCGTTGCAGTGCAACAACGCAGGCCACACTCGGCGCGATCAGGCCGGTTTTGGAAACGTCAGTGAGTATCAGCAACACACGACGGCCTTGCTCGATTGCGTGACTTGCCAGCGATTCGGTTTCTGCATCGACTGCGTTTGCCGGACGAGGGATGCCATCAATTTGCCGAATCGGCACTGCCACGACTTCGATTGCAGCCGTGCCGTTGATGGTAGTGCCTGCGTTCACTGAATTTCCTCGTGCCGTATGGGCACTGAAGTGACGGCCAGCCAGCGCCGCAGGTACGCCGCTGCCGGTTTCTTCCGGATTCAGCATCAGTGCCAGTGTGGATACATCGGCGCCGTTACTGACAAGCTGAGCCGCAATCAAGTGCAAGTCCGTGCCCGATGCGGCGAATACGATATCGAGACCGGGCAGATCACTTAGGTTACATAGTTGGATAAGTTCCTGACGCAGCCGGTTGAGTTCGTGGGCATAGAGGGTGGCCGGTGCTTGCGTATCGGCATCACGGAGAAGACGACGGCGTAGTTGGTCTGCAGCATTAAAACCAGTCGCGGAAATGGTCGAAGCCGTGGCGGACCCAAAACCTATCAGGCCCGGATCAGGTTCAGGTGAGCAACCGTATTTGTTTGAATTTTGAACCGATGTCAGGGTAATACGGGCATCGCCACCTTCTACCAGTAACTGGCTGGTAGCAGGAAGGGTAAGCCGGTCATGACGATTATTGTCAGGCAAAATCAGGATTGAGCGCTTGCATCAATCAGCATGGTGCGAAAGGCGGCGAACACTTTATGCATCTGCGGCTGTTTATAGGGAAACAGATCGACCGGGTCCATCGCGTGCACGATCATATTGCTGTCTACCTCAAAAATCAGCAGCTCGCCGGTAGGTGTTTCCGCGCAGTCGATGCCAAGATAATCCAGCCCCATTCGTTCATGGATAGCCTGGAAAGCGGTAGCATGCCGACGCGCAAAATCGTCGTCAAAACCTGCCATGAAGCGGGCCTCCTCGGCGCGCTTTTCAGCGCTGTCGGTCATGCCGGCATTCAGGTAATGGATCATCCAGTGCGCCGATATTGCCATATGACAAACATACGGACGACCGTGGATGAGGACGATGCGTGCCTTTCTGAATAAACCGTCTGACCCGCGGTAGTCGACAAAGTGCGACACATAAAATGCATTCATCGGTTGTGACTGCAGATAATTATCTATCGCTGCCGGTGTATCGAGTTTGTCCAGCCCCTGCCCGGCATGCGAATCAACTGGGCGCACAATCATCGGAAAATCGCCGTCCGTAAGGACATCGGTCAACATCCTTTGCCCGCGCCCGATTTGCTCCAGGGTTTGCCGATCAATGCGCACTGTGCTCGGCATGATGATTCCTGGTGCGGAGGCCAGCAATGCACAGGCACCATCGCGCGACACATTGACAATGCGGTCCGGCGCATTCAGCAGCGGGCGCGGCCAGTCCTGGGTCAGGTTGGCAACATATTGCAGCAAGGGGCGATTCTGATCGGATTCACCAATGGCAACAAACATGACATCGTGTTCCGGCAACGCTGCAGGGAAGGGCAGGTGTGGCGCCACATACAGCATATCGAGCGCGATATCGGTGTCTTCAACCAGAAATTCCAGCGGCGTATTGGCCATCAAGTCCCCCGGCCCCATGATGGCAAGCACACGTATCGCGGGCGCGTCATTGGCTGCCGGCAGGTGATACAGCTGTTGCATTTCCAATGCCTGTGACTGCACGGCAAGTGCGGCCGCACGATTACCTTTGAGCTGCAGGATCGTCGACAGGTCCAACAAGGTATTGGCATCGTGTGGATGCGTTTCTGCGCGCTTGAGCAGTCGCGTGCCCAGTGGCCCCAGATCGGCGCCGGTAAATGCCATGCGCATTAATGGGGCGAGGCCAATCAGCGGTTCACAATTTTCATCATGCGTCAGGGATGATTGTGGAGAATCGTTATTCATTGTGTACCTGAGTCATGGTGTCCGGGTAAGTTCCTTGCCGAGTGCAAGCGTTGCTTGCAGCAGCGCGTCAATGTCGCAGATATCGGTGCGGTGATTGACGATCGCGGCGCGAATTGCGACTTGGCCCTTGATAGTCGTCGTGGATGGCGCAGCAATACCGGATTCCTGCAATGCGGTCGCGAGCTGCGTATTAATCTGATCTGCATTTTCACAGCGGTAGCGAAAACAGACAATATTCAGCGTCACGGGTGCCATCAGCTCCAGCATCGGCATGGTCTCGATGCGCTGCTGCATGTATTGGGCCAGTGCACAGGTGCCGGATATCGTCCGGCCGAGCTGCTCGGTACCGTAGACTTTGATGGTAAACCAGGTTTTCAGCGCCCTGAAACCGCGTGAAAGATCCGGCCCGAAATCGCATGGCCAGGGTGACCCGCCCGCCAGGCCGCTGGCTTCGCGGCGCAGGTAGGCTGCGGGAGACGCGAAGGTATCGTAGTGCAGGGTACCGTCCCGCACCAGGATGAACCCGGCATCGTAGGGCACCTGTCCCCATTTGTGGAAATCGAAGGCGATCGAGTCGGCGCGCTGGATACCTTTCAGGCGTGGTGCGATGTCCGGGGCGAGCATGGCCAGCGCACCATACGCGCCGTCAACATGAAACCACAAGGCCTCGCGCTGGGCGATGTCTGCCAGTAGCGTGAGATCATCGATGGCACCGACATCAACGGTACCCGCTGTGGCGGCGATGAAAAACGGTGTGAAACCAGTGCTGCGATCCGTTGCAATGGCCTGTTCGAGTGCTGCGGTATCCATTTGATATTGGTCATTCACCGGAATGATGCGCAGGGCGTCCATGCCGAGACCGGCAAGGTCCATTGCCTGGGCAATACAACCATGCGCACCGGCGGAAGCATACGCGGTGAGGCGTTTGCCGCTGGTCGCGACACCCTGCTGACGTACTTCTTTACCCAGCGCGGCGGTGCGCGCAACCAGCACGCCAATCAGATTGGCTATGGAGGTACCGGTCACGAACAGGCCGCTGGCGCTGTCCGGAAAGCCGAACAGCTCGCGTATCCACTGCAATACCTGGCGTTCCACTTCAATAGGTATTTGATCGCGCCCGCCCAGATTGGCGTTCAGCCCCGCCGCCAGCATTTCCGCCAGCATGCCCACGGGTGTGCCGCCACCATGTACCCAGCCCATGAAACCGGGATGCGCGTTACCCACGGCATACGGCAGTACATCGTGCAGGAAGCTCGCATGCACCGTGGCGAGATCGGTTGCTTGCGCTGGCAGCGATTCATGGAACAGGTCGCGCACCGGTTGCGGAATCGGTTGCCAGACCGGGCGCTCCCGGATGTGCTCCAGATAGTCCAGCATGTCGTCCAGCATAAGATGCCCTTGGGCGCGGAGTTCCTGCCAATCTGATGGATCAAGCGTATGTGGGGCTGCTATGCGGCTATCTTTATTCATGTGAGCCAAGCAAATTTCTGATCTGGACGAAAAGCATAGGTTACCTCAAATGCGCAATCGGGCGTTGCAGTGCTGATTTTTCAAAGTCGAGCGATATGAATAAACAGCGTTGTTATGCGCGATAACGCACCGTTCACATCAGGAATAGGGAGCATTATTCTGAATTAGTCCGTCAACTGTTCGCCCAGGAGAATCAAGATGCCCATCTCATCGACAACAAGCCAGGAGAACGCGAGCGCAACTGCTAACTCTGCTGTGCGCAGTATCGATGTGTGGACTTTGCTGGGGCTTGCCATGCTGGGTGTACGGCTGGTGCAAGGATGGGTTTACTGGGGAGGGGCCAGTCGACGGCTGATCTATAGTGTGGGCAAGCTGGATCCGAGCGCTAGCGGTTACATGGCTCACAAAATGAACGCTGCGATCCCCGGTGCAATTTTTGGGAGCGGAGAGGCGCTCAGTAGCCTGCTGCACCATCCCACCCTGTTATATATATCAATCATCCTATTCACGTTGGTCGAGTTGCTGGTGGGTCTGGGTTTGATATTCGGTTTCATGACGCGATTTTTCGGCTTGGTCAGTGTCGGTCTGGCGGTTTCCCTGATGTTGATGTTCGGATGGCTGGGTTCCACTTGCGTCGACGAATGGACCATGGCATCCAACAGCTTTGCCATGGGTTTGGGCATCATGATTGCCGGTGGCGGTAGCTGGTGGTCGCTGGATCATTGGGTGGCGAAGAAATATCCCGGGCTCGCGCGCCGCTCCTGGTTTCCATGGTTGTTCAGCGGCCCGTTGCCTGTCGTGACAGTGACGCGTTTCGCAAAGCTGTTCGGCATTTTCGCCATTGTCTTTTGCGTGGGTTTCTACGGATATCTGCGTGGCGCCGTCTACAGCCCATTGACGGCACGGACAAACCCGAAACATCATCATCTAGCCCTGACCCAGCCGGTACTTTCCTCATCCGGGGATTTGACGCTATCTGCATACGTTGATGCAGGACCGGATACACAGGGTGCTTACGTGATTCAGGCCACTGTCGTTGATGCACGCGGGCAGGTGGTGGAAACCTGGGACGGAATGGCGCTGAGCAAATTGGCGAAAGACGGTTTTGCAAACGAATACAAATATTCGGTTTTCAAACCGACCCAATATGGTTTCGTCGGCGTTGTTGGCGCTCGCGCCAGGATCTCGTTACCGCACCAGGGGTTGCTGACACTGGCGCCAGGAAACTACCAGGCAATATTTCTGGGTATCGATGGAAAACAGTGGAAGACCAGTGTGGTTGCTGGTGCGCAATGAGCTTGGTCGGATCGCGTACAGCACGCTAAAGTTATCAAACGTTCGGGGTAATATCCCCCAGTCTCGGTTGTTATCAACCATTCGACCATGAAGATTTTTCTGTACTACGTTGTTTATCCATGTCTATAAATATTGTTTGAGCCAGGAACGATTTTTGCGTCTCATTATGTGCGCAGAACATGATCTTCAGCGGCAGAAGCGTGACAGGCGAGACTGCGATCATCACCAACTCAATGAGGGAGATACAAGATGCAGATCGGCATGATAGGACTGGGACGGATGGGCAGCAATATGGTGCGACGACTGATGCGGGGAAAGCACCAGTGCGTGGTGTACAACCGCCATCCCGAGGTCGTCGAGGTACTCCACAGCGAAGGTGCCCTGGGCACGAATTCGTTAGCCGATTTTGTCGCCAGTCTGACCAAGCCACGCACGGTCTGGCTGATGGTACCGGCGACGGTGGTGGACGAGGTGCTGGCGCAACTGGTTCCGTTACTCGAAGCGGGCGATATCGTCATTGATGGTGGCAATTCCTATTACCGTGACGATATTCGACGCGCGGCTGAATTGCAAGAACACGCCTTGCATTATGTGGATGTGGGTACCAGTGGTGGTGTCGCGGGCTTTGAACGCGGCTATTGCCTGATGATTGGCGGTGAGAAAGACACCGTCCAGCATCTTGATCCGATCTTCGCCACGCTTGCCCCCGGCCCAGGTACGGCAACGCCGACCCCGGGCCGGGACAAGCCCGCAGCCACCGCGGATCAGGGCTATTTGCACTGCGGTCCGCACGGCGCCGGGCACTTCGTCAAGATGGTTCACAACGGGATCGAATATGGCTTGATGGCAGCGTATGCCGAGGGCCTGAATATTCTGCACAATGCCAATGTCGGCAAGCGCTCGCACGATAAGGATGCCGAGACCGCGCCGATGCGTAACCCGGAATTTTATCAGTATGACCTGGATCTTCCCGAGATCACAGAAGTCTGGCGACGCGGTAGTGTGGTGGCGTCCTGGCTGCTCGATCTGACCGCAGCGGCGCTGGTTGAGGATGCCGATCTCAGCGGCTTCTCGGGACGCGTATCGGATTCGGGTGAGGGGCGCTGGACGGCACTGGCCGCCATTGATGAGGGCGTGCCCGCACCGGTCATCAACGCGGCGTTGTTTGAGCGTTTTGCTTCGCGTGGCGATGCCGATTATGCCAATCGGGTTCTGTCTGCGATGCGTAAGCAATTTGGCGGCCATGACGAGAAGAAAGCGGGGCGCTGAGATGGGCAATACCCATAACCGCAAGACGCCGGCTGATGCGCTGGTGATCTTTGGCGTAACGGGTGACCTGGCCCACAAAATGATTTTTCCGGCACTCTATGCGATGGCCAAACAGGGTGTGCTCAACGTGCCGGTGATCGGTGTGGCCGGCTCGAAATTGAGTCTTGCGCAACTGCGTAAACGGGCGAAAGATAGCATCAAGAGCGCCGGCAAGATCGATGACCGGGATGCGCTCGACCATCTACTTTCCCTGCTCCAGTATGTGGGCGGCGATTACAATGATCTGGAGACGTTCAAAGCCCTGAAACAGACGCTGGGTGATGCACAGCGTCCTGCGCATTACCTTGCCATTCCCCCCGCACTGTTCGCGAAAGTAATCAAAGGACTGGGTTCTTCTGGTCTGGCCGATCAGGCGCGCGTCATCGTCGAAAAGCCGTTCGGACGCGATCTGGCCTCGGCGCGGGAACTCAACCGTATTGCGCTGTCGGTGTTTGCGGAGGACGCGATCTTCCGCATCGACCACTATCTCGGGAAAGAGGCGATCATGAATATCCTCTATTTCCGCTTCGCCAATTCGTTTCTCGAACCGATCTGGAACCGTAACCACGTGGCCAGCGTGCAGATCACCCTGGCCGAGGATTTCGGTGTAAAAGACCGCGGAAAGTTTTACGAAAGCGCCGGTTGCCTGCGTGACGTCATCCAGAACCATATGTTCCAGATTGCCGCGTTGCTGGCCATGGAGCCACCGGCTTATCAGGGCTATGGTGCTGTGCATAGCGAGAAAGCCAAGGTGTTCCAGGCAATGCGCCCGCTGCAGCCGGACGACGTAGTGCGCGGTCAATACGCCGGATACCGCAAAGAGCCGGGCGTGGCGAAAGACTCGGACGTCGAGACATTTTGCGCGATGCGGCTGTATATCGATTCGTGGCGCTGGGAGGGCGTACCGTGGTATCTGCGTTCCGGCAAATGCCTGGCTAACACCGCGGCCGAGGTTCTGGTGGAGTTGAAGCCGCCACCGCAAAAGCTGTTCGACGATTCTGCACCGGCAGATGGGCGCGCCAATTATCTGCGTTTCCGGCTCTCTCCCAACGCCGCAGTCGCCCTTGCTGCGCGCGTCAAGCGTGCCGGCAAAGAGTACGTCGGCGACCAGCGCGAACTCTACCTGCTGGATGAACAACCAGGGGCGGAAACACCATACGAGAGATTGTTGACTGATGCCATGGCCGGTGATGGCGCGCTGTTCACCCGAGAGGAAGCGGTGGAAGCCGCCTGGGCGGTGGTCGACCCGGTCCTTGAAACGCACCACCCGGCGCACGCCTATAAGCCGGGCAGCTGGGGTCCGAAACAGGCTGACGCGTTGATTGCGGCAGACGGAATCTGGCACAACCCGAGGTTTGCTGATGCTACTTCCGATTGAAGATTATGCCTTGATTGGCGACTGCCACACGGCGGCTCTGCTCGGCCGCGATGGATCTATCGACTGGCTGTGCTTTCCGAGATTTGATTCGGGGGCTTGTTTTGCTGCACTGTTGGGCGAGCCTGAACACGGACGCTGGCTGATTGCGCCAGTCGCAGAAGTGCGTAATATCCGGCGCAAATACCGCCCCGGCACACTGATTCTGGAAACCGATTTCGAGACTGAGACAGGCGCTGTGCGGATCATTGACTTCATGTCGCTCTCGGAAGAGCGTTGGGATGTCCTGCGTATCGTTGAAGGTTTGCGTGGGCGAGTAGCCATGCACATGGAGCTCATCATCCGCTTCGATTACGGTTCCATCATGCCTTGGGTGCAGCGGTCGGGCGATGCGCTGCTGGCGACCGCGGGGCCGGACCGGCTGGAATTGCGCAGCGCAGTCGCCGTCCACGGCGAAAACATGAAAACCATGGCCGAGTTTCACGTGAGCAAGGGCGAGCGGAAAAGCTTTGTCCTCAATTATCGCCCTTCTCATGAAGCGGCTCAGCCGGCCATCGACCCGGAACAGGAACTGCTGGAAACCGAGAACGAGTGGCGTAAATGGTCCGAACGCTGCACCTACCAGGGACGCTGGCGCGACGCCGTCATGCGCTCGTTGATTACACTCAAGGCGCTGACCTATGCGCCCACCGGAGGAATCGTTGCAGCGCCCACAACGTCTTTGCCGGAGCAGCATGGTGGCGTGCGCAACTGGGACTACCGTTACTGCTGGCTGCGTGATGCCACATTCTCGTTGAACGCGCTGCTGCTCGCCGGTTACCACGAAGAAGCGGTGGCCTGGCGCGAGTGGTTGCTGCGCGCCATAGCGGGTAGCCCCGAAGGTCTGCAAATACTCTACAGCGTGACGGGCGAGCGGCGTCTGGAAGAATACGAGGTGGGCTGGCTGCCCGGCTACGGGGGTGCGGCGCCTGTGCGCCTGGGCAATGCGGCATCGAAGCAGTTCCAGCTCGACGTCTACGGCGAAGTCATGGACACATTGCATCTGGCGCGTACCGTCGGCCTGGAACCGGAGCCAGCCGCCTGGCGAGTACAAGTCGCTTTGCTCAAATTTCTGGAGTCGAACTGGCAGCAGCCGGATAACGGCATCTGGGAAATGCGCGGGCCGCAGCGCCATTACACCCACTCCAAAGTGATGGCATGGGTGGCTTTCGATCGGGCGGTCAAGGATATCGAGGCCTTCGGGCTTGACGGCCCGGTCGAGCGTTGGCGGCAGGTACGCGATGCGATTCACGCGCAGGTTTGTTCGGAGGGCTACGATGCGCAGCGCAACACATTCGTGCAGTTCTACGGTGCGAAGCAACTTGATGCAAGCCTGCTGTTGATTCCGCAAATGGGTTTTCTGCCACCGGACGATCCGCGCGTGCGGGGTACGATAGAGGCCATCCAGCGCGACCTGGTGGTCGATGGGTTGGCATTGCGTTATGAGACCGATGCGGAGGTAGATGCCCTGCCGTCCGGAGAAGGCGCGTTTTTGCCTTGTTCATTCTGGCTGGCTGGCAGTCTTGCGCTGATTGGACGGCGCGAAGAAGCTGAAGCCTTGTTCGAGCGCCTGCTTGGCTTGAGTAACGATGTTGGATTGCTGGCCGAAGAATACGATACTCGCGGACGCTGCATGCTGGGTAATTTTCCGCAGGCGCTGACGCACACGGTCTTGATCAATACGGCCTATCTGCTGTCTATTCCAGAAGAACAGGCCAAACGCGCGAGCGAAGCAGGCGAACGGCCAGCCGCTGTGGCCAAAACGCCATGAAGCCGCGAGTGGGGAGGAATGTGAAGATACTTGTTGTCGACGTCGGCGGTTCGCACGTCAAGTGCATCGCCAGCGGGCAAACGAAGCCCGTCAAATTCAAATCCGGGCCGAAGCTGACCCCGGACCGGATGGTGCGAAAAGTTTTGAAAATCACCAAGGATTGGAACTTCGACGTGGTTTCGATTGGTTATCCTGGCGTAGTTCGCTACGGCCAGATCGTCCGCGAACCGCACAATCTGGGTTCGGGCTGGATTGGCTTCGATTTTCAGGCAGCCTTCGGACGCCCGATAAAGGCCATCAACGATGCGGCCATGCAGGCGCTTGGTGGCCACGAAGGCGGAACGATGCTGTTTCTTGGTCTGGGAACGGGGCTGGGATCGGCCCTTATCGTCAATGGTGCCATTGCGGCGATGGAACTGGGACATCTGCATTACACGAAGGGACGCGACTACGAAGACTATCTGGGCAAACAGGGGCGTAAGCGGCTGGGAAAAAAGAAATGGCGTGGCAAAGTAATGGATGCCGTGGAGGGTTTCCGCAAGGCGCTGTTGCCCGATTACATCGTGCTGGGCGGCGGCAATACCGCAAA
Source organism: Pseudomonadota bacterium (assembly GCA_040388645.1). GTDB lineage: Bacteria > Pseudomonadota > Gammaproteobacteria > Burkholderiales > Sulfuriferulaceae > Sulfuriferula. The sequence continues at coordinate 39,402 of JAZKBM010000007.1, forward strand.
GCTGAAGCGGCTGCCGCCACAGACCCGTCGTGGCGACAATTCCGATGCGTTTCTGGGTGGTTTCCGCTTGTGGGAACCGAAAGCCCGGCACGCTGCGGGGCCGAGCGGGAGCGTATGGACTCTTGTTGACGAGGGTCATTGCCACGACCCAGTAGCGGATGAGGCGGTTGCGTGAAAACATCCAATGACGTCGTATTCCTGCTCGACTGCGACAACACGCTGCTCGATAACGATCGCATCATAGCTGATCTTAGCGAGCATCTTGCGCAGACGTTCGGCAAGGCAAACCGGGATCGCTATTGGGAGATTTTCGAGGCGTTGCGCACCGAGCTCGGTTATGCAGACTATCTGGGTGCCTTGCAACGCTACCGTGTCGGTGTCTCGAACGATCCGCGCCTGCTGAAGATGTCGTCATTTCTGGTGGACTATCCGTTTGCCGAGCGCTTGTATCCCGGCGCACTCGACCTCATCGCCTACCTGCACCGTTGGGGGTCGACAGTGATTCTGTCGGATGGCGACGTGGTGTTCCAGCCGCGCAAGGTGCAGCGATCAGGATTGTGGGACGCGGTCGAGGGACGGGTGCTGATTTACCTGCACAAGGAGCAAATGCTGGATGAAGTCGAGCGGCATTATCCAGCGCGCCATTACATCATGGTGGACGACAAGCTGCGCATTCTGGCGGCGATGAAAAATATCTGGGGGAATCGGCTGACCAGTGTTTTCCCACGCCAGGGACACTACGCGCTCGACCCCGGCAATAGTGCCGCCTATGCGCCCGCTGACATCACAATTGAGCGCATTGACGAGCTGATTAATTACGATTTTGCCACCTTGCTCGGCACGCCAAAAACCGGCAATGTACAACAGGAGATATCATGAAAGCCACCCAACAACTGCACGATCTCGGTCAAAGTCTCTGGCTCGACAACATTACACGCGAGCTGCTGACCAGCGGTACGCTGGCCCGTTATATCAGCGAGCTTTCCGTCACCGGGCTGACCTCCAATCCGACAATTTTTGAACATGCTATCAAGGAGGGTGATTTCTACGACACGGCCATCCGCCAGAAAGCGCTTGCCGGCAAGTCGGGCGAAGCACTTTTTTTCGAACTGGCGCTGGAGGATCTGACTCAGGCTGCCGATTTGTTTCGCCCGGTCTACGATGCCACCGATGGCGTTGACGGCTGGGTATCGCTGGAGGTGTCGCCGTTGCTGGCGGACGACACGGGAGGTACGATTCAGGCGGCAGTGCAACTGCATGCGCAGGCGCAACGTCCGAATCTTTTTATCAAGATACCCGGTACCAGTGCCGGCATTGCGGCGATCGAGGAGACGATTTTCGCTGGCGTGCCGGTGAACGTGACCTTGCTGTTCTCGCGTGGCCAATATATCGCTGCTGCCGAGGCATATATGCGCGGTATTGAACGGCGCATTGCTGCTGGCCTCGATGCCAGGGTCGCTTCCGTGGCATCGATTTTCATCAGCCGCTGGGATGTGGCCATCAAGGACAAGGTTCCCGACGCGCTGCACAACCGCCTCGGTATCGCCATCGCCATGCGCACCTATAAAGCTTATTGTGATCTGTTGGCTGCGCCGCGCTGGCAAAAACTGGCTGACGCAGGCGCGCGGCCGCAACGTCTGCTGTGGGCCAGCACGGGTACCAAAGATCCAGCCGCATCGGACACGCTTTATCTGGAGGCGCTCGCAGCGCCGGATACCATCAACACCATTCCCGAAAAGACCATGCTCGCCTTTGCCGAGCATGGCAAAGTGAAGGGCGCTCTGCCGCCTGCAGGCGGCGATGCAGAAGCGCTGCTCGCCGAGTTTACGCGCGCCGGTGTCGACAATGCAGCGCTTGCCAGCGAACTCCAGCGCGAGGGAGCACGGTCTTTCACCCAATCCTGGCACGACCTGATGGAGCGCATTGCGTCAAAAATCACCGTGCTCACGCAGACCACACCGGGTGGAGGCAAGTCATGACAGTCGCAATTCAACGCAATCATGTGTGCAATAACAGGCGTGTTTATTTCAATTGCAACTCTGCAACAGTCGCTTTTGTGCACTTGCCGGGACGGGCATGCTCCTTACGCTGCGCACCACTATAAGTGTTCCGCTACCTATGCGCTGCCCAAGACATATTCGCGTCATAACTGAATAACTGAAGGAATATTCCCCATGCTCAACTACGAATTGCAACAAGACGAAGGCATACTTGTACTGCATCCGGAAGGGCCGCTTGAAGCGGCAGATTTTATTTCGATAACGAGACAGGTGGATACGTATCTTGCGCAACACGGGAAGCTGTATGGCGTATTGATACACGCAAAATCATTTCCCGGTTGGCACGATTTTGCTGCGCTGCTATCTCATGTGAAGTTTCTCAAGACGCATCTTCAAAAAATCGAGAAAGTTGCGGTTGTCGCGGGTGGGGTTTTGGCGAATATCATGCCGAATATTGCAAACCATTTCGTCCATGCACAGGTACAGCACTTCGACTTTGTGAGCGAGGAGGCCGCGTGGGTCTGGCTCAGACAAAACTACACGATACCCGTGAATCCAGGTGCTTGAAAAATACGTCATTCACGTAACAAACATTCAATCAGGAGACAGCCATGTCCGTCGAACTCGACCAGCAATGTATCAACACCATTCGCTTTCTGTCGGTGGACATGGTGCAGAAGGCCAACAGTGGACATCCGGGCCTGCCGCTCGGCGCCGCAGCTATGGCCTATGTGCTGTGGACACGCTGGCTCAGGTACAACCCTAAAAATCCGCACTGGACCAATCGCGACCGCTTCGTGCTCTCGGCCGGACATGGTTCGGCGTTGCTCTACAGTCTGTTACACCTGACCGGGTACGACCTTGCGCTGGACGATATTAAGCAGTTCCGTCAATGGGGCAGCAAGGCGCCGGGGCATCCCGAGCGCGGCCACACGCCGGGCGTAGAAACTACTACCGGTCCGCTGGGGCAAGGCTTAGGCAATGCGGTCGGTATGGCAATCGCAGAAGCGCAACTCGCAGCCTGCTACAACCGGCCCGGTCACGCACTCATCGATCACCATACCTATGCCCTCGTCAGCGACGGCGACCTGATGGAAGGCGTGGCTTCCGAAGCGGCCTCGCTGGCCGGCCATCTCAAACTCGGCAAGCTCACCTGCCTCTACGACGACAATTACGTCACCCTGGCCGCCGGCACTGATATCAGCTTCACCGAGAATCGCGCACGGCGCTTCGAGGCCTATGGCTGGCACACCATATCGGTAGCGGATGGCAACGATGTGGCCGCACTCGACACCGCGCTGGCCGCAGCTCGTGCGGAAACAACACGGCCGTCGTTGATCCTGGTGCGCACCCATATCGGTTTTGGCTCGCCCGAGCAGGATAGTTTCAAGGCACACGGCTCCCCGCTCGGCGTGGACGATGTCCGCAAGACCAAACAGAAGTTGGGCTGGCCGACTGAGCCGGACTTCCTGATCCCGGACGAGGCGCTGGCGCATTTCCGCGAGGCGGTGGAACGCGGCGCGCAGGACGAAACGACATGGAACGAGGCACTGAGTGCCTACGCCAAAGCGTTTCCAGATTTGGCTGAAGAGCTTCGGTATCGTTTGCGCAACGAACTGCCGCCGGGCTGGGACACGGACATCCCGGTATTTGACACCGATGCCAAGGGTCTCGCCACGCGCGATGCTTCCGGCAAGGTGATGAACGCCATTGCACCCAGGTTGCAGGCACTGACCGGCGGATCTGCCGACCTCGACACGTCGACGAAAACGGCCTTGAAAGGCATGGGTGATTTCAATCCTCCGCCGGAAAAAAACACGGACCAACAGGGTTCCGATAGCGCCGGTTGGAGCTATGCCGGACGCAACCTGCACTTCGGTATACGCGAACATGCGATGGGCGCCATCGTCAACGGCTTGGCCGCACATGGCGGTTTTATTCCGTATGGCTCGACCTTTTTGATCTTCTCCGACTACATGCGCCCGGCGATCCGGCTGGCGGCATTGATGGGGCTGCACGTTGTGCATGTATTCACGCACGACAGCATCGCCGTCGGCGAGGATGGCCCCACGCATCAGCCGGTGGAACAATTGGCGAGTCTGCGTGCGATTCCAAATCTCATTGTGATCCGCCCAGGCGATGCCAACGAAACCGCAGTCGCCTGGCGTATTGCGCTGGAAACGCGCGACCGTCCGGTATTGCTGGTGCTGACCCGGCAGGATCTGCCCACGCTCGATCGCAACTGCTACGCCGCAGCGGAAGGTTTGCGCCGTGGCGCCTATGTGTTGAGCGATGCGCCTGACGGCAAGCCCGAACTGATCCTGATCGCCAGCGGTTCTGAAGTTACGCTGATCGTGGCGGCAGCGGAACGCTTGCAACAGCAAGACATCGCCGTGCGCTGCGTGTCGATGCCGAGCTGGGAGTTGTTCGATGCCTTGCCGCAAGCCGAACGCGATGCGGTGCTGCCGCCCTCGGTGGGCGCGCGGCTCGCGGTCGAACTGGGTGTGGCGCAAGGCTGGGATCGTTACGTCGGTGCGCGCGGCGACATGCTTGGGGTGGAACGATTTGGTGCTTCCGCACCGGCCGCAGTCGTGCTGCGCGAATACGGTTTCACTGTCGACAATGTCTGCGCGCGAGCCAATACCCTGTTGGGGAATTTTCCCGTTTCCGAGGACAATCGATAATGCAGGAGATAACGTGGAAATGAAAATAAGTCCGTTGGCAGGCAAGCCCGCCACGCCGGCCATGCTGGTCAATGTATCCAGACTCATCACGGCCTACTACAGCAACGTGCCCGAGCCGGCAGTGCCTGCACAAAGGGTCGCGTTTGGCACCTCGGGTCATCGTGGTGGGGCGTTCGAAAACAGCTTCAACGAATGGCATGTGCTGGCCATCAGTCAGGCCATTTGTGACTACCGCAAACAGCAGCGTATCGATGGCCCGCTGTTTCTGGGGATCGATACGCACGCGCTTTCCGAGCCAGCGTATGCCAGTGCGCTCGAAGTGCTGGCCGCCAACGGCGTAGAAGTCATGATGGCGGACAAGGACGAATACACGCCCACGCCGGTGATTTCACACGCCATACTTGTTTACAATCGCGGCCGTGTTACAGGGCGGGCGGACGGTATTGTCATCACGCCTTCACACAACCCACCCGACAGCGGCGGTTTCAAGTACAACCCACCCAACGGCGGGCCGGCGGATAAGGATGTAACCGGTTGGATCGAAGCCCGGGCCAATGTGTTTCTGGAAAATGGTTTGCAAGGTGTGAAAAGAATAACTTTAGCGAAGGCGCTGGCTGCCACCACCACGCACCGCCATGATTATCTTAACGCTTACGTAAATGATCTTGGCAGCGTACTCGACTTGGATGCGATTCATGGGGCCGACATCGGCATGGGCGTGGATCCGCTGGGTGGCGCGGGCGTTCACTACTGGGACTCGATTGCCGAGCGTTATGGTCTGAATCTCACCGTGGTGAACAATGTCGTCGATCCGACATTCCGTTTCATGACAGCCGATTGGGATGGTCAGATTCGCATGGATCCATCCTCGTCCTACGCCATGCAGAGCCTGATCGCGCTCAAGGACCGCTTCGACATCGCGTTCGCTTGCGATACCGACCATGACCGGCATGGAATTGTCACAAAAAACGCGGGCCTGCTGCCGCCAAACCATTATCTTGCGGTTGCCATTGATTACCTGTTCCAGCATCGGCCGAAGTGGCGCAAGGATGCGGGGGTGGGCAAGACGGTGGTGAGCAGCCAGATGATCGACCGCGTTGCAGCAAGACTTGGTCGCACATTGTACGAAGTGCCGGTCGGGTTTAAATGGTTTGTGGATGGCTTGCTCGACGGCTCGATGGGATTTGGCGGTGAAGAGAGCGCTGGCGCTTCGTTTTTGAGGCTGGATGGGAGTGTGTGGACTACAGATAAAGACGGCATGGTGCCAGCTTTGCTGGCGGCGGAAATCACCGCGCGCATGGGCCGCGATCCCGGCGAAATCTATCGCGAATTGACGCGTGAGTTCGGTGAACCGGTTTACGAACGGATTGAGGCACCAGCGACTCCGGAACAAAAACAAAGCTTGGCGCAGCTCTCGCCACAACAAGTGTTGTCTACTGAATTGGCTGGCGAAAAAATTCACAGCATTCTCACCAATGCGCCAGGCAACGGCGCGGCTATCGGCGGTTTGAAAGTGGTGACACAGAGCGGCTGGTTTGCGGCGCGTCCGTCCGGCACCGAAGACATCTACAAGATCTATGCGGAAAGTTTTCGTGGAACGGATCATCTGCGGCGTATTCAGGAGGAAGCGCAGGCCATTGTTAGCACTGCGCTGGCCGCACTCTAGCAGCGGGATAGGGTGTTACGCAAACTTGTGGCGGACTATGCGGTATGCCTGAACGATACGCATATTTGTGGCTCCGCAACTTCGATTCAAAAAAGGCGCTATTTTAGAAACTTATAAGAGACCCCATAGTCCCAAAATTTATGGGAATTGCACACTTCAAACACCGTGAGGCATACGGATGAATGATGTCATGGATTTTTCACGGCGGCGTTTTCTGACGGCGGCCGTAAGTATCGTTGGTGGGATCGGTTTGACAATCACCGCGATTCCCTTTGTCGATTCCATGGAGCCGAGCGCGCGTGCGTTGGCTGCTGGTGCACCGGTGGATATCGATATCAGCAAGATCGAGCCCGGTCAGTTGATCACCTCAGTGTGGCGTAGCAGGCCAGTATGGGTGTTACACCGCACGCCGGCGCAGCTTGCGGTATTACCTAGCCTGAACGGACAACTTCGCGACCCGCTGTCCAAGGAACCGCAACAGGTTCCCTACTGCCAGAACATCCACCGTTCGATCAAGCCGGAATATTTTGTTTGCATCGGTATTTGTACCCATTTGGGCTGCATACCGGATTATCGCCCTCAAATTGCCGCACCTGACTTAGGGCCATCCTGGAAGGGTGGTTTTTTGTGTCCCTGCCACGGCTCGCGCTACGACCTTGCCGGGCGCGTGTTCCAGGATGTGCCTGCGCCGATGAATCTCCCCGTCATGCCCTATTTTTACATCAATAATGCTGTGCTACGTGTCGGCACTGACCAAAGCGGCAAAGAGGACAACTGGGAACCCGCCATATGGTGATATTTGCGTACTCATTCCATGAGGTGCTTGGCTCCCATATTGTTTAATCAGGCGGCCCCCAGCGAGCTTATGGAAACAGGCTGCTCCCGTACTGAAAATGCATGGAACAAATTTAATGGATCCGTTTGCGCATCCGTATGGCTGAACTGAATGGACATTGCGTTCGCGAGCGCACAGTTCTGAATGGAAAGTAGGGGCAAACTTCAAAAATTACCCCATCAAGCTATACCAAATTGAACCTGGTGCTATCACATCATATTTCAAGGACTGGATAGCAAACAAGACACCGCGGAAGCAAAATTTGAAGCCTCGTTAATTCTCGAATAATGAGATCAGTTTAATCCATAGGGAAAACCGGATATGCCTGGTAGAAAAAAAACACGTCATCGGACTCAGCGAATTGGATGGCTGCGCGCAGCCGTATTAGGTGCCAACGATGGCATCGTTTCGACAGCGAGTCTGGTACTGGGAGTGGCTGCATCGCATGCTGCTCATGGAGGTATTTTGGTTGCAGGGGTTGCCGGGCTGGTGGCGGGGTCGATGTCAATGGCAGCAGGAGAATACGTATCGGTTCATTCCCAGTCTGATACAGAAGCAGCCGAGCTGGAAGTTGAACGCAAGGAGCTGGAAACGGATAGCAAAGGTGAGCGTCGCGAGTTAAAGGACATCTACATTAGCCGTGGACTTGATCCATATCTGGCACAGCAGGTTGCAGATCAACTGATGGCGCATGATGCCTTGGGCGCACATGCACGCGATGAACTCGGTATTTCCGAAACAATGTCGGCACGGCCCAAGCTGGCTGCCCTGAGCTCGGCATTTTCCTTTGCAGCAGGGGCGGGCATGCCTTTGATGGTGGTTGCTTTCGCGCCGGCCGCAAGTTTGATGATTCTGGTATTGATAACCTCCCTTTGTTGTCTGGCAATTTTGGGGGGGCTGGCCGCTTATGCGGGGGGTGCAAGTGTGTGGGCTGGAGTGGTGCGTGTCACTTTCTGGGGTGCGATCGCCATGGGCGTAACTGCAGGGGTGGGAATGTTATTCAACACAGGAACCTAAGCAAATCCATATGTGAGCACCGAAGGAACGGTTTTTTATTCCTGGCGTTCGCTAGCGTACATACTGAATTGATGAAGCAGGCGAAAATCGCCAAATCAGATGTAAATCGCCGATTAGGTGTGATCTTGATTCGTTATAGGTAGTGACTTATTTGTTTGCTTCACAAGTAAGTAACCGCGATCCAATGTCCGCAGATCGACTCGGTGAGATGAAATTTAATGATCCACCCTTCATGTGATTAAAAATGCAATTTCCTGCGGAGATCATATGCAGAGGTATGACTTAATCGTGATTGGGAGCGGAACAGTTGGCTCCACCGTTGCGTCTACCTGCCGCTCCGCTGGTTGGACAGTGGCAGTAATCGATTCGCTTCCATTGGGGGGTACCTGTGCATTGCGCGGCTGTGATCCCAAGAAGGTCCTGGTCGGAGCGGCTGAATTGATTGATTGGTCGCATCGGATGAAAGACAAACAGGTGATCGACGGAGATTTGCGTATCGACTGGCCGGGTTTGATGCAGTTCAAACGCACGTTTACCGATCCCGTTCCCGATCATAAAGAAGAATCATTTGAGCGCGCAGGCATCAAGGTTTTTCATGGTCGGGCAAAATTCATTGGACGGAATGCGATCGAGGTTGAAGGTCAGCATCTGGAAGCTCGCTTTTTTGTGATTGGCACAGGTGCGGCACCCGCAAATCTAAAAATTCGTGGGCAGGAGCATCTCGTTAACAGTACCCAATTCATGGACCTTGAGAGCCTGCCAAAGGAAATAATTTTTGTGGGTGGCGGTTACATCGCGATGGAGTTTGCCCACCTTGCAGCGCGTGCCGGATCGAAGGTCACTATCTTGCACAGAGGTCCTCGAATTCTGGAAGGTTTCGACGAGGATCTTGTATCAAGGCTGGCTGATTCGACTGGCAATTTGGATGTGACCATCTATACAGAAATGTCGGTCGAAGCAATAGAGAAGGTGGACAGCGGCCGTTTCGCGATCAGCGCAAAACAGCACGAATCAAGCCAGACTTTTGAATGTGACCTGGTGGTGCACGGCGCAGGCAGGGTTCCTGACCTTGATGATCTGGCATTGGATGCAGCAGGTGTCACCATGGAAAAGCGCGGAGTGAACGTGAATGAATACCTGCAAAGCGTGACCAATCCAGCCGTTTACTCGGGCGGTGATGCGGCTGCTACAGAGGGATTACCGCTTACGCCCGTTGCGGGCTATGACGGCAAAATCATTGCCGGAAATCTCCTTGAAGGCAATCATTTAAAAGCTGAATATCAATGGATTCCCAGTGTCGTGTTTACCATCCCGCCCTTGGCATCGGTGGGCCTGTCGCCACAAGCAGCAGAAGAAAAAGGTTTGAAATTTCGTATCAATCATTCTGACATAGACGATTGGTACTCAAACAAGCGCATTGCTGCAAAGCCCGCTGCGTTTAAAGTATTGGTCGAGGAAGAAACCGGGCGAATCCTTGGGGCGCATTTGTTGGGTCCGGGGATGGATGAAACCATCAATTTATTCACAATGGCAATGCGTTTTGATTTGCGCGTTTCACAGCTAAAACAAGTTTTATTTGCCTACCCGACGCATGCCTCGGATATTAAATACATGCTTTAGAAGCGATTCCCCACCCCTTATGAAACCTCAGTTTTGATTTAAAGGAGAAATATCTCAATGTCCGGAAATTCTGCCGTAGTTTGTGAGTCTGCACCACTGGCTCAACAGGAATTATTGAAGCGTTATATGGAGGTGCGTACCAGCACCCTGAAATTGGCAGAGCCACTGAGTCCGGAAGATCAAATGGTTCAATCCATGTCGGATGCAAGCCCGACAAAATGGCATCTGGCACATACGACGTGGTTTTTTGAGACATTTATTTTGTCTGCTCATATGAAAGACTACTTGCCTTTCGATGTGCGCTATAAATATCTGTTCAACTCCTATTACAAGCAGCTTGGCGGCCATCCGGATCGCGCTATACGGGGTGGTTTTTCCCGCCCTGAGTTGTATGAGATCCTGCGTTATCGTAACCATGTTGATAATGGTATTCAGAGATTGTTTGACCGCGAAGTTTCTATTGAACTGATGCAGTTGCTGGAATTGGGCCTCAATCACGAACAGCAACATCAGGAATTGATTGTCACCGATATCAAACATGCGTTCTGGAGTAATCCGCTGCGCCCCGGCTACTTGCCGATTCAGATCAGAAGTGTCGAATCAGCCGGATTAGAGCAGACATGGGTATCTTTTGAAGGAGGAAACTTTGAAGTTGGGCATAACGACGAGGGTTTCGCGTTCGATAATGAATTGCCGCGTCACCCTACCTATCTCAATGCCTTCCGCTTGGCCTCGCGTCTTGTCACCAATGCAGAATATCTTGAGTTCATGCTGGATGGCGGCTATCAGCGTTCTGAACTGTGGTTATCGGATGCCTGGGATTATCTCCAGAAGTCCGGCTGGAACGCACCCCTGTATTGGGAACAAGATGAAAATGGGATATGGAATGTGTTCACTACCCGGGGCCGCTCATCATTGCACCCCCATGAACCCGTATGCCATGTCAGTTTTTACGAAGCGGATGCCTTTGCACGCTGGGCAAAGGCCCGGCTTCCCACGGAAGCAGAGTGGGAGATCGCTGCGCGTACAGTCGTGATGAAAGGGAATTTTCTTGAGAATGGCGATTACCACCCCACCCACGCCAAACCCGGCAATGGTTTGCAACAGATTTACGGAGATGTTTGGGAATGGACTGCGAGTCCCTATGTTGCCTATCCAGGCTTTCGATCATCTGCCGGGCCGATTGGGGAATATAACGGCAAGTTCATGTGTAACCAGATGGTGCTGAAAGGAGGCTCATGTGTGACACCGGCCTCGCATATTCGCGCATCCTACCGTAATTTCTTTGCCCCACAGGCACGTTGGCAGTTTTCAGGGATCAGGTTAGCCAATGACACAATTTAACCAAACAGGTTTGACCGGCATCGCGGCTGACGTCAGGGAAGGACTATCTCGCTCCCACAAGACACTTCCACCCAAGTTATTTTATGATGAACGCGGTTCTACTCTTTTCGAAGAAATCACCCGGCTGCCTGAGTATTATCCAACACGTACAGAGGCGGCGATACTGACAGTCAATGCGGATGAGATATGTTCGAGGATAGGACGTGATGTTTCGGTGAGTGAATTGGGGGCGGGTACTGCAACCAAGACACGTATTCTGCTGGATTCATTGGTGCGCCTGCAGAACAAAGTCGATTACTTCCCTCTGGATGTCTCACATGCAGCCTTGCAAATGGCACAAAACGAATTGAATGCCGAATACGAGACGGTTAATGTCCAACCGTATGTAGGCGATTTCGAAGATTTGTCGTTTCTCGACGCTCATGCCCCCCCTCGTCTTGTCTTGTATATCGGTTCCAGCATCGGCAATCTTGAACAGAAAGACGCCATTAGACTTCTAAAAAATGTGGCCAGTCATCTCTCTCCGGGTGATCACTTGTTACTGGGAGTGGATCTGGTGAAGAACAGGGAGGTCCTCCTTGCTGCCTACAATGATTGCGCCGGAGTGACGGCAGCGTTTAACAAAAATCTGCTGTCGCGCATTAATCGCGAACTGAATGGTCACTTTGATATCGACGCATTTCAGCACATTGCCATCTGGAATGAATCGGCAGCGCGTGTCGAAATGCATCTGGAAAGCACCTGCGCTCAAGAGATCAGAATCGATGCTTTGAACCAGACACTGAATTTTTCCGAGGGCGAACGCATTCATACAGAAAATAGCTATAAATATACGATAGCGCGATTGGAAGATTTGATGCGGAGTAGCGGTTTCGACGTGGAACATATCTGGACCGATCCGCAATCCTGGTTCGCTGTGGCGCTCGGTGTCATTGAATAAATGCGTTTTTTCTTTCGACACCATCAATGCGCCGTGGTGTAGTGATAATAAGATTATTTATGAAGAACGCAGCTGATAAATTGGAGGGAAACCATGTGGAAAGGTGTAATTTCAGGTGTTGTATTAACGCTGGCAGTCATTGTTCTTGGCGGCTATATACTGATTAAAAGTGGTTTCATACCAGCAAATGCGGATATGAAACCAGGCTCTTTGGAACTCTGGATTGCCAAAAATTCATTGGATGCAACATTAAAAGGAGATGCTCCTCAAGGACCTAATCCGGTCACATTGACCGATCAAAACCTGACGAGAGGTGTTCAACTATTCGCGGAGAATTGCGCAGTGTGTCATGGCTCAGCAAAAGGCTCGGATGCACCATCACCCATAGCGAAAGGAGAGTATCCGCCACCGCCGCAATTGGCAACCGACGGAGTGGAAGATGATCCGGAAGGGTATTCGTTCTGGAAGATCAAGCATGGTATCCGGCTGACCGGTATGCCTTCCTTCGGCTATTCGCTTAGCGATCAGGATATCTGGACGCTAGCGCTGTTTCTTAAGCACATGGATAAATTGCCGCCGAAGCCTGAAAAGCTGTGGCAGCAGGTCCGAAATTGGCCAGTGATATCTTCCCCGGAGGGAGCGCCCCAGAAGTAATTTTTTTGAAGATGAGCTTGTGATCCATCAAGCACACAATTTCCTGTCTGAATATCGGTTAGGTGGTCAGCCGTGAATATGCCTGTTATGTTGGTAACAATATCCTGTTACTGTGAATGCTCGGACTACTCGCCATAACAGGAGATCACCCATGTCGTTAGCAAGCGCAAGCATCCTGACGATTAATTGTGGGTCTTCAAGCATCAAGTTTTCCCTCTACCGATTGGGTAGGCCATTTGAATTGGTATTGGGCGGCAAAGTTGAGCGCATTGGCTCGACGGGTACATGTTTGGGTTTCAACGATGTGCTGAATAACCGGAAGGGCAGCGTTGATATTGAATCGTCCAATCACGGTTCAGCGACTAATTTTCTGATCGACTGGTTAGAACAGCAAACCGGATTCACGAATATCATGGCAGTGGGCCATCGTGTGGTTCACGGCATGCACTACAGCCAGCCGGAACGGATTTCCTCCTTATTGCTGGATGAACTGCATCGCATCAGTTCCTTCGACCCGGATCATCTTCCTCAGGAAATTGAACTGATCGAAACCTTCAGAAAACGTTATCCGGAGCTGCCTCAAATCGCTTGCTTCGACACGGCGTTTCACCACACCTTGCCGCGCGTGGCACGACAGTTGCCGATCCCGCGGCGTTTCGACGCCAATGGAATTCAGCGCTATGGTTTTCATGGTTTGTCCTATGCTTATCTAATGCAGGAACTCGAACGTATTGCCGGCGTGGAAGCTGCTCATGGCCGGGTGATTTTGGCGCATCTGGGTAACGGAGCGAGTCTGGCTGCGGTACACGACGGACGCAGCGTTGATACCAGCATGGGATTCACACCGGCAGGTGGGTTGATGATGGGCACCCGACCTGGTGACCTGGATCCCGGTACGGCATGGTACATGATGCAGAGCGAAAATTTGACTCCCCCGCAGTTCAATCAGCTCATCAACCATGAATGCGGTCTGCTTGGCGTCTCCGAGACCAGTTCTGACATGAGTGATTTGCTTGAACGCGAGGCAACCGATGTACGTGCTGCGGAAGCTATAGCGCTGTTTTGTTATCAGGTTAAAAAATGGATCGGTGCCTATACAGCGGTGCTCGGTGGACTGGATACCCTGGTGTTCGCTGGTGGTATTGGAGAGAACGCACCGGCAGTACGCACACGTATCTGCGACGGTTTGAGATTTCTTGGAATCGAGGTCGAGGAAAAACGCAATGTAACTAATACAGGCGTGATTTCGGCAAAAACAAGCCGTGCCACGGTTCGCGTCTTGCATACGGATGAAGAAGTAATGATTGCAAAATCAGTCTGTCACATTCTGGGTCTGTCAATTGAAAAGGAAAGCGAGTATGGAAATGGAAACGATAACCCCAGAGCTTCCTGACAAACCACTGTCACCGGATATGCTTGGCAAAATGAATGCCTATTGGCGTGCCGCTAACTACCTGTCGGTAGGCCAGATTTATCTTTATGACAATCCGTTGCTGAAGCGACCGCTGACGCTCGCGGATGTGAAACACATGCTGCTGGGGCACTGGGGAACGACGCCGGGGCAGAATTTCATCTATGTTCATTTGAACCGGCTCATCAATAAATATGACCTGAATATGATTTACGTATCTGGCCCCGGCCACGGCGGTCCTGCTGTCGTCGGTAATACCTATCTCGAAGGTACTTACAGCGAGATTTATCCCGATATCAGCCAGGATGAGTCCGGGCTGCAAAAGCTATTTCTACAGTTTTCGTTCCCAGGTGGTATCCCCAGCCACGCGTCACCGGAATGTCCGGGCTCGATCCACGAGGGTGGCGAGTTGGGCTATTCGCTCAGCCATTCGTTCGGCGCGGTATTCGACAATCCGGATCTCGTTGTCGCCTGCGTTATCGGCGATGGCGAAGCGGAAACGGGACCGCTGGCCACTGCCTGGCAGTCCAACAAATTCCTCAATCCGGCCACTGACGGTGCGGTACTGCCGATTCTGCATCTCAATGGCTACAAGATCAGCAACCCGACCATTCTGGCCCGTGTCGAACATGAGGAATTGGAGCAATTTCTACGCGGTTGCGGCTGGGTTCCCTACTTTGTCGAAGGGGATGAGCCGGAAGCGATGCATCAACGCATGGCCAGCACTTTGGATAAGGCCATTGAGGACATTAAACAAATCCAGAGCAATGCGCGCAACCGTAACTCACTCACTCGCCCGCGCTGGCCGATGATTGTTTTCAAGTCACCCAAGGGTTGGACCGGGCCCAAAGTCGTTGATGGTCTGCAGATTGAAGGTACCTTTCGTGCGCACCAGGTGCCGCTCAACCCGAACAAGCATCCCGAACACCTCAAGCAATTGGAAGACTGGCTCAGCAGCTACCGGCCGGCGGAATTGTTCGATGCACAAGGCCGCCTGAAACCGGAACTGGCCGAGTTGGTGCCTCAGGGAGAACGCCGCATGGGTGCGAATCCCCACGCCAACGGAGGCATACTGCTGCGTGATCTGCGTATGCCCGACTTTCGCGACTACGCGGCAGATGTGCCAGCACCTGGCTCACCCGGTATCGGTGACACACATGTGCTCGGCCCTTTCCTGCGCGATATTGCAAAACTGAACAGCGAACAGCGGAATTTCCGGGTATTTGGTCCAGATGAGACACTTTCCAATGGTCTGGAAGCGCTGTTCCAGGTGACCACACGCCAATGGGACGCCGCGACTGAACCGAACGACGAATGGCTCGCGCCGACTGGGCGCGTGATGGAAATGCTTAGCGAACACCAATGTGAAGGCTGGTTAGAGGGCTATCTGCTGACTGGGCGGCATGGCCTGTTCAACTGCTACGAGGCGTTTATCCACATCGTCGATTCGATGTTCAACCAGCATGCCAAGTGGTTGAAGGTCACGAGCCACTTGCCGTGGCGGCGTAAAATCGCTTCGCTAAATTACCTGCTGACCTCACATGTCTGGCGTCAGGATCACAACGGCTTCACCCATCAGGACCCTGGCTTCATCGACCACGTGGTGAACAAGAAGGCCGAGGTGGTGCGGGTCTACTTTCCGCCGGACGCCAACTGCTTGCTGTCGGTGATGGACCATTGTCTGCGCAGCCGTCATTATGTCAACGTCGTGGTCGCTGGCAAACACCCGGCACCGCAGTGGCTGACGATGGATGCCGCCGTCAAGCATTGCACTCAGGGTATCGGCATCTGGCAGTGGGCCAGCAACGACCAGGCCGTTACGCCCGACGTGGTGATGGCCTGCTGTGGCGACGTGCCCACACTGGAGACGCTGGCCGCTGTTTCTATCCTGCGCGAGCATCTGCCCGAGCTGAAAATCCGCGTGGTCAACATCGTCGACCTGATGAAGCTGCAGCCGCCCAGTGAACACCCGCACGGCTTGAGCGACACGGATTTCGACGAGCTGTTCACCAGGGATAAACCGGTGATCTTTGCCTACCATGCCTACCCGTGGTTGATTCACCGACTGGTATATCGCCGCACCAACCACGACAATATTCACGTACGCGGTTACAAGGAGGAGGGCACCATCACCACGCCATTCGACATGACGGTGCTGAACGAACTGGACCGTTTTCACCTGGTGATGGACACCATCGACCGTTTGCCACAGACTGGCGACAAAGGTATCTACCTGAAGCAGCAACTCAAGGACAAACTGATCGAACACAAGCAATATATCAATAAATATGGGCAGGACATGCCTGAGATACGGAATTGGAAATGGTCCGTTTCTTAATGTGAGCCATTCTGTTGTACATCAAGCATGCAAGGAATTCTTAAACTGAATTAAGGGCAGGAATCAAAATGACCATTCAACTCAACGAAGAAAACGGTGGGAAGCTACTTGTCGTTCAAGTCAGCGGAAAGCTGGAAAAAGTTGATTACGAACGATTCGTGCCCGAGTTTGAACGACGAATCCGGCAGCATGGAAAGGTTCGCCTGCTGTTTACTATGACCGACTTTCATGGATGGGATGTCAGTGCGGCTTGGGAAGATTTCAAGTTCGGCATCGAACATTTTGCCGACATCGAACGATTGGCAATGGTCGGGGAAAATAAATGGCAACACGGTATGGCGACGTTCTGCCAGCCGTTCACGATGGCGAAGGTCCGTTATTTTGAGCACGCCGACGCCGCTCAGGCGCGCAACTGGTTGAATGAGGTGTAACGGTATCCAATGAGCACACACGACAAAACCAGACCACCGATGCAGCCTGATGTCAAAAGCGAGCCAGTTAATTTTGGTCTTGTCGTGTCGGTGCGCGGCAGCGTCGTGGATGTTCGGTTCGATGGACAACTACCACCGATATACACGGTTCTGAACGCAGGCGAAAACAGACAGATTGTCATCGAAGTGCTGGCGCAACTGGATGCGCGTCACGTGCGCGGAATTGCCTTGACCCCAACCCAAGGTCTCGCGCGCGGCACGCTAGTGGAAGACACGGGTGGGCCGTTAAAAGCACCGGTGGGTAAGGGAACGCTCTCGCGCATGTTCGACGTCTTCGGTAACACCATCGACCGCGAAGCGGTGTTATCGGATGTTCAATGGCGTTCTGTGCATCGGGCGCCACCGTCTCTGGCACGGCGTTCCACCCAGTCTGAAATTTTTGAAACGGGCATCAAGCTTATCGATGTGCTGATGCCGCTGGAACGTGGCGGCAAAGCTGGCCTGTTTGGCGGGGCGGGCGTGGGTAAAACGGTACTACTCACCGAAATGATTCACAACATGGTCGGACAACAGGAAGGTGTGAGCATTTTTTGCGGTATCGGTGAGCGCTGCCGCGAAGGTGAGGAACTCTACCGCGACATGAAAACTGCAGGCGTGCTGGAAAATATGGTGATGGTGTTCGGCCAGATGAACGAACCGCCCGGTGCCCGTTTCCGCGTCGGCCATGCCGCGCTGACGATGGCCGAGTATTTCCGAGACGACGAGCATCGCGATGTGCTGCTGCTCATCGACAATATTTTTCGCTTCATCCAGGCGGGCATGGAGGTGTCCGGCCTGATGGGGCAGATGCCATCACGCCTGGGCTATCAGCCGACCATGGGCACCGAAGTGGCGCAACTGGAAGAGCGTATCGCCAATACCGATACCGGTGCGATTACCTCGATCCAGGCAGTGTATGTGCCGGCGGACGATTTCACCGATCCGGCGGCGGTGCATACCTTCTCGCACCTGTCGGCATCCATCGTGTTGTCGCGCAAACGGGCAAGTGAAGGCTTGTTTCCCGCTATTGATCCATTGCAATCCAGCTCCAAAATGGCTACACCCGGCGTCATCGGTGAACGGCATTACGTCCTCGCGCAGGCAATCCGGCGTACGCTCGCACAATACGCCGACCTGAAAGATATCATCGCCATGCTGGGCCTGGAACAACTCTCTCCGGAAGACCGCAATGTGGTTGCCCGTGCACGACGATTGGAGCGCTTCCTCACCCAGCCGTTTTTCACCACCGAGCAATTTACCGGTCTCAAGGGCAAGCTCGTCAGCCTCGACGACGCGCTGGATGGCTGTGAACGCATCCTGCGTGACGAGTTCAAGGACATGCCGGAGAGCGCGCTATACATGATCGGAACGATAGACGAAGCGAAGGCCAAACCGCAACCCGATCCGAAGCCCCAAGCGGAAGCCGAGCATGACGCCCGCGCGCATGCATCTTAAGGTTCTCCTGCCCTTCAAAGTCTTCGCCGAGAAGACCGGCGTGTCGCGCATCGTTGCCGAGACGCACGCAGGCGCCTTCGGGCTATTGCCGCATCGGCTTGACTGCGTGGCCGCGCTCGCGCCGGGAATACTGGTGTTCGAGACCGAAGCGGAAGGCGAGGTCTACATGGCCGTTGATGAGGGTATTCTGGTCAAAACCGGCACCGACGTGCTGGTCTCCGTTCGTAATGCCATTGGGGGAAGCGAACTCGGTCAACTGCGGGCGGCGGTCGAGCAGGAATTTCTGGAACTGGACGAGCAGGAGAAGAGCGTACGTTCAGTGCTGGCGAAACTGGAAACCGGATTCATTCGTCGTTTTGCGGCGTTTCAACATGAATGACGAACCGGAAACGAAGCCCATGCCGGCCGGGACGGAATTCAGCCAGCAGGTGGGCGAGAAGGCAGCACGCAAACTCAAGGCGCAACGTCAAGTCACGCAGACCATCTGGACCGGCCTCGGCATGATGGGCCTAGTGGGCTGGTCGGTGGCGATACCCACGCTGCTCGGCGCGGCACTCGGCATCTGGATAGACAAGCACTTTCCAGGGAGCCATTCCTGGACGCTTGCACTGCTGGCCATTGGGTTGGGTCTCGGATGTTTTAATGCATGGCATTGGGTGTCCAAAGAAGATCGGGAGATACGCGAGCAAGAGGAGAATAACCATGAATGAAGCCCTGAGTCTTGCAGCTGGTTTGTTAGCAGGCATGATGCTCGGCGCATTTTTCTTCGGCGGTCTTTGGTGGGCAGTTCGCAAGGGTGTTGCGTCCGAACGGGCTGCGCTCTGGTTTATTGGTAGCATGCTGCTTCGAACCGCTGTGGTTCTGCTGGGTTTCTATTTTGTACTGGGGAACGATTGGCGGCGACTGGTCGCGGGTCTGCTCGGTTTTGTCGTCGCGCGCACCATCGTGATGCGGCTCACGCGAGCAGAGGCGAAACCCACCTCATTTGCACAGGATGCCCGTCATGCACCTTAGTCCCGATCAGATCATTTTCTGGCAATACGGGGGTTTCAAACTCAACGCCACGATCGCTTACACATGGGGACTGATGTTCGTGCTCGCGGTTGGTTCAAAACTCGTTACGCGCAGACTTTCCACAGGCCATCAACGTTCGCGCTGGCAGAATCTGCTGGAAATCATCGTCACCGGCATCAACAAACAAATTGAAGAAGTCGGCCTGCGTCAGCCAGAAAAATACCTCGGCTTTATCGGCACCCTGTTCCTGTTTGTCGCGATGGCGAGCCTGTTCACCATCGTTCCCGGCTATGAGCCGCCGACCGGTTCGCTCTCGACCACCTCGGCGCTGGCGATCTGCGTATTTGTGGCGGTGCCCTTGTTCGGCATCGAGCAGAGTGGGGTCGGCGAATATCTTCGCGCCTACCTGAAGCCAACCGTGATCATGCTGCCGTTCAACATCATCAGCGAGATTTCACGCACGCTGGCCCTGGCCGTCCGCCTGTTCGGCAACATGATGAGCGGCACCATGATCCTCGCCATTTTGCTGACCATCACGCCTTTCATCTTTCCGATCGTCATGAGCGCGCTCGGTCTGCTGACCGGCATGGTGCAAGCTTACATTTTCAGTATTCTGGCCACGGTTTACATCGCAGCCGCCACGCGCGTCCGCACGCTCAAACCAGAACCCGATGCCAGCATCGAAGCATGAACCACGATTATTAAAGGAGATCACATGGATAGCATGACCATTATCGCGGTGGCATCAATTATCACTGCCGGCCTGACCATTGCAATAGGGGTCATTGGCCCTTCGCTTGGCGAAGGCAAGGCCGTTGCCACAGCGCTGACCTCGCTGGCGCAGCAACCCGATGCCTCCGCCACCATCACTCGGACACTGTTCGTCGGGCTGGCGATGATCGAGTCCACTGCCATTTACTGCTTCGTGGTATCGATGATCCTCATCTTCGCCAATCCATTCTGGAACAGCGTCATTGCGCAGGCTGCAGGTAAGTAGTTCATGCTGATCGACTGGTTTACCGTCGGCGCGCAAGTCGTCAACTTCCTCATTCTGGTGTGGTTGTTGAAGCGTTTCCTGTACCGGCCCATTCTCGATGCTATCGACGCTCGCGAGAAGCGGATCGAGAAGGAACTGGCAGACGCCGATGCGAAGAAAGCCGAAGCTCAACAGGAGCGCGACACATTCCAGCTCAAGAACGAAGCGTTCGAGCAGCAGCGCGCCACACTCATGACGCAGGCGAAGGACGAGGCCAAAACCGAGCGTCTGCGGCTTCTGGATGAAGCGCGGCAGGAAGCCGAAACCTTGAGTACCAAGCGGCAGGAAACGCTGAGAAACGATGCCCATAATCTGAATCAGGCCCTCAGCCGCCGGGCTCAACTGGAAGTATTTGCCATCGCTCGAAAAGTGCTGACGGATCTCGCAGGGACGGGTCTGGAAGAACGGATGGCTGAAGTGTTCATTCGCCGCTTGCGCGAGATGGACGACTCGACCAAAGCAGGCCTCGCCATGGCTCTCAAGTCAGCCTCTGAACCTGCGCTGTTACGCAGCACGTTTGACATGCCGGACGCGCAGCGTACAGCCATACAAAATGCGCTCAACGAAACCTTCTCATCGGAAATCTCTGTCCAGTTCGAGACCATGCCAGACCTGATCAGCGGCATTGAACTCACGACGAATGGACAAAAGCTGGCATGGAGCATTGCCGGCTACCTGCTGTCGCTTGAAAAAGGGGTCGATGAAATGCTGAAGGAAAAAGGCAAATCCGAAGCCAAGACCGTGCCCGAGTCCGAACAAGGTGCCCATGAACCAGGAACCTGAAACCCTGCAGACCGTTTTCGACAGCGCGCTTTCTGAGATCAGTCAGGCACGGGAAGCATTCACGCCGCAACTCAGGCCACGGGAAGTCGGCACGATCACCAGCATTGCCACCGGTATCGCAAAAGTCTCCGGCCTCCCCGGCGTGGGGTTTGAGGAGGTGCTGAAGTTTCCGGGCGACATGTATGGCATCGCATTCAACGTCGACGAAGACGAAATCGGCGTCGTACTGCTGGGTGATTACTGGCACTTGCATGCGGGCGATGAAGTAGAACGCCGGGGTCACGTGGTGGACGTTCCGGTTGGCGACGGATTGATCGGACGCATCATCAATCCCATGGGGCGTCCGCTGGACGGCAAGGGCCCGGTGCTATCCAGCAAGCGCCTGCCGGTCGAACGTCCCGCACCGTCGATCATGGACCGCGCGCCCGTCACCGTACCGTTGCAAACCGGCATCAAGGTCATCGATGCACTCATTCCCGTCGGGCGCGGCCAGCGCGAGCTGATTCTCGGCGACCGGCAAACCGGCAAGACCGCCATCGCGCTCGACACCATACTCAATCAACGCGACCAGAATGTGCTGTGCGTGTATTGCGCCATTGGCCAGCGCGCATCCGGTGTGGCCAAGGTGATCGCCGCCTTGCGCGAAAACGGCGCGATGGACTACACCGTCGTGGTCGTCACCGAAGGCAACGATCCACCCGGCCTCGCCTATATCGCACCTTACGCCGCAACCAGCATCGCCGAGCATTTCATGGAGCAGGGCCGCGATGTGCTGATTGTCTATGACGACCTCACGCATCACGCGCGCGCCTACCGCGAGCTATCCCTGTTGCTGCGGCGTCCGCCCGGCCGCGAAGCCTTTCCCGGCGATATCTTTTACATTCACTCACGGCTGCTGGAGCGCGCAACCCACTTGCGCCCGGAACTCGGTGGCGGATCGCTGACGGCATTGCCCATCATCGAAACCGAAGCGCAGGACATTTCCGCCTACATTCCGACCAACCTGATTTCCATCACGGATGGGCAGATCTATCTCTCGCCATCGCTGTTCGAATTGGGCGTGCTGCCCGCGGTCGATGTGGGGAAATCCGTCTCGCGCGTCGGCGGAAAGGCGCAGCGTGCCGTCTACCGTTCCGTGGCGGGTGACCTCAAGCTCGCCTATGCCCAGTTCGAGGAACTCGAAACCTTTTCCCGCTTCGGTGCCCGTCTGGATGAAAGCACCCGCAAGCTCATCGAGCACGGGCGACGCATCCGCGCCTGCCTGAAGCAGTCGGAATTCGCGCCGGTGTCCGTGGCCGCACAAATCGCCGTACTACTGGCGCTGACCGCAAAACTTTTTGACGGCGTGCCGCTTGAGCAGATGGCGGACGCCGAGCACGCTGTGCGCGAGGCTGCGGCCGAGATTTCGGATGAGGTGACCGCGCGATTCGATACCGCCGACACGTTGAGCGACGAGGATCAGGCAACGATTATCCGGATCGCCCGCCAGGCGCTCCTTGCGTTCACACCCAAACCAGAGCAGGGCAGGACTGGGCCCGGGACCAAGGTGTCTCCCAAGGAGAACGCATGAGCGACTCCGCCGCGAGCCTGCGCCGCAAGATCGCCAGCGCCGGCGATCTTGAATCCGTGGTGCGCACGATGAAGGCCATGGCCGCGTCGAGCATCGGACAATACGAAAACGCGGTGCGCGCCCTAGATGACTATTATCGGACTGTGCAACTGGGCCTGGCCGCAAGTTTCCGGCAGGGAGCACCCGCTGCACCGGCGACAAGCGTGTTGCAAAAGGATACCGGGGCGATTGGTGCGGTCGTGTTTGGTTCCGACCAGGGACTGGTTGGACAATTCAACGATGTCATGGCGGAGTTTGTCGTGCAGACGCTGGGGGATCTGCCCGGTAAAAAAACCGTCTGGGCGGTCGGTGAACGCATTCAATCACGCCTTTCCGACACCAACCTGCCGGTGCGGGAACACTTTGCCTTACCCAATTCGATTAGCGCGATCACGCCGCTGGTTGGGCAAATTCTGATCGAGATGGAAGCTCAGCGTCAAAAAGGCGCGATCACGCAAGTTTACCTGTTTCACAACCGCCCCCAGTCCGGGGCGATTTACACGCCGGTAAGCCAGCGGCTACTACCGCTGGACAGCTTGTGGCGACGTGATCTGGCAGCCATCCACTGGCCCACCAACAATTTACCCGAGGTTATGAATGGCGGGGAGCAGACATTGCTTGCCTTGGTTCGCGAATATCTTTTCGTTTCACTCTTCAGGGCGTGCGCCGAATCCCTGGCTAGTGAGAACGCCAGCCGCCTGGCTGCGATGCAGCGTGCCGAGAAAAACATCGACGAATTGCTGGAGGATATGAATCGGACCTTTCACCGCTTGCGTCAGAGCGGTATCGACGAGGAGTTATTTGACGTCGTCTCCGGTTTTGAAGCGCTTACTGAGCCTGGGTAAAATTCGAAGCGATAGCGATGGAAATAAACTTAAAAATTTCCGGATGCGGGAAGAAGATAATGACAAACTTGCCTTGTGTGTCGCAGTGCATACTTCCAAAAATCGAAAATTGAATAATTCCGACTGCAAATTCCTGTCCCATCTTTCAGATGGCCAATATGGCTTGCCATGTCGTTGATATGGAACGAACCCCGGGTCACCGAGAAAACAAGATGCGCCCGCTAGGCACGGCACTACGGCGCTGGCGCATGCACAGAATTCTCAAGCGGCATCCAATACCTCATCACGTTTGGCAAAGCGTGACTAAACGCATGCTGGTGTTGAAAGGACTGGATGCTGTACAAATGGCGCACCTGCGCGAGATGGCAACGTGGTTTCTGGATCAGAAATCAATCAACGGTGCTCAGGGTCTGGATGTGACATTGTCAATGAAGGTGGCTGTGGCTGCCCAGGCCTGCTTGCTGATTCTGAATCTGGGAGAAACACATTTTGATGGGTGGGTCGAGGTCATCCTCTACCCGGCCGCGTTTCGCGTTAAGCATGTACAGCTGGATAACATTGGTTTGGTGCGTAACGAAGCCAGTGCCTTAACTGGTGAGTCATGGCTGCGCGGCCCGGTGATCTTGTCTTGGGATGATGTGGCCCGTGATGCTTATCATGGCGAAGCGGGTCACAATGTTGTATTGCATGAGTTCGCTCATAAACTGGATGGATTGACTGGCTCAACCAATGGCATGCCGCCATTGCGTCGCGGCATGAGCCGGAAAAGATGGGCCGAAGCCTTGAGTGGAGCCTATGCGAAACTGCTCCAGCAAGTGGAAAATAATGAAACGGCTTTTATCAATCCTTATGCCGCCACTAACCCGGCTGAGTTTTTTGCGGTATTGAGTGAGTATTTTTTTACTGCACCGGATATTCTGAAAAATTGCTGCCCCAGTGTCCACAAGCAACTGACGTTGTTTTACAGCACGCGTCTTTGCGTTGAATAGGAGTGACGCTTGTCATGCCGGATCTGAGCTGCGCTTGATGCTTGTAGGGGGTGTACTACGCAAGGCGCGGGTCTGGGTAAAAAAAGTGCCCAGCCCCACACCGGCTACGCACACGACCGCTAGCACCAGTGGCAGATCAATGTGGGATAGACCGTGGACATGCAGACCCGTGTTGATGCTCCAGTCAGCCAGTTTGGGGAATGACAGGCCGAACACCCCCGCAGCAGTATAGGCCGCGCCGCCCCACAGCAGGGTACGCGCCGCCGTGGTCAGCGCTACCGCACGTATTGCCTGCGGAGAAAGCTTGCGACTGGCAGCCATTTTTCCAAACAAGGCGCCTGCGACGGCTTGCACTATCAATGTACCCAGCCCAAACAATGCTCCAGGTACCCAGCCCCATGCAGCGCTGGGCATGGCGGGTGCGAGTGTGGTGTAAAGAATAAGAGCAAAGGCACCGAATCCCCAGCCGGCCACAAAGCCATGCAGCGCCGGCATCCAGCCTGTCATACGTGTCCAGTGGGTAGATTCGGCGGAGTCATCAAGACGAGCTTCATGGCATTCACCAATCAGGTGCAGGTGCATCGCACGCCGTTGACGCAGCATCAACCAGCCACCTCCCGCCATCAGCAGCCCAATGGGCACGAATAACGCCTGATTCAGCCAACCTATCTGCATCCATTGCGAGAGCCCCAGCCAGGCCAATTCACTGGCAATTGCACGCTGTACGGTAAACGTTAGCGAGAACAGCAGGCCGGCACGCAGACCCTTGCGGGTGGAGTAACTACCCACCGCATAGCTGAAAGTGATGGGCCAGGTGTGTTCGTCCGGCACCATGCCGTGGATAAGGCCAAGCAGCAACGCGGTGATCAGTGCCGCTGCGACGCCTGGGTGGGTGGGGTTCCACAGATCAATGAATTCCATGATGACGTGAGTTGGTCTGGTGTTTGTTTGGGTAGCCTGCTGGCTTCTCGTGGTTGCATAGCATACCGAGTGCTTTCAATTCGGTATAGGGTTGCAGTGAAACATGCGGTGGCGAGGCTGTGGGTTATCGTAGGTCTTTGTACTTAATTCTCTATGTGTGACACCGCACAGACCATATTGGTTTAGGCGTCTAAATTTCAACTCAGCATATCGGCTTAGTGCCGAATGAATATTTAAACTTCAACTACCAGGGTCCATAACAATGATGAGAATACCTTACAGACTCCGATTCCCTTCCAGCAGGATGAGTATACCGACGCTGGGTATAGGCATTGCGATTTTTGTGGCAGGTTGTGCAAGTGTACCGCCACCCACGGAGCAAATGGCGGTTTCCAAGGCTGCCGTAGCCCGTGCAAGCAATACTGATACCAATGAATTCGCTCCTTTGGAGCTGCAATCCGCAAAGGACAAGCTGGCGCGTGCTGAGCGGGCGATGGCACAGGAGAATTATCAGCTCGCCAAGCAATTGGCAGAAGAAGCGCAGGTTGATGCCAAGCTTGCCGAAGCCAAAAGCCAATCGGCAAAAACCCAGAAAGCAGCCAGAGATTCGCAAGAATCAATTCGTGTACTGCGTGAAGAGATTAACCGCAAGACCCAATAATTACGAAAGACTCTAATATGAAAAAAAATCGCTTGTTTCCGCTTACGCTCATCGCAGTTGCTGTATTTGCGGGTTGTAGTTCTATCCCCCAAAGCACGACTTTGGATGAAGCACGCAGTAATTACAGCAATGCCCAGGCGAACCCGCAAGTTACCAGGCTGGCGCCGATTGAGCTGAAAGAAGCCGGTGAGGCGCTGGATCGCGCCAATTCAGCTCAGAACAAGCGGGAAGATCGCAATACGGTAGATAGCCTGGCTTATCTGGCCAAGCAGAAAGTTGCCATCGCACAAGCCACGGCACAACGAAAAAATGCGGAATTAGCACTTGCCAGCGCCGCCGCCGAGCGTAACAGGGTATTACTGCAAGGGCGCACGATAGAAGCTGATCAAGCCCACCAGCAAGCGCAGATTGCACAGCAAAATGCAGATCAGACAGCTACAGCATTAGCCTTGGCCAATGCGGATGCAGAACGCGCCAAACAGCGAGCGGCGCTTTCCCAAACCCAAGCCGAACAAGATAAAGCCAAGCTTGCTGAGCTACAGACTCAGCTCGATGATCTGCATGCCAAAAAAACCGCACATGGCATGGTGATTACACTGGGTGATGTTTTGTTCGATACCAACAAAGCGCAACTGAAATCAGGTGGTATACGTAACGTACAAAAACTGGCTGATTTTCTCAAGCAATACCCGCAACGCAAGGTGTTGATCGATGGTTTCACCGATAGTACGGGTAGTAACAGCTACAACCAGACTCTGTCAGAGCAGCGTGCTGATTCCGTACGCAACGCGCTGATTGATTCAGGTATCAGCCCTGATCGTGTGGCTACACATGGGTATGGTGAAGCCTATCCGGTTGCCAGCAATAACAATGCAGGAGGGCGCCAACTGAATCGTCGCGTGGAAATTGTCCTGTCTGATGAAAACGGTAATATCGCCCCGCGTTAAGCGCTTAATAGTCGAATTCGTGCATGGTTATTGAAATTAAGGCCGTGATCTGAAGTTTAATCAGTGGTAAAAGGAGCTAAAAATGTTAGGAACTGTACTGTTGATTGTGGTGATTCTGCTACTGATAGGCGCCTTTCCAAGCTGGCCCCACAGCAGGGGATGGGGATACGGTCCGAGCGGCGGCTTGGGACTGATACTGGTCATTCTGATCATCCTGTTATTGCTGGGGCGGATATAAGGTTTTGGCTCGAGTAAATTTTTGTTTTTGTATTTAATTCAGGAGTATTAATCATGAGATTATTCAAGATGTTTTCCGCATTTTTCCTGGGTGTCGTGCTGGTGTCTTTTATGGGTTGCGCGTCAACCCACACGAAAGAGAGCACCGGTGGCTATATCGACGATAGCGTCATCACGACCAAGGTCAAGGCAGCTATTTTCAAGGAACCTACGCTTAAATCCACTGAAATTAATGTCGAAACATTCAAAGGTGTAGTTCAGTTAAGCGGATTTGTTAACTCACAGGCAGACATCAACAAGGCTCTAGAAGTAACGCGTAAAATTGATGGCGTGCGCAGCGTAAAAAATGACATGCGTCTGAAGTAGTAGGCTTTTCACGCTACAGCAGGGGCTTCCCGCTGTGGCGCGCGAATGGACACGCCGCGCATAACGCGGCGTTGTTGTATGAATTCCGCTAATCGTTGACACCATCAGACATCATCGGTCTGCAACTAAAGACCATATTCATCACTCCTATGTGTTGCCACGAGTTTAAGCGTGGACAATATTTTCACTCCGAAAAGGATATTCAATGAAACTGCGTACAAAAATTGCGCTTGGCCTCCTCTCTTCCGTGTTTGCAGTCGGCATCGCTACGGCAGCAAATCATGAGATGGGGCACGGACATAAACATGAAATGGGTTGTGAGGGCATGGGCATGATGCGGGGTCATATGATGAAAGATGCGGTTGCTACAGCCAATAAACATCTGAGTGAATTAAAAACCAAACTTGGTATTACCAAGGATCAGGAACCAGCCTGGAAAACATTTTCTGATCAGGTCAATGCGCAAGCCAAAAACATGGCATCCATGCATGACAGGATGAAGGGAACCATGCAGAACATGCCGAAGACGGTGCCTGATCGTATGGCGATGATGGCGGGTATGATGAAAGCCCGTGCGGAGATGATGGCAACGATGGCTGAAGCTGTAAAAACATTCTATGCAATGCTGTCTCCCGAACAAAAAAGCACGTTTGACAAAATGCACATGAGTCATATGAGGTCCATGGAACACGCGGACGTAATCGAGAAAAACCAATAACTCATCTGCGAGCCCCCTGGGTAAGTGAGGCTCCGGCTTCGATGTCAGCCAGAACGATCAATCCACCCAGGTGGGTTTCTCCCCGCTCTCCATCAATAGTTAAGTATTACTCCGCTTGCATGGCAGTATTGTTCCTGCCAATACTGCCATGCGCCTGGTGAATGGGTTTCCTTGTGTCACCACCTCACTTGGCGCGATAAATTTGCAGTCTTCCCATACCTCGATCTGAAAATTTTCCCTCTGTAGCAACAAATGCAAGGGCTGATGTATGGCGCCGGAATAAAATTGCCGCCAAATACGGTAATGCTCGCATCTGAACTTTCTGCTAAAACGCTGCTGTTGCCTTACCGATGCCCGCGCTTTCTCATGGCATACGCGATCATCGCGCCATGTGAGCCTGATCTGCCCACGTGTTGTCTAATTTGTATAGCCTGCGTTGCAATTGCGAATGGTCTGGCGCATGCCTGTAGCAAACCCAATTCAGTCATATTAGGACCCGAGATTTGTATGATAAATTGATGGTTTTATATGTGTAATACCGCACAGAACATACCGGATTTTCCGGGTAAAGTTTGAATACTTATTTCGTGTTTGATTACGGCAGATACTGGTGGCGCTTCTGAGATATGAATGCTGCATCGGTGATGAGTTAGGTCGTGATAAGGTAGTTGGTACGCTTTATAGACCCTCTGTTAGTCTGAATTATAGACTTTTGGTAAGAGGGGGAGAAAATGCTGGGAACAATCTTGCTGATTATTGTGATCCTGATGTTAATAGGGCCATACCCACCTGCCGTATAGCTGAGGATGGGGGTACGGACCAAGTGGTGGACTGGGATTGATACTAATTATCCTGATCATTTTGCTGCTGTTGGGCGAATCTGGAAGCTGACAGGGTTTACCACTATTCATTCACATTACATGGTTACCCGTCTTGTGGATACAGGTTAGGGCAACGCTTCCCAGCAGCATGAACTGTAACATTGGATATTTGTTTTGAATGGACATGTCCATTTGGATAATCGAAATAGCTATTATTTTTAATAATCCGATGGTTGCCTATGGAGCAATTTTTAAATTTCACAGGATAAATTAATTGTCAAATATTGCTTTTATGAAATTATCCTGCACACCGAAATGAAATTGTAAACAGTTAGGAAGATAATAAATAATGTTGGATTGGCATACCCCATAATATATAATATACACCCCCATATTTTGTTGAATTTATAAAATAATTTACCAAGACTTGAAGGTGGTTAATTCAAGTTGATAGATATAAAAATATAAATAATTATTTAATTTAATATTGAAAATTATGCCAGACACTTTTTTCTGGGTTGTGAATATGCTTCCTGGTTCAACGATTTCCATAGCGCATTATGATTTGGAGCACTCAAAATGAGTCTGCGTATAATGCTGGTGGATGATCACAAGCTTTTGCGCGATGCGCTGCGATTTTTTCTGGAAAAAGAAAGCGATTTGGAAATAGTTGCCGAGGCTGCTGATGGGCATGAGGCTATCAAACTTGCGGCCCAGCTTAAACCGGATATTGTCATTATGGATATTGGCATGAAAGGAATCGACGGGATAGAGACGACTCAGTTATTGATTTCGCAACAAGCTGAGGTAAAAGTTATCGCCTTGTCCGGTTATACGGACTGGTACTATATCGATGAGATGCTTCACGCTGGTGCCTCTGCATATATTTCGAAGGCTTCAGATGCCACTGAATTAATATGGGCTATACGCGCAGTAGAAAAAAACGAGCCCTATTTTTGTCCAGAAACGCTAATGGTATTGATGACCTCAACGCGTCAGCCTCAAGCTGTTGGCAATGTTTTAAACGAATCTGTACTTACGCCACGTGAACGTGAAATTTTGTGCCTCCTGGCACAAGGAAAACGGTCTACTGAAATCGCCAGACAGCTATATATCGCTGTGAGTACGGTTGATGTTCATCGTCGTAATATTATGAACAAGCTTGATCTTCATAATATTGCTGAGCTAACTCAATATGCGATTCGAACCAAGCTTATTGAAATATAAAGGGATTGATTTTGGATTTCTTACGGACGGGGGCAGGCTGTACCTTGAAATAGGTAGATAAAATACCAACAGTATAGTATATCCGTACATGGGGCGACATTATAAAGTGAGATATGAGGATGGATGAAATTCAGACGCTAGGCTATTCCGATTAAAGGTTTTTTATGCCGATTTTTCTACCCGGCCATGCAAAAGAAGCTGAGCAATTCAGAAATCCTAAAATGGATGCAGCACGTGCTATTTTGCTGGTGAATACGGACGAAATTGTCACCTATTGCAACCCCGTAATAAGCCATTATTCGAATTTCAGCAAGCAAGAAGTTATTGGGAAAAGCGTATCAGATATATTTCCAGAATTGGAAATTAAACAGAATTTAAAATTGGCAGATGGTGAATGTCATATATTTCGTTTATTCAATAAAATAAAGCTGTCACTATTGGAAATTGTTTTAATTCCATTAAAACTAGACGGATCTGATGTTTTTTTGATTGATATACATGAGGCATATGAAGACAACGAAAATATCAATAAATTTAAAGAGGTGTTTGAGTTCAGCAATGAGGCAATCACCATTTGCGATATAAATGGTGTAATTGAGTTCGTAAATCCAGAATTTGAAGAAATTACGGGTTATAGCAAGGAGCAGGTTATTGGCCATACACATTCAATATTGAAATCAGACGTGCATGAACCTGATTTTTTTAAAGAAGTGTGGACGACTTTATTATCTGGGAAATCATTTCGTGGACAGTTTGTAAATCGTCGCCAAGACGGTACGCTTTTTTATGAAGATAAAATAATTCGCCCTTTTTACAACGAACAGGGGGTAATGAGTCATTTTATTTCATCCGGACGTGATGTAAGTGAACGCGTTCAGATTATGAATCGGCTCGAGCATCTGGCCAATCACGATTCACTGACGGGTTTGCCCAACCGGAATCTATTTCTAGACAGGTTGCATCAGGCCGAAGCGCATGGTTGCCGTAATCATGATAGTGGATTCGCAGTTGTAATTCTGGATCTGGATGGTTTTAAATCGATCAACGACAGTTTTGGTCATGCTGTGGGAGACGTTATTCTGCAAACTACAGCATACAAAATTCGGCAATGCTTGCGTGAAGAGGATACGGTTGCCCGTTTGGGTGGGGATGAGTTTTGTCTTATCCTGACGGGAATTGTGCAACACGAAGAAGTTGCAAGGGTGCTTGAAAAAATAGGCAGCTTGTTAAACGACCCTTTAGTCGTTGATAACAAAACCATTCCTATTCGGGCGAGTATGGGTATCGCAATATATCCTGAACATGGTGCAAACGGTCATATGTTGTTAAAACATGCAGATAGTGCCATGTACCAGGTCAAAATTGCGGGAGGAAATAATTTCCGGATATTTGAAATGAAGGAGGACGAATATACAATTCATTCGCTGCATAAATACACCTAGGACTAAAAATTAAGAGGGTAAAAATTATGCCAACACCTTGTGATCCATTACTGAATGCCATTTTGCGGGCCTTGAGTCCAGCTGAATTCGAGTATATTGCTCCTCGTCTTGAGTTGGTTTCGATGTCCAGTGCTGAAGTTTTGTATGAGGTTAATGAGAAATTACGTTATGCGTATTTTCCTATCACGGCAACCGCATCACTGCTTTGTGGGCTTGAGGATGGAACATCAGTCGAAGTGGCCGTGGTCGGTCATGAAGGCATGTTAGGTGTTTCTGTTTATATGGGAGGTGATGCGCCGCTTACTCAAGCCACAATTCATACGGCAGGTTTCCTCTATCGAATCCCGGCCCAATTGATGCAGGAAGCATTAACGAGATCGGGCGGGCGCAGAGCCGGGACATTGCAGAGTATATTGCTGCGTTATACCCAAACCTTGATCATACAGATGGCTCAAACGACCGCGTGCAACAGACGTCATTCTGTCGAACAGCAATTATGTCGCTGGTTGCTGCTGAACTTTGATCGAGTGCATTCCAATAGCTTGACTATGACTCAGGAATTAATTGCGAACATGTTGGGTGTAAGACGAGAGAGTATTACCGAAGCGGCGAGAAAATTGCAGCTGGCGGGGATTCTAAATTATCGCCGTGGTCATATCGAAGTGACCAACAGGGCAGAATTAGAGGCGCATGTTTGCGAGTGCTACAAGGTCTTGAAGAAGGAATCCGAGAGTTTATCAACGTACCTGCTGGCAGCCGCCTGAGGCTGAATGACGCATGAATTCATGCTCAATTTGCGTTGGCAGCGTAATAAGTTTGGGTATGGGCAAGGATTTTCTTGGCCATAAGCGGCATCTTTTCACTCAGAAATAAAAGTGTTGCCTGGGCGGATGGCATCTGGGTGTTTGTTTGCCGAGATGCTGCCAATTTAATAAGGGCTTGAGTGAGGGTCGGACCCAGTACATTGTAAGTAGCCTCCTGAACGGCGGCTTCAAGTAAATCGTAATTTTCAGTTGGAATAAGATGGCTATGGCATTGGCATATACGTGCCAAAGATCCGTCGTACGAATCCGGATTCAGGTTGTCCATGGAATAGGCGCATAAAAGCGAGAACTCCTCTTGATCTGAGAGATCATTCCAGAACTTTTCAAGCTGGATTGCGGCATCATGCTGTTTGTTCTGCCAAAGGATATTGACCATGTCTCCGTAGGCACGAATTTTTTTATAATTAGCCTGCATCACCTGAAGAATTGGGCCTACATTTTTCAAGAAAGGTTCCCATTCAGGCATACCCTCCACCATGAAGGATGAGAGCAGGATTTCCGCATCAAAAAAACGAATCTGCCCCTGGTTTTTGTAGTCAAGTATACGATCTCCCCCAAGTTCCAGGCTGGATATGATCGCTTTACGCCGTGCGGGTGTGGTGATGACAATGACCGCTTCATCATTATTCAAGCCGGTGCGAGCAAAATGAGTAACCGTTTCAATTAAAAAAATTTCATTTTGGCATATCTGCACTATGTGGTTACCCGCCTCTGGCTGTGCCAATAGAGACTGCCAAGAATCATTCGTTTGCATGGGATTTTCCATATTGTAGAGTGAACCACAGTGGAGCAACGGTAAGAAAACGACAGAGGTAATAATATGCTGAGCTACAATTAGACTCCAGTATATGTAACAATACTATCATATGGACAAATTCTAATATATTTTCGCTGCATTTGTGAGGCGCTAACCCCACTTTGCTAATTTGCAGGACATGCTGAAGTGCATCAACCTCCGTCCGCACTTCACAGGGGCACCTGTCAATGGATAGTGTTTGAACTCCGATCACCCTGTCGTGACACGCACACAGGTCGAAAATTATCTACCTGTGCCGACGTTGCTGCCGAACTTCTAATGGATCAAAGCAAGACAAGTCTTGTGAGTTTAGATGTGTCGGCTTGGTGAAATTTACCCAAATGCATAGCCATGATGTCCAATTTGACTGTGTTAAGCCGTTATTTTGTCGGAGCTCGGTTTGCCACGATCTGTGGATTGACTTTAGAAAGAGGTATAGCCAAAAGCCAATCCCAAGAATTACTTAAATAAATGGTACCGCCGATTATCACTGGATTAACTATGCCGAAACGCCCACCCACGTGATATTTATGAATCAGCTTACCGTTGGAAGGATTCAGGGCGTAGAGGTATTCACCGGTCGAAACATATAGACTCCCATGGTAATAAGTTGGCGCACCACGTCCAGAACCAGCCGCGCTGGCATCGGGAACCTGCCAGCTCCATTGTAATTTTCCAGATTTGAGATCGTATGCCTGAATCACATTATTAACAGGCGTACCTACATAGACAATGCCATCATGAATCATGGGAACGCCGCCTTTGAATGCGGGCGGCTTGGCACCACGCCCCATATTTGCTTGCCACAGTTTTTTACCTGTATTTGCATCAAAACTGACGATGCGCGTATCCATGGTGGTATTCCCTTTTTCTTGTTTTTGATCTGCTACCGCATCCATGACTACTATCCCATTACTTACTGCTGGAGAAACATCGCCGATCCCGGTGTCCTCTGCCCCCTTGATAGTGGATTTCCACAGCAGATGACCGTTCGCCTCGTCTAAACAAAATACGCCACCTGGCGAAGACATTGCGACGTACATTTTCCCATCTACAATGGCGGGACTCGACATGTTGGCCATGCCTTTGAGTTCGGTTTTCCAAACCGGATTTCCGGTGTTTGCATCGACAGCCTGGGCGTATCCATCGCCGGTGGTAATATAAATTTTTCCATGGCTATATGCTGCAGTCGGCATGGCTTCCCCCTTGGTTGGGAAGTGCCACAACAGTTCACCAGTTTTGGCTGACAAGGCGTAAATGCCATTAAAGCTGATACCTTCTCCTCTGGCAGCCGTTTTGGTTTTGGCGAACTTGGAAACATTAGAGAAATTAAATCCCACATTTCCAGCAGACAGGAAAACCATGCCTTGAGCTACGATGGGAGTGCCCATCAAGGTATTGCCTACCGGACTGGTGCGCCAGATCAATTTTCCGGTCTTCGCATTCACAGCGTAGGCGAATTGGTCGTCGCTTTCTGCATACACGATACCATCTGCAATCGACACCCCCACTGCGTTCCCATAGAACTGGGTTTGAGTGGAGGGTCCGCGCCGCGTACCATACACCGAATTATCGAATGAATCTTTCCTGTCGAGAGGCCATGAGCGTGCTTCAGCAAATTTCCACTCGACGCCATCCAGGAGCCATGACGGCGTATCCGTTGGCAAATTGAAAGCTGCGTTATGCTGCGGGTTCGAGCCTAAAAATTCCCAGCTGCGTGGAAAGTGTTTTGCATCTTCTGCGCTAGGCAGGTTATCCGGATAGTAAACCCGATCGTAGGGACCACCTTTTTCCATAGGTATATCGGTACTTGAGGTGGCAGTAATGTTTTCGTGCTTCCCATTTGCGAGATCGGCTGGCGACTGGACCGCAAGTGAGGCGAATGACTGTGTAATCATTAAAAATGCACACGAGCTAATAAGGTGTCTCATTCATGGCCTCTTGATTTTGATATTGGTTAAGAGCCTTCAGGCGTTAATTATGACCAGTAAAATTATTCAATTCGGATAAGATGTGTTACGGAGTTTGCCTACAACGATTCAGGCTCCGTCATATCGGGCCGCGAAGGCAATGTTGCTGCGAGAGTGCGTGCAATGGCAGCGATTTTGAACAGGTTGGTAAATATCTGAGTCAATTTGTCTGAGCCGCTTTGCGATTTGGTCGTATTGAACCGCCTGCGCAGTATGATCCCGATAGCCATTCCTAAGCCTGCCGAAGTAAATAAGGCTTGAGGAGTGGCCAAGTGTTTGCGCGCATCTCGTCTGAGTACCATGAGATTTCTGTCGATGAGATAACGTCTCATAACAATATTCTGTTCCAGCTCACGGATCTGCTCGGGCAGGGAGCGGGACTCAGACGAATTAGAGTTATGGCTTTTCACCTTTCACTCCTTTGCTTTGCATGGGTTCCAAACTGCGCAAGGTAGCTGGCCATCCCAGTTTGTGGCGTTCCCGTTGTATAGCCAGAAAAAACAAGACGGCTAATATCATATTGAACAGAACCCCTATCAACATGGCGACACTTGGCATTAATCCCATATCAATCAGCCATAATATGGCTGCGCCATTTAATCCAAGCCAAGCGCTCACCCCGAGTACTGCTACGATGACGCTCATCGCTACAATTGCAGCGAGTCTTTCTCCCGCCAGCTTTGTTTCCAGAGCAGCTATTTGCAGTCGCTCATGCAGCAGCCCAATGGATTCAAGCCAAATTGATTTCGCAACCTCCAGCAGCCCGGGGGCCGCAGTCGCTGCTTCTTGTTCGGCGATGTCGGATAAGCGATCCGTCATAAAAAGCGATTTATGAGCGCGTGTTAATAAACTTGCTGAGCAGAATACCGGCTGCAACGGCAATGCCTACGGCGGCAAGTGGATTGTCGCGCACGTAGCCACGAAGGCTTTCGGTAGTACGCGCGTGCGCTTCTTTTAGCTGCTCGCCTTTCACACCCAGTGTTTCAGCAGCATTCGCCGCCACTCCAGCCAGTTTGTCGACCATCTGATGGGCCCCGGTGGTCGCCCGATCAACCGCAGGCCGGGCCGCTTCGGACACTTTGTCTATCGTCTGATGCGCGCCAGCACTGGCTTCACCAATGTTTCCTGCTGCAGACTTTCCCATGCGCTCGGGATTTAAACCTGAATTAGTGGTAGTTGTTTCCATGATGTTATCCTTTAAAAATTGTGGAAAATGCGTTTAATGTACGAAGAAATAAACGACTACAAGCACGACCGCTGGAATTCCCAATAACCATCCGACAAGGTATTTTCCCATTTCATTCTCCTTGTATTAAATCCGATTAATTAAAATAGCTTTCTGAATCTCAGTGAATTCTTGATTTTAAATGCACTGGATTCAGTCAGACGCTATCTTCACCGGTGACGGAAACATCATCGGCGCCACCGTTTTTCATGATTTCTTTGACATGCTTCGCTGTATCACTGTTGTTTGTGTGAACCGAGATAAGAATATTTCCGTCTTTGACTTTTTCTTCATACTGTTTAGCTTCATATTCCGGCATGCCGAGTCCGACCAACGCGCCTCCGATTCCTCCAATAGCAGCACCCACTGCCGCGCCACTCAGTGCGGCCATGATAGGACCAGCCGCAATAAACGGGCCGACACCAGGAATCGCCAACGCACCAATCCCGGCGAGCAAACCAAGCGCACCACCCGCCAGGCCGCCAGCACTGCCGCCTATCGTAGCGCCTTCAGGGGCCTTGGTATTATGCTCATGAGCGAAATCCCGGGTGCCCGTGCGATCAGGCATCAATACGGATACGTCCGTTGTTAATATCCCTACATTTTTAAGGTTGGCTACAATTGATTCCGCTTGAGGAAGCGTTTTAGCTATACAGATTACGGCTTTAGACATAATAATTTCCTTTGGTAATTAATTGGTTATTTAACTTCCAGCTGGTTATTTAGCTTTTTGATACCAGGTATGGATTTGGTGATTTCAACTACTTTATCGATTTCGGTACGGCTGCTTACCGGACCTCTTAAGGTGACATCACCATTTATGGTAATTATTTTTATATTTTTGGCATCCATAGAAAGATGTTGGCGAATAAGGGATTTACGAATTGCACCGGTTATTTGAAGATCGGATTTTGAATTCGATTGATCCATTGGTGTTAATGTTTGGTTGTTCTGATCACGCTTGTTTACATTGGTATTGTCTGCGTGTGAATTCTCGACGGGAGGAACCGTATTTGAAACAGCGTTTTCAGCAGCATGCGAAGCAAAAGAAGTAAGCGCTAAACAAATGACAGTAAATGAAATTATTTTCATGAATTCCCTCATTTCAATATTGAAGTTGAATAGTCATTTGGCATTGAACGATCCAGGTTTCTTTCTGGAAGAGGACCATTGGTATTCACAATAAGACATCGGTAATACCCATGTCCGTACGAGAGCGTACATAGTATTCAATCAAGAAGAATTTCCGAACAGCAAGGCCGAGCGTTCGGTTAGGGTAGATTTTCTATATTTTTGGCGCCTGGTTCGGCTTTTCCTGCGGCTTCCCATGCAAGCAAGGCAATTTTTCTATTGCTCCCCCAGCGGTAACCACTGATTTCTCCGTTTTCACGGATGACGCGATGGCAGGGAATGAGTAGGGCAATGTTGTTTTTGCCGATGGCGGTGGCCATGCTGCGACGCGCCTTGGGGATGCCCGCCATTTGAGATAACCGGGTATACGAGATCACCTCGCCGGGTGCGATGGAGATCAAGGCTTCCCATACTTTGATCTGAAAATTTGTACCCCGTAGCATCAAATGCAAGGGTTGCGTTGCTACGCCGGGAATGAAAATTGCCGCAGCCAGTTGCAATGCTCGGACTTGATCTTCCAGCAAAGATGCTGCCGGCCAGTCTTGCCGAAGGGCGATGACTGCGGTTCCTGTCGCAGCGTCCTCAACAAAGCCGATATGACAGATGCCACGTGCTGTCCAGGCGATGAGTGCTGTTCCGAACGGAGTAGGAGCGAAACCGTATCCGATTTGCAGACCAGCGCCCCCGCTTTTAATTTCGCCTGGTGACATGGCCTCGCAGGTCACCATCAAATCATGCAATCTGCCCGGGCTGGATAATCCTGCTTCCAGTGTGATCGACAATAGGTCTTGCGATGCACGCAATGCCTGTTTAGCGTGTTCTTTCGTGACATATTGCAGGAATCGCTTGGGCGAGACACCGGCCCATTCCGAGAAAATTTTTTGCAGATGAAATTCGCTCAGGCCAAGCCTGTCTGCTATTTCATTGAGTGTGGGTTGGCGTCGCGCATTGCTGCGTATAAAGGTAATGGCGCGCGCGACCATCTCGTACTGGCGTGCCTGATCGGCTAACGTGTTACGCATT
Source organism: Pseudomonadota bacterium (assembly GCA_040388645.1). Lineage (GTDB taxonomy): Bacteria > Pseudomonadota > Gammaproteobacteria > Burkholderiales > Sulfuriferulaceae > Sulfuriferula. Next base: position 78,421 of record JAZKBM010000007.1, read on the forward strand.
ATTGGATACCCTGCGTTGCAATAGCGCAATGGGGTTGAAGCCAGTGACTAGTGCCGTACCCAGGATGACGATGCATGAACCGGCGACCATGCCCAGGGTAATGGTCTCATGCAGAAACAGTCTACCCCATAGAATGCCGAATACCGGGATCAGGAATGTTACCGTCAGTGCTGAGGTGGCGCCGATGTCGCGTATCAGGCGAAAATAGAGCAGGAATGCAATGCCGGTACACACGATGCCTAGGGCAATAACGGCCAGCATGACACCGCCTCCAGGAGCGATATGAACGGGAGCAAAGGGGACAGCAGGCGCAATCATCAGACTTGCTGCCCACATGCTGCCGTGCGCGTTGGAAAAACTGTCCACTGATTTCGCGGTCTTCGCATAGGTGGTGGCGATTCCATACGAAAATGCGGCCAGTAATGCCGCAGCGACGGCGATTCCGGCACCGCGTAGCGCGGTCAGATGATCAAATCCGACCACCAGTCCGACACCGATAATGCCCAGCCCCAATCCAAGTATGGTACGTGCATTCAATTGATGGCGCGTCCACGCGGCCCCGATTACCGCGCCCCATATGGGGGAGGTGGCATTCAGAATCGACATGGTCGAGGCCGACAATGTCTGCGCTGAAAATGCGAACAGCAGGAACGGTATAGCACCATTGAATATGCCCAGCATGAGGTAGTGCCGCCAATGCTGTCTGGCATTAAGCGGCTTACGCAGAAAAATAGCGACGATGGCAAGAAATGCTGCGGCAAGGCTGACGCGATATTCAATCAGAATGACTGGCCCGAGCACCGGTGCGCTGATGCGCGTGAACAGGAAAGAGCCGCCCCAGATGGCGGCAAGGGTGATCAGTCTGACAAGGCTGGTGAGGTTCACGAAGCATCCAAATAGTGGTTAATCCAGAGGTAGTATCGCTGAGGAAGGGGTGTGTTTCCACCCGATTCTTGCTGTATTGAGGATAGGTAAAAAGAAGGGTGGAGCAGGCGTGGCTGATGGGGGGTGAAACGGCAGCGGTCGAACATCCGCGGTGGGGATTAAGCCCGAATGCCGGCAAGTTCCACTGAATTTTATCTGGGTGCCTGCCAGCAGTTGTTGCTGACCTGGTAGGTCGTGGTGAGTTGTTCGCTATTGGGTTGCAGAATGTAACGCACGCCAATGATGTCGCTTATCTTGCGCCAGTAGATTGCCATGGTATTTTTTTCGCCGGCGCCCACGACGTTATGCAGCGCGATAACTTTCAGGGGGTTGCCATATTGCGTATTGAAATTGCCTGTAATGGTCACAAAATTACTGAAGGATGCCGCCATTTCCTGATCGAAGCCGACCAGTTTGTCATTGCAGAAAAGAAATACATAGCGACGGCTTGCCGGGCTATCCGATGAGTCATATGCCATCAGGGTGTCCCCTGATTCAACCTTGTTTTCAAAATTCCAGGACTTGAGTGTGGTTTTGAGTTGATCGCGGGTCATACCGCTTTTGAATTCGCCGACTTCAAAGGCCGAAGCTGACTGATAACAGGCGATCAGGATCAAGGCAAGCAGGATGTTTTTGGTAAGCATGATTTTTAGTGTACGGAAATTTCCATGAGATTAACTTGACTGGATGGCCAAGTCGAGTTGTACTCGTCACTAACAGCTAAATCGTAGTGTGAGGTAAAGACGATGCGTATACATTATTTATTCATGAAGATAGCCGTGATTTTCGCCGCAACCGGCATTTGGCTGCTGCCCGGAGCCCATGCCATGGGCACACGGCCACAATCAGCAGGCGCATTGGGCACGGGACAAATTGTTTCCACAGCGGGAATTCGCGGTCTGGATGAGGAACAGCTCAAGGCTGCGAAATATGATGCTGCACAAATCAGCGAACTTGATTCGCAGGCGGTGAGTGCTGCTGCTGCCCGCAATTTTGCTGCACAAGCGGGTCTGCGCAGCCGGCCGATCGCCTATTTGCCTGATCCAGCACGAGGCAACAGCATTTACCCGTAACGCAATTATTCGTCACTTTCCGTATCCAGATCAGGAATGTGGCTGAATGCGATGCGCATGGGCGCGGATTGGAGCGCGTCGTGTGCGGCACCGAAATACACCGCATTTTTGCCGAAACGCGCATTGAGTTTATCTACCGTGGCATTGAGCTTGCTGCGTGCAATGCCAGTATCGAACAGCGACGGCGTGTGGTATGCCGCTTCAACCAGACGGGTGAGCGTGACACCCACTGCCAGCGGATCGTCTCGCACTGCCGGTTTTTTCTCCCACAGCAAGTTGAGCACGTCGGTCAGGGTAAGCGTATCCGAGGTGTGATCGAAACTGATTTTCTCCTGCCAGGATGGGTAGCGCAGGTATTTCACCTTGACCTGCATGGCACCCGACAGCAATCCGTGACCGCGCAGACGCACGGCGGTTTTTTGCAATAGTTTGTGCAATACGGAATGTGCCGCGTGGTCGTTACGCATTTCCGGCGCCAATACATGGGAGTGTCCGATGCTGGCGCGTGGACTGGGTGTGGGCAGGCGCCATTCACCGCGCAATTTGGCATGCATGCGTTCACCTTCAATACTGCCCCAGGCGCGCGTCAGTCGAGGTTTGTCGGCAGCCCATAAGTCGCGCAGGGTATAAATCCCGGCCAGATTCAGGCGTTTTTCCATCTGCCGCCCGACCCCGTTAATGTCACGTAGTGTCAATGGGTACAGGCAATCGGGCAAATCGTTGAGTTCAATGACTGTCAGCCCGTCCGGTTTGTGCATATTGGAAGCGGTTTTAGCCAGAAACAGGTTGGGCGCAATGCCGATCGAGCAGCGTAATTCTGTCCCCACCGTGTCATAGATGGTGCGCTTGATTTTGTGCGCCAGTGCTTCGGCGTTGGCGCGTACACGCTGGCTGCCAGTGAGTTCGCAGTGCATTTCATCAATCGAATAGACGGCCTCTACGTGGGTACAGGATTCCACCGCAGCCACCAATTTATGATGATATTCCACATACATGGCGGGGCGTGCCTGCACAACCCGAATGCCTTTGCACAATTTGCGCGCTTCATGGATAGGGGTGCCGGTGCGAACGCCGAACGCCTTGGCTTCGTAACTGGCCGCGATGCAGCAGGTCGTTTCAGCTACCACGGGTGCCACACACACCGCCTTGCCGCGTAGCGCGGGCTCGGCCTGCTGTTCCGCCGAGGCAAAATAGGAATTGAAATCAACGTAGAGCGAGCGAAGCATACGGTATAATTGCGGCTTTTGTAGTGTACTGAAAGCAAAGGTTTAAAGCATGAGTCTGAATCTGGTCCCCGTTGGCAAGGATGTCCCCAACGATTTTAACGTCATCATCGAAATTCCCATGCATGGCGATCCCATCAAGTATGAAGTAGACAAGGAAAGCGGCGCGATGTTCGTGGATCGCTTCATGTCTACCGCCATGCATTATCCCTGCAATTATGGCTATATTCCCCATACTTTGTCCGAGGATGGCGACCCGGTGGATGTGCTGGTCATGACGCCGGTTCCGCTGATTACTGGCGTGGTGGTGCGTTGCCGTACGGTTGGCATGCTCAAGATGAGCGACGAGGCCGGCATTGATGCCAAACTCATTGCTGTGCCTGTGGACAAACTCTGCTCGCTCTATAAAAATGTGCATACACCCCAGGATCTGCCTGCATTGACCTTGGCACAGATTTCGCATTTCTTTGAGCATTACAAGGATCTGGAAGCTGGCAAGTGGGTCAAGGTAGAAGGCTGGGTCGGTGCCGATGAAGCCAAGGCCGAAATCATGGCCGGGGTGGAACGCTACAATGATGCAGCGGACAAACCCGCATTTTAATCCGCCAGAGTCGCCAGTCAGCGGCTCTTTTTTGAGGCGTGCCAGCATGAAAATCTGCATTATTTCCGACAGCCATGATAACCGCCGCCTGATGGCGCTTGCCGTTGAGGACGCGCTCGGCCGGGGTGCCGAGGCCGTGCTGCATTGTGGCGACGTGGTTGCGCCGACGACACTGCGCGCATTGCAAAAATTCGCCTTGCCGGTGCATGTCATCCACGGCAACAATACCGGGGATATGTTCAACCTGTCACGCCTGGGGGCGGAGGAGGGCAGTGTGATTCGCTATTACGGTCAGGATGCCGAAATCGAGTTGGGCGGACGCAAGATTTTCATCGTTCACTATCCGCATTACGCGCGTGCCATGGCCTGTACCGGCGATTACGATCTGGTGTGCTGTGGACACGACCACCGCGCCGAAATCAAGCATGTGGATAACGTCAGCGGCAGCCAGAGCCTGATGCTGAATCCCGGTACGGTAGGCGGGGTCGGCGCACCGCCCACCTACATCATGGGTGATCTGGAAACCATGCAGTTTGAAATTTTCGACGTACCCGCAGCACCCAATGAGATGACCAATCTTACTCGGGTAACGACGCATATTTAGTGTGGAAATATCTTGTGATCAAGGATCAGAAATGATTGTCGATCACCACTTCACTCATCGCTAATTGCCCACCGCGCGGCCAGGCTTCCTTGGTCGATTTTCCGATCGCCGTCATCATGGTGACCACATGGTCCTGTGGCAGCTTGATAAGTTTGCCGACAGCATCGTAGTCAAAACCGTCCATCGGGCATGAGTCATAGCCCATCTCCCTGGCCGCCAGCATCAGTGTCATGGCGGCGATTCCGCATGAACGCATGGCTTCATCGCGCTGCACCTGCTCTTGTCCGCCATAATACTGGCGGATGGCGGGCACCATGAATTCCTGTATCGGCTGCGCTACATTGCGCCAATAGCGTGCGGTATCCTTTTCCCAGGATTTGGTATCGGCGCACAGCACGATCAGCAAGGATGCATCGGTCACTTGTGCCTGGTCCCAGGCCACCTTGCGGATTTCACCGCGCAGTTCAGGATCGCGTACCAGCACGAAGCGCCAATTCTGGATATTGAATGCGGTGGGAGAGAGCATGGCCAGCGACATCAGCTTGTTGATTTCCGCCTCGGTCATGCGGTGGCTTGGATCGTAAGTCTTGACGGCGCGGCGTGTTTCTATAGCGGTGGTGACATCCATGTTTTATTTTCCCGGGTTAAAATTGAAGAATCCATCAGGCAGTACTTTGCACATGCCCGATGGATGGTGTGGGCAGAATCAATTCTTTTTCATGAAGAATATGAATTCAGCGTCATTCTGTGTAGAAGACAATAATTCATTACCTGTCTGTTTGGCGAAGGCCTGAAAATCCTTTACCGCGCCAGGATCAGTCGCCGAGATTTTCAGTACTTGTCCCATACTTAATTCGGCCAGAGATTTCTTGGTACGCAGTATCGGCAATGGGCAATTCAAACCACGTGCATCCAGTTCTTTATCGAAGTTCATGGCAAGCCTCCCAGGTTAAAAATCGTTTTCGATTTTGAAGGTGTTGAAAACAATATCGGCAGCCTTATTCCGTGCACCGTGATTGACTGCGTCCAGAATGTCGCCGTCATTCCATCCCAGATTGCGTAATGCCTGTAAATCAGCTGCATTGACCGATTCCGGGTTTGAGGTGGCTTTTAATACCAGCAGCAACATGGCCTTGTCTTTTTCATTCAGGGGGGCCTGTGCCGGATCCTGTTTGGTAAGCGCCACCTGCTCTTGCGTCAAATTACACATGTTGATCAGCATTGCAGCATTAAAGCCGACGCAGTATTGACAGTTGTTTTCCTGCGACACCAGCATGCGTATCATCGTCAGCAATGGAAAAGTTAGGTTGGGGTGATTCATGTAGTAGCCGATCGATTGCCATTGCTGTTCGAGTATCCCTGGGCTGCTGCTCCACATTTGCATGGCGTTGGGTATATGGCCGAAGGCTTGCTCAATCTGACGGTAAATTTCGGCTACTTTGCCGGTGGCTTGTTCACTGCTTGCAGTTTGAATGATAGGCATCGCGGTTTCTCCTTGATTGATGAACAATTTACGCACATACCGACCATCCGGTATGCAAATACCCGACAAAGCCACGCCGATTTCCGCGACTTCGCTAGGATGCTTTCATTTCCAAGCCGGGTCGGGGACCAAGGCTCAGAACATAATCCTGTAACTGCGTGATGCAAGACCGGAAAGCGTGCACCGATTGCATGTTTTTGGCCACGCCCCAGCATCCTTCCCAGGCTGAGACAATAAACAGGGCGGCTGCCTCGCAATCGACATCTGGTCTGATCTGATGTTGACGCTGCCCGATGACAAGCGCATTAAATATCGCCGTTTTCCATGCTTTGAGTATCAGGGTCATGCGTGCCTGAAACACATCATCAAGCGGGCTCATTTCCTGCATCAGGTTGTTGAGCGGGCAGCCCAGACGGACAGTATCTTCATCGGCGTATTCAGCCTTGCACTGCATGATATTCAACAGTTCTTCAACCGGATATTCAGCCTCGCGCAGTGGGCTAAACACCATTTCTTCCAGACCTGCCCGGATCACTTCATCAATGACGGCAAGCCCGAGCGCATGCTTGGCCGGGAAATAGTGATATAGCGCGCCCTTGGTTAACCCGGTATCGGCCAGAATATTGGCAATACTTGCGGCCTGGAAGCCATTGCGGTGTATTTCACCGAAAGCGGCATGCAGAATCTTTTCGCGGGTAAGGTCAGATTGTTTTGTATCCATGATTCGTGAATCATACCAACCGGTATGGATGTGTCAAGAAAAACATGCACAGGAAGATTCATCAGATGCCATTACTCATTCCAGGTGATATTTTTTTACTTTGTACCAAAGAGAGCGTTCGCTGACATCAAGTAACCGTGCTGCTTTGGTTTTGTTACCACCCGTGTTATGTAATGCTGCAGCAATCATTTTGGCTTCCAGAGCCTCAATGGCACAGTTAAGCGACAGGCTGTCAAATGGCAGGTTGTCCTGTAATGATTTCGGCTCTTTCGCCGTACTTGCTCCCAGCGGAAAATGGGGCGTATCCAGCTGTTTCCCATTACTCAAGACGAGGGCGCGTTCAATGACGTTGCGCAGTTCCCGCACGTTTCCTGGCCAGGAGTAACGTTGCAAACTGAACAGAGCTTCCGCGCTGATTTTTGGTATCGACGCACGATCTTTCGATAATTCAGCTACAAAGTACTGAATCAAGGCGGGTATGTCCTCCTGGCGGTCACGCAGCGGGGGAAGCTCAAGCGAAAACACATTCACTCGATAATACAAATCTTCGCGCAATTTGTTTTCTGCGATGGCGGCCAGCGGGTCCTGGTTGGTTGCGGCAATGATTCTGATATCGATTGGAATACTGCGATTACTGCCCAATCGCTCGATCACATTTTCCTGCAATACCCGTAGCAGTTTGGCTTGCAAGGCAATCGGCATTTCCGCCAATTCATCCAGAAAAATCGTGCCGCCATGAGCCAGTTCAAACTTGCCAATACGTTCCTTATGCGCACCGGTAAACGCGCCTTTTTCATAGCCGAACAATTCACTTTCCAGCATGTCTGTGGGAATCGCAGCGCAATTGATCGGCACGAAGAGTTTATCGCGACGTGGTGATGCCCGGTGAATGGCGCGTGCGACCAGCTCCTTGCCGGTACCCGTTTCCCCAGTGATAAGCGCCGTGGTTTTATTGGGGGCGACCAGCCGTATCTGTTCGTAGACTTTTTGCATGGGTGGGCTTTCCCCGATAAAACCTTCCCATCCTTTTTCCAGTTCACGGCGCAGAAAATCGTTTTGACGCATTATCCGGCCGGTTGCGAGTATCCGATTGATCGATAGTTCGAGCGCTTCAATATCAAAAGGCCGCAGAATGTAATCACATGCACCCAGCTTCATCGATTCCACGGCGCTCTGGATCGTACCGTGAGCGGTCATGATGATAAACGGCACATGATTACCTTGAGCACGCAGCTGGTTCAATAATTCAGTCCCATCCATCCCAGGCATGCGAAGGTCGCTGATGATCAGATCAACCGGGGATTCCTGCAGGCTTTGCAGCGCTTCCATTCCGTTGCTGGCGCAAGAGATATCATGCCCCATCTTTTGCAGCATGATCTCGAGAACGCGCAGCATGCGTGCCTCGTCATCGACGATCAGAATTTGTTGTCCACTCATGTTTTTGCGCTCATTTTTCTCGGTATGGTTATTTTGAATAATGCACCACCCCAACGACTTTCCCCCACCGTGATATCCCCACCGTGTGCTGACACGATTTGCTGGACCACTGCCAGACCTAATCCAATGCCGCCTTCACGCTTATGAAAAAAAGAGTCGAATATTTTGGCGCGCTCTTCTTTGGCAATGCCCGGACCGTTGTCAGCAATTTCAATGATGATTTTCTCGAATTCGCTACGGCTGGTGACGGTAATTTTCCCATGCTCGGGTAATACTTGTAATGCATTCATAAACAGATTGAGGAATACCTGTGTCATCTGTTCGGCATCGCATTCACAATAAGGGTCGGAGGATTTCAGTAGCTCTGCTACCTGAATATTTTTTTTCTGGGTTTGTGCGGCCAGCATCTGAATACAATTATGAATCTGTGTATGCAGGTTGGTGAGCTGGAAGCTTGGCAGGCGCGGACGGGTGCCATCCAGCATCGTTGAAACCAGGCGATTCAGCCTGTCGGTTTCGCTCTCGATAAAACCGATCAGCTCGCGTGCTTCGTCGCTGATTTGAGGTTCTCTCTTCAGCATTTGCGATGATGAGCGCAATATACCCAGTGGTGTTCTGATTTCATGGGCCATGACGGCGGCCATTTCTCCCATGACTGCAAAGCGTGATGCCCTGATCAGATGTTGTCTGGATTGATCAAGATCCTGAACCATTTGAATAAAGGTGGTAGTCAGTTCTCCGACTTCTCCACTGGATACAGGAGGAGAGGGGGGTAAAGATTTTTCGTCAATAAACCGGCGTGTGAATGCAGTTAGTGCCAGGATGGGACGAGCAATATTATTTGCTACCCATAAGGAAACCCAGGTGGCAATCACTATCGTAGCCAGCAAGAAACCGAGAAATACGATAGCCAGCTTGTGTATGGGCTGCAACGCCTGGTCCAGTGGCTGAATGACGATTGTGGTCCAATCCAGGCCGGAAAAATTTTCATAACCGTGCGAACGCTCAAAACCAATTATGACTTGCGAAGTGTGCAGGGGTGAACCATCGACGATCTCCACGCCGCTCTTGGGGATTTTAGATAACCAGGGCTGAAATTTTTTGCTCATCAGAAAGCCTTGTTGTCTCAACTCGTCAGAGGCAGCGATTACTTTTCCATCATGATCCAGTATGGCAACCATACGTCCATCACTGGCTGCCTGATCCAGTATCTGGAATATCTGGGTCCAGTCAAAGGATAATACGAGCTCTCCCAGATTACCGCTGCCGAATTTTGAAGGGATGATGGAGCGGATATTCATTGTGTTGCCATCGGGAACATCCAGAGCGATGCGCCCTCCCGGCAACGCGGCATGCAGCCAGGCTCGTTGGCTTGCAAGTGTTGTACCTATTACAGCGGCATTATTGCTTGCAACAATCTTGCCGCTTGTATCAATGCAATACAAGTCATGATAAACATTCTGGTAACCAGTTTTAAGTTCAGAAAGAAAGGCGGACAGGCGCTTATCAATATCCTTGACATAAATATCCTGCATGACCTCGAGATGGCTCCAGGTGATCGCGTTTTGAAAACGTTCGAACAGCATCTTGTCGGTATCTGCGGAAACAGTTGCGGCCTGTACCAAAAGCGTTTGCTCAATTTCGGCCTGCATGGCCTCTTGCGTTTTGATAAAAGCAAGATAAGTCAGGGCAACGGCTGGCACCAGGCTGACCAGCAAAAATGCTACAACAAGTGTTTTCCGTATCGTCACGTGGAAGAAATCCGGCTATGGGTTTGGGCGTTAGTTGCGCTAAAGTATAAGCAAAGCAGTCACAATAACCCATTTTTTGTCTTATCTTGTTGGGGAGAATAACAGTCATGCGCCAAAAGGCGTTTCCCGCAGTTTTGATTTTTTCTGTGGTGCTCACGCTTGGCTCAGGCTGCGCGTTAGCGGCGCAACCCGTGCCCTCCCCGCAGCTTGAGCGAGGTTGGCAATTGCCCGGAACAGGCATTACTTTGGGTGGATATGCTACCGAGAATTTTACGGTAAAGAAAAACCGGCCATGGGAATTAAGCACCGAAGATCTCAGCTTGTTTATCGGTTGGGAGGGTACAGGCAAGCTTAAATTTTTCTCCGAACTGAGTCTGGAAGATGCGCTAATCTTTCGGCAACCGGGAACACTTACTACGAGTCACCGCTCTCTGGCATTCGAACGTGCCTATTTCGATTATGCGCAATCAGAGCGATTGAATTTCCGTCTTGGAAAATTTCTGACACCGGTCGGACACTGGAATTTAATCCACGCGGATCCGCTGGTCTGGACCACCTCGCGCCCCCTGATCACCAATCGTCCTTTCCCCACCTATGCGACTGGTGCCATGATTTACGGTACGAGGACCGCGTTTGGCAAGGAATTGGATTATTCCATGTATGCCTCCAGCGGGCAGGAAATACGGGGTAATTCCAATCAGGATGCTTTTGATTCTGCGTATGGCCTGCATCTTACTTATGCGATGCCGAGATCCGGTCAGCTCGGATTTTCGTATGTAAATTTCACTCAAAAAAGTGATGCAGCCAACAGGCAGAATTTGTTTGGCGTCGATTACCTATGGTCAAGAGATCGTTATGAAGTCAGTGGCGAGGCCATCTACAGGGTTTCAAGTCGCGGCCGTACATGGGATGAGAAAGGAGCATTTGTCCAGGCCGTTGTGCCGCTTTCGGAAAGATTATATGGGGTTGGCAGGTATGAGTATTTTCGCCAGGCCGGGTCGTTGCCAGGCGTGAGTCTATGGGTAGCTGGTCTGGCATTTCGCATTACCCCGACGTCGGTGGTGAAAGCGGAATTCGTACACGGGGTAAATAATCAGATCAATGCCCCCGAAGGCTTTCTGTCCTCAATCAGCGTACTGTTCTAATCCGTGCGCGTTTTTTCATTATTGCAAGTAACGATCATCCTGCTGATTTGGGGGGGATGCGCCATTTCCATCGGCTGGGCAGCGGAGGAGCCGCTGGCTGTTATTGTGCAAGCCGGCCAGACCAAGCTGAATCTGGGCAGGAGCGAATTGGCAGCAATATACAGACGAAAAAGAAATTACTGGGATGATGGTACCAAAATTCAAGCGGTGAATTTACCTGTGGAAAATCCGGCTCGACGCGCTTTTTCCAAAGCGATCCTGGGCTATGCGCCGGAAGAACTTGAGCAATACTGGAATGACCGCTATTTCCACGGCGTCTTGCCTCCCTATGTTTTGTCTTCTGAAGAAGCTGTCCTTCGTTTCGTTGCAGAGACGCCGGGTGCAATTGGCTATGTGCCTTACTGCGATGTCGACAAGCGAGTGAGTGTTGTGCTGGTAATCAGTGCAAAAGGTCATGTGAACGGATCAGCTACCGATATCCTCTGCCCGAAATAACCGTAATAGCCCGGCTTTAGCCCTGCAGTATTTGTTTTCCTTTTTTGCAGTCAGACATTATTTGCGGGTTTTTATTTGCCCGTTCTATTTTCTGTCGCCCTCCAGAATTTACTGATTATTCAATATTAAACATGTAGATACGATAGTCAATCGACTTGTATCCGGGTTTGGCACGCCTATTGCCTTTGTTTATCTGAAATCGATTTTTTTGATCATGACGAAACAGTGGCAAGCATGGCGGGGCTGGGTAGCGGAGCACGCAGTTTACACAGCCCGTGTGGTTTTAAACCTTATTGGAGTGGTTTCTCTCATGCAACTACATCATCTGCCCGTCTTACCCAGATACATTCCTGTGCCGAGTGCGCGGCCCAGGGTTCTTATGTATTCCCATGACACTTTCGGCCTTGGTCACTTACGGCGCAATCTGGCGATTGCGACGCATCTGTTGCGGCGCAACCAGCCGTTTTCCGCGCTGCTGTTGACAGGGTCGCCCGTGGTGGCGTCGTGGCCCATGCCTGCTGGCTTACAAGTGCAGGCGTTGCCCCCTGTTGTTAAAACAGGCGCGGAAGAATATGTATCGCGGGATCATTCATTCAGCTTTGCCGCGGTGAAGGAGCGTCGTGAATCAGTGATCCTTGACGCGGTCATGCAGTATCGCCCCGATGTATTCCTGATTGACCACGCCCCGGCGGGTATGAAAGGTGAGTTGCTGGAAGCGCTGGCGTTTATCCGTGAAGAAATGCCGGCGACACGTACGGTGCTTGGTTTGCGCGATATTCTGGACAGTGCAGAAACGGTACGCAGCTTGTGGCGTGAACAAAATATTTATCAGCTGCTCGAAACTTTTTACGATCACATCCTGGTGTATGGCAGCCGGCATTTGTTCGATCTGGTGCAGGAGTACGATATCCCTGCCTCCATCGCAGCCAAGATTCGTTACTGTGGATATATAGCCCGTAATGACAGTAACGTAGTATCCGCATTAAGCACACATGGAATCTCACCCGCATCAGGTCGGCCGGTAATTCTGGTTACCGCTGGTGGAGGTGGCGATGGCTATCCGCTGTTAAGTGCCTATCTGCAGGCACTGGAAAACATTCCGCACAATGTTGCGCAAAGCATCATCGTACCGGGCCCGCTCATGGCTGTAGAAGAACAGCGTGCGCTCGAATTGGCTGCAGCGCAGCGGCCAGATGTGCGGGTCATTTTCTTTACCACTGAATTGGCGGATTTGATTCGAAGCTCGGACCTGGTGGTGTCCATGGCAGGGTATAACACCACCGCAGAAATTCTCGTAGCCAAAAAAACAGCCATTCTGGTACCACGAGGTGCGCCGCGCATGGAGCAACGTTTGCGGGCAACTTTGTTGAGCAATTTGGGTCTGGCGTGGGCCATACAGCCGGAGGAAGACCTGGTGGCGCGTCTGACAGAGCTTGTGCAGGGTGCGCTGGCGGGCGCAAGGCCGCCCCATCATAACTGGGGGGCCATTGATCTCGGTGGTGTACACCGCGTCGGCAGTGCCCTGGATGATCTGCTGGGCATCAACCGCATGTCTGCAATTGGAGCAAACTTATGACATCACCTTCCTCACAAACCATCGGCTACATGCTGAAACGTTACCCGCGGCTTTCAGAGACATTTATTCTCAATGAGATGCGCGCACTGGAGCGGTTAGGAACACGGCTGCATGTGTTTTCGCTAATGCGTCCGGAAGGAGGTTTGTCACATCCGGCAGTGCAGGAACTCCAGGCGCCCGTTACCTATTTCCCTGAGACCTGGGCCGCGAAAATCCCGGCCGTGGCCAGGGCGCATGCCACCATGTTGTTGACGGCACCGTTACGCTATTTACACGCGGGTGGTCTGGCGCTGTGGTGGTCCATGCAATCCCGCCGCCCGTTTAGTGTCTGGAAGCAATTCCTGCGATCAGGCTACATGGCGGTAGCCTGCCGCCAACAACAGATACAGCATCTGCATGCCCACTTTGCCAATGCACCCGCCATTGTTTCCAGACTGGTAAGCGTGATGTGCAATATTCCATACAGCTTTACCACGCATGCCAAGGATCTTTACCTGACACCGAAAAAAGTGTTGCGTAGACGTATCGATTCGGCCAGCTTTGTGCTGACTTGCACACGCCATAACCTTGAATATCTGCAAAGTTTTCTGCCACAAAAAGATTGGCACAAAATTCATCTTGTCTATCATGGAATTGATCTGGCGGCATTCCGTTTTTCGGGTGGTCCTGCCAGGACTGAAACGAGTAGCGGGAGTACCGCGCAGGTCATTCCTATTGTTGTATCAGTTCCGCTGATTCTATCGGTTGGCCGGCTGGTACCGAAGAAAGGTTTGAATGATCTCATTGCAGCATGTCAGCTATTGAAACAGCGCGGGACAAAATTCCGCTGTGCCATCGTAGGTGAAGGGCCATTGCGAAGTGAACTCGAAAGTCAGATCAGCAGGCTTGGGCTGCAGGATACCGTCACGCTACTCGGTGCGATGGCGCACGATAAGCTGGTCGCATTTTATGGTCAAGCCAGCGTGTTTGCACTGTCACCGCAGGTCATGGAAGACGGTGACCGGGACGGGATTCCCAATGTCCTGGCGGAGGCCATGGCGGCAGGCTTGCCGGTGGTGTCGACCTGTGTTTCCGGTATTCCCGAGCTGGTGGAAGATGGTCATACCGGACTGCTGGTTGGACCCAAGGATCCAGCCGCGCTGGCCGATGCGATCGAACGCCTGTTAAACGATCCGGCTAAAAGCCAAAGTTTGGCTGCGGCAGCACGCCAAAAAATGGAGGACAGCTTCGAATGTTGGGAGACCACCAAGGCCGTGCAAACACTGCTTCAGGTCGGTGCACGCTGATGAAAATTGCTTATCTTTGCGCTGATCGCGGTATTCCTGTGCTGGGTGATAAGGGTGCCTCCGTCCATGTGCGCGAATTTGTTTCTGCCCTGGCGGGATTGGGGCATGAGGTGACACTGCTGTGTGCCAAGCAGGGTGCCGGGAATCCGTGCCCGCCGGTACGGCTGATCGAGTTGCCGCCGGATGAGAATGCTGACGAAATGGCGCTGGAAGCCCGGCAACTTGGTATGACGGATGAGGAAAATGATCAGACTCTGCACCGCGAACTTGGCAAACTTGCTTGCGACAGAAAACTGGCGGCACGCGTTCTGGCGGCACTGGATCAGGCAGGTGTCAAACCCGATCTGCTGTATGAGCGCTATGCGTTATTTCACCAAGCCGGACGGCAGGTCGCGACGGCCTTGAACATTCCTTTGATGCTCGAAGTGAATGCACCCCTGGCTGAAGAGCAGGAACGCTTCCGCGGACTGCGATTGAAAGCACTGGCGGATGCAACCGAGACTGAAACCCTGTGTCGTTCGGATCATGTCATCGCAGTGTCAGCAGCAGTCAGGAAACATGCCTTGTCACGCGGTGCCTTGGGGGAGCGTGTGACCGTGTTGCCCAATGGAGTCGATACCAGTCGCTTTCATCCCGATGTGGACGGAGGGTTGGTGCGTGAACGTTACGAACTAGATGGCAGGCCGGTGATTGGTTTTATCGGTAGCCTGAAGCCATGGCACGGCCTGGGTTTTCTGCTCGATGCCTTTATCGATATCCTGGCGCGCCGCCCGGATGCAGCTTTGCTTTTGGTGGGTGAGGGTCCCGCCCTGGCTGATTTGCTGATGCGAGTGACGCGTGAACGATTGCAAGGTCGAGTCATCCTGACCGGACGTATTCCGCATGCCGATATCCCTGCTTACCTGGCTGCAATGGATATGACGGTGGCGCCCTATACCGCGCAGGATGGGTTCTATTTTTCACCACTGAAAGTGGTGGAATCAATGGCAGCTGGACGGCCAGTTGTCGCCCCGCGGCTGGGCCAGCTAACCGACTTGTTGCAAGACGGCGTGACCGGCTTGCTGTATCCACCGGGAGATCGTGACGCATTCGTCGAACGAGTGATCGAGCTGCTGAATGACACACCGAAGTTGCGCGCCATGAGCCGTGCAGCTGCAACAGCAGCGCGTGAAGAATTCGGTTGGGACAAGACGGCCTTGCGCGCCACTGAAATCATGATGAATTTACGTGCTGACGGTAGCGGACGATGACCGAGGCCGTCATGGCGGGCCGCCGTGCGTTTTCGCTGTGGGATTTGCGTGCGTATCTGCGGCCGTATACGGCGGCGCTCAGTGCTGCAGGTGTGTTCATGGCCGCGAAAGCCATGGTGCTCTTGCTTGCACCATGGCCACTCAAGTTCATTATTGACAGCGTCATCTTCCAGAAGCCGCTGCCGCATGGATTGGATGGATGGTTACCGGACCCCAGCCATAGGCTGGCGCTACTCAACACACTGGGGATAGTCATGCTTGCCCTGGGCCTCATTGATGCCGCACTCAGCTATTGGGGCAACCGCTTGCTGTTGCGTACCGGGCAGCGCGCAATTTTCGACATACGACGCGATTTGTTTGCCCACATGCAGCGGCTTTCCCTGTCTTTTCACCGCCGCCAGAAAAGCGGTGACATCATGGCCAGACTGGGTGGGGATATCCAGACATTGCAGGATTTTGTGGTATCGGCTGGCACCAATCTGTCTGCGCATTTGCTGACCATGCTGGGAATGGTCGTCATCATGCTGATCGTCGACTGGCGCTTTGCACTGGTGGTTTTGGCGGTGGTGCCTTTGTTGTTGTTCATCATGCAGCGCTACAGCGCTCGCCTCAGGATTGCCTTTCGGCATGCGCGCCAGAAAGAAGGCGAACTATGGGGAAAAGTGCAGGAAATCATCACCAATGTTCACGTTGTGCAAGCCTATGGCAGGGAATCGCACGAAGATGAACGCTTTGCAGAGCAAGCCGAGAAAAGTCTGGATGCGACGCTGGAGGCAAGTGATTTGCAAGTGCAGTTCACCCCGCTGGTAGGCCTGGTGATGGCGCTGGCGACCGGAGCGGCAGTCTGGTATGGCGCTACGCGAGTACTTGCAGGAAGCATTACGGCAGGTGAATTGCTGGTTTTTCTCGCCTATCTGCGCGGCATGGCTTCGCCGATCCGGCAGTTTGCCAAAATCGCAGGGGTGGTCGGCAAAGCGTCCGCTGCGGCGGAGCGCATTGGCGAGGTGTTCTCGGAAGCGTCGGAAATCAGTGAAGTTCCCAATGCAATGACCCCATCTTCGTGCAGAGGGCAATTGCAGTTCCGCTCGGTGAGTTTTGGTTACCATGCTGGCGACATGGTACTGCAGAATGTGTCGTTCCACGTCAAACCGGGCCATACGGTCGCGCTCGTCGGGGCGACCGGCGCCGGCAAAAGCACATTGGTAAGCATGATTCCGCGTTTCCATGATCCGCTCAGCGGCCAGGTCATGCTGGATGACCATGATCTACGCGAGTTGTCGCTGGGATTTGTGCGCAGTCAGGTTGCATTGGTTTTGCAGGAAGCATTGGTGTTCTCGGGCGCTTTATGGGAGAACATCGCGTATGGCCTGGTCGGGGCTGGCCGTGGCGAGGCTATCGCAGCGGCGCAGGCTGCGGGTATTCACGAACTGGTCGAAAGCTTGCCCGATGGCTATGACACGATGGTTGGCGAGCGCGGGGCAACGTTGTCCGGTGGCCAGCGCCAATGTGTTTCAATCGCGCGGGCCATGTTACGGAATGCACCTGTTGTGATTCTGGACGAACCCACCAGCGGTCTGGATGCATTTACCGAGCGTATTGTCATGGAAGCGCTAAGACGGCTCACCCGTGGCCGTACCACGCTGATCATTGCGCATCGACTGACAACCATTACCAGCGCAGATGCCATTCTGGTGCTGGATCAGGGGCACGTTGTGCAAATGGGAACCCACGAACAACTGTTGGCTCAGCGCGGACGCTATTTCGATCTATGGAATAGCGGTCGTAGCGCTCTTGCCGTTTCCAATTGAATCACAACTGGATAAGTACAGATTTTTCCCACAGGGAGTTCCGAAATAAAAATGCATATAAAAATAAAAAAAGGCCTCAGGATGCTGTTTGCGTTTGCGCCGGCCCTGATGATATCCACCGCGAACGCAGACCCATGGATTCCGGCGGCTGGAACCGGCAAGGTCAAACCGATACTGCGTCTTTACCGTTCAGATCGGGTATTTTCTTCATCGCACTTCGGGAGTGAAACCTACCCCAGCACTTCAAATACAGCCGAAACACAGCTTAAAGTCACCGGAGAACATGGTCTGGGAGACGGATGGGCGCTGCAATATGATTTGCGGGCGGCACAAGAGCGCAAGACCAAGACCAAAAAAAACATCAGCACAACCTATACTTCGTCCGGTCTGCAGGATCAGGAGATCGGATTGGTACGTGGATTAAGGCAGGGAGAGACTTTCGCCGATGCGCTTGCACTGAATATCATTCTGCCGACAGGTTCGGTATCGAGTAATCCGCAACTGGGTGTGGGCCACACCGCCATAGAGCCTGATTATTTATTCGGGATAAAGCACCGCTTTGGCCAGCGACTCGCCTACGGAAGTTTTTCCATCGGGCCGCGCATGTTTTTCAACAGCAGTGTGACGCAGTGGCGCGCTACTGCTGATGTGGGTACGCGGCTGGTTCGGAATGTGGATATCTTCGGTTCCTTGTTCTACGCCCGGACCTTCGGCGTAAACAGCGCGCTCCCGGCCAGTGCAAACCCGAATGCTTCGGAATTCTATAACCTGCTCAGAGGCGGGCTGGGTCTACGCTTCACACTGACTAAAAACATTCGGCCGATTATCGAGTATGAGTCTGACCTCGCAGGCCAGGGTATCCACGCCGGCAATCGCTGGGTGTTTGGTTTATCCTGGCGTTACTGAAGCATTTATCTGCGCTGAATGGGCATTCAATGAGATTGCTGCTGGCAAGGCATGGTGAAACAACCTGGAATCGGGATGGCCGCTATCAGGGACGTAGTGATCCACTGTTGTCGGCATGGGGTGAGGTGCAAGCCCAGGCGCTTGCCCGGCGATTTTCAGCAACCGAAAAGATCAGCATCGTGGCGAGCCCGCTAATGCGCGCGCAGGCGACGGCGCACATTATTGCCAATCGACTCAATCTGCCTGTTGCCACTGATCACTGCCTCATAGAACTTGGTTACGGTGACTGGGAAGGATTGCAACAAACCGCAGTCAAACTGAAATGGCCTGAGTTGCTGCGTCAGTGGAAGCGCACCCCGCATCAAGTGACATTTCCCGGCGGCGAATCACTTAAAGACTTGCAGCAACGTGTTCAATCCTTCCTTGAACGTATGGCAGAATGCTCCGGGACTATTCTGGCAATTACTCATGATGGTGTGGTCAGAATGGCGGTGCTGGAAGCGTGGGGTCAGCCGCTGTCCGCATTTCGGGACATCCGTATCGAAAATGCTTCAGTCACTACTTTTATATGGGAAGGCGGGAAATGTATTGTCGAGGACATGAACGATGTTGCTCATCTGTTTAATCTGACAAAAGATACGCACCAGCATCTTCGCTAATCAAATACCGTACTATGATGAAAAAGCGCGGTTGCCAGAAATTCGATTAGACCCGCTGCTAACGGCGCACGCCACCTACTTCCTGTCCTAGGCTCTTCATCAGCATAAGCATTCTCTGCAATTCACCCCCTCTATTTCAGGATAAGAATTTTCAATTGAATTTACCCCGGCCCGCTGTGGATAGCCTGCGTGGTTCAGGGTAACATTCACCGCAGTCCGGGAGTGTACCTAAGCAGATTCAATCGGGGAAAAGATCGCTTCAGCGGCGTCCCGAAAATTCTAGTGTTCGTCGTAATGGTTGGACACATTTATCCGTTATGAATGGAGGAGACCTGATGACGGAAGTTGTAGCAACAAACGAGACCATACTGGTCGTCGGTGGTGGTATTTCCGGTATGACTGCTGCACTGGAAGCAGCTGAAACCGGCAAAAATGTGGTGTTGGTGGAGAAAAACCCGGCCATTGGTGGGCGTACCTCTCAGTTGTACCGCTATTTTCCCAAGCTGTGTCATCCGATTTGTGGTCTGGAAATCAATCTGCGCCGCCTCAAATCCAATCCGCGCATCCGTCTGTTGACCATGGCGGAAGTGACCGGTATCACCGGTGCCAAAGGTGACTACACGGCGAGCATCAGGATTACCCCGCGTTATGTGAATGCCAATTGCACTGCCTGCGGCGACTGTGCCAAGGTGGTGGAGACCGAGATACCCAATCCGTTCAATTACAGTCTGAACACCATGAAGGCGGCTTATCTGCCTAACAAGATGGCTTATCCAATGCGTTATGTACTGGATCAATCCATTATTGGCACGCCTGAAGCCGACAAGGCCAGGGCGGCATGCAAATACAACGCCATCGACCTCGATATGCAGGAAGAAACGGTGCAGATCAAGGCGGGAGCGGTGGTGTGGGCAACCGGTTGGCAGCCTTACGACGCCAACAAGATTCAGCCTTACGGCTACGATCGTTTCAAGAATGTGATTACCAGCGTCGAATTCGAGCGACTGGCGGACCCGCATGGTCCTACTGGTGGCAAAATTTTGCGTCCGTCGGATGGCAAGGAAGCCAAGAACGTTGCCTTTATACAATGTGCCGGTTCGCGTGACGAAAATCATTTGCGACACTGCTCACGTATTTGCTGCATGGCCTCGCTTAAGCAAACCAGCTACGTGCAGGAACATTTCGGCGATGAAGGCAAGTCCACCATCTATTACATCGATATTCGCGCTATCGATCGTTTCGAAGATTTCTACGCCAAGGTGCAGGCCAATCCCAACGTCAGCTTCATCAAATCCAAAGTGGCCAAAGTGACTCAGGATGATGCCAACGGCGATGTGATCCTGCATGGCGTGAACACTGAGGGCTATCATCGGTATGCCACGGCCCACGACTTGTGTGTGCTGGCGGTGGGCATGGAACCGTCTGTGAAGGGCGCCAATATCCCGGCAGAAATCCTTGCGGATTCCAGTGGTTTTATCGAGGCTGATCCAGCCAACGGCGCATTCTTCGGCGCTGGTTGCGCATCCAACGCACTGGACGTGAATCGCTCTGTGCAATCTGCCACGGCAGCTGCGCTACGCGCGATTCAAGTGGTCAATAAAGTGGCAAAGGCGGAGGTTTAAACATGGCCGTAGAGAAAAAAGTCGCCGCATATATTTGCCAGGGTTGTGGTCTGGGCGAACGCCTGGATACGGATGCCCTGGTCGATGTGGTCAAAAAAGAAGGCAAAATACAGCAAGTCAAACCGCATCCCTTCTTGTGTAGTAGTGAAGGGGTGGCAACAATCCAGAACGACATCGATCATGATGGCGTGACACACATCTTGATCGGCGCCTGTTCGCGTCGGGCCAAGACCGATGCGTTTCACTTCCCAAGTGTGGCGATGTCACGTGCCAACCTGCGTGAAGGCGTGATCTGGATTCGTCCTGATACAGAGGAAGCCCGCGAAACCACGCAGGAAATGGCCGAAGACTACCTGCGCATGGGTAGTGCAGAAATCAAGGCGATGCGTCAGCCGGAAGGCAATCCCAACACCGGTACCAGCAAGACATTGCTGGTTGTCGGTGGCGGCATCACCGGTATGACGGCAGCGCTGGAAGCGGCTAAAACCGGCTATCCGGTAGTGCTGGTGGAAAAATCCGGCCAGCTCGGTGGCTGGGCAGCCAAATTGCATATGCGTGTGCCCTCGCATGAGCCCTACAAAGCACCGGTGGATAATGGCGTGGCAGGGATGGTGTCGGCCATTGAAGCCGATCCCAACATCAAGGTTTACCTGAATGCGACACTCGCCAAAACCAGCGGTGCGCCAGGACGTTTTCAGGCAGAAATTGCCACTGAATCCGGCAGTACCTCGACTGAAGATGTGGGCGCGATTGTTCAGGCGACAGGTTTCGAGCTTTATGATGCCAACAAGCTGCCTGAGTTTGGTTATGGTGCATCGCCGAATGTGGTGGATCAGGGCGGTCTGGAACGACTGGCGCGGGAAGCGGCCGAACGTGGTGGCCCGATTCTGCGTCCCTCCGATGGTCAGCCGGTGCAATCGGTGGTGTTCGTGCAGTGCGCCGGTCAGCGCGACGCCAGCGGTACGCATCTGGCCTATTGTTCGGGTCATTGCTGCAATACCAGTATCAAACAAGCGATGTACTTCAAGGATGCCAACGCCGATATCGACACGACAGTGCTCTACACGGATCTACGCACCCCCGGCAACGGCGAGGACTTTTACCGCAGTGCGCAGGAAAAAGGCGTGACGTTTACCAAGGGTAAAGTGGCTTCGGTTCAACCCGCCGGTAATACCTGCAAGGTAAATTTTCACGACCTGATTCTGGGCGACGAAAACGCCAGCATAGAAAACGCAGATCTGGTGGTACTCGCCACCGGCCAAGTGCCGAACTCCGGTGTGAATATCGATTTCAAGGCAGTGGAAGGTGAAGAAGCCGCCGCCGAGGTGGAGAAAAAAACCATCTCCATCCTCAATCTGGACTACCGTCAGGGCAAGGATGTGCCGCAACTGAAATACGGCTTTACCGATTCGCACTTTATTTGCTTTCCCTACGAAACGCGCCGCACCGGTATCTACACGGCCGGCCCGGTGCGACGTCCGATGGATATCGCACAAGCCAAGGAAGATGCCACTGGCGCGACGCTCAAGGCGATTCAGGCACTGGAGAATGCGGCGATCGGTAGTGCCGCCCATCCGCGTTCGGGCGATCTGTCCTTCCCTTCTGTTCGCCTTGAAGGATGCACTCAATGCAAACGCTGCACAGTGGAATGCCCGTTCGGTGCCATTGATGAAGACGAAAAACGCTATCCGCTGTTCAACGAATCGCGTTGCCGTCGCTGTGGTACCTGCATGGGTGCCTGCCCGGTGCGAGTCATCTCATTCGAGAACTATTCGGTCGATACCGTGGGCAGTCAAGTCAAGGCAGTCAATATCCCCGATGAATTCTCCGAGAAGCCGCGCATTTTGGTACTGGCCTGCGAAAACGATGCGTATCCCGCCATGGACATGGCTGCGATGAATCGTACCGAAACGAGTGCTTATGTGCGTGTGGTGCCGGTGCGCTGCCTGGGTTCGGTCAATACCATCTGGATTACCGACGCACTCAACTCCGGTTACGATGGTGTGATGCTGATGGGCTGCAAGCACGGTGACGAGTACCAATGCCATTTCGTAAAAGGTTCCGAGCTGGCCAACTACCGCATGAGCAAAATCGACGACACCTTGAAGGGTTTCAACCTGGAAACCGACCGGGTACAGACCTACGAAGTGGCGATTACCGACATTGACCGCGTACCGAAGCTGATCAACGACTTCGAGAAACGCATGTTCGAAATCGGTATGAGCCCGTTCAAGGGTTTCTAGGAGAACAATGCTATGAGCAATTTAAGCAGCCAGGCCGCAGCCAAGTACAACAACAACTTCCTCAAGGAAGTCGAGTCCATGGTGGAAGAGGGCAACTGGGTCAAGATGTGCATGCAGTGCGGTGTATGCTCCGGTTCCTGCCCCTCCAACTTCCAGGCCGGATGGGATCATCCTCCGCAGGAAATTTTCATGATGATTCGCGCCGGCAAGCGCGAAGAAGTCCTGACTTCGCAGTCCATGTGGATGTGCACATCCTGTTACAACTGCATTGTGCGCTGCCCGCGCAAGTTGCCAATTACCCACATCATGCACGGACTCGCCAACTACGCGCATCGTTTGGGACTGGCGCCAAAAAACCAGCCCACCCGACATTTCGCCAAACTGTTCTGGAACAACTGTATCCAGACTGGCCGCGTCAATGAGCTGAAGCTCTCGTTGGGCTTGTATTTCAAGGATGGTTTCAAACAGGGAATTATTAATGGCCTGGCGATGAAGGATGTCGCACTTGGCTTA
Organism: Pseudomonadota bacterium; assembly: GCA_040388645.1. GTDB lineage: Bacteria > Pseudomonadota > Gammaproteobacteria > Burkholderiales > Sulfuriferulaceae > Sulfuriferula. The sequence continues at coordinate 101,741 of JAZKBM010000007.1, forward strand.
TTGAAAGCCAAGCGGCTGAATCCGTTTGAACTATTCAAGGCACATGGCTGCAAAGATCAGAAAGGCATTCACGCCATGTTGAAAAAGGCGCATGAAATCGAAGAACGCCGCAAGGCAATCAAAGCGGCTTAAGGAGTATTGAAAATGGCCAAGAAAGAATACGCGTTTTACCCTGGTTGCTCATCTCAGCGTGGTGCATCGGCATCCAATTACCTCAAATCAGTGGATGCGATGTGCAAGACACTCGACATCAAACTCACCGAAATTCCGGATTGGAATTGCTGCGGCGCATCCATCGGTTATGCAGAAGGCGGTGAACTGCCACGCCATGTGATGAATGCACGCAACTTCGCGCTGTCCGAGCAAAATCTTCCCGGACAGGAAATCGTTGCAACCTGTGCTGCCTGCTGGCTGGGTGCGCGCGAGACCAAAGAGCGGCTCGACGCCTCATCTCAATTGATGGCGGATACCAATGAAGCGCTCAAGGAAGCCGGCCTCGAATACAAGGGTGAATCCGATATCCGTCACATGGTCGAAGTGTTGATCGAAGATTTCGGTTACGACGAACTGAAAAAGCCGGTGGTGAAATCGCTGGAAGGCATCAAGTTCGCCGGTTATGTAGGTTGCCAAACCAATCGCCCGTTCGGTATCGATGGTGAATCCTTTGAGAACCCCATGTATCTCGACAAGCTGGTGGAAATGGTAGGCGGCGAAGCGCTCACCGGATACGATCAGAAAGTCACCTGTTGCGGTGGTGCGCTGGCTTTTTCAGAACCGGATAAAGCCCAGGCGCAGATCAAGGACATTGTAGAGTCCGCCTATGACCATGGTGCCGAGATGATCGTCACACCATGCCCATTGTGCCAGGCCAATGTGGAAATATATCAGGGTGCAATCAACAAAAAATATGGCAAGAAATTCAACATCCCGGTGATGTATTACAGCCAGTTGATGACGGTCGCGTATGGCGGCTCAGCCAAAGACGCAGGGTTGGACGGGCAGGTAATCCGCGCCACCAAGCTGGAAGAAATCGCCGCCAAGCGTTAAGCTGGTTCACACCATCGACACAGGGGCGCTGGCCCCTGTTTTTGTTTATCAGGACGGAGCACTATGCATCAACCCAAAACCATGGACGAGTTGATTGACCTCGTGCATCAGGCTGTTTATGAAGTGGACGAACTGCGCGCCTGCATTGAAGATGAGCCGGAAGAAATGGAGCGCTACCAGCCTTTTATTGACCAGCTGGACGTGCAATTACGCAAGTTGTTCGATGACATGACTGCCGGGCGCTATTCTTGCCCGGCGCAAACCGATCTTGAGTTCATGCTGGTGGTGCAGAAATGGGGGCGGGATATTCCGTTCAAGCCACTTTTATTGGCAATAAATCAGGCACACCGGAACGGATTTCGCGCTTAGCCGTCCTATTCGATAGAATATTCACTATCTATCGAAGACAGGATGACTGATGCAACTCAACCAAGCTCAAGCCCACCCTCCCGGTTTCGTGCATGACATGGACGAAACCACTTTACGTAATGCCCAGCAAGATACCGCACAGCAACTGGAACTGACTACCTGGTTCAGCGATACGCTGAAAGATGGTTCTAAAGCACCGGAAATGGCGGTTATTCCCCCCGGCTGGTTCGAGATGGGATCGCCCAGCCACGAGCCGGGGCATGAGTCGAATGAGGCGCCGCAACATTACGTGCAAATCAGCCGGGCTTTTGCGATCGGTCGCTATACCGTCACGGCGGAGGAGTGGGCGCGGTTTCGTGCGGCCACTGGCTGGAGTCAGGTGCGTGAACTGATCCAGGCCCACGGGCGCGAACCGGTAGTCAATATTCGTATGGCGGACGCGCTGTTATTTATTGCCTGGTTGAATCAGGAAACCGGTCAGCTATATCGGCTGCCCAGCGAAGCCGAATGGGAATACGCCGCCCGCGCCGGTACCAATACCCCATTTCATTATGGCGATTATGCCAGTTGCCGTGATGTGTTATTCAAACCGATGTTTCCATTCCCCGAAAAAACCAAAAAGCGCCGCAGCTTCTTTCCTCAATGCGGACAGATGATGTGGGCAATGGAAGTCGGCACCAAACCCGCCAACCTGTGGGGGCTGCATGATATGCACGGGAATGTCTGGGAAATGACCGCCAGCCCATGGCAGCCAGATTATCTGCAGGCACCTGCTGACGGACATAGCTTGCCCGGCCACGCCGGCAACAAGCGTATCGTGGTCAAAGGCGGTTCCTGGTTTGATCCCGCGACGGCCGCGCGTAGCGCAGCACGTCGTTCACGACTGCGTGACGAACTGGACGTCAATCTTGGCTTCAGACTAGTACGGGAAATCTAGATCGAAACCAGATCGAGTTGCCCTGATTGTTGTGCGCCGGAATTCATTTCCTGAGTACACATTTTTTCTCTGCCATGGAACCATGCATCGGATTCGCTTGTCTTTTGACTGAAAAATAAAAATCATTCTCATTCATTTGCAGGGATATGAAGATGCACACCCATGGGGTATCGACCCGAGCTCGCCTGACAGCCTTTTTTGCAGTGGCTGGTCCTGGTTTAGTGGTAATGCTGGCCGATACGGATGCCGGCAGCGTGATAACCGCGGCGCAGAGCGGGGCGCAATGGGGGTATAAACTGCTGGCATTGCAACTGCTGCTGATCCCGATTCTGTATCTGGTTCAGGAGCTGACCCTGCGTCTGGGGCTAATGACCGGGCGCGGTCATGGCGAATTGATCAGGCAGCATTTCGGCCGGGGTTGGGCGTGGTTATCGGTATCTACCTTGCTGGTATCCTGCCTCGGGGCACTCATTACAGAAATGAGTGGCATCGCCGGGGTGGGTGCGTTGTACGGGATACCTATCTGGATCAGTGTGCTGGCCACATTGGGATTCCTGATGGCCATGGTCATTTCCGGATCATACCGCTCGGTGGAACGCGTCGCGGTAGCCATTGGCCTGTTTGAACTGGCTTTTGTCTATGTCGCGGTGGTGTCCCGTCCGGATCCTTCGGCCGTACTCCACGGACTTGCCAGCCTGCCGCTGGGCGATCACGGTTACCTCTATCTGGTTGCGGCCAATATCGGTGCGGTGATCATGCCATGGATGATTTTCTATCAGCAATCAGCGGTGGTCGATAAGGGCTTGAAGCCGCATCATCTACCGGCTGCACGTTGGGATACGGCGATCGGTGCCGTGGTCACGCAAGTCATCATGGCAGCAATACTTATCGCGGTCGCCGCCACCTTCGGACGTAATGGCGGAACATACAGACTCGATACGGTACAGCAAATTTCACATGCATTGACGCCCTACCTTGGCGTGGCAAATGGCCAATTGATGTTCGCCCTGGGCATGCTGGGCGCATCATTGGTGGCAGCAATTGTTGTGTCACTCACTGCCGCCTGGGGCTTGGGTGAAGTCACCGGTTATAAACACTCGCTCGAGCACCATCCGCGTGAAGCACCGTGGTTTTATCTGGTATTTGTTGCGGTACTGGTAGCCAGTGGGTTGCTGGTGAGTTCGGGAGTGAATCTGGTTGATCTCAGCGTAGGCGTAGAGGTCATGAATGCATTGCTGTTGCCTGTTGTGCTGGGTTTTCTCTATGTTCTTGCGCGACGTGCGCTGCCGCATGGCAGCCAGCTTCGAGGCGCTTATGCAGTCATGGTGGTATTAACAATTACGCTAACCGCCGGGTTGGGCGTGTGGGGTGGGCTAACCGGACTGTTTGGCTGATTCAGGAAACATCTTTAGGCCTGTAGGCGCGCTTTGAGCAGATTCCATGCTGGCACGGGTCACACAGAACCTACTCAAGATGCCGGATATACGACTACACGCAATTCCAGACAGCCACAACTATTGCTCATGTTTCTTGTTTTCTTGGGGAGCCTATATATGTAGGGTTAAGGCGCGATGGCATGCTCGTTTTCCAATACAGACTCACTCGCCGGCTTCCGGCAGGGCGCCTTGCAGCCAAGTGCAACCTGGCACGTTACGCGCCGCGATCACGCGGTCCAAGGAAGAACCAGAGGATCAAGCCCAGCACGGGCAGTAGCACCACTGCGATTATCCAAATCAGCTTTTTCTCGTTCGAAACAGAACTTTGGAAAATATTGATAATTGCCCAGATATCTCCAATCAGTATCAGGAGGCCCAAGACACCGTTGTATCCGAAGTTCATCATTTTGGTTCCTTTCATGTTTAATGGGAGGTATCAACTATTTCGGGGGAAGTTTACAGGACCGCTCGAACGAATATAAATGGACTTCCCGCATTCGTAGAGCGGCGAAACCGCACGGCATCAGATGTGCCAAGATTGAATTTCCGGTCAATCTAAAAAACGAAGGAGAAGTCCACATGAATATTACGACAGTTGGCATTGATCTCGCAAAAGAAGTCATCACAGCCTATGCCCAGGACACCCAAGGGCGCAATGTACTGTCCCGCAATTTTCGATTCAAGGAACTGGCCGAATGGTTGGTGCAATTACCCGCCGGGTGCCTGATCGGCATGGAAGCCTGTAGCACCGCCCACTATTGGGGGCGCCGCATGCACGCCATGGGATTGCAACCCCGGTTGATGGCCGCCGAGTTTGTGCAGGCTTTCCGCAAAAGCCGCCGCGCCAAGAACGATCATAACGATGCTGAAGCCATCGCCATTGCCGTGCGCCAACCCACCATGCGCTTTGTCGCCATCAAGAACGAAGCCCAGCAAAGCCGTCTGGCCTGGCATCGGGTACGTGAAGGCTGGAAAGAAGAACGCACCGCCCGGAACAATCGCTGTCGTGGTTTGCTGCTGTAATTCGGTTACCCAATCGCCCGCAGTGCAACGGCATTCGGACGTGATCACCGCCGATGCTGTGTGTGCCAGTGTCGGCAATGCCCACGACTTCAAGAATGGCCGGCAGTTTGCGGCCTGGATAGGCCTGACGCCCCGGCAGTATTCCAGCGGCGGCAAGACCCAGTTGGGCCGTATCACCCGGCGCGGCGACGCCTACTTGCGCAGCCTGCTGGTACAAGGTGCGCGCTCGACCTTGCAGGCCACGTTGAAGAAAGCCCCGGACAAACTGAACCGGATGTAGCAATGGATCATTCGCCTGTATGGGCGAGTGGCCTACCACAAGACACGGGTCGCCATTGCCAACAAACACGCCCGGCAACTGTGGGCACTGCTGGCAAAAAGAGAGGCCTACGACCTGAATGCCTGGCAACAGTACGCCATGGGCGAACCGTCTTGAGTGGGCGGGTTTAACAGCACTGAGTTCAAACCACTGCGACATGAAACGCGATAGCTAAACAGGTCAGACCGACCACTTGCGAACCTGGCTAACCTGATGGGCGCCAATCGCCGCTGCGGCTGATCCCCGCAGCGGCGGCAAGCCCGATGAACGAATGAGGGCGAGTGGAGCGGTTAATATCATGGCCCGGATGAGCACCTCAAATCCAACAAGGCCGATTATGGAAATGCAGTCTGTTCTTGTGACAGTACATCGCGATTTGCAGTGATGAAATTAATTCGCTCCGGACAGCGTCAGAGCGATGTTTGAAACAGGGGGATTATGTCTGCTGAGAATTAGCTTGACGAGGAAGTCCTTATGGCCGGGTTAGGGTTATGTGCCATAGCCAAACCTCTTGATGCAAAGCTCAAGTAGCTGTTGCAATGACTCTACCGATGACGGCACTGGCTCACCAACCGCACGCTCGTAAAAGGAACGAAGTACCGAATTGAGTACTTCAGGTTTTGGTGCCACTGACGTGCGCCCAGAAATTGTTACGCGCTGGAGGCCCGGCACGAGTTGCAAGGTGTAACCCAGACTGTCATATGCGACGTATTCGTTGTTACGAACGTCGATAGGCTCAAGAGCTCGCGCCGCAACCGCAGCATCGGCAAAAAACGAAACATCACCGTGTTCATCTATGACGATGGGAGCGATCATCGTTTGTAACCCTAACGAATGAAAGGGACTTCCCCGTCCCGAGGCTGCGGCGAAGTTGTCGCAAACGGCATTACAAGTGCCACGATGGAATTTCCAGATTTCATCAACACCACCAGAAAGGGGAAGTCATGAACATTATCACCATCGGAATTGATCTCGCCAAGAACATTTTTGCAGTGCATGGCGTGAATGAAAACGGCCACGCAGAACTGGTCAAACCCAAGGTAAGCCGCGAGCAGCTATTGCCGCTGATCGCCAACCTGCCACCGTGCCTGATCGGCATGGAAGCCTGCTCCGGCGCCCACCACTGGGCACGGTTGTTCCGCCAGCACGGCCACACCGTCAAGCTCATGGCCCCAAAGTTTGTGACCCCCTACCGGATGAGCGGTAAGCGCGGCAAGAACGATGCGGCGGACGCCGCCGCCATCTGCGAAGCTGTTACCCGGCCGCAGATGCGCTTTGTCCCCATCAAAGAAGAACACCAGCAAATCATCCTGTGCCTGCACCGCACCCGGCAAGGCTTCGTCGAAGAACGCACCGCCACCTACAACCGCCTGCGCGGCCTGATCGCCGAGTTCGGTATTGTCCTGCCACAGAAAGTCACCGGCCTGCGCCAGAGCCTCGGCAAACATCTTGATGATCTACCGGGCTACGCCAAACGCTGTATCGATGATCTGCTGCTGCATGCCGACCAGCTCGATGCGCGCATTGCCGACTACGACCGCGCCATTGCCTCAGCCGCACGCGAAGATGAACGTAGCAAACGCCTGATGCAACGCCCCGGCATTGGCCCGATCACCGCCAGTGCCCTGTTGGCCAGCCTGGGCAATGGTCATGACTTCAAGAATGGCCGCCAGGTGGCCGCCTGGATCGGGCTGACACCCGGCCAGCACAGCAGCGGCGGCAAAGCCCGACTGGGACGGATCACCAAGGCCGGCGACCCCTACCTGCGCAGTCTCCTTGTCATGGGTGCGCGATCCATACTCGCCGGTCTCGGTGACAAACAGGACGGCTTCAGCCGCTGGGCACGCAGCCTGGTCGAACGACGCGGCTACTGGAAAGCCGTGGTCGCCATTGCCGCCAAGAATGCACGGCTGGCGTGGGCGGTGTTGAAATATGGCGAAGACTTTCGCTTGAATAAATCTGCTGCCTGAACCGCTTAAGAAAAGTGGCTATAGGAAAGGAACGAACACGCCGCCGGACGGTGGTCAGGAATCACCAGTGCACTGCACGTGTTGATGTGAAGCGGGTTGGACCCGCACCGGGAGCGCCTGATTAGCTCAAGGGGAAGAAGTCATTCCCGACTAACGATTGAGGCCCCGATGCGCGTCTTTCATCAGGGTCCGGGTACGCAGCCCAACATGACCGGTTGTAGTTTCGCAGTCCTTCACCTTCTTACACAACCCAAGCGGCGCAATCTGAATCAGATGATGAGGAAAGAACCATGAATTAAAAACATCAGGTCACTTGTAAATCTGGGGAAGCCCTTGTAGTGGAGGTAAGGGGCTGGCCGCAACGCACCCCACAAGAGAAGAAGGCGCGCGCAAACCACTACATCCAACCGAAGCCGCTGACGGCCAGTCCCGCTTGACCGTAGTGTTATACGCCATTGTCCCACTCCGAGCGATCCCAGCATGCCTGGACACGTGACCACACCTCATCAGACATAGTGTTTTGCCAAACGCCACCCAGAAGGCTTTTAAATTTCTTGTCTTTGGCGGCCTGTGCTTCAACTCGCTCGATGACTTTTTCTCCACACTTCGCCAAGTAGTCTTCAAGGGGCCCAGCGGCCAATACTTCTAAAACTTCCGTGGGCGGATCCCTGCGTAGGATCTCAAGTATTAGATCCCACAGTTCCACTGGGTTTTCGAAAATAATATCGAAGACCTTATCAATAGCCCACTCTGTTGAAGAGTTATCTCGCTTAGTGAGGACCATATCCTTATCCCAATACTTTGGGTTGGAGTAGTGCTCGATGTAGGCCTCAGCGAGTGCTTTAAGAGCGTCGTCGTTCACGGCGTATAACGTGGTTCGAGTTGAGCGGCACCCCCGCCAGACGGCTTGCGCTTATGATAGGCGAGCAGTGAAGCTGGCGACGAAGAGGAACGGTATCGAGCCTGTCATGCAAGTCGGCCAGTGGGGCGCAGCCGCGAGCATCGCGAGCGGTGTCCGCTCGAACGAGGCGTTAGGCCCAGATGGCCGTGCATGCACGGAGCAGATTGTTGTTATTGTCACGCGATGCCTCCCGTTTCGTTGTGCTCGGAGTGGTCACTGAAAATCACCCCGGAAAACTCGTTATTTGGCGCGAAGCGTTGTGAGCGTCGTCCGCATCAACGCCTTCAGTTATGCGGCGACGTCAGCTACGCTTCGCTCAATATCATTTTTATAAGACATTGTAAATCCATCAATTTCTGTTCCAGCACTGCGGTTAATCCCATGCAGCGGCCTGTTCGCCAGAATCGTCCAGGGTAGCGCACGGCTATCTGGGCTTAACTTAATATAGAAAACACTTTCATAGAACGGAAATGTCGCCTATGTAGGTTTGAATTGTCAATATGTAATTTAAATCTATTAATTTCATTTAGTTAAGAAAACATTCTGCTGGACTTTAGTTTTAGAGCAACCTAAAATTTTGCGGATGGAAGTTAAAGTCGTTTCTCCAGATTCACCCAAGCTGCTCGACCGGATGCGGGCAGAGATTCGTCTGCGTCACTATAGCATCCGCACCGAGGAAACCTATCTTGACTGGGCGCGCCGGTTTATTTTTTTCCATGACAAGCGCCACCCAAAAGAGATGGGGGCAGATGAAGTGCAAAGTTTTCTGAGCTATCTTGCGGTGGAGCGCAATGTATCTTCTTCCACGCAGAATCAGGCCAAGTCCGCATTGTTATTTTTGTACCGGGATGTGTTGCATATCGAGCTGCCCTGGCTGAATGAGGTGATTACCGCCAAGATGGGCAAGCGCTTGCCTGTCGTTTTAACACCAACTGAGATAAGAGCCTTGCTGAATGCCATGTCGGGGACGATGGGGCTGATCGCAGCGTTGCTGTATGGCACAGGTATGCGTTTGCTGGAGGGCCTGCGGTTACGAGTGAAGGATGTGGAATGCGCAAGGCGCGAAATCATCGTACGTGAAGGTAAAGGCAACAAGGATAGGGTGACCGTGCTCCCGGAAAATTTGATTCTGCCTTTGCAAACTCACCTGGCCAAGGTAAAAGCCTTGCACGAGCGGGACCTGGAAGCCGGTTTCGGCGAGGTGTATCTGCCCCATGCATTGGCAGTGAAATATCCCAAGGCGGCTCGTGCATGGGGCTGGCAATTTGTGTTTCCTTCCGCTGTTCGTTCTATAGACCCGCGTTCTGGTGTTGAGCGCCGCCATCATCTTTACGAGGCAAGTGTGCAACGGGCGGTACGCGAGGCGGCGAAGATCGCCGGGATACACAAGCCAGTGACCCCGCACGTCTTGCGGCACTCCTTTGCCACGCATTTACTCCAGGCGGGTTATGACATCAGGACGGTACAGGAATTGCTCGGGCATTCGGATGTTTCCACCACGATGATTTACACACATGTGCTGAACAAGGGCGGGCGCGGTGTGGCCAGCCCGCTGGACGCACTGTGACGGCACTGCCGCCGGCCATTTTCCTGATGGGACCGACAGCTTCCGGCAAGACCGGGCTGGCGGTGGAACTGGTCCAGCGTCTGCCGGTGGAGATCATCAGTGTGGATTCGGCGCTGGTGTACCGCGACATGGATATAGGCACCGCCAAGCCGGATGCCGCCACGCTCGCTGCGGCGCCACATCATTTGATCGATTTGATTGACCCGACCGAGGTGTATTCAGCCGCGCGTTTCCGTGACGATGCGCTGGCTTTAATGGCAGACATCACGGCGCGCGGACGGGTGCCGTTACTGGTGGGCGGCACCATGCTTTATTTCAAGGCGCTTCGCGATGGGCTGACTGATTTGCCGCAGGCAGATGCGAGCCTGCGTGCAGCCATCGAGGCGGAAGCCGCAGCGCAGGGTTGGCCTGCCCTGCATGCAGAGCTGGCACGGCTTGATCCGGAAGCCGGCGCGCGTCTGCAGCCAGCCGATACGCAACGTATCCAGCGGGCACTGGAGGTGGTGCGGCTGACCGGCCGGCCGATGTCGGCGTATTGGCGTGCCGGACGCGCGGCAGAGTTGCCTTACCGCTTGTTATCGATTGCCCTGGTGCCCGCAGACCGTGCGCTGTTGCATGAAAGGATTGCACAGCGTTTTGATGCCATGCTGGGTGCCGGGCTGGTGGAGGAGGTGCGCCATTTACGCGAAAAATACCCGCTGACTGTGACAATGCCATCCATGCGCTGCGTAGGCTACCGGCAGGTATGGGAATATCTGGAATCCGGATATGGCCGGGATGAGATGCGTGATCGCGGCATTTTCGCCACCCGTCAATTGGCTAAACGCCAGCTGACGTGGTTGCGTGGTATGAATGATATTAGCCGGGTTGAACCCTGTGCTGAGGGTGTGGCTGAGCGCGTGTTATCGATGGTGACTGATGCGTTTGGAAACTGTGCAGACAAGGTCTAGGCCGGAAATAGCTGGCGTAAATGCAAGGGTTTTTCTATCCCGTAACCTTGTGCGTAATCGATACCGATTTCTCTGAGTTTGGCAAGAATGGCGTCGTTTTCCACATACTCGGCAATGGTGAGCAGGCCCAGCGAATGCCCCACTTCATGCATGGATTTGACCATGGCAAAATCAGCCGGGTCTTTCAGCATGTCACGGACAAATGCACCGTCTATTTTCAGGTAATTTACCTTCAGGTTCTTCAGGTAGGCGAAGGAAGAGTAGCCGCTGCCGAAGTCATCCAGTGAGAACCGGCAGCCGTAGGCTTTTATTTTTTCGATGAAATCCTGCGCGGCATCGAGTCGTTCAATGGCCGCACTTTCGGTGACTTCGAAAATGATTTTATCTGTTGGGAGGTCGTTATTGTCTAGTGCATCGCGGATGAAATCGAGTACGTTATCATTCACCAGTGACAACCCCGACAGATTGATCGAGAAACCATTCAAGGAGCCGAGCTGCGCGGCGTTTTCCCTGATCCATTGAAAGCTGTTGCGCAATACCCAGAGATCGAGATCCGGACTGCGTTTCCAGCGTTCGGCGGCACGAATGAAGTCAAATGGCTGTATCCCCAGACTCTCGTCCAGGCCAAGCAGGATTTCATAGTGAGGTAATGCGCCATTCACGGAAACAACGGGATGAATTTTCTGACAACGTAAATACAGTAAATTCTCATCAAGCGCTTTGTCGATAATGCCGGCCCACTCGAACAGTGCCTGATCGGACTTGATTTGCGAACTGCTGGTTTCAAAGCGCTGAGCCGTATTTGATCCCATGGATTTGGCAGCTACACAGGCGGATCCCGCATTTCTCATCAAAGTGGAAGGGGACTCTATATCGGCAGTCAGCTCCGCAATGCCCGCGCTCACACCCAGCACAAAGCTTTTATTCTGGCATGTAATGCGATGTTCCTTGATCCTGGAAATTATGTTTTGCGCGGCCACATAGGCATTGTCCTGGGTGCGGCCCTTGAACATGATAGCGAATGTGTCTTCACCCAGACGTGAAAAGAGGTCGCCGGGTTGGAGTTCCTTGCTTAAAGACTCAACCATGACTAGCAACGAGGCCTCAGCTTCAGCTTGATCACAGCTTTGGTAAATAGCTTTGAGCTGATCGAACATCATCAGGCACAAGATATCCTTTTGATTGTTGACAATGCCGGCAGCGATGGCTTTCTCAATCTGGTTCATCAGGCCCTTGCGATTCAGCAGGCCGGTTTCCGGATCATGCGTAGCCTGATGATAGATTCGTTCATAGGCATCGAGCATTACTTTGTGCGCAGTCCGCTCCATGAATGGGGTATCGAGTGAAGGTATTTTGGACGCTGATCCGTTTTTGATCGCCAGCGCAAGATCGCGTTGTTCAAATTGACGTTTTTTGGTGGCGGAGCGATTGGTAAAAACAAATCGAGTCTGTGCAATATTGGACCAGATCAGCTGGTGAGGTATCGAAACCCCCTGTTGCGTTAAACTTAACCAGTCACCTTTGCGTAACGAGTGCGTTTCTGGATGTTCCTGGTGGTGCTTGCCCGGCAATGTGTTCGTCTGATCCGGGTAAAACTGGAACTCGACCGGCTTTTTTCGTTGCATATGCATCAACAATTCTTGTGTGATTTCATCTACGGTGGTTTCATCAAACAAAGTATCTTTCAATTTGTCTGAAACGTAGGTAGTGAGTGACAAGATTCTTTTCGTGTCGATTTCTGTGTCGGTGGTTTCAGGTACCAGTAATTCGAGCAGGTCTTTCAGCAAGGTCAGCGCGCGTTGGTGTTCCACACTGTCTGGACCCTCGCGCAATGAAGTCAATTGAAGATAATGACGCCAGCCCGTATCCAGCAAAGCCAGAATAATTTTTGGTATTTTTTTATCACCGTATAACGAACTTATCTCTTGTTCTACCTGATCCCGAACCTGGTAAATTTTTTCACCACCTTCGCTGATCAACTGGACTCTGCGCACGTTTTTCTGCCGGATGTTTTCGACAGGTCTGAGCAGGTTGGTCAAGATCGCATTGACTTCATCAAACACGGTGGGGCTGGTTTCGAAATTGTCTACAACGCGGTCGGCCAGCTGGTGCATGAGATTGAGTAGTTTAAGATCGAAAATCTTCCCGGAATCATCCGCGGCCACATAGTAACGCTCGAACAGGTTTACCGTATGGCGTGCAGGGTGCGCATCGGACTCCAGAAATTTATTATCCAGCAAGGCCAGCCGTAGTAACGGCATTTCAAGTTTTTTGAGCAGGCTGCGAATATCGGAACCTTGCGTGTCCTCCGTCAGTGGCTTGCTGAGGAGTGAATCAAAAAGCTGGATAGCCTGAAAATATTTATCGCGGTGGTTGGCGCTGTCGTCAAGCTGGGGGAACTCGGTACTCAACCGATGCCTGACGGAAATATGGTCATCTTTCCATGCGCCTGTGGCTTGACTGAAACGAACGTTATCCAGCACTTCAAGAATTCTTTTCAGATTATTGCCATCCTCAACAAAATTGGTGCCAGAGGAGGGCTGTGTACCTGATTGAAGGCCGTATTCATGGATGTTTTGTGCTGCGTTGAACAGGCTGTTCATTGCAGGTATCAGGCTATTTGTCCGTGATGTGGTTACATTCGCGTACCCAGGAGGTGCGCCAGCGACGCCGGGATTGATGTGCGTTTTGAAGTCCGGTTGGTGATTGCCCAGATATTGCAGCAGGCTATCCAGCTTGTAGTCCTGTGGTTCATTGCTGGAAGCGTCAGGGGGTGAGTATCGATATTGCTTTCCACCGTCAGGGTCAGGCCCAGTGTGCCATTCCTGATGGGGTGGAATAGCAGAATTCTCGACCTGCTGGGCAGATCGACGATCGGATTCCGTACTTTGTTTTCGATTTCTGACTAAAGGGATAAATGCAACGGTTTCGTTCAGGTTCTGATAAAACTCATCAAAAAACAGGGATAGTGATTCACCAAATGCTTTATATAGTGTTGTACGGAGTGCATTGCTCAGCTTGATACCTGTGATGGTTTTTCGGAAAGTCTGAAAAATAAAATAGGGTCCATACGGATTGTCATGCTCGGTCGTTGCTTCTGGGGCCAGGACTTTATAACGGATTTCAAAATTCTCGATGGCGAACTGATGTTCGAACCTCAGTTCATTGATTGACTGCGACAAATTCAGCCAGTCTTCAAATTCACCAATATCAACTAAAGATAGCGAACCGCTTTTCGGCTGATCGGAGGAAGCCGGATTTTGATCAAAAACTTGCTTGAGATAGGACGCACGTAAAAACGGCTGCTCGATTTCTGCCCGGCGCTCGGTCAGCAAGGGATAGAGGGTGTGAATGAAGCGGCTCTCCATGTAATCCTTGGTCAGATTGGCAGTTTGAATGAGACTGCGATCTACATGGGCATAAAAATGTTGAATTACCTGGTTGATGAAAACAATGAAGTGTTCGTGGCAGCGCGCTTTGGCTGCGTTTATCTCATGTTGGGAATAAACCGAGGCTGACGTCTGCTGAGCGTTTGAAGCGTTTGTTTGCGCTACGCGGACAAGATCACTGAAGGTATCATCCGAAAAATTTTCTACGGCGATACCCAGCGTGTTTTGGGTGGTGCGCACCACTTGGCCCATCAGGCGGTGCATATCCATGCCGGGAAAATCTGTGCGGAATTCTACAATGACAGGCTCATCCTGTAATTCTTTAACTGATGCGGGGTATGCATTCGAACCCGTCATGGACAACAGGATTCCTTTGTTGCAAAAATCATTGATCTCACATTGGAATCTCTCGCCCGCACTGTTTACAAGTACGGCGGGTTGCAGTACCCAGAATCGCTTGTATTGGCGTCTTTCAGCAGATCGATTCATATATTCCGTACCGAAGATTAATATAGTCCGTAGCTTAAATTAACTTTTTTTTAGTACACAGTCACTGAATTTTCTTTTTTTATTCATGCTGCCAAGTATTTTCATGACCCGGATTTATCAATAACTTTTACATGGGTGCGGCCACGCGCAAACCGGACACTCAGTAATTCGCCAATTTGAATCTGGTCGTTACCACTCACAATGCCGCCTTTTGCGTTCTGGACAATGGCGTAGCCACGGCTCACCACGGCTTCAGGATTGAGGTGAGACAAATGGCTGGCAAGATGGCCAGCATGTTGGCGTGTTTGGGCGAGATGCAAGTGCATGGCGCGTACCAAACCAGTTGCTCGCGTGGTAAGGGAGATTTGTCGGCTACTGCAATCGGGAGCGGCATGACGCAGTTGCTGGACAAGGTTACGGTGTTGCCAGTTGAGCCTTTCCAGAACGGCGAGGGTGGCATGACGTAAACGTTGTTCAAGATTGTTCAGGGCTGTTTGATGTGCCTCTAGTCTGCGCACCGGATCAATGAGCCGGCGTGAAAGATAATCCAGTTGCTGGTGATTGGTATCCAGCCGTCGCTGTGTCATGCGTAGCAGTTGGGTCTGCATGAACTGCAATTTGTGGCTTAGCTCGATACGATCCGGGCTGGCCAATTCCGCTGCAGCGGTGGGGGTCGGGGCGCGCAGGTCGGCTGCGAAATCAGCAATGGTGAAATCTGTTTCGTGGCCGACGCCGCACACAATAGGGATAGGGCTGGCGATAATGGCACGTGCCACGATTTCTTCGTTAAATGGCCACAGGTCTTCAATACTGCCACCCCCCCTGCACAAAATCAGCACATCGCATTCGGCCCGACGATAAGCGGTTTTCAGGGCGGCGACGAGCTGTGTTTTGGCCTCGACGCCTTGTACTGTTGCCGGATATAACACCACCGGCAAACCGGGCATACGCCGTTTGAGTGTTGTGAGCACATCCTGCAACGCCGCTGCCTGAAGGGAGGTGACAATGCCGATGCGCTGTGGAAAGCGAGGCAGTCCCCGTTTGCGAGTTGAATCAAACAGGCCCTCCTGCGCCAGCTTGGCTTTAAGGTGTTCGAATGCTTCGAACAATGCGCCCATGCCGGCACGCCTCAATGTGTCCACCTGAAGCTGAAATTCACCGCGCGCTTCATATAGGGTCGGGGTCGCACGTACTTCAACCTGCATCCCATTCTCAGGCTGCCAGTCAATAAATTGATTGCGTCCGCGGAACATCACGCAACGTACTTGGGCGTTTGCATCTTTGAGTGAAAAATACCAGTGTCCCGAAACTGCACGCGTGAGGTTGGAAATTTCGCCCGCCACCCAGGTCAGCGGTAAGGTTTGTTCGAGCATTTCGCGTGCCAGGCGATTGAGTGCGCTGACACTCAAGGGGGGAGCAAGAGAGGATAACGGAGAGGCGATCATGTTTTTGTCAAGAAGTTCTTCCACAGTCACAGGAATTTAACATGCGGTTTGGCCTTAGGAGGTTGATGCAATACGTATTTTTATTAAGTCAATGTTTTTAAATGAAAATATTTCGATTAAAAATACATCGCTGTATAAAATTTCTTTATCTGCTGGTTACTTAGAGCCAACCTGAACACGTTACCCACAAAGTTATCCACAGCTTTTGTGGGCAACTTGAAAAAATGCTTGTGGCTGGGTAAGTTAGCATTCTCATTACAGCCGTATTATGAACAATATGCGCTAAACAAGTAAAACATGAAATGCCTGGTTTGCTCCCTTATACGACGACCCTTGCCGAAATGGACTCGCCAAGCTAAAGTGACGCACGTTTTCGATTTCCGGGAGTTCATGCGTGTTAGCCATTATTGAAGCAGCCGGTTGGCCGATCTGGCCGCTGATTTTAGCCTCTGTGCTGACGCTTGCCATTGTCATTGAGCGTTTCATTTCATTACGTCATAAGGAAGTTGCACCGCGTGGCCTGCTGGAGGGTGTAATGCAGGAGTACCGCAAGCATGGTGTGACAGCGGAAATGCTGGAGCGATTGTCCATGGGTTCACATTTGGCGCAAATTTTGGGCGCGGGCCTGCGCAACGCAAAAGCGCCACGTGAAGTCATGAAAGAATCCATTGAAGAAGCAGGTCGTGGAGCAGCCCACGATCTGGAGCGATTTCTTACTGCTCTGGGCACCATTGCTTCTATTGCGCCGTTACTGGGTCTGCTTGGCACGGTGATCGGGATGGTGGAAATTTTTGGTGCGCAAACGCCATCAGGCGGTAATCCTGCCGTGCTGGCACATGGTATCTCGGTCGCGTTATATAACACAGCCTTCGGGTTGATTGTGGCCATACCCAGCATGATTTTCTACCGGTTTTTTCGCACCCGCGTCGAGGCGCTTGTGGTTGAGATGGAGCAGCAGGCCATCAAACTGGTGGAAATGGTGCATGGTGACCGGACATGAATTTTCAGCGCGGTCAGCATCGGGATGAACCGGAAATCAATCTGATTCCGATGATTGATGTGCTGCTGGTGATTTTGATTTTTTTGATGGTGACCACCACCTACGCAAAATTCTCCGAGCTGCAGATCAACCTTCCCCAGGCAGCGGGTGAACCGGCCAAGGAAAAGCCTGCTCAAATCAATGTGGCTGTAGATGCTGCGGGAAATTACCAAATCAATGACAATACTGTGAATTTTGCCAACATTGCGACTTTGTCCGCGGCCCTTAAAAAAGCCGCAGGCGAGGCAAATGCACCAGTAATTGTGATCAATGCCGATGCGAAAGCCAACTATCAATCGGTGATCAACGTGATGGAAGCCGCGCGAGAAGCGGGTATGGTGCGAGTCACCTTCGCTACGCAACGAGGCAAGAACCATTAATTACGCTGGCTGGTCACGTCAGCCAGTCGATGTTTCCCAGTGCGTATGAATCATCCTGCAACCAAATCCTGGAGAGACCCATTTGGTAGTCATCGGCTTGGCCTGTGGCTGGCCGATCGGCACGACCGCAAAAACGCGTTGATGCATCGTGTAGCCGCACGCTGGGGCTGGTTAAAACCGATGGGTGAGCGTGGCAAAGTGGTTTGGATCATGGCGGGGGCGGGGCGCGATAGCGTACGTCTCGCAGTAGAGTTATTGCGAGCCATCCGGGCGCGGCGTCTGGATATTCGTCTGGTGCTGACTTATGAGCAGGAATATCCGGAATTCTTGGCATTGCTGGATGATTGCGACAAAACCGGATGGGGCTATGCGCCATGTGATCATCCTGCAGCTATTGCACGGGTATTCGAGCGGTTTGAGCCATTCGGGGTGATTTTAGTGGGTGCAAGGCCACGTCCGAATTTGCTGGCAAAACTGGCCGGCAGAGCGCACCTGTTGGTAGTCGATCCCCCTGCTGCAATCGATCTTGCATCTGAACGCATCTATGCGAGCAATGAGGATGCAGCCATCCAGGAAAACATGGCGCCCATCGCCGATATGAAGGCCATTCTGGCCGAGGCTCAAGTCGACCCTAATTTTAAATCCCTGGTCAATGGCAATGCCGACCGCCACTTGTGGTGGTTGCATGGGGCCAGCGCTAGCGCAGCGGATGAACTCGCGCAGGCGCTGTTCCGGCAAGCACCTCAGGATGTGTTGTTTGTCAGCGGCGAACGCCCGCAAACCGAGGTGATTTCCATGAGTGCGTGGAACCGTGAACCGCCTGCGGATGGCAGTGTGCTATGGGTGGATGATCACAAATGGTTGCCGGGGATCGCAGCCGCGGTCACGGCAGCTCATCTGGCGCGCTTTGATGCGACGGTATTGTGGCAGGCAATGGCGGGAGGGGCGGCTTTGTCGCGGGCTCCGGGAATGGCCCTGCCCAAAGCCGCATTGGCACACGCCGTTACGGAAACGACAGATGTCATCGCGCTATGGTTGGGCTACCGGGCTGCCCCGATTGCCGCCCGCAACCAGGCCGACACTGCGCGACGTCTGTTCTGGCAGGAGCGGCGACTGGCAGAAGCTGTAAGCAGGGAGCTGGTGGAACGGGTATTCGAATGGTGAGTCGCTGGATCACGCGGCAGTGGCAGGGCACTACGCTCTGGCACGCGTTGCTGATTCCGTTGAGTTGGGTATTCAGTTTAGTGTCAGGCCTGCGCCGGGCACTCTATCGGCATGGCTGGCTGCGTGTCAAAGTGCTGCCGGTCCCGGTGATTGTGATCGGCAATATCAGTGTCGGCGGGACCGGGAAGACCCCATTGGTTGCCTGGTTGGCGCAAGAGCTGATTGCACGCGGCTGGCACCCCGGCGTGATCAGTCGCGGCTATGGCGGGAGTACACACATTCCCCAGCAGGTAGGGATAAGCAGTGATGCATCGCATGTCGGCGATGAACCGGTTCTCCTGGCTGGATTGCTTAGTTGCCCGGTATGGGTGGGACGCGATCGCCCGGCAGTGGGTCGCGCTTTGCTGATTGCACATCCTCAAGTGAATGTGCTGATTTCCGACGATGGCTTGCAGCATTATCGGCTGGCGCGCGATGTGGAAATCGCCGTGGTGGATGGGGTGCAGGGATTTGGCAATGGTCGTTTGCAACCCGCCGGTCCGCTACGTGAACCAGTGGGACGGTTAAGTAATGTGGATGCCATTGTGGTCAATCAGCCGGTGACGGCGCTGCTGCATTTGCCCGTAACGCTGCCCGCTTATTCGATGTACATGCACGGTGAAAATTTTGTGAACCTCGCAGATCCATCGCGTACTGCGTGCGCTGCCGATCTGGCCGGACAAGCAATCCATGCCATTGCCGGCATTGGTCGTCCCCAGCGGTTTTTCGAGCAGATCGCAGCCTTGGGTATCAGCGCACAGAATCATGCTTTTCCTGATCATTATGTCTATCGAGCCAGCGATTTGGCCTATTCGGGCCAGATACTGATGACCAGTAAAGATGCGGTAAAATGTAGCGCATTCGCAACTCAAAATATGTGGACCCTGCCGGTGCAGGCGTCCATACAACCCGATCTGATCGGGTTTGTGCTGACCAAACTAGGAAAACGCCATGGATAGCAAACTGCTGGATATTCTTGTCTGCCCCCTGTGCAAGGGACCCCTGGTGTATAAAAAGAACGAGCAGGAACTGATCTGCAAGCCTGACCGCCTGGCTTTTCCAATCCGTGACGATATTCCGGTAATGCTGGAAGGCGAGGCCCGCAGACTGGCGGAAACCGAAGAAGTCTGATGTCGGATTTTATCGCCGTCATCCCGGCACGTTATGCCTCTACGCGCTTGCCCGCCAAGTCCCTGGCTGATATCGCGGGCAAGCCGATGGTGGTGCGGGTTGCGGAACGGGCGCAACTGAGTGGAGCGAGCGCAGTATGGGTGGCCGCAGACGACGAGCGCATCATCTCGGCAGTTAAGGAACATGGCTATCAGGCCCTGCTGACCGCGGCCCATCATGCGTCCGGAACCGATCGGCTGGCGGAAGTGATGGATATCCTGTCCCTGGACGATGACACCATCGTGGTCAATGTGCAGGGTGATGAGCCGTTGATTGATCCCACCCTGATTCATGCAGTGGCGCGTGAGTTGCGATTGCACCCGGAGGCGGTGATGGCCACCGCCTGCCATGCGATCCATGATTACGCGACATTGACCAATCCCAATGTCGTCAAGCTTGTCACCGATGCAGAGGGTTACGCGCTGTATTTCAGCCGCGCACCGATACCCTGGCCACGCGATGCGTTTGCGGCGGGGCAGAGTCTGCCGGACGGCCTGCCGGTGTTTCGCCATATCGGACTCTATGCCTATCGGGCCGGTTTTCTGCGCCAATATGCCGGGCTTACTCCGGCGCCCATAGAACGTTTTGAATCGCTGGAACAATTACGCGTGTTGTGGCACGGCTATAAAATCAGCGTAGCGGTGAGCGAATTACCCGCGCAGCCTGGCGTGGATACAGCAGAAGACCTCGCAATGGTGCGCCAGCTATGGGTTTGAAACTGCTTTTATGTTTGAATAAAAAAAATTGACTGTTCAAAACAGCCTTACATCCCATAACCTCTTGGGCTGACATACCAAAAAAACCATGGAGTAATCAATGAGACTGATTCTGTTGGGTGGCCCCGGCGCGGGCAAAGGTACACAAGCTAATTACATCAAGGAACGCTACGGCATCCCGCAGATATCCACAGGCGACATGCTGCGTGCGGCAATTGCTGCCGGTACCGAGATGGGTAAAGCTGCCAAAGCCGTGATGGACGCAGGCCAACTGGTCTCGGACGATATCATCATCGGCCTGGTGAAAGATCGCATCAAGCAGGCTGATTGCGCCAAGGGATTCCTGTTTGACGGTTTTCCACGCACCATTCCCCAGGCCGAAGCCATGAAGGCTGCAGGTGTGCCGATTGATTACGTGGTCGAGATCGACGTGCCTGACGCAGAAATCGTCAAGCGCATGTCGGGCCGTCGCGTCCATCCGGCTTCAGGGCGCACCTATCATGTGGTGTTCAATCCGCCCAAAGTTGCCGGCAAGGACGATGCAACAGGTGAAGACCTGATCCAGCGTGACGACGATACCGAAGAAACCGTGAAAAAACGTCTGGACGTATACCATGCGCAGACCGAGCCGCTGGTGGCCTACTATTCCAAGTGGGCGGCGAGCGGAGCAGGCGGTGCACCGAAATATGTGAAGGTGGCAGGCACAGGTAAAGTGGAAGGGATACGTGATTCCATTTTCCAGGCCTTGGGTTAATCATCCATGGGGAACACGGTTGCGGATTTCAGCGATACCGAACGCAGCATCGTCGAGAGTGCGGTCAAGGAGCGTTACGGGCACGACGTAGCGGTCGATGTCGCAGACACCGAACTGCGCATGTATCCGGAAGACCGCGAACTGACCACCTGTCCCTGCCTGTTCTGGAAACAACGTGATTGCAGTTTTGTGATCGCCAAGGTGGGTGAAGGCCGCTTCCGCAGCATGTTCTTCTATCGGGTGCATCAGATGTTTGGCACCGGGCGCGAGGAATATGATGACCTCGGCGATTGTGTGCTGGTCTTGCTGAGAGTGCAGGCTGACCACGAAAAAGAGCAGGCGGGTGTGACATCAGGAAAAACCGCTAAAGACATCAGTTAAAACCAAGCGCCAGCCGAGCAATCTGCTGGCGTTTTTATTTTTGGATGGAGAAAATATAAATGGCGAAAAAAAATGCCTTCTATGCGCAGTCGGGTGGTGTCACTGCGGTCATCAACGCATCGGCCTGTGGAGTGATCCAGACCGCTCGCAAGCACAAGGACAAGATCGGCAAGGTCTATGCAGGTCGCAACGGCATTATCGGCGCGTTGACCGAAGACCTGATCGATACCAGCAAGGAAACAGATGCGGCCATTGCCGCGTTGCGTTCCACCCCATCCGGTGCATTCGGTTCATGCCGCTTCAAACTGAAAAGCCTGGAAGCCAACAAGCGCGAATATCAGCGCTTGATTGAAGTGTTCAAGGCTCACAACATCGGTTACTTTTTCTATAATGGCGGCGGTGATTCCGCTGACACCTGTTTCAAGGTTTCGCAGTTATCGGAGGCCATGGGTTACCCGATCCAGGCCATTCATGTACCCAAAACGGTAGACAACGACTTGCCTATTACCGATTGCTGCCCTGGCTTCGGTTCAGTTGCCAAGTATATCGCCGTGTCGACACTCGAAGCATCGTACGACGTGCGCTCAATGGCCAAGACGTCGACCAAGGTATTTGTGATTGAAGTGATGGGGCGGCATGCCGGCTGGATTGCGGCAGCAGGTGGCTTGGTGGCGGATCAGGGTATTCCTGTCGTCATCCTGTTTCCGGAAATCGAATTCGACCAGAAAAAATTCCTCGCTGCGGTGAAGAAAAAAGTCGAGGAGTTCGGCTACTGCACGATCGTGGTATCCGAGGGTTGTCACTATCCCGATGGTAAATTTCTTGCAGAACAGGGCTCGCGCGATGCCTTTGGTCATGCCCAGCTGGGCGGTGCTGCACCGGTCGTGGCGAACATGATCAAGGAGGCACACGGTTACAAGTACCATTGGGCAGTCGCGGATTACCTGCAGCGTTCGGCGCGTCATATCGCTTCAAAAACCGATGTGAAGCAGGCTTACGAACTGGGTAAGAAAGCCGTTGAGCTGGCCATCAAGGGACACAATTCGGTGATGCCGACAGTGGATCGCATTTCGGATTCGCCCTACAAATACAAGATCGGCATGGCACCCTTGTCCAAGGTAGCCAATGTCGAGAAATTCATGCCGCGTGATTTCATCAGCAAGGATGGCTATGGCATTACCGAGAAATGCCGGCGTTACCTGGCGCCACTGATTCAAGGCGAGGATTATCCAAAATACGAGAACGGTTTGCCGCTATACGTCACCTTGAAAAATGTGGCCGTGGCGAAAAAACTGAAGCCCTTTTCTATCTGATACGTCGTCATTACCAAGCCTTGTATAACCCGCTATGACTCTAGACCGCGCGCGTCAGTTACTAGCAGTCCAGGCTGATTTTGGCGGGTTCTACAACGGCAATTCCGCAAAGCTCATCCTCTCGGAAGTACAGCGAGAGCATGGCCAGGAAGCAGTCGATCAATTTATACAGGAGTTGAATCTCACCGAAATTTTCGGCTTTGAGCCGGGTATGCGCTTTGAGGGTGGTCTTGCCATTGGCAAGCCGTACTGAAAAAAAAACAATAGTCGCAAGGCAATGAGCCGGCCGGAACAGGCTCCGATTCGCACAAGTAATCCAAGGAGGGATGAAGTATGTCGGATGGTCTAGTATTGGCGCTCGCTTGCGCTGTTTTTGCCATTATCTATGGCCTGGTTTCAATAAAATGGGTGTTGGCCAAGCCTACTGGCAATGAGCGCATGCGCGAAATTGCCGCGGCAATCCAGGAAGGCGCACAAGCCTATCTCAATCGTCAGTACCGCACCATAGGCATGGTGGGTGTCGTGCTGTTCATACTTATATTTATTTTCATCGGCAAGCTTACTGCGGCGGGTTTCGCGCTCGGCGCAATACTTTCTGCGGCTGCAGGCTACATCGGCATGAATATCTCGGTGCGTGCCAACGTGCGTACCGCCGAAGCTGCACGCGAAGGACTCAACCCGGCGCTGAAAGTGGCGTTTCGTAGCGGCGCCATTACCGGGATGCTGGTTGTAGGTCTGGGTTTGCTGGGCGTGGCGGGCTTTTATGCTTTCCTGGTAGCCACCACGCCAGCTGGTGAGGTGGTCAATATTTCTCCACTGATTGGCCTGGGCTTTGGCGGCTCGCTGATTTCCATTTTTGCGCGGCTTGGTGGCGGTATTTTCACCAAGGGTGCAGACGTGGGTGCTGATCTGGTCGGCAAGGTTGAAGCCGGTATTCCGGAAGATGACCCGCGTAATCCGGCCGTCATTGCGGATAACGTGGGTGACAACGTGGGCGACTGTGCCGGGATGGCGGCCGACCTGTTCGAGACCTATGCGGTAACGATTATCGCCACCATGTTGCTGGGCGGCTTGATGCTGCACACAGCGGGTACCGGCGCGATGATTTATCCGCTGGTATTGGGTGGTGTGTCCATAGTCGCTTCGGTAATAGGCACGTTTTTTGTCAATGCGCGCGAGGGTGGAAAAATCATGAATGCCCTTTACCGTGGCCTGATTGTGTCAGGTGTATTGGCAGCTATTGCCTTTTACCCGGTCACGCAGTGGCTGATGGCCGATAATGGCAGTTACAGTGTCATGAGCCTGTATCTGTGCGGACTGGTTGGATTGGGTTTGACCGCTGCAATGGTGCTGATAACCGAGTATTACACTGCCACTGAATATGCGCCGGTGCGCCATATTGCGCAAGCTTCCACCACGGGCCACGGCACCAACGTGATTGCCGGACTAGGCGTATCCATGCGTTCTACCGCTGCGCCGGTACTGGCAGTGTGCGTGGCGATTCTGGTGTCATATCAGCTGGCAGGTTTATACGGCATTGCCATTGCCGCTACTGGCATGCTATCCATGACCGGCATCATCGTGGCGCTCGATGCCTACGGCCCGGTCACCGATAACGCGGGTGGTATCGCGGAAATGGCTGATTTGCCCGCCAGCGTGCGCGACATCACCGATCCGCTGGATGCCGTGGGTAACACCACCAAAGCGGTCACCAAGGGCTATGCGATCGGCTCCGCTGGCTTGGCAGCACTGGTGCTGTTTGCCGACTATACGCATACCTTGCAGCACGCCGGCAAGCTGGTGGACTTTTCCCTGTCCGACCCGGCGGTGATCATCGGCTTGTTCATCGGCGGCATGGTGCCATATCTATTCGGTGCCATGGGGATGGAAGCGGTTGGCCGTGCTGCGGGTAGCGTGGTAGTGGAAGTGCGCCGTCAGTTCAAGGAAATTCCCGGCATCATGGCGGGTACCGCCAAGCCGGATTATTCCAGGGCTGTGGACATGCTGACCCGTGCCGCGATCAAGGAAATGATGATTCCATCGCTGTTGCCTGTTCTGGTGCCGATTGTGGTTGCCCTGGGCATGACCGCATTAATGGGTCCGGGGGCGGGTACCAAGGCGTTGGGTGGTGTGCTGATGGGCTCCATCGTTACGGGTATCTTTGTAGCCATATCCATGACGACCGGCGGCGGTGCCTGGGATAACGCCAAGAAATATATCGAAGAGGGTAATTTCGGCGGCAAGGGATCTGAAGCTCACAAGGCCGCGGTGACGGGCGATACCGTGGGTGATCCCTACAAGGATACAGCAGGACCTGCCATCAACCCGCTGATCAAGATCATCAATATTGTTGCGCTGCTGATTGTGCCCCTGCTGCATTAATAGCAACACGTTCTGTTTGCGCCATGTATTGACGGCGCATTGCAAGAAGGCCAGACGAAAGTCTGGCCTTCTTGCTTTGGAGCGAAGCAGACAGTGGGACTCCTTACATAGAAATGACGGTTAAATTCACTGCGGTATTATCAGAATGCCGACAATCCCAAGTACGGGCCGGCTAAATGGAGTGACGTTAGAAATGAATCGAGGAATCACCGCCCCAATTCGGCCAGCTCAATCTCGCTGAAACCTGCTGCGCGCCGTGCTTCAAGGTTGAAGGGTCCGCGCAGGACCGGTGCCTTGTGCTCGGCGGCCAGGCGGGCGTATGTGGCGATTGGATCGAGACCGCGTTGCTCGCACAGCCAGCCATACCAGCGGTTACCGATACCGACATGACCAATTTCATCTTGCAAAATGATATCGAGAATGGCGGCGGCAGCCGTGTCTCCTACCTGTGCAAGTTTGGCGCGCACAGCGGGTGAAGCATCCAGCCCGCGTGCCTCCAGCGTGCGTGGCACCAGAGCAATGCGCGCCAGAACATCGCCCTGCGTTTTAGCGGCCATCTCCCATAAGCTGTTATGTGCGGGGAAATCTCCGTAGCCATAGCCCTGGCTTTGCAGGTGTTCACTCAGCAACGTGAAATGCAGCGCTTCCTCCTTTGCCACTTGTAGCCAGTCAGCATAATACGCAGTCGGCATATCGGTGAACCGCCAAATCGCATCCAGCGCCAGATTGATGGCATTGAACTCGATGTGTGCCAAAGCATGGATCAATATCGCCCGACCCTCGGCAGTCATCATTGAACGGCGTTTAACCAGGCGTGGCACCACCTGTTCCGGCTTCGCCGGCTGGCCGGGTAGAGTGGATTGTGGCGACAATACTGTATGCGCATCCAGTGTGATACTGCCGGTTGTCCATGCCTGTGCAAGTTGCGCCACCCCCTTGAGCTTGCAGGCGACCATCGGTTCTGCAAGCCAGAACAGCGCCGCTTGACGTATCTCTTTCGGTTGGGAATCAGGGATATCTTTACAATGTTTGTTCATATTAAAAGCAGCTAATAATTGTATTGATGCTGCTGCAGGTTTTTGTCATGTTCGATGTATGTTCGATATGACCCCAGTATGCTTACATTAATGGCGCCAATGTAATTCAATTGAAAGTTTTCCTTATCCAGGTAAAAACGTGTGGAGTGTTGGTCGAACCTGAAAACAGGATTTTTTTCCAGTCTGACAGACAGCGATCTTGTTTATTTTCCTCCATACAGCTTGCGTGGGGAGGCGAACAGAAGAAGGTTTGACTTGAGGGTATAAATGAATGAAGCCTGATTCCTCTGACTTCATTCATTTTTTTGGTGCCGATGACCGGAATCGAACTGGTGACCTTCGCATTACGAATGCGCTGCTCTACCAACTGAGCTACATCGGCACAAGGCGTGGATTATAGAGAATGGCCGGGTATACGGCAATCTTGTTGCATGGAATTTCTCGTGAATCGATTCCATAGTTGAACTATAGGGGCAAGACGGGGGATAATCGCGCCTTTCGCCCATAGATAAATCCATGACGTTATCCGAACAAGATTTGCGCGACCATTTTTCCGAGGCCTGGCTGGCTCGCGGGCGTGATCTGGTCTGGCAGGAACGTGTGCTGGACATGGAGTGCAGTAGCGACAAGCGTTACATGTCGGCACGAGTACAAGGTTCGCGCACATTGCCTTATCCGGTAACTATCCGGGTGAATCACAGCCCGAAAGGCTGGTATCCAGTTGGGCATTGCGGATGTCCGGTAGGTTATAACTGTAAGCATGTCGCGGCCGTGCTGATTGCAGCATTGAGTGATGGTGCGCAATTGGTGGACGGCGTGCCTGCGGGTCTGGATATCTGGTTGCAGCGGCTCGGACAAGCCGCCCAGGCCGCCGGTCCTGATGGTCAATTTTCACCTGAGGTGCAGGATCGCCTGCTGTATGTCATTGAAGACTTGGTGGATGGGCGTTTGGTGGTGCGGTTGATGAAGGCGCGCTTGCTACAGAAGGGTGGTTATGGGTCGGCGAAGCCGTGGACTGGATTCAAATCACTCTATAATCCCAATCCCCCGCAATTTGTTTCACCCGTTGACTGGGATGCGGTTGAATTGCTGCGGACGCTGGAACGTGGATTGGACGCCGAGCCGAGCTTTTATCTGAGCGGCCATCGCGGTGCCATCGCCTTACGCCAGTTACTATTGACTGGGCGCGCGTTCTGGCAGTCTGCTGAAACCGAACCGTTGAGTTATCAGGGAGCACGCCCGGCAACGGCGGCATGGATGGATGCGGCGGATGGCGACCAACGCCTGACACTGCAACCGCAACCGCCAGCCAGGGTGCTGGCGTTGGCTCCCCCGTGGTGGCTTGATGTAGGCGCACATGAATGCGGTGAACTGGAGACTGGTCTGTCTGACGCAGTCGCTGAGGCAATCGCCAGTTCGCCGGCGGTACCTTTGCAGGCAATGGAGGCCGTCACCCGGCGTCTGGCGCAGATTCCCGCTACCTTACCTGTTCCTGCACGCTTGCACACCCGCCATATTGATAGCGTTATCCCGACTACCATCCTCCGGCTTACCAGCCAGCAAATGGATGGCCCTCCACTGGTGCATTATGGCTGGCAGCGGCCGGGTCAGACAGTGCATGTGGATTTGGCGCGGCTGGAGTTCGATTATCAGGGGAGTCGCGTTAATATCCATACCGAAGGTGACAGTGTGAATCGGCGGGTCGGCGATGAGTTGCTCGCCATTCAGCGCCATCATGTGACCGAACGTGCTGCGCTGCAGCAGCTGGAAGCATTGGATTTCTTTCCTGCTAAACGCCTCGATTTGCCCGGGGCCAGTAAGCTTGGCGATGCCTTTACTTTGGAAGATGAGGATGGCTGGGCAGATTTTGCCATGCAGCATTTGCCCGGGCTGATCGAGTCCGGTTGGCGTGTGGAGACTGCAGCGGAGTTTCGTTGGGATATTGCAGAGGCAGAAGACGAGTGGCATGCAGAGCTGGATGAAACCTCTGGTACGGACTGGTTTGGTCTTGAGCTAGGCATTACTGTAGCGGGTGAGCGCATCAGCTTGCTACCTATCCTGGCGGGGCTGGTTCGCGATTTAAGTGACGATGCGCATGCTGCATTATTGCGCGGTGAAGCTCCGTCAACCGGGCATTATCTCGCAGCACTGCCGTCCGGTAAAAAAATTGCGTTACCGGCGGAACGTGTGCGTGGCCTGTTGGCGGTGTTGGTGGAGCTATTTGACGGCGACGCGCTGGATGGTTCAGGACGTCTGGAAATGAATGCGGTACATGCAGCGCGGCTGGCTGATATCGATTCAGCCGCGCGGTTGCGCTGGCTCAGTGGCGACAAGTTGCTGGAACTGGGGCGCAAGCTACGTGAGTTTTCAGGTGTGGTGCCAGTGGCGCCGCCTGCGGGTTTGCAAGCCGAATTGCGTCCGTATCAGCAGGAAGGCCTGAATTGGTTACAGTTTCTGCGTGAGTACAATCTGGGCGGTGTCCTGGGTGATGACATGGGGTTGGGTAAAACGCTGCAAGCGCTAGCGCATATCCTGATCGAAAAAGAAGCTGGCCGGGCGGACCGTCCCAGTCTGGTCGTGGCGCCTACCAGCCTGATGTTCAACTGGCGTCGCGAGGCCAACCGGTTTGCGCCCGATTTGCGCGTCCTGGTATTGCATGGACCGGACCGTGCAACGCATTTCGACAATATCAATGATTATGATTTGGTGCTGACCACCTATGCTCTATTGCCGCGCGATAGTGCCGCTCTGGGAGAATGCCAGTTTCATTTGCTGATTCTGGATGAGGCGCATTTCATCAAAAATCCAAAATCCCAGGCTACGCAGGTGGTTCATAAACTGGCTGCACGCCATCGTCTGGCTCTGACCGGCACGCCGATGGAAAATAATCTGGGCGAATTGTGGTCACTGTTTCACTTTTTGGTTCCGGGATTGCTGGGCAATGAGGCTCAATTCAAGCGCGTATTCCGCAACCCGATCGAAAAATATCACGACACCCTGTGCCGCGATGCACTGGCACGCCGTATCTCACCCTTCTTGCTACGCAGAACGAAGGCTGAAGTGGCGCAGGACTTGCCTGCCAAAACCGATATTCCACGTACTTGTGAGCTGAGCGGCGCTCAGCGGGATTTGTATGAAACCATCCGTGCAACCATGCAGGATAAGGTTCGTAACGCGATTGCAGAACAGGGTTTCAAGAAGAGCCAGATTGTGATTCTTGATGCGCTGTTGAAGTTGCGCCAGGTCTGTTGCGACCCGCGTTTGCTGGCATTGCCGGCCGCACGCAAGGTGAAGGAGTCAGCCAAGCTGGAATTACTCATGGCGCTGTTGCCGGAGATGCTTGCCGAAGGCCGCCGTATTCTGCTGTTTTCCCAATTCACCAGCATGTTGAGTTTGATTGAACAGGAACTGGATGAGCGCGAAATCGATTTCGTCAAACTAACCGGACAAACACGTGACCGCGAGACACCAGTGAATCGCTTTCAGGCGGGGGAGGTGCCATTGTTCCTGATCAGTCTCAAGGCGGGAGGAACGGGCCTTAATCTGACAGCTGCCGATACCGTGATCCATTATGATCCGTGGTGGAATCCGGCAGTGGAAGACCAGGCCACAGGCCGTGCTCATCGTATCGGCCAGCTCAATCCGGTGTTTGTCTACAAGTTGTATACCGAGGGCACTGTAGAGGAAAAAATCCTTGCGTTGCAGGAACGTAAACGCAGTATGGTGGCAGGCGTGCTGGGAGACAACGAACATGCGGCGAACACGCTGACCGCGGAGGACTTGCGGGTGATGTTTGAACCGCTGGACTAGCAGTCTCTGTTTTTACGTGGCAGCACCAGGCCGGATGCGGACAATAATGTCCACTCCCTCAGTAACGACGCCTTCAGGCAATTGCGGCAGCCCGCAAATGGTGACGCCGTTTGCGTCAATATCGGTCAGTTCACCGCTGGATACATTGTAAAAATGATGATGCAACTGGGTATTGGGATCGTAAAAAACCTTGTTCGGATCCACGATAACTTCCCGGATCAGTTTTTTTTCCAGAAACAGGTTGAGCGTATTGTAGACCGTGGCTTTGGAGGTTTCGGAATGGCGATCATTGACGATCGCCATGATCTGGTCAGCAGACAGATGTTGCTGACGTGAGAATAATGCAAAAGCAATCTCGATGCGTTGATGCGTGGGATTGATATCATGTCCGCGCAGTAAATCTGCCATATTGTCGCGACTGTATTGTTGCACCATCATATCCATAGCTTCTGTTCCATAGCTTCTGTTTGCCTTGTAATATCCGAGGAGCGATGATTGCAATATTAATCCAAAATCTGGACTCTGTCTAATTATGGGCGGTTTCGTAATAAATAGCGCTAAATCCGGCGTCTTTGCCGGTATAATATTCGTTATATTTGCGTAATGCTGACTGCTGTTTATAGATTGCCCCAAACCATGCTGACTATCCAACGGCTGACCACCCGTTCGCCGCAGTTTCAATCCGAACTTGACCATCTGCTTGCTTTTGAAAGTGGTCAGGACGCAGCCATCGAACGTACGGTAGAGGATATCCTGCTGCATGTGCGACGCGAAGGTGATAGCGCTGTACTTGAATATACCAAACGCTTCGATCGGCTGGATGTTGCCACGATGGCACAGCTGGAATTGCCGATCGCGAGTTTGCAAGCTGCCCTCGACAAGCTGCCGAATGCACAGAGAGAAGCGCTGGAAGCAGCTGCCGCCCGCATTCGTGCATATCATGAGCATCAAGTGATGCAGTCATGGACCTACACTGAACCCGACGGTACCATGTTGGGCCAGCAAGTTACTGCGCTCGACCGTGTCGGTTTGTATGTGCCCGGTGGAAAAGCAGCGTATCCGTCATCGGTGCTGATGAATGCCATACCCGCCAAAGTTGCCGGGGTGGAGGAACTCATCATGGTGGTGCCAACGCCGGACGGCGTTCAAAACGAACTGGTGTTGGCGGCGGCAGCTGTGGCCGGCGTCTCGCGTGTCTTCACTATCGGTGGCGCGCAAGCCGTAGCGGCATTGGCCTATGGTACGGCCAGTATCCCCCAGGTGGATAAAATTGTCGGTCCTGGTAATGCTTACGTGGCCGCTGCCAAGCGCCGTGTATTCGGCACCGTGGGTATCGACATGGTGGCCGGGCCATCGGAAATTCTGGTGATTTGTGATGGCAAGACCAATCCGGACTGGATTGCAATGGATTTGTTCTCGCAAGCTGAGCACGATGAGCTGGCGCAATCCATACTGTTGTGTCCCGATGCAGCCTACATTGATGCGGTGATCGCCAGTATCGGGAAACTGCTGCCTGACATGCCGCGTCGCGCAGTCATTGAAGCGTCTCTCGGTGACCGCGGCATCTTAATCGAGGTGCGCGACCTGGATGAAGCCGTTGCTATCGCCAACCACATCGCTCCCGAACATCTGGAATTGTCAGTAGACCAGCCTGAAAAGTGGGCAGCCAAAATTAAACATGCCGGCGCGATTTTCATGGGGCGTACTACTTGTGAAGCGCTGGGCGATTATTGTGCCGGGCCCAATCACGTATTACCCACTTCACGCACCGCGAGGTTTTCCAGCCCGCTGGGTGTCTACGATTTCCAGAAGCGCACCAGCCTGATCCAGGTATCCGAACAGGGTGCCCGAACGCTGGGCGAAATTGCCGCCACATTGGCTTATGGCGAGGGTTTGCAGGCGCATGCCCGCTCTGCCGAATATCGCATTTCCACGGATTAATTTTATGAGTCGTTTTTGGAGTCAGGTGGTGCACGGGCTGACCCCTTACGTGCCGGGCGAACAGCCCAAGCTGGGCAATCTGGTCAAATTGAATACCAACGAGAATCCGTATGGCCCGGGTCTGCGGGTGCTGGAGGCGCTGCGAGCGGAGGCCACGGACAGTGTGCGTCTATATCCTGATCCGAATAGCGAGCGCCTCAGGCAGATTATTGGCGAATATCATGACATCGGAATCGCCAATATATTTGTCGGAAACGGTTCGGATGAAATATTGGCACACGCGTTCCATGCATTGCTCAAGCACGATTTGCCGATTCTGTTTCCGGATATTACCTACAGTTTTTATCCCGTATATTGCGGTCTGTATGGCATTGAATACCACGAAGTTCCGCTTACGGACAGTTTTGAAATTAGCGTGGATGACTATCTACGGCCGAATGGCGGCATTGTTTTTCCGAACCCCAACGCGCCTACCGGATGTGCGTTGCCCTTGATAGAGATTGAACGGTTATTACTGGCTAATCCCGATTCAGTGGTGGTGGTCGATGAGGCTTATGTGGATTTCGGTGCGGAGTCTGCGGTTAGTCTGGTTAAGCATTTTCCGCAACTTCTGGTGATTCATACATTGTCAAAATCGCGCTCGCTGGCTGGATTGCGTGTGGGATACGCGGTCGGGGATGTCACGCTGATCGAGGCGCTTGAGCGAGTCAAGGACAGCTTCAATTCCTATCCGTTGGGTCGACCCGCGCAGGCTGGTGCTGCCGCCGCAATGCAGGATCGCGCCAACTTTGAATCGACTTGCCGCAAGATCATCGGCACACGCGACAAGCTGGTTGCTGGGTTGCAAAAGGCCGGATTTGAAGTGCTGCCTTCCGCAGCAAATTTTGTCCTGACCCGTCACCCGCAGTATGATGGCAAGGAGTTGACGGCGAGATTACGCGAACGCGGTATTATTGTGCGTCATTTCAGCAAGCCGGAACGCATTGCATCATTCATGCGGATTACCATAGGTACCGACGTGCAATGTGCTGCGTTGATGGATGCATTGACAGACATACTGCGTCAGTCGGTTTAATTTAGAGCATTCAGAAAAATATCATGCGTACAGGCCAAGTTACTCGTAATACTCTGGAAACCCAGATCAGCGTGACACTCAATCTTGATGGTGATGGTAACGGCCGTTTCCAGACGGGCGTCCCCTTCCTTGACCATATGCTCGATCAAATCGCCCGTCATGGCGTGATGGATATCGAAGTCAACGCCGTAGGCGATTTGCACATTGATGCGCATCATACTGTTGAAGATATCGGCATCACTTTGGGACAGGCGTTTGCCAAGGCCATCGGCGACAAGAAAGGGGTGCGTCGATATGGTCATGCCTACGTGCCACTGGACGAAGCGCTGTCGCGTGTCGTGCTGGATTTGTCTGGACGTCCGGGACTGGATTATCACGTGACTTATACGCGCGCCGTTATCGGCGGTTTCGATGTGGATCTGATTCACGAGTTTTTTCAAGGTTTCATCAACCATGCTGGCGTGACGTTGCACATAGACAATCTGCGCGGCGTCAATGCGCACCATCAAGCCGAAACCATTTTCAAGGCATTTGGACGTGCGCTGCGCATGGCGGTGGAAGCCGATCCGCGCATGGGCGGGGTGATGCCTTCCACCAAAGGTAGTCTCTGACATGGGTGTCGATATCGCCGTAATCGATTACGGCATGGGAAATCTACGCTCGGTTTCCAAGGCGCTTGAGCACGTGGCGCCTGCCGTGCAGGTGGTTGTGACCAATGACCCGGAGACGATACTGTCTGCGGGACGTGTCGTATTTCCAGGCCAGGGTGCAGCACCAGACTGCATGCGGGAAATTCTGGCGCGTGGCCTCAAGGATGTCATTGTGGAAGCTGCACGGACCAAGCCTTTTCTGGGTATATGTATGGGATTGCAGGTGCTGTTTGAGTATAGCGAAGAGGGTGATACACCTTGCCTTGGCATTCTTCCGGGACGTGTGCTGCGCTTTCCGGACGAGGCCATGCATGACAGCGCAGGTAATCGGCTAAAAGTGCCCCATATGGGCTGGAATGAAGTACATCAGGCGGTGCCGCATCCGATGTGGGGCGGTATTGCCGAGAGTGAGCGGTTTTATTTTGTGCACAGCTATTATGTTGAAGCCGGGAATCCGGATATGGTGTCAGCATTTACGCTGTATCCATTTCCATTCACCAGTGCGGTAACGGCCAACAATATTTTTGCAGTCCAGTTTCACCCGGAAAAAAGCCAGGCTGCAGGGCTCGCTTTACTCGGTAATTTTGTAACTTGGGATGGCAATGTGGCTGCCAACCAATGTGATACTTTTAATACCAACTGTTCCTTATAGACACTACTAAGTACCAATACCATGTTGATTATTCCCGCAATTGACTTGAAAGACGGACACTGTGTGCGTCTTAAACAGGGCCTCATGGAAGAGGCGACCGTATTTTCGGAAGACCCTGCGGAAATGGCGCGGCACTGGCTGGCACAAGGTGCGCGCCGCCTGCATCTGGTGGATTTGAATGGTGCATTTGCGGGTAAACCAGTCAATGAAGGTGCGATTAAAGCCATCGTGGATGCGGTAGGCGAGGATGTGCCGGTACAACTCGGTGGCGGTATCCGTGACCTGGATACCATTGCCCGTTATCTGGATGACGGTATCCGCTATGTCATCATCGGCACGGCAGCAGTGAAAACACCTGGTTTTCTGCACGATGCCTGTAATGCTTTTCCAGGCCATATCATCGTTGGGCTGGATGCTAAGGAAGGTAAAGTGGCGGTGGATGGCTGGTCAAAAATGACGCATCACGATGTGATTGATCTGGCGAAAAAATTCCAGGATTACGGAGTAGAGGGTGTGATCTATACAGATATTGGTCGGGACGGCATGCTCTCCGGGGTCAATATTGAGGCAACGATAAAATTGGCACAGGCGCTGACTATCCCGGTGATCGCCAGCGGTGGCATTACCAATCTGGACGATGTTCGCTATCTGTGTGCTGCAGAAAAAGAAGGCATCATGGGTGCGATAACCGGCCGTGCCATCTACGAAGGTACGCTGGATTTCGCTGCTGCGCAGAAACTCTCCGACGAATTGTCAGAAGCATAATGGGGCTCGCCAAGCGTATTATTCCCTGTCTCGACGTGACCGCTGGCCGGGTAGTCAAGGGCGTCAATTTCGTTGGCCTGCGCGATGCGGGTGATCCGGTGGAAATTGCCCGTCGCTATGACCGCGAAGGTGCAGATGAGCTGACTTTTCTTGATATTACCGCCAGTTCCGATGAGCGTGATTTGATATTGCACATTATCGAAGCCGTAGCGGCAGAGGTGTTCATTCCACTGACGGTAGGCGGAGGTGTGCGCGAAGTCAATGACGTGCGGCGTCTGCTTAATGCGGGTGCCGATAAGGTCAGCATCAATACTACCGCCGTAACCAACCCGCAAGTAGTGGCTGATGCGGCTTCTCGTTTTGGGTCCCAATGCATTGTGGTGGCAATAGATGCGAAGGCCGGCAGTGATGGTAAATGGGAGGTATACACCCATGGAGGGCGGCGTGCTACGGGCCTGGATGCGGTGGAATGGGCGCAAAAAATGCAGGATTTGGGCGCCGGCGAAATCCTTTTAACCAGTATGGATCGGGATGGAACACGGAGCGGGTTTAACCTGCCGCTGACACGCGCAGTGTCGGATGCAGTGAAGATACCGGTCATTGCCAGCGGTGGTGTGGGTAATTTGCAACATTTGGCGGATGGCGTGATTCAAGGCCACGCTGACGCGGTGCTGGCGGCCAGTATTTTTCACTTTGGCGAATATACTGTAAACGAAGCCAAGTTGCACATGATGCAAAACGGGATTGAGGTCAGATTGTGAGCGTGTCGGACAATTGGTTGAACAAGGTGAACTGGACAGCCGATGGTCTGGTCCCCGCGATTGCGCAGGATGCCGGTGATGGTGCAGTTTTAATGGTTGCCTGGATGAACCGGGAGGCTTTGAAGCGTACTGTGGAAACCAGTGAGGCGGTATATTGGTCGCGTTCACGTAAAAAGCTGTGGCACAAAGGTGAAGAATCTGGTCACGTCCAGAAGGTAAAAGAAATTCGCCTGGACTGCGACCAGGATGTGATTTTGCTCAGGGTTGAACAAGTGGGCGGGATTGCCTGTCACACCGGACGGCATGACTGTTTTTTCCAGAAGTTTGAAAATGGTCAATGGGTGACCACGGAGCCGGTGCTGAAGGATCCTGCGGAGATTTATCACAAGTGAGCGATATTCTCGAACGTCTTGGTGCAACACTGGAAGCCCGAAAAGCAAGTGCTGCGGACTCATCGTATGTCGCCAGCCTGTATGCCAAGGGCTTGGATGCGATGTTGAAGAAAATCGCTGAAGAAGCAGCCGAGACCATCATGGCCGCCAAGGATGGTGACCCGAAAAAGATCGTGTATGAAACCGCTGACTTGTGGTTTCATACGTTGATTTTATTGGCTAGTCAGGGTCTTGGCCCACAAGATATTCTTGATGAATTGGCGCGGCGTGAAGGCGTATCCGGGCACATCGAAAAATCGGCACGGAGCAAACAATGACGGACTGTATTTTCTGCAAAATTGTGGCGGGTGAACTCCCTAGCAAAAAAGTCTTTGAAAATGATGAATTGCTGGTTTTTCACGATATCCACCCGGCGGCGCCTGTACACTTGCTGATTATCCCAAAGTTGCATGTCGCTTCACTGGTGGAATGCGAACCTCAGCATGAGGGGTTACTTGGGCGTATGTTGTTGCTAGCCCCGGAGCTGGCACGAAAACAAGGGTTGAATGACGGATTTCGTACTACGATCAATACTGGACGTGGTGGCGGGCAGGAGGTATTCCATCTGCACGTACACGTATTTGGCGGTGGTAAGATGCCGCACTTATCTTAAACAAGGAGACTAATCATGGGCAGCTTTAGCATTTGGCATTGGCTAATCGTTTTGGCTATTGTGCTGGTGGTATTTGGCACCAAAAAACTGCGCAATATTGGTGGCGATGTGGGCGGCGCAGTCAAGAGCTTCAAGGAGGCTATGAAGGAAGGCGAGCAGGACAAAGTTGACAGTCCAGCGAGTCATGGTCAGACAATTGAGGGTGAAGTTAAAGAAAAAACCAAAGTCTGAGTGTATTTGGGCAGGTTGAATTATGTTTGATATTGGATTCTCCGAGCTGGCAGCGATCGGTGTGGTGGCCCTGATTGTGATTGGTCCCGAGCGATTGCCGAAAGTTGCGCGTACTGCCGGGCATTTGCTCGGACGTTTGCAACGTTATGTATCGACCGTGAAAGCCGACATCAGCCGTGAAATGGAACTGGATGAGCTAAAAAAAGCCGGCGAGCAATTCAAGCAGAGCCTTGAGCAAACCGAAAATAAAATTAGCGCTGAAATAGCGGACGCGGAAAGAACCATGAAGGGAATTGTGCCTGAAGCTGGAACCGCTAATGCTGCTGCGACTAACCCACGCGTAGCGGAGACTCCTTTTATTGATTCGCCTCAAGCTGAACTGGAATTGGAGCCTGTCAGTTCCGCGCAGCCTGACCATAGCATGACCGACACCAATAAATCCAAAGTATGAGTAACACCTCCTCGCAGGAAACATTCATCTCCCATCTGATCGAGTTGCGCGACCGCCTGTTACGCGCGGTGATAGCAGTGATTGTGGTATTTCTGGCCTTGTTTCACTGGGCCAACAAGCTTTATACGCTACTGGCAGAACCCCTATTGCATGCTTTGCCCAAAGGGGGCCAGCTCATTGCCACCGAAGTGACTGCACCGTTTTTGGTGCCAGTTAAAGTAACTTTGATGGCAGCTTTCCTGATTGCTTTGCCCTACATTCTGTACCAGATTTGGGCATTTATTGCCCCAGGTTTGTATTCTCACGAAAAACGCTTGGGCGTGCCGCTCATTGTCGCCAGTGTGGTGCTGTTTTTCTGCGGTATGGCGTTCGCTTATTTCCTGGTCTTTCCGGTGGTGTTTGGTTTTATAACCGGCGTTGCGCCCGTTGGTGTGGCGGTGATGACGGATATCAGTAAATACCTTGATTTTGTGATGACCATGTTCCTGGCTTTCGGCATGACTTTCGAAGTACCGGTCGTGGTCGTGATTCTGGTCAAAATTGGTGTCGTGAACGTCAGCAAGTTACGCGAAATTCGTCCTTATGTGATTGTTGGCGCATTTGTCGTTGGTGCAATTCTGACGCCGCCTGACGTCATTTCACAAACCATGCTCGCTGTGCCACTGTGGTTGTTGTATGAGTTGGGCATCATTGCGGCGAGTTTTATTTCCAAGACAAAACCAGCCGAGCCCGAGATTTACCATCCCCTTTCCGAAGAGGAAATGGATCGCGAACTGGATGGAATCGACTCGAATCC
Source organism: Pseudomonadota bacterium (assembly GCA_040388645.1). Taxonomy (GTDB): domain Bacteria; phylum Pseudomonadota; class Gammaproteobacteria; order Burkholderiales; family Sulfuriferulaceae; genus Sulfuriferula. The sequence continues at coordinate 140,134 of JAZKBM010000007.1, forward strand.
GGACACCAAGTCCCACGATAAATAATTTTTAATGCTGAGATTACTCAGCTTCTTCCAGCGTTTCCAACTTCTATTGCTGTTCGTAACATGTAGCAGGGTAAAACCACCCGGAAATTTATTGCACTAAAAATGTGCAATAAATTTAACAATGCACAAAATGTGTGCAGAATGTTGTTATTTGTTTGAATATAAAAATTTATCTATTTGTTTTTAATATAAAAATAAATATGGTTCAATAATTGCTTTAGAAGTTCGGATTTAAATTTGGAGTGGATATGGAAAATTTAAAAAATGCTGGCGACGTACTATTTATCCTGCTGGGAGCCATTATGGTTCTGGCAATGCATGCCGGTTTTGCATTTCTTGAACTAGGAACGGTACGAAAAAAAAACCAGGTAAACGCGCTGGTAAAAATCTTGACGGATTTTTGTATATCTACAATTGCCTATTTTTTTATTGGCTACAGCATTGCATACGGTGTAAGTTTTTTCAGCGGTGCGGAAGTGTTGGCAGCCAAAAGTGGTTATGAACTGGTCAAATTCTTTTTTCTGCTGACCTTTGCGGCGGCGATTCCGGCGATTGTTTCAGGTGGCATTGCGGAACGTGCCAAATTTACCCCGCAACTTGCGGCGACATTTGCGTTGGTTGGTTTTGTTTACCCATTTTTCGAGGGCATCGCCTGGAATAATCATTACGGTTTTCAGGATTGGTTGAAAACCAGTTTTGGGGCCAATTTTCATGATTTTGCTGGGTCTGTGGTGGTGCACGCAGTAGGGGGCTGGATTGCCTTGGTAGCCGTGTTGCTGCTAGGTGCACGGCATGGACGTTATCGTAAAAATGGCGAGATCGCCGCGCATCCACCTTCCAGTATTCCTTTTCTGGCCCTGGGTGCCTGGATTCTGATGGTGGGCTGGTTCGGATTCAATGTGATGTCAGCGCAAACCATAGACAAGATTACCGGATTGGTCGCTGTGAATTCGCTCATGGCCATGGTCGGCGGCACGCTGGCTGCGCTGGTTTTTGGGCGTAATGACCCGGGCTTTATCCATAATGGTCCCCTGGCAGGTCTGGTAGCCATTTGTGCCGGATCGGACGTGATGCACCCTTTGGGAGCACTGGCAACGGGTGCCATCGCCGGTGGATTGTTTGTGTGGATGTTCACCATTACCCAGAACAAATGGAAGATAGACGATGTCCTGGGGGTGTGGCCATTGCATGGTTTATGCGGCACATGGGGAGGCTTGGCTGCCGGAATATTCGGAATGAAGGCACTGGGCGGACTCGGTGGTGTTTCTTTCATGTCGCAGTTGTTGGGTACCCTGCTGGGTATCACTGTTGCTTTGATCGGTGGTTTTATAGTTTATGGTTTGCTGAAAGTGTTTGTGGGGATACGTCTCAGCCAAGAGGATGAATTCAATGGCGCGGACCTAGCCGTACATAAAATTTCTGCGACTGCAGAACGCGAAACCAGCTGGTGATCACAATTAACTGACCAGAAATAGCGGTCAGCCTGCCGCTATTTCGCATCTGTGCAGCAAGGTGGAGAGATGCTTGGTCAGGCGACAGACTGCTTGTGGACACAGTGAGGGCACGATTCACCCAGTACATAATCCGCGGATAGCTGTTCTTCCGGCGTCAATATGCTGCGGCAGGCAAAGCACATATTGGTTTGGGTCGGTTTGAGTTCGCCATCCAGAGCGACGCGTTTGTCGAACACGAAACACTCACCATCGTAGTGTGCTGAGCCACATTCTTCGAAATATTTGAGTATGCCGCCTTCTAGCTGGTACACCTGATTGAAACCCCGTCCAGCCATGAATGGGGCCGCTTTTTCGCAGCGGATACCGCCGGTGCAAAAGGTAACGATTGGCATGTCACGGTAGTTCTTGAGTTGCTCGGTTGCCGCTGCAAAGTCACCAAAGCTATGCAACTGGAGATTCACGGCATTTTTAAAGGTGCCAACCTGATATTCAAAATCGTTGCGGGTATCCACGATGATGAATTCGCGGCCTTCGTCATACCATTGTTTCAATTCGCTGGCTGGAAGCTGGGGTGCAGGGTGGCTGGTCCGGTCGAAATCGGGCTGATGGAAAGTGATGATTTCTTTTTTCAGCTTGACCAGCATGCGGTTAAACGGTATCTCGTCGGACATGCTGCGTTTGATGGCGATCTCGGCAAAGCGCGCATCCGAGGTGAGCCAGCCAATAAAGGTTTCCAATTCCGCTATGGCACCAGCCAGGAACATATTGATGCCCTCCGGGGTGAGCAGCACCGTACCCTTGAGTCCGCGCGTTCGTTCACGAAACGTCTCGCGCAGGGAGGGGAGGTCTTCCAGAGGCACAAAACGGTAAGCAGTGATGTTAAGAATGGCGGGCATGGTTCGGAGATTCAACAGCTTATAAACAGACGGTATTATACCCTGCCGCAACCGGGTAAAATCAGCGGATGCCCGATCCTCAATTTATCCATCTCCGCCTGCATTCCGAATATTCCATCAGTGACGGTATTGTGCGCATCGACGACGCGGTGCAGCGTGCCGTAGCCGATGCCATGCCGGCACTGGCGTTGACCGATCTGTCCAATTTATTCGGGATGGTGAAATTTTATCAATCCGCCCGCAGTCAGGGAGTCAAGCCCATTCTGGGTTGCGACGTGTGGATCAGCAATGACGCCGATCGTGACCGGCCCAGCCGTCTTCTGCTGCTGGCGCAAAATCGGGACGGTTTTCGATGCCTGTCTGAATTGTTAACCCGTGCCTACCGAGAAAACATGTACCGCGGTCGTGCAGAGTTACGTCAGGCATGGTTTGGCGAAAGCGGCACCACCGGGCTGATTGCGCTTTCAGGTGCGCAGTTGGGTGATGTGGGGCAAGCGCTGCTGGCCGGCAATAATGATACCGCGCAAGCCGCAGCGAGTCGCTGGGCGGCGTTGTTTCCGGATCGTTATTATCTGGAAATCCAGCGTAGCGCCCAGGCAGAAGCTGAAAACTGTTTGCAGGCCACATTGCCGCTCGCGCTGACGCTGGATTTGCCGGTAGTGGCAACCCATCCAGTCCAATTCCCCGCCCGCGATGATTTCAAGGCGCATGAGGCACGCGTGTGTATTGCCGAAGGTGCATTACTGGCTGATCGTCGCCGTCCGCGTTTATTTACTGAAGAACAGTATTTTAAGACCCAGTCTGAAATGGCAGTACTGTTTGCCGATATTCCCGAAGCGCTGGTCAACAGCGTGGAAATCGCCAAACGCTGCTCGCTGAGTATGGAACTGGGCAAAAGCATGCTGCCGCAATTCCCTACGCCGGCGGGCATGACGCTGGACGAGCACCTGCGGCAGCGCGCTCATGAAGGCCTGGCTGAGCGTATGGCGGTGCTGTACCCGGATGCGGGTGAACGCGACCAGCGCTATCCTGAATATCAGGAACGCCTGGAATTCGAACTTGGAACCATTATCCAGATGGGTTTTCCGGGTTATTTCCTGATCGTGGCGGATTTCATCAACTGGGCCAAACATAACGGCGTACCGGTGGGGCCGGGGCGTGGTTCCGGTGCGGGTTCCCTGGTTGCGTATGTGCTCAGCATTACCGATATTGACCCAATCCCCTACGATTTGCTGTTCGAACGTTTTCTGAATCCGGAACGGGTGTCGATGCCCGACTTTGACGTGGATTTCTGCCAGGACGGGCGCGAACGCGTCATCAACTACGTCAAGGACAAGTATGGGCGTGAGGCCGTATCGCAGATCGTGACCTTTGGTACCCTCGGTTCAAAATCAGTAATCCGTGACGTCGGGCGCGTGCTTGATATGCCTTATCTGCTCTGCGATCAACTCTCCAAACTGGTGCCCATCGAAGGGGTCAAGCCGGTTTCGTTGCAAAAAGCGCTGGAAACCGAGCCGCAACTCAAGGACCGTTACGACAACGAAGAAGACGTGCGCGAACTGTTCGACTTGGCGCAGAAGCTGGAAGATCTGACCCGCAACGTCGGCATGCATGCAGGCGGGGTATTGATCGCGCCGGGCAAGCTTACCGATTTTTGCCCGCTGTATATCGCCGAAGGCTCGGATTCTGCGGTGTCGCAATTCGACAAGGATGACGTCGAGAAAGCGGGTCTGGTGAAGTTCGACTTCCTGGGTCTGCGCACCTTGACCATTCTGGATTGGGCCATGCGGTATGTGGCTGCATTGTCACCTGATGGCAAAGCCCCCTTCAGCCTGGAAACGCTGCCTTTGAATGATCGGGGCAGCTATGCGTTGCTGAAGGCCTGCAATACCACGGCGGTATTCCAGCTGGAATCGCGCGGCATGAAAGACCTGATACGACGCTTGCAGCCGGATTGCTTCGAGGATGTGGTTGCGCTGGTGGCCTTGTTTCGTCCCGGCCCGCTGGAATCGGGCATGGTGGATGACTTCATCAACCGCAAGCATGGCAAGGCGCGGGTGGACTACATGCACCCGACGTTGGAAGATACGCTCAAGCCCACCTATGGCGTCATTGTTTATCAAGAACAGGTGATGCAGATCGCCCAGGTCATGGGTGGCTATACGCTGGGGTCCGCCGATTTGCTGCGTCGAGCCATGGGCAAGAAAAAAGCCGAAGAGATGGCCGAGCACCGCGATATTTTCGTCAATGGGGCGGTAGCCAAAGGAATCGACGCCAAGCAGGCCACTTACATTTTCGATTTGATGGAGAAGTTCGCCGGCTATGGCTTCAATAAATCGCACTCGGCCGCTTATGCACTGGTGGCCTATCACACGGCCTATTTGAAGGCGCATTATCCGGCGGCATTCATGGCGGCAACCTTGTCGGCGGATATGGATGCTACCGACAAGGTAAAGAATTTTTACGAAGATACCCTGACCAATGGTCTGGAAGTCTTGCCGCCGGATATCAATCTATCCGGCTACCGCTTTGCTCCTGAGAACGCCAAGCAGATTCGCTATGGCCTGGGGGCCATCAAAGGCACAGGCGAGGCGGCGATCAGCGCCATTGTGGCAGAACGCGAAAAAGAAGGCCCATTTCAAGACCTGTTTGATCTTGTGCGGCGCGTGGATAAACGCAGTGTCAACCGTCGCACACTGGAATCACTGATTCGCGCGGGCGCATTCGACAGTCTGAATGATCATCGTGCGGCACTGCTGGCTTCAGTCGGCATGGCGCTGGAACTGGCCGAACGGGCAGCAGCTGATATCAATCAGGTCAGCCTGTTTGGTGATCTTGACAGCCATCCGGACAACCAGCCTGGCTTGGCGGATGTGCCGCGCTGGGGCGAAAAAGAAAAACTGCTACAGGAAAAAACCGCGCTGGGATATTATTTCAGCGGCCACCCGTTCGATGCCTATGCACCGGAACTGGCCGGGCTGGCCAAGTTACGACTTAAAGACGTTGCTCCGGGCCCTAATCCAGTATTGCTGGTGGGGATTATCTCTGCGTTGCGCACACAGATGACAAGGCGCGGGAAAATGGCTTTTGTTCAGCTGGATGATGGCAGCGCGGCACTCGAAGTGCCGGTCTTCAATGAGGTATTCGAACGCCATCGGGAGTGGCTCAAAGAAGACCGATTATTGTTAGTGGAAGGCAAGGTGTCCAAGGATGATTACTCGGGCGGCGTACGGATCATGGTGGATAAGTTATACGACCTCACTACAGCCCGCACCCGATATGCCAAATCGCTCAAACTTGCCATGAATGGGCAATCCAGCGCCAATCGACTATTGGATATCCTGCAACCTTACCGTATTGCTGAGGGTGGCTGTCCGATAAGGATTGAATATCATAACGGGGACGCCCGATGCGAGCTTGCGCTGGGGGACAAATGGCGGGTCGCACTGCACGATGGTTTGCTGGAAGGATTGAATGGCTGGTTGAGCCGAGACAATGTTTTAGTCGAATTCTGATTGGGCGTTTAACTTATTCAAACGGGTGGCGCGACCACCCGTTTTTATTTATTCAATAAATCAAACAATTAGCTATTTATGATTTATGAGTTGGCAAGTTTTTCAAAAATTAATTGACATGAAAGTAATAATATTAGAAAATACTTATAACGCTGATCTTCAGCTCTTTCCCAAGAGCTCAGTGTTGTCTCCTCCTCCTCCTTAATAAGAGGATTTCGCCCGGCAGCGATTACGCGCCGGGCATTTTTTTGCCTTGAATTCCTGAATAATTGATCGGTACTGTGGCCTAATATCAGTTGGTCATTCCTGCTAAGGATATGATGTGTCAGCCTCGGCTCTATCAGGCAATCTGAGTTTCGCCTGGGTGGGCATGTTTGATCGCCAGGTTGTATATGTGCAATAAATCCTCTTCACTTACATCAATGTAGGACTGTATTTCGGAAAGAGCGTAAACCAGATCGCTGTGACGGATCAGATATTTTTCCGGTAGATGAAGATGGGATTCCACTTCTGTTACGTGCGCTGCCTGTTTGGCACGAAATAAATGGTTAAAGATCACCGCCACGACGACCAGGATGGTGGCGTTCATCAAGACCGGAAACAAGACGTACTCCAATCCCAAGGCATGCACAGCGGGACCACCCATGACAGCAAAAAATGCAGTGGCACCACCCGGTGGGTGGATGCTGTGCAAATAATACATACAGATAATGGCGAGTCCCACGGCCAGTGGTGCCGCTACGGCTGTGGAAGGTATGAACAATGCGCAAGCAATGCCGACCAAGGCCGAGATCAGATGACCACCGAGCACAGCGTATGGTGTTGAGAAGGCGCTGTGAGGCACCGCAAAAAGCAGGACTGCACTGGCACCCATCGAGGCGACCAAAAGAATGGCATGGTGTCCGGGTGCAAGCTGACTTATCAGGAGGGTCAAAGCAATTCCGATGAAACCGCCCAGACCTGAAATCCATTTTTCCCGGTGGCCGGGCAGGGGGAGCTGATACAGAGAGGTGCTGCTGAATTTCTTCATGGTACGTTTCATTAAGGAGCGATTTCTCTTGCAGAGGGGTTGATGCTACTTGAGGATGGCTCAATTAGAGGCGGGGCAAAAAAGTACGCAAATCAGCCCGGTTGCGGTGCATCCGGCTGGTTCTCAGGGGCTGCCTGGATAAATGCGGGCTGGCTCATGCAATGGTGATAGATCGCCTGGATGTGTGGATAAGATGAGACGTCACTCCCGGCGCGTGCTGCACTCCAGACTTGTGGAATCAGGCAGCAATCGGCGAGCGTGGGTGCGGGGCCGAAACAGTAGAGTGGACTGCCGTGCTCTTCAAGCAAGCGTTCCACGACTGTAAAACCTTGTTCAACCCAGTGACGGTACCAGGTATTTTTCTGCGCTTCGCTCACGCCAAGCGTATTTTTCAGATACAGCTGCACCCGCAGGTTATTGACGGGATGGATATCACACGCAATCACATGAGCCAGTTCGAGCACCCTGGCACGTTGTAGCGGATCTGCCGGGATCAATCGTGGCTGCGGATAACTGTTATCCAGATAATCGAGTATGGCCAACGACTGTCCCAGATTAAAATCATCATGAATCAGAGCCGGGACGCCTCCCGAAGGATTGCATTCGAGAAATGACAATTGGTGTTGCTCACCGGCACGCAAATTGACCGCTTTATATTCATAAGCGACACCCTTGAGGGCAAGTGCGATCCGCACCCGGAATGCAGTTGAACTGCTGAAAAAACTGAATAATTGCACCATATTTACTCCTGCCATTTATTTGGAAATTGGAAATGCCCGATCTGCTGTCGCTATGAACGTTGTATTGCCGGAGAACTGGCAATAACTTGCTATGTCGTGGCTTAATGCCCCTTGTGATATTGCTCGAGCAAACGATGACGGTAAGCTTTGAGTAAATCGCTGCGTGTGAGCATACCCACCAGTTTTCCGGATTCGTCGATTACCGGTAGTCGACCCACATCCCATGCAGACATCAGCTCGATGGCGACGGCCAGGCTGGCTGTTGCGCATATCGTCAAGGGTTCACGTTGAACCAGTTGCGAGAGTGTTGAGTGTGGAAGTTGAGTGTCACGGTATAGGTCTTTGCGAGTGAGTACGCCGACCAGTTTTTTCTCTTCGTTCACGACCGGATAGCCTTGGTGCAGAGTGTCCGATGTGCCTTCGGCCAGCCACGCCTGTATTTTTTCCAGCGTATCAGTGGAAAGGAGGGTGACAACGGATCGGTGCATATGATCGACGACTCGCATCTGCATGAATGCATCCGCACTGTAATCAACGGGTACGTTTACGCCGCGACGTGCGATCTTTTCAGTCATGATGGTCTGTTTCATCAACATGCTGGATACCAGATAGGCGGCACTGCAACCGATCAACAACGGTAGCAGTCCGGCCATCTGCCACGTAGCTTCCAAAGCGAATACGATGGACATGAACAGTGCCCGCGCAGCACCAGCAAAAATGGCTGCCATGCCGACCAGTGCGGCTAGCCTTGGATCCAGTGCCAAGCCAGGCATGGCGGCAATAAAGATGTGGCCCAGAGCCGCGCCCAGACATGCGCCGACAGTCATCAGCGGCGCCAAGGTGCCGCCAGAAGTACCGCTGCCAAGCGATACCATCCATGACACTAACTTGGCCGCGCCAAGCATCCATAGTGCGGGGCCGACCATATTTCCACTCAATGCATCGCTGATGTTGTCATAGCCAACACCCAGGCTACGCGGTGCGATGTACCCGATTACCCCCACGACCACTGCCCCCAGTGCCGGCCACCACATCCAGTGCAGCGGCAGATGCTCGAAAGCATCCTCAACTGCATATACTCCACGCGTCACACCAACTGAAACGACACCTACAATGGCCCCCAGCAGTATGCAAGCAACCAGCGTAGGCACTGTCGGCCACGCCAGAGCGGGCATCGAAAAGAAAGGTGCAAAGCCGGTGAATAGGGCGCGTACGATGGCGGCAGTTCCGCAGGCGATTACCACGGGCAGCAAGGAGCGGGTGCGGAATTCGAATAACAGTAACTCGATGGCTAACAGCACGGCCGCCAGCGGTGTGCCGAATGTAGCTGCCATGCCGGCTGCCGCACCCGCGGCCAATAAGGTTTTGCGCTCGTCGGCCGTAACCCGCACCCACTGACCTACCACTGAGCCCAGCGCTCCGCCCGTCGCAATAATGGGTCCCTCGGCACCGAAAGGTCCACCAGTACCGATGGAAATAGCCGCAGACAATGGTTTCAGGAACAAAATTCGAGCGGGTATGCGACTGCGATTGGTGAGTATTTGCTCCATCGCTTCTGGAATGCCGTGGCCGCGAATGGCCTGCGAACCATAGCGTGCCATGAGTCCAACAATCAGCGCGCCCACCACCGGTACCCCCACTACCCACAGACCCAAATGGTTGTTCGCCGGGCTGGCAGGAAGCCAGTTCAGTTCACCGTAAAAAAACAGATGGGTAATGAAACCAATCAGTGATATCAATCCCCGCGCGATGACCGCCGCAATAATGCTAATGCCAAAAGTCAGCGTACAGATAAATAACATACGCCGATCCATGCCTGTGGCATGGCCGGAAACATGGGCAGCATCGAGTAATGGGGCTAGCGAGGGGATGACGGGCAAGCCTTCGGTTGTGGAGTCTATCCACTGGGTTTGTTTGCGCATGAGACTCTCTCCTTGAAGGTGTAATGCTTTCCTTCAGACGACGGTGGGATAGTCCACACACATCTCGGTACCTACATTCAGTGGAATGTGTTGACTTAAGGAATCCGAAAGTCCAGCAGTTTAGAGCGCTTTTATTTATAAGAAAAACGAAATATTATGGGGTTTTATATCGGAGTTATCGATAGATGGATATTGAGCAGGCGCGGACCTTTCTTCAAGTGGTGGCTATTGGCAATTTCCAGGGGGCGGCGGAAAAACTCCACGTTACCCAATCCACGGTGAGTGCGCGCATCCAGAATCTGGAAAGAAAGCTGGGTGCAAAATTGTTTACCCGAGGCAAGCAGGGTGCAAGCCTGACTGGGGCAGGGCAACGTTTTGTGCGCCATGCCCAGACCTTGGTACGCACTGCAGATATTGCCAGGCAGGATGTAGGATTGCCGGAAGGTTATTCCGGTGGGCTGACCGTAAGCGGGCGAATCGCGCTATGGGAAAATTTTTTGCCGCGCTGGGTGGCATGGATGCGGGAAGTGGCACCCTCTATTTCTCTACGCCTTGAAATCGGATTTGAGCAAGGGATTATGCATGGATTGGTGCAGAACACACTGGATATTGGCTTGATGTATACCCCTGAATCGCGTCCGGGTTTGGGCCAGGAGCGGCTATTTGATGAAACGCTGGTCCTGGTGACTACCGATAAAATGCGTCCCTGGCCGGATCCGGGCTATATCCATGTGGATTGGGGCACCGAGTTTTTTCATCAGTTTTCCGTCCATTTCCCGGACCACCCTACGCCGGCGCTCAGCGCCAATATTGGCTGGATCGGGATTCAGCAACTTTTAATGTCCGGTGGCTCAGCGTATTTTCCAGTGCGTATGGTGCGAACGCTCATAGCCGAAAAACGTTTGCATCGCGTACCGGATTCGCCTCATTTTTCAGTGACGGCACACATGGTGTACCCGCTATCGCGCAATGATGACTTTCTTCAACAGGCGCTGGAAGGACTAAGGCGTTTTGGGCGCGATGAACGGCGCATACCGATCGGCAAGGATGTTACCAACTGATAACTCAGGCATTATTTCACGCGCATACCGGGCACGGTGCCTTCATCCGGAGACAGGATATACAAGCCAGGGGTTTCGCCAGAAGCAGCAAGAACCATTCCTTCCGAGACGCCAAATTTCATCTTCCGTGGAGCCAGATTGGCGACCATCACGGTCATGCGCCCAATGAGTTTTTCCGGATCGTAGGCAGATTTAATACCGGCAAAAACATTGCGTGTTTTGCCCTCGCCGACATCCAGGGTCAGACGTATCAACTTGTCCGCACCTTCCACATGTTCGGCGTTGACGATTTTCGCAACCCGCAAATCGATCTTGGCGAAATCGTCCACCGTAATAGTGTCGGCTATGGGAGCAATGACATGGTTTAGAGGCTCGGCGTGATGCGCTGGAGAATGCGTATCCACACTGACTTCCAGACTTTTCTGGTTGGCTGTTATCAGGGCATCGATCTGTTTTTGTTCAACTCGCGTCATCAAATGCTGGTACGAGTTGATACGGTGGCCGGTGAGCAGCGTAGCGGCATCCGCCCAAGTCAATGCGGCGATATTGAGGAAAGCTTCCACTTCGCTGGAGAGTTTTGGCAACACGGGCTTGAGATATAAGGTGAGCAAACGGAACAGGTTGATACTGACCGAGCAGACTTCATGCAATAGCAGTTCGCTATCTTCCAGTTTGGCCAGTTCCCAGGGCTTGTTATCATTGACGTACTGATTGGCAAGATCGGTCAGACGCATGATTTCACGTAGTGCTTTGCTGTAATCGCGCGTCTCATAGCATTCGCCGATGAGTGTGTCAGCGCGTTGAACTCCATTGAGCAATTCGGAAGCAGGCAAACTGTCAGCCAGTTTTCCGTCAAAACGCTTGGCAATAAAACCTGCAGTACGGCTGGCAATGTTGACGTATTTACCCACCAGGTCGCTGTTTACCCGGGCGATGAAGTCAGCCAGATTGAGATCGAGATCCTCCATACTGCCGTTGATCTTGGCGGCGTAGTAATAGCGCAGCCATTCCGGGTTCATGCCGCTGGACAAATAACTTTCAGCCGTGATGAAGGTGCCGCGTGACTTGGACATCTTGGCACCGTTGACGGTGAGAAACCCATGCGCAAATACGCCACTGGGCGTCCGGTAACCCGCGTTCTGTAACATGGCCGGCCAGAACAGCGCATGGAAATAAAGAATATCCTTGCCGATGAAGTGATACAGCTCGGTGCCGCTATCCTTTTCCCACCAGGCATCGAAATCCAGATTTTTAGCAGCGGCGAGTTTTTTGAAGCTGGCCATATAGCCGATAGGCGCGTCCAGCCAGACATAAAAATACTTGCCTGGTGCATCAGGAATCTCGAAACCGAAATAGGGTGCATCACGCGAAATATCCCAGTTTTGCAGTCCGGCCGTAAACCACTCGTCCAGTTTGTTGGCCGCCTCTTGCTGGAGTGCACCAGAGCGCGTCCATTCGCGCAAAAACGCTTCACATGCACCCAGCCTGAAGAAATGATGTTCGGATTCGCGCCGTACCGGCGTGCTGCCTGAAACGGCAGAGACCGGGTTGACCAGATCAGTGGGGGAGTAGGTCGCACCGCATACTTCGCAGCCGTCCCCATATTGATCCTGCGCCCCGCACTTGGGGCATTCGCCCTTGATGAATCGATCCGGCAGGAACATTTCCCGCACCGGATCATAGTATTGTTCGATGGTCTTTTTTTCGATCAGCCCGGCTTCGCGCAGTTTCAGATAGACCGTGCTGGACAGCTCGCGGTTTTCCTCGGAGTTGGTCGAATGATAGCTGTCAAATCCGACATGAAAACCGGTGAAATCGCGCAAGTGCTCATCGTGCACGCGCGCGATCAATTGCTCCGGTGTAATGCCTTCCTTCTCGGCGCGCAGCATGATGGGTGTACCGTGAGTGTCATCGGCACAGACGTAATAACATGCATGCCCGTGCATTTTTTGAAAGCGCACCCAGATATCGGTCTGGATGTATTCCACCAGGTGGCCTAGATGGATGGCGCCGTTAGCGTAGGGCAGGGCAGAAGTGACGAGAATTTTGCGGGTCATGGAAGTCGATTTTTAAGGCTATTGTGGGCTTGTTGTTGAGGGCAATGCGTGATGTTTATTTTAGTCCCAGGGTCAGGTAGACAGATAGCACGATGCCCAGCCCGGCGACCAGCAACGTCGAAAACGCGGCCATGTTGACCCAGTAGCCATGCGGAATTTCCACTGGTCTGAGGGTGCGTAACACACGCCGGTACTGGATGACGGCCAGCACCGCCATCAAGCTGCCGAGCAGGATGAAACCCAGTCCTACCCAGAAGGAAATGTCGCGTTCCACTTGTGGCGTAGAGTGAGGCGCAAGCATATGCAAAAAAAGGCCAAAGCGCTCCACAACAAACCCGAATGCCATCAAAGTGAGCGCGGTGCGATTCCACGCCAGCAGGGTGCGCTCTGCGGCGAAAAATGTGCGTGGGTCGTCGAGGTCGGACACGGGTTACCTAGTCCGCCAGCAATTGCGCCAGTACAAAGGGCAGAATACCACCGTTCTGGTAGTAGTCCACCTCGATTGGCGTGTCGATACGCAGTTTTACTGTTGCCGTATCGGTAGATCCATCTGCGCGGTGAATTGCCAGTATCACATCCTGCTGGGGTGAGATGCCATTTTCCAGTCCGAGCAAATCAAAAGTTTCGCTGCCATCCAATTTCAGCGTATCTGCGCCCATACCCTCCTTGAACTGACAGGGCAGCACGCCCATCCCAACCAGATTGGCGCGATGGATACGTTCGAAGCTCTTGGCGATCACGGCTTTCACGCCCAGCAGGCGTGTGCCTTTGGCCGCCCAGTCGCGGCTGGAACCGGTACCGTATTCTTCACCGGCAAAGATCATCAGCGGCGTGCCGGCAGCCTGGTATTGCATGGCTGCATCGTAGATCGCCATTTCTGTGCCGTCTGGCTGGTGTTTGGTCACGCCGCCTTCGCTGCCCGGCAACATCAGGTTTTTGATGCGAACGTTGGCAAAAGTGCCGCGCATCATGACCTCATGGTTGCCGCGGCGGGCGCCATAGCTGTTGAAGTCGGCGCGATCAATACTGTGTTCCAGCAGAAACTTGCCAGCGGGAGAGCTGGGTTTGATTGAACCCGCCGGGCTGATATGGTCGGTGGTGACGGAGTCGCCAAACACAGCCAGCGCGCGCGCGCCGTGGATGACGCCGCTATCCCCTGCGGCCCCGTCAAAAAAAGGTGGCTGCTGGATGTAAGTGGAATCATGCTCCCATTCGTAGACTGCGCCGGTAGGTGCGGGCACGGCTGCCCATAACGGATTATCGGCGTTGAAATCCGCGTAAAGCTTGCGGTAGGTATCCGGGTTGGTCGCGGTGCCCATCACCGCGGAAACTTCGTCGAGAGACGGCCAAATGTCCTTGAGATATACCGGCGCGCCGTCGCTGCCGGTTCCGAGAGGTTCTTTGGACAGGTCCTTGTTCATGGTGCCGGCAATGGCATAGGCCACCACCAGTGGTGGGCTCATCAGGAAATTGGCCTTCACGTTCTGATGCACGCGCGCTTCGAAATTGCGATTACCGGAAAGTACCGAAGCAGCGATCAGATCATTATCGGTAATGGCGGTTTCGATGGCAGCGGGCAGCGGCCCGGAATTGCCAATGCAAGTAGTGCAACCGTAGCCTACCAGTTTGAATCCCATTTCTCCCAACGCATCCATCAAGCCAGCAGCCTGCAGATATTCGGTTACCACGCGTGAACCGGGGCCAAGCGATGTCTTGACGTGGGGTGATACGGTCAGGCCTTTTTCCAGTGCCTTCTTCGCCAACAGACCGGCGGCCAGCATGACGCTGGGGTTGGAAGTGTTTGTGCAGGAGGTGATCGCTGCAATGACCACGTCGCCATGTCCGAGTGAGCCGCCTTGCGCGGCTGTGTAAATCGCATTACTGGCAAGATGGTCTGGCGTTGGACGGTTATCTACCATCTCGCGCTCGATTACCACAGCCGGGTCGGCGCCACCTGCAGGCAGAGCATCCGCGTTTTGTCCACCGCCACCTGATATGTCCGTTCCGGCTGGCGCGGGTGTAAGGGCAACACGTTGCGTCAATTCGGTAGTCGTTTTGCCATAGCCACCTTCGGCAACCGGCTTGGCAAACAGCCCGGCAAAGCTGTTTTTGACATCATCCAATTCAATCCGATCTTGCGGACGGCGTGGTCCGGCTACACTGGGGGCCACGCTAGCCAGGTCAATTTCAAGAACTTGGGAATAGTCGCAATCGCCCGCATCCGGAATCCCGAACAAGCCCTGCGCCTGGAAATAATTACGGATTGTAGCGACGTGTTCCGCACTGCGTCCGGTAGCCGCGTAATAAGCACAGGTGGCCTCATCCACCGGGAAGAAACCCATGGTGGCGCCATATTCCGGTGCCATATTGGCAATCGTGGCGCGATCAGGCAGCGACAATGCCGCAGCTCCCGTACCGAAAAATTCGACAAACTTGCCCACGACCTTGGCTTTGCGCAGCATTTCAGTAACTGTCAGTACCACATCGGTAGCGGTAACGCCTTCACGAATCCGTCCGGTGAGGTTTACACCCACAACGTCTGGGGTAAGGAAATAAACGGGTTGTCCGAGCATTCCAGCTTCGGCTTCGATGCCGCCCACGCCCCAAGCGGCGATTCCCAGACCGTTGATCATGGTGGTATGCGAGTCAGTGCCCACCAGCGTATCCGGGTAATGTATGCCATCCTTTTCCATAACGCCGCGCGCCAGGTATTCCAGGTTGACCTGATGCACGATACCGATGCCGGGTGGAACGACCTTGAAGGTATCGAATGCCTGCATACCCCATTTCAGAAACTGGTAACGCTCACGGTTGCGGACGAATTCCAGTTGCATGTTCTTTTGCAGGGCATCGGGCTGGTTGAATACGTCCACCTGAACGGAATGGTCCACCACCATATCCACAGGCACCAGCGGTTCGATCATTTTCGGGTCTCTGCCGGCCTTCGCTGTAGCAGAGCGCATCGCTGCCAGATCAGCCAGGAGTGGCACGCCGGTGAAATCCTGCAACAGAATCCGCGCGACTACAAAGGGAATTTCCTCGGTGCGCGAACCATTGGGCTGCCAGTTGGCGAGCTGGCGAATGTGTTGCTCCGTAATTTTTTTTCCATCGCAATGGCGCAGCACCGCTTCCAGCACAATGCGGATGGACACCGGCAAACGCGAGATTTTGCCTATCCCGGCGGCTTCCAGTGCGGGGAGCGAATAAAACTTCCCCAAGCTGCCATTGCCAAGCGGAAATTCGGAGAGGGTATCGAACAACTGGTGAGGTGCGCGCATGGTAAAAAAGCCCGTAATCCAAATGACATGATTTTACCGTACTTTGCGAAACGAAAAAGTCGCACAGACGAAAACGGCATGGAATATTCCTTAATGCCGATTGATACACATCGGCGGGCAGGACTTTTGCACTATGAGCATTGCAATTCTTTATTTGTTTATACGTGTTTATTTACGCCGAAATATTTTTGTGATACGACTGACAGTGCGCATGTGCGCCGGCGGACAGATCCAACCCAACTCCAGGAGAAAATGATGAATGCAGTAGTGGAATTCCAACAGTACGATAATACTAATTTTGAGCAGGTACGTACCCGTTTTGATGAGGAATACGGTATTGCATGGTCATTTATGCGACCCGAACCCAGGCCGTGTTTCACCAAGACGACCCTGCACAACTTGCTTGAACACCATACTTATCATGAAAATCTGAAAGGGCACACTGTTTCGAACGGTGGTTTTCAGCAAACTAACTATCTGGTTTTGGCATCGGACTTGCCGGGTGTATTTAACCTGGGTGGTGATCTGGCTGCATTTGGTGATGCAATCAGGGCTCAAACGCGCCAAGAACTGTTGAGCTATGCTAGATTGTGTATCGATAATGTTTGGACGCTGTATAACATGCAAGCTCCGATCACGACGATTTCCCTGGTTCAGGGACAAGCGATGGGCGGAGGATTTGAAGGTGCGCTTTCGACGCATATCATGATTGCAGAAAAAAGCGCCCGCATGGGGCTGCCGGAGGTGTTATTTAATCTTTTTCCCGGTATGGGTGCATTGAGCTTTTTGTCGCGCAAGATCGGGATGCGGGCAGCTGAAGCCATGGTGCGCTCAGGTAAGGTCTACACAGGAGAAGAATTGTACGAGATGGGGGTGGTCGATGTGCTGGCGGAAGATGGGCAGGGTGAAAAAGCTTTGTATGACTGGGTACGTAAAAATCACCGCTCGCTGAATTCTTTCCAGGCTATTCAACGTGCCAAGCAACGGGTCAATCCACTCACGATAGAAGAATTGTACGAAATCACCGAGATTTGGGTTGATGCGGCCCTACGTTTGAGTGAGCGGGATCTCAAGATCATGGAGCGGCTGGTCAGAGCGCAGAACCGTAAGGCGGCGGACCCGGTCATGGAGCAGGCGATGACCGCATGAGGTCTCAGCGCGTGGCTGTCTGTCGCCGGCTGAGATAGTCTTCGATGGCAGTCCGCGCAGCTACATAGTCTGTTCTTAACAGGCCAACCATCGCGACACCGCGAAAGCGCAGTTCGCCCGGGTCTGCTTGATCAATGGTTTCCGCGCGACCGAAGACGCCTCGAGCGCCAATGCTCAGGCTATTGCCCTTCAGCGCGTGACAATGGTCGCGTAGGACACCGTATTGTTTGTGTTTGATTGCATGTTCAATTTTGTCCAGCAATTCGCCTGAATCGCGCAGGTAATTGCGTAACAGGCGTTGTACAAACAAGGTATCGCCCGCACCCAGAATTTCCAGCTCGTTGAGTGTGGCGGCATCCAGTACCGGGTTCGTCTGTGTACTGACTTGAGTTGAATGGTGAGTCATACCGCCCATGACGGTATTCAGCCAGTTTTCCGCAGTTGTTGCAGGCATCCCCAGCAGGTTTGCTATGGTGTTAAATAATGTCGATGCATCTACCGGTTTGTTCAGGAATGCATCAAATCCGGCTTCCTGTCCTGCCTGACGCGCCCCAGGCGTTGCATCGGCAGTAAGCAGTATAAAACGGGTATGGGTATCGTCCGGGCGTGTAAAGCGGTAAAGCTTCAAGGCATCCGTTCCGCTCATGCCTGCCATATTGAGGTCAGCGATGACCAGATCGAAGCTGGCCTGCTCAAGTTGGTCGAGTAATTCTTCACCATTCGTGGCCAGCGCTGCCTGGTGGCCAGCCAGCTCCAGCAAGCGCAGCAGTATTTTCTGATTAGTCGCATCATCCTCGCTGATCAGAATGCGTAACGAGCTACCAAGGCTGGCATCCCGTGTAACGTGTACCTGGACGGTTTGGATATCGTCGGGCTGGGTCTGAGGCGTTTTTTCCAGTGCGATGTCAAACCAGAAACGGCTACCTATATTTTCCGCGCTTTCGAATGAGAGCCGCCCACCCATGGCTTCCACCAGATGCTTGGTGATGGTCAGCCCCAACCCGCTGCCGCCAAACCGGCGGGTAGTGGAAATATCTGCCTGAGTGAAACTTTCAAAGATTTTCCCTTGAGCGTTGGTAGGAATCCCTACACCTGTATCTGCGACCTCGAAGCGCAGTTTACAGTGGAGCTCGTTTTCTTCGAGCATGGTGACGGTTAGGCTGACACCCCCCTGTTCGGTGAATTTGATAGCGTTGCCTACCAGGTTGGCGAGCACCTGTTGCAGACGGTGGGGATCACCATGCAGGGCGTCCACCGTGGATTCAATATGGGTATCCAGACGGATATGTTTGGCTTCCGACTGGGATTGAAAAATCCTCACCGTTTCTTCCAGCAATTTATTGATGGAAAAGCCGGTGTGATCAAGCGTCAGTTTGTCATCCTCGATTTTGGCGAAATCCAGTACGTTATTCAGCAGGGATACCAATAACCTGGAAGAGCTGTCGAGTGTGTCAAGTAGATCCCTTTGCTCGCTATTAAGCGGGGTGGCTTTAAACAGGGTGCCGATGCCGATAATGCCATTGAGCGGCGTGCGAATCTCGTGACTCATGTTGGCTACAAAACGGGTTTTCGCCGCATTCGCTTCCTCGGCTTTTTTCTTGGCCTCATTCATACGCCCAATCAGGGCAGCCACATAAATCGGCAAGACGACCAGCATCACCATTACGCTATAGCTAATGGGCGGGTGATTTTTCCAATACGGGGTGACCAAAATAACAACGCCTAGGCCCGCAATACTCAATATCTGGGAGTGAAACAGATATTTTTTGCCGTAGCGAAATCCATTGCCAAATATGACCCATAAATAAACCCCCACCAGCAGTACACCGACTTCACCGGTAAAGGCGATCAGTAACGTGACGGTGCCTATGTCCACCCAGGCCCCTGTCAGGCGACGTATGGCTGAGGGTTTACAGTTGTATAGGATGGACCCAATCAGTGCCGCGGAAAGTATCAGGAAGGAGCTGAGAACAATAAACGACAGCGTTTCGTTGCGGCTAAGCGTGGCTTGGGTGAAGTAGTAATACAGTAACAGGTAGGTAAACACGGCTATTCCCATACCCAGCCGTACCAGTGACTGTTCCAGTTCGACCCTGTCGCAATGCACAAGGTGATCGGTGGCCCAGATTTTGATTTTTTCCAGTATGGTCATTGTTCTGCCAGCTTTACTGTGTTGTGTATTGCCGCCTGCCATTCTCGAGCAAGGTGCGGGCTATTTTCGACAACTGGGACGCGCGCGCGGGTTTGGTCAGGCAGGCTGTGACGCCTGCCGCCAGCAATTGTCGATGAATATTGTCGTCTTTTAGCGCTGTTACCACAATTATCGGACACATGGGCTCGGTTCTTGAATTTCGTAAGGTATTGATGAAATGGATTCCGTCCATTTGATACATCCGGTAATCGGTCACGATCAGGTCTACCTGTTTTTGACCCAGCCAGTCGAGTGCGGCCTTGGGGTCTGTCATGGATACGATGCGCAAATCCATGGCGAGAGATTTCATGATGGCAGTATGAATCGCCACAACCATAGGTTGGTCATCAATGATGAGCACGGTTTGGCGATAGCTCGGGGCACTGCGTATATTGCGGACTGACATGGGAAATTCGAAAGAACATAAATACCGGGAGGCAAAGGATACCAGCATCACGGCGCAGATTTATATAGCCTGTCGCATGAAACTTAGTCTGGATCGGCAAATTCCTGTTGTATTTTTTGAACCGCTGTACCCAGCGTTAACATGATCTTCACTAGCTCTGGATCGAAATGCCGACCACTTTGGGTGAGAATGTACTGCATGGCTGATTCAAGGCTCCAGGCTGCCTTGTAGGGTCGTACTGAAGTGAGAGCATCCAGCACGTCTGCGATGGCTACGATGCGCGCAGAAAGTGGTATCTCCTGACCAGAAGTACCATATGGATAACCTGATCCGTCATAGCGTTCATGATGGGCCAGGGCAATTTCCCCACCCAATCGCAAGTATTTGGATGGACTGTTCTCGAGAATGCCGTGACCAATGACCGGATGCTGACGCATGATGGTACATTCTTCTTCCGAAAGGGGTCCATTTTTGCGCAGAATACTGTCAGGTATGCCGATTTTGCCGATGTCATGCAACGGTGCGGCAAGTTCGATCAGTTCAGCCTCTTCTTCAGACAATCCGTAAGCCTCCGCCAGTATGCGGCTATAGCGTGCCATGCGTAACAAATGCCTGGCCGTATCGGTATCGCGATATTCCCCGGCACGGGCAAGGCGCATCAGGGTTTCTTTTTCGCGGCGGTGGATTTCTTCAGTAGCCTGGTTCACTCTGGTTTCCAGCAAACGGCTATGGTCTTCCAGTGCGAGCTGTTGCTGGCGTAATGTCAGCAGATTCCGGCAACGCGACAGGCATTCGCGCATATCAACAGGCTTGGTCAGGAAATCGGTCATCCCTGCGTCCAGCGCGGCATAACGTGTCTCCATATCCTGCTTGATGGTAATCATGATGACCGGGACAAGTTCGTAACCGGGTAGGAGCCGTAAGCGCTTGATGAACTCGACGCCATTCATATCTGGCATTAAATAATCTGCCAATACCAAGTCGGCAGGGTGAGTTACGGCCCAGGCCAATGCTGCCGAGGGTGACGTTTCTTCCTGTACGGTAATACCGGGACCAATACCACGAACCACCTGGGCGAGGATGGTACGGCTGGTCGCCTGATCATCAAGGATCAGGACGGTGCCGGTTGCGGGCAAATTGAAATTGGTCATAATGCCGTCTTGGTGGAGATTCGACATGGGTGTGTCATTCATATTAATGTTATCGGCAAGACGGGCAGAAGCTTTATTCCATCTGGCGGCTTTACTTGCTGTCACATGCATAACGATTTGGCATCTCGAAAATTAGTGTGTAACCATATGATTTTTATAAAAAACACATGATCAAGATCGTGACGAGTATAATCCACTCAGTCTAGTTGTAGTAAGCATAGATTGTTTGCTTCATTTTAACCACTGCACAATCAAGCATTCTGGAATCCCATGTCCTCACTTAAACAACAAGCGCTCGATTACCATCAGTTTCCCAAACCCGGCAAACTTTCCGTTGAATCCTCCAAGCCTTGCGCCACCCAGCATGAACTCTCGCTCGCCTATAGTCCCGGAGTCGCTGAACCAGTACGGGAGATCGGTGCTGACCCGGAACTGGCTTATCGTTATACCAATAAAGGTAATCTAGTCGCGGTGATTACCGACGGGACGGCGATACTGGGTTTAGGCAATCTGGGGCCGCTGGCCGCCAAGCCTGTAATGGAAGGTAAGGGGGTGCTGTTCAAGCGTTTTGCCGGAATTGACGTATTCGATATTGAAATCAATGCGCCGAGCGTACAGGCATTTATTGATACCGTGGTGAATATCGCACCCACTTTCGGGGGCATCAATCTGGAAGACATCGCCGCGCCGCATTGTTTCGAAATTGAACAGGCTTTATCCGAGCGGCTCGATATTCCGGTTTTCCACGATGACCAGCACGGTACAGCGGTGATCATCTGTGCCGGCCTGATTAATGCATTGCAGGTACAGGGAAAAAAGCTGGCGGATGCCAGGATCGTTTGTCTGGGTGCCGGCGCGGCAGGTAACGCATCCTTGCGGTTGTTATTGGCCATGGGGGCGGACAAATCCAAATTGCTGGTAGTAGATAAAGTGGGTGTGCTGCATACAGGCATGACCGATTTGCCACCCCATCATGCTTTCTTTGCTGCGGATACGGATGCCAGAACACTTGCCGATGCGATGCAAGGCGCGGATGCATTCATCGGTGTGTCAGCAGCCAATCTGGTAAATGCGGCAATGATCAAGAGCATGGCCGATAAGCCGGTGGTATTTGCGCTGGCCAACCCGGACCCAGAGATTACTCCCGAGGCAGCTCATGCGGCGCGGGACGATCTCATTATGGCAACAGGACGCTCGGATTACCCGAATCAGGTAAACAATATATTGGGTTTCCCCTTCATTTTTCGCGGGGCGCTCGATGCGCGCGCCAAACGCATCACTCAAAAAATGTTGATTGCTGCAGTGCAGGCGCTGATGGATTTGACGCGCGAGCCGGTACCGGCCGATGTACTCGCCATTTATGGATTGTCCGAATTGGCATTCGGACGTGACTACATCCTGCCCAAACCATTCGATGCGCGTTTGATCGAGCGTATCCCGCCCGCTGTCGTGAAAGCGGCAAAGGAATAAACCGGTGCCGCATTCGTCCCGGCCGGTTTACCTCGACCTGAGGAAAATTCACCTGCCTTTGCCGGGGTGGGTATCTATCCTGCAGCGCATGAGTGGCGCTGTTTTGTTTCTTGTCACGCCGCTGTTGTTGTACCTGCTGCAAACTTCATTCGACATCGACGGCTACGCACAATTGCACGCATGGCTCCTCATGCCCGCAGTCAAAGTACTGTTGACGCTATTGCTGTGGGGCTATTTGCAGCATCTGCTGGGCGGATTGCGCTTCTTGCTGCTGGATATTCATGTTGGCACGAGCTTGGTGACCGCACGCAAACTGTCTGCAGCCACGCTATTTGCAAGCGGCTTGTTGACCCTGATGATTGCGGTCAAATGGTTATGGTAGGGGGTGCGTTGTCCATGTGGCTGGTGCAGCGAATAAGTGCCTTGCTTTTGGCTGCCTATTCGCTCTTTTTCCCGTTATGGATTGCACTGCATTGGCCGCTGGATTTTACTGCCTGGCGCGGATTATTCATGCCTTTGCCAATACGGATAATGACACTGCTATTTGTGGCAGCGCTGGCGTTACATGCCTGGGTGGGAATGCGCGATATTTTTATGGATTATGTACATCCATTGGGTTTACGCCTGGCTTTACATAGCGCAGCCTTGCTCTGGCTGGTAGTTTGCGTGATATGGGCAGGGGCTATTTTGTGGCGCTTGCCATGATGCCGGCCAAGCGAAAATTTGATGCAGTCATTATTGGCGGCGGCGGGGCCGGGCTGCGCGCCGCGTTGCAATTATCCGGTTCCGGATTGCAAGTGGCAGTGGTCTCGAAGGTATTCCCGACACGTTCGCATACTGTATCAGCGCAGGGCGGTATTACCGCCGCGCTGGGCAATGTCACGCCGGATAACTGGCACTGGCACATGTATGACACCGTGAAAGGCTCGGATTACCTGGGTGATCAGGACGCCATCGAATACATGTGCCGCCATGCTGCCGATGCGGTGATCGAACTGGAACACATGGGGCTGCCATTCTCGCGGCTGGATAATGGCCGTATCTACCAGCGTCCATTTGGTGGCCAGTCCATGAATTATGGGGGAGAGCAGGCTACGCGTACCTGCGCTGCCGCAGATCGTACCGGTCACGCATTGCTGCATACCCTGCACCAGCAAAATCTGAAGGCACGCACCCATTTCTTTGATGAGTATTTTGCGCTTGATTTGTTGCGGGATGCCGACGGTTATGTACTGGGTGTGACAACATTGTGTATTGAAACCGGCGTCCCGCTGGTAATCGAGGCGCGAGCGACTTTGCTGGCAACGGGCGGGGCGGGTCGAATTTTTCGCTACTCCACCAACGCTCATATCAATACCGGCGATGGACTGGGTATGGTATTGCGTGCGGGCCTTGCGCTACAGGATATGGAGTTCTGGCAGTTTCACCCCACCGGATTGCCCGGTTCTGGCAGTCTGATTTCTGAGGGTGTACGCGGAGAAGGTGGCTATCTGGTCAATAACCAGGGCGAACGTTTTATGGAGCGTTATGCGCCGCACGCCAAAGATCTTGCAGGGCGTGATGTGGTGGCACGTGCGGTGGCCATGGAAATCCATGCCGGGCGTGGTTGCGGGCCACAAGGCGATACCATACATCTAAAGCTCGACCATCTTGGTGCGACGCTGATCAAAGACAAACTTCCCGGCATTCGCGAACTGGCGATGCGTTTTGCCGGGGTCGATCCGATTGATGAACCGATTCCGATTGTGCCGACGGCACACTACATGATGGGTGGTATCCCCACCAATCTGCATGGTCAGGTGGTGATGCCAGCGCGTTTCGGTCCCGAAGAGCCGGTGCCCGGACTGTATGCCGTGGGTGAATGCGCCTGTGTTTCAGTACATGGTGCCAATCGTCTGGGCGGCAACTCGCTGCTGGATCTGGTCGTGTTCGGCCGTGCTGCCGGCAACCACATCATCGAAACACTGCGCGAGAATCCATTCCCGCGGCTGTTGCCGGAATCCGCTGCCGAAGTCGCTTTGGCGCGACTGGCGCGCTGGAATAAAACCGGCGCGGGTGAAAATGTAGCTGATCTGCGCTTGGCACTGCAAACACTGATGCAAAAACATTGCGGTGTATTCCGTACCGAAACTTTGATTCGTGAAGGCATCGCTGCCCTGAATGTTCTTGAGAGCAGGCTGGATAATGGCCGCCTTGCCGATCATGGACAGATATTCAATACCGCCCGTATCGAGGCGCTAGAGTTGGAAAATCTGTTCGGCATAGCTCGCGCGACGCTGGTTTCTGCATTGGCGCGTACCGAGAGCCGTGGCGCGCATGCGCGTGAGGATTACCCTGAGCGGGATGACGATCACTGGCTTAAACACACCTTGTATAGCCGCGAGAACGATCAGATCGATACCAAGCCGGTACGTTTGAAACCGCTCACCGTGGAACCGTTTTTACCCAAAGAGCGAAGCTACTGATGCGCTTCTCCATTTACCGTTACGATCCCGAACAAGATGGCAAGCCACGTATGCAGGCCTATGACCTGGACATTGAGCCAGCCGGTAACATGCTGCTGGATGCGCTGTTGCTGATCAAGGATACGCTTGATGGCACGCTCAGCTTGCGTCGCTCCTGTCGTGAAGGAGTCTGTGGCTCGGATGGCATGAACATCAACGGCAGCAACGGTCTCGCCTGTATTACGCCATTGCTTGATCTGAAGCAGCCGGTGGAAGTACGCCCGTTACCTGGTTTGCCGGTGATACGTGACCTCGTGGTGGATATGACGCCACTCAATCAGCAGTATCGTTCTGTCGAGCCATGGCTCAAGAATGCCGATCCCGCGCCGGAAATGGAGCGCCTGCAAACCCCGCAACAGCGCGAGCAACTGGATGGTTTGGTAGAGTGCATCCAGTGCGGCTGCTGTTCTTCAGCATGCCCGTCATTCTGGTGGAATCCGGACAAGTTTGTCGGACCTGCTGGCTTGCTGGCGGCTTATCGTTTTATTGCGGATAGTCGTGATCAGAATGGCAATCAGCGCCTGGACAATCTGCAAGACCCTTATCGCCTGTTTCGCTGTCATGGCATCATGAATTGTGTTTCGGTATGTCCAAAAGGGCTGAATCCTACGGCTGCAATTGGTAAAATGAAAACGCTGCTGGTCAAGCGCAGCACATGAACGAATTAAATCGACTGCGTTGGCGTGCCCGACGCGGTATGCTTGAGCTGGATATCCTGCTACTGGATTTTCTGGAACACCATTATCCTGGGCTTTCGTCCAGTATGCAGCATGCTTTCGGTATGCTTCTTGATATGGACGATGGCGAGTTGTGGAACATGATCCAGACTGAACAGCCGGCGGGTGACCCCCAGCAGGTAGAAATTATTGAACGGTTGCAGAAAGGGAAGCAAAAAATGAAGGCTCCGACTAAAGTTACCCTCACTTTTGATAACGGTGCCAAACCCATCGAATTGCCTGTGCTGGCCGGGAATTTGGGTCCGCGCGTGATTGATATCCGCAGTCTGGGGAAATCCGGTTACTTTACTTATGACCCGGGTTTTCAGGCGACTGCAAGCTGCAGTTCCAGCATCACCTTCATTGATGGCGACAAAGGCTTGCTATATTACCGTGGCTATCCAATCGAACAATTGGCCCAGCATTCGGACTTCATTGAGGTGGCTTACCTGCTGCAATACGGCGAATTGCCGAATGAGAAGCAAAAACTGCATTTTGATACCACCATGCGACAGCATAGTATGTTGCACGATCAAATCAGCAATGTGTTTCGCGGTTTCCGCCGTGATGCGCATCCCATGGCTGTGATGGTTGGGGTGGTTGGTGCATTGTCTGCGTTTTACCATGATTCACTGGATATCAGCGATCCGCGTCATCGTGAGATATCGGCTTTCCGTTTACTGGCTAAAGTCCCTACCATTGCCGCCTGGAGCTACAAATACAACATAGGCCAGCCTTTCATGTACCCGCAGAACAAGCTGGGTTATGTGGAGAACTTCATGCACATGATGTTCGCTACACCGTGCGAGCCGTACACCGCAAATCCGGTTCTGACCCGTGCGCTGGAGCGCATCATGATTCTGCATGCTGACCATGAACAGAACGCCTCGACTTCGACCGTGCGGCTG
Organism: Pseudomonadota bacterium; assembly: GCA_040388645.1. GTDB lineage: Bacteria > Pseudomonadota > Gammaproteobacteria > Burkholderiales > Sulfuriferulaceae > Sulfuriferula. The sequence continues at coordinate 166,609 of JAZKBM010000007.1, forward strand.
GCGGGTTCTTCCGGAGCGAACCCATTCGCCTGTATCTCGGCGGGGATTGCTTCGCTGTGGGGACCTGCGCATGGCGGTGCCAATGAGGCTGCATTGTCCATGCTGGAAGAAATCGGCGATGTTTCCCGCATTGGAGCTTATATCGAGCGTGCCAAGGACAAAAGCAATTCGTTTCGTCTAATGGGCTTCGGCCATCGGATCTACAAAAATATGGATCCGCGGGCGGCCGTGATGCGTGAAACATGCCATGAGGTGCTGGACGAACTTGGCCTCAATGATGATCCTCTGTTCAGGATTGCACTGAAACTTGAGCAGATTGCACTGGAGGATGAATATTTCGTTGCCAAGAAACTTTACCCGAATGTGGATTTCTATTCCGGCATTGTATTGCGCGCGCTGGGTATCCCTACCAATATGTTTACAGCCATGTTTGCGTTGGCACGCACCGCTGGCTGGGTGGCGCAATGGAACGAAATGATAGGCGATCCGGAAAACAAAATCGGGCGGCCACGTCAACTCTACGTAGGCGATGTGCGGCGTGACTATGTAGCGATGGATAAACGGTAGTCACATGGATCCGTGGCAGGAGCAGGGCGCTCTGTTTTCCGGCAATGCGCCCTTGCTGGAAGCCTTGTTCGATGCTTATCTGGCTGATCCAGGCAGCATTCCTGCGCACTGGCGGGACTGGTTTGATGCGCTGTCACCCGCCACCGGCGCAAACCTGACCTCCCCTGCGCCATCTTCCAATACACCATGCGACTCGCGTCAGGTGAGTGTATTGCAATTGATCAATGCGTATCGCTTTCTCGGCGTGCGCCGTGCCGATTTGGATCCGCTCAAGCGGTTTTCCCTGCCGGAGGTCCCGGAGCTTGATCCGTCACATTACGGCCTGACGCAGGAAGATAACGTCAGGCTGTTTGATACGGGGTCGCTGGTCGCGCCTGCACAGGCTGCACTGAGTGATATTTTGCACATCTTGCGCCGCACCTATTGCGGTACGCTGGCGACAGAGTACATGTATCTGTCCGACAATATCCGCAAACGCTGGCTGCAGGCACGGCTGGAGGGTTGTCTGGCTACACCGCAGCTCGATACATCACAAAAAAAACGCATCCTCGAAGGACTCACCTCGGCCGAGACCCTCGAAAAATTTCTGCATACACGCTATGTTGGGCAAAAGCGATTTTCACTGGAAGGCGCTGAAACCCTGATTCCCATGCTGCATGGGGTGATCGAGGGTGCATCGCAACGCGGTGCGCAGGAAATTGTGCTGGGTATGGCACATCGTGGACGGATCAATGTGCTGGTCAATGTATTGGGCAAGCCGTTGAATCAGATATTCGGCCCTGCGCAGGTCCATGTGGATGGCGCTTTGACAGGTGATGTCAAATATCACCAGGGTTTTTCCACCGATGTGACAACTGGTAACGGGACTGTGCACCTGGCGCTTGCCTTCAATCCTTCCCATCTGGAAATTGTTCATCCGGTTGTGCGTGGTTCGGTACGCGCGCGCCAGCAGCGTCGTGGTGATCATGACGGCGTTGAAGTAGTGCCGGTCATTTTGCATGGCGATGCGGCTTTTTCCGGTCAGGGTGTGGTGATGGAAAGCCTGAACATGTCGCAGACACGCGGCTTCACAAATGGCGGCGGCATCCATATTGTCATCAATAATCAGATCGGATTTACCACATCGGATCCGCGCGATACACGCTCCTCCCTATACTGCACTGATGTGGCAAAAATGATCGAGGCACCGGTATTGCATGTCAACGCCGACGATCCTGAAGCGGCGTTGCTGGCAGTCGAGATTGCGCTCGATTACCGACGTGAGTTCCACAAAAATATTATCATTGATCTGGTGTGTTTTCGCCGTCACGGTCACAACGAGCAAGATGAACCGGCGGTAACGCAACCGTTGATGTATCACAAGATATCTGAACATCCTGGCACGCGCGCGCTGTATGCAGGAAAACTGGCGGGCGAAGCGGTCGTCACTGAGACTGAAGCGATAAATATGGTTGCAGCTTATCGGGAGCAACTGGAAACCGACGGGCGCATCGTACAACCTGCAGTATCATTATACAAACGCGCTTACGCCGCCAACTGGAAAGCCTATCGTGACATCGATTGGCAACATCCGGCCGAGACTGCGTTGCCTCTTGCACAATTGCAGGCGCTGGCAGAAACAATATATACGATCCCTGACGGCTTTACGCTGCACCCTCGCGTCGCCCGAATTCTGGGTGACCGGAGCGAGATGGCAAACGGAAATTTGCCGCTTGACTGGGGTATGGCAGAAAATTTGGCCTATGCGAGCCTGTTACGTGACGGATATCCAGTACGTTTATCCGGCCAGGATAGCGGACGGGGCACATTTTTCCACCGTCATGCGGTGCTCCATGATCAGCAACGTGAACGCTGGGATGCAGGCGAATATGTGCCACTGCAACATGTTTACCCGAATCAGCCGCATTTTGTGGTGATTGATTCCCTGCTGTCTGAACTGGCAGTGCTCGCATTTGAATATGGCTATGCGACAGCCGAGCCGGATGAACTGGTGATCTGGGAAGCTCAATTCGGCGATTTCGCCAATGGCGCGCAGGTGGTGATCGATCAATTCATAGCCAGTGGAGAAGCCAAATGGGGACGTCTGTGCGGCCTTACGCTGCTGTTGCCGCATGGGCAGGAAGGGCAGGGGCCGGAACATTCGTCGGCACGTCTCGAACGTTTCATGCAGTTGTGTGCCAACGACAATATTCAGGTGTGCCAACCGACCACTGCAGCGCAGATGTTTCATCTTATTCGTCGCCAGATGCTGCGCCCGTACCGCAAGCCGCTAATCGTGATGACCCCGAAAAGTTTATTGCGAGCCAAGTCGGCTGGATCACCGCTTGAAGCGTTCACCAGCGGTGGATTTAGTGCCGTGATCGGTGCCGAGGAAGCAGTCAGTGCCACTCATGTACGCCGCGTCGTAGCGTGTAGCGGTAAAGTTTACTTTGAACTGCTGGATGCCTTAAAGGCGCGCGTTGTCACTGATATCGCGCTGGTACGTATTGAGCAACTTTATCCGTTTCCGCGCGATGCGTTCAGCACGGAAATGGCGCGTTACCCGAATGCAACCGAGTTGGTATGGGCGCAGGAAGAACCTCAGAATCAGGGTGCGTGGTTTTCCATTCAGCATCACTTGCGTGAATGTATAGTCGCGACACAGGGCATGCGCTACGCCGGTAGACCTTTCGCAGCTTCGCCTGCAGCAGGCTATCCTGAAGTGTTCGAAGCACAACGCAAAGCGTTGATAGACGAGGCCCTCCTATAAATGCTGATCGAAGTTAAAACACCCGAGCTGTCCGATTCGATTACTGAAGGCACGCTGCTGGAATGGCACAAGCAACCCGGTGACGCTGTCATCCGTGATGAAACTCTTATTGATCTGGAAACCGACAAGGTCATACTTGAAATTTCCGCACCCGCTTCCGGCGTGCTGGTGGCGTTACTGCGCGAAAATGGAGCGGTGGTTACGGCGGGTGAGGTGATCGCACACATTGAAAATGGCGAGGCCGAGACCCAAGTACCCGATTCGTCTGTAGAAGTACCCAAACAGAAGGTAACGGAGGATAAAGCGGAGACGAGTGTCTTACCGGAAAAGCCCGCGCCCGTTAGCCAGGCTATTGCGCGGCCAGTTGTACCAGCACCAACTGCGCAACAGACCTCGCACCAAATCGTGGTCGATTCCCGTCTGGGACGCAATGAACGTCGCGAGCCCATGAGTCGTCTGCGCACCCGTATCGCCGAGCGTCTGCTGTCCGCACAGCACAGCGCAGCTATTCTGACCACGTTCAATGAAGTGAACATGCAGCCGGTGATGGATCTGCGCGCTCGCTACAAGGATGATTTCCTGCGTGAACATGGTGTCAAGTTAGGGTTCATGTCTTTCTTCGCCAAAGCAGCGGTGCTGGCGTTGAAACAGTTCCCCGTCGTCAACGCTTCGATCAATGGTAACGAGATCGTGTACCACGATTACTATGATCTCGGTATTGCAGTTTCCACGACGCGCGGTTTAGTGGTGCCCGTTTTGCGCGATGCAGACTGCAAGGGTTTCGCCGAGATCGAACGCGGTATCGGCGACTTTGTGCAACGTGCCGAAACCTTGCAATTGACCCTGAAAGAACTCAGTGGAGGAACATTTTCGATCAGTAACGGTGGCGTATTTGGTTCGCTGCTATCCACGCCGATCCTGAATCCGCCCCAGTCCGCCATTCTGGGGATGCACAAAATTCAGGAACGCCCCATTGCTGAAAAAGGCCAGGTGATCATCCGTCCGATGATGTATCTCGCATTGTCCTACGACCACCGTCTGATCGATGGGCGTGAAGCTGTGCAGTTTCTGGTGGAGATAAAAAACGCACTGGAAGATCCGGCGCGGTTGATGCTGGGTATATGACAATCTCTGGTACCCGCTTCAACCGGCGCTACTATTTTCCCTCTCACGGATTAGCCAGTAAGCAATAGCAAGTGCGAGCACGGCAGATGCCAAGGCCAGGATGGTCCCGTCGCGGATTTCACCGACGTCAAGAACGATGAATTTGCGCGAGATAGCCAGTAACCCGATGAGCAGCACGGTTTTCACTTGAATAATACTTTCTTTCCTGGCAACGACTTTGAGAATGGAATGTTTGAATTCCAGGGCAATCAGTACGGTCAATATCTGGCCGAAAAGTGATTGAAATAGTGTGTGATCCAGCGGATTTGCGGCGTTCACCACAATTAGCTGAAACACTTCTTTGGATAGTTCCAGTAGGGCAACCACGATAATCACTGCAATCAGCCCGGTCAGGACCAAAGCCACGCCTTGTTCGAATTTTTCGTACAGAGTCATGACATTCCACTGAGTCAGAGCCTGCGCAAAACGCGACTTGCGGTCGGCGTCTATAACTGCTTGCTCATCCAGCATGTTATGTCACCCTGATGCTCTTTCCCGAGATACCGCCAGTTTTAGGTAAGCGTACCGTGAGCACACCATGATTCAGACTGGCTTCCGCGTGCTCGCTGTCGACTTCCTGTGGCAACAGGATCGTCCGTTGAAAGCTGCCGTAGGCACGCTCCATGATATGGTAATTGCAGTCTTCATTTTCCCGTACGTAGCGCTTCTCTCCTCTCACGCGCAACGCATTGCCTTCGATCATGAGATCAAGGTTGTCCTTTTCCAGACCGGGAACCTCCAGCCGTACCAAGATCATTTTTTCCGTCTCTTCCACTTCCCCTGCCAATATGCTCCAACTTGGGAATCTGGCAGGAGGTGCGCTCTCACCCGGCATTTTGTGTTTCGTAAAATGAGTCAGCGCATCACCTGAACGGGAAAGCATTTCGCGCCATCCATCGGAAAGGTTATCCCAAGCACGATTGAGTTCTTTACCGACTTCCGTACCTATTTTTTTGAGCGAATTGAGCATGATTTATCCTCCATTGCCAAAATTTCAATTCTGAAATGGGGGTGGTGAGCTCAATTTCAACTGGCGGTTTCGATATCCTTGTGAGGTTTTTACCACCCTTACCGAGCCGTAGCATGAATTGCGGACTCAAATATTCAATGTGAAATTTTGCTGATAATGTTTTTCGATTGCGCGAACCATGAGCATGCGTAGTTCATTCAGCTGCTGGAGTTCCGGGGCGTCCAGTTCACAAGTTAAAGGCAAGGTATCCCAGTCGCCATAGATGAAACCTGCAGGGCGACGATTAACTGTCAGGGGCAGGATGAGAAAGCTATGGGTCGTGGGCAGCGCATCACGCCACCAGCGCGGAAGCTTGTTGACGAAAACTTGGTCTCTGGCATTTTTCACAACAATGATTTTATCGTTTGCCATGCCGGCGTGAAAAACGTCGGGTTGATAAGCGTCACTGAATACCAGGCGAGGAATGAGTTCCTGTATTTTTTCGCCGAATCCGGTACGGGCAAAATACTTTCCCTCATTCCCGCTGCCGTTACGCAGAAAAAAAATTGCGCGACTCAGCCCTAAGCCCTGGTAGATGGTTTCCAGTGCCATAGTCATGAGCTGATAAGCTGTCGCATTGTTGGATACACCTTGCATATCCGTTACGCTGCGGGTCAGAATCATGACGGCGTCGTGTGGTTTTCCGCTAGTGGTTGGTGTGATAGGTTCGGCTTTGCCGGGGCGCGATTTGGAAGCATTGATAAACAGATTGTCCTGTTGAGCTGATTCCTGTGCTGTCTGGATGGCTGCAAACATTTCAGGTGTGTCCATCCCCAACATATCAGCGTAGCTGTTTGTTATTTCCTCAAGGAGATTAGGCGTGGCGCTGGTTTCATCGCACATTACCTCCGCGCAGCGGGAAGACATGGTAGAGACTGCTCCCAGCCAGGCTGCATGATCAAGCGGCTCATCCACGGTATGCGGCAGGACATCCTGCATACTGTCGATGAGCGTAGTCGGCAGGCCCCATTTCTGACCTACCCAGCGACCAACCTCATCCAGCCCCATTCCGAGGGTATCTCGGGCAGCCTGTGTTTCATCAATACCTTGTTGCGTACTCCGAGCTTGAACCAAAGCCCAGTCTTCAGGCAGATAAAATGTCACCAGCATGCGCCCCAGCCCGTGAAGCATTGCACAGACAACAGCCTCTTCTGCATCGCGTGCACTGGCCGCTCCTGTAATTTGACGTGCAATATGACTGGCCAGAACGGCTTTCTGCATTTCATTCTGGGTGCTCGCCGAGGCGGTAGATGCCTTCGCCAGCCCGTCAATCAGTTTGGAACTTAGCGCCAAGTGACCTATTGATTCAGTCCCTACCACTAGGACCGCTTTCGATACCGTATTGATGTCCTGGCCGAATACTGAATACATTGCACTATTGGCGAGCCGCAAGACTTTTTGCGTTAATGCGGGGTCGGACAATACTGTCTTTGTCATATTGAATTCGCGGTCATCCTCACCACGAATGGCGTTCATGATCGCGCTGACCACATTGGAAAAACCGGGCAAGTCACCACGCTGCTTGATACGCTTCCATAGTGTTTCCAGCATTTTTTGTGGATTTTGTGGAGAAGTCGCGCTCATTTTTGTATTGAAATCTTTCATAGTGCATCTGATGAATGGATGGATGTGGCGTTAGCGGTTAATACCGCGATTGCCTCGCCTGGTAACATGGGATGGCCGGTATGGAACCCCTGAATCAGGGCGCAGCCTTGCGCGGCAAGGAATCGTAACTGCTGTTCATCCTCAACACCTTCAGCCACTGTCGTCAGGTTCAAGTGGCCGGCGAGGCTAATCACGACGTCGCAAATTGCGGCATCTTTTACTGAGTGAGGCAAGTCTTTGACAAAGGCCCGGTCGATTTTCAGTGTGTTAATGGGAAAGCGTTTCAGATATGCCAGTGAAGAATAGCCGGTTCCAAAATCATCGATTGCGATCCCGACGCCGCGTGCCGCAATTTCATTCAGCAGCGTTTCGGCATGTTCCGGATCGGTCATCAGGATACCTTCGGTAATTTCCAGCAGCAATTGATTGCCCTGCAGGCCGGATAGCTTGATGGCTTCATCAAGGGTGGCAAGGAATCGATCACTTCTGAATTGTCTGGGACTGACATTGACGGACATATAGAGCCGGTGGCCAGCTGCTTTTTCGAAATGCTTGAGCTGAACGCAGGCGGCTTTAAGCACCCATGCGCCCAACAAATTAATCAAGCCGTTATTTTCCGCCATCGGAATGAATTGAAGTGGCGACATTAATCCTAGATCAGGGTGCATCCACCGCATCAGTGCTTCGAAACCCATTATCTGGCGCGTGTTTGCATCGACTACAGGTTGATAATGCAATAAAAATTCACCGTTCTTGACTGCTTCAAACATCGCAGCTTCAATTGATACGTCATGGACGGGCTTGGTGAATGTTTGAGGATCATAAAGTACATAGCGAGCTTTGCCGGTTTCCTTTGCGCGATACAAAGCAATATCAGCATGCGCGAGCAACTTCACCTCATGATCGCCATGTTCCGGGTAAATGGCGACACCGATAGATGTGCTTACATACAAGACATGACCCTGAATTTCAAATGGAAGCTGGATGGAGGTGATCATGCGGCGCGCGATAATCTGGATCTCGATTTCTGTCAATGCGCTGGGTAGTACTGCGATAAATTCATCCCCTCCGACACGCGCCAGTGTGTCGGTATCCCGCAAGGTTTCACGCAGCCGCATCCCGGCCTCACGCAGTAAAATATCTCCAACCGGGTGTCCCAGCGCGTCATTGATCTTTTTGAAGCCATCCAGATCCAGCGCCAGAATTGAAAATCCTTGCCCAGTTCGTCTTGCTTGTGCCATCGCCATGTTCAGGCGATCGGAAAGCAGGGAACGATTGGGTAAACCTGTTAAAGAGTCATGGGTAGCAAGATGGCGAAGACTTTCCTCATTGGCCATTTGCTGCGCAATATTCTTGCCCACCGCAAGCAGTTCCGTATCACCTTCTTCAGTCAAGTATGCCGACATTAAAAAGTCAAAGTAGAGCGCTGATGTACTGGTTTTGATCTTGGTATGCACTTGATTGTGCTGACGAGATTGAATGGCATGTTTTATTGCGGAGGAAATCACGCCGTGTTCTTCAGGCACCACCAGGTCAGATAGCAATAAACCTGTGAGCAAGCTGCCAGGTCGGATCAACGCTACAGCACGTTTGCTCGCAGAAAGTATCTCGCCTGCAGCATTAAGCCGAAAAACTGCATCGCCAGCAGCTTCCATCAAATTTGCTAGCTGGATATCAAGGTTTGTATGCAGTGGGGTATCGGATATGTGAACCATGACAGAAACGGGTCTCCGGTTTAAACCAAGGCGAATACAGGGTATGTACTGCAGTCGGCCATTCTATTTATAACGGCTCTTTGCCAGCCTTTTGTAGGGTATCCGACATATTATAAGTATGCTTGGAATTTGTAAGTAGTTGTAAATATATGTAAGACAAACTCTTACGCGAAATACCGAACATGACCTATTTCCTGCTTTATTTCCAAGCTTCAGAATGGTTACCACTGGGATTGTGTATTGCAATCCAGTTTCCGACGGTTACTGTAAAGGGGACTAAAATGACAGCAAACGACATAATGGCTGAAATCCGCGATGCTAACCTGAGCTATCTGATGCTTGCACAGCAGTTGATACGTTCAGACAAGGCCACAGCAATTTTTCGTCTGGGCATAGATAAAAATATCGCCGATCTTATTGCCGGTCTGAGTAATGCCCAGATTCTCAAACTTGCCGGTACCAATATGATGTTGGCACGTTTCCGTTTTGATGATAGCGCCATCCTCGGCATGCTGACGAATTACAACAAGGATCGAACTCTTGCGCAATCACATGCAGCGATTCTAATGGCTGGGCAGCCAATAGAAGAAATCGCTTAAAGTTAGAAATCCATTATTGTAAATAATCAAGCCAGGAATACAAAAATGACCAAAAAAAGCGTAGTGACCGAATCGAATGAAATTCAGCTCGCCATCCAGCTGGTCAATCTTGGTGCACGTTTGCAATTGCTGGAATCGGAAACTTCTTTATCCAGAGAACGTCTGCTGAAATTGTATAAGGAGCTTAGAGGAGTTTCACCTCCGAAGGGCATGCTGCCGTTCTCCACAGACTGGTTCCTGACTTGGCAACCTAATATTCATTCTTCCTTATTTATCAATATTCACCATTATCTTGTCGAACATGCGAATGTTCAGGGTATTGAAGCGGTTATGAAGGCCTATCAGCTTTATCTTGAACAAGTGCGCCCCGGTCAGGATGAGGAAGCGGTGTTGTCACTTACGCGCGCCTGGACGCTGGTGCGCTTTGTAAATCGGAATATGCTCAAAACCACTGCTTGCTGCAAATGCGGGGGGCATTTTGTCGTGAATAGTCTGGATCTGCATGATGACTATGCTTGCGGTCTATGTCATATGCCATCACGAGCAGGCAAAACCAAAAAAGTTCGCGAAGATGCAGCTGCCGCATTAGCGCTTGCAGCCTGATTGATATAAAACCCGAAACAAATAGCTGATCTCAGGAAGCGGGCAAGAAACATGGTGCGCTTGCTCCGGTCTTCGTTCCATGCACCTGCAGTGCAGGCGCTGATCATTCAAGGTATTTCCTTCTTGCTGACCCTGTTACTAATACGGGGTATCTGGATACTGGCCGACTTGCAGGCCGGTATGGTTTTAGCGGCATTCTTGCAAGGAGTGATAGCGGCCATACTTACTTTTTGGCGTCGTCTTGCTCCTTGGTGGCTACTTATCCAGTTGCTGTTTCCTGTTGCCTTGATCGCTGCTCTTTCACTCTCTTTGCCGCCGGCAATTTTTCTCGTCTTGTTCATCTTCTTCCTGGGTTTGTACTGGACTACATTCCGGACCCAGGTTCCGTTTTATCCATCCGGGCCAACAACTTGGGAGTCGGTTGCGGGTCTGATTCCCACTGATCGGCCGCTGCGCTTGATCGATATCGGCAGCGGCCTGGGCGGGCTGGTGTTAAATCTTGCTGCGCGCAGGCCTGAGAGTGAATTTGTCGGGATCGAATTGGCGCCGCTCCCCTGGCTGGCAAGCTGGGCTCGGGCAAAAATAGGACGCAGTCGCGGACAGTTTATGCTTGGTGATTACATGCGTCAGAATTTTGCACAATATGACGTGGTGTTTGCCTATTTGTCACCAGCAGCCATGCCCAGCCTGTGGGAAAAAGCCAGCCGGGAAATGCGTTCCGGCACATTGTTGATTAGCTATGAATTTCCCATCCCGGATGTGGTTGCCGACGTTATGGTTAGTCCTCAGACGGATGGTCCAACCCTTTATGGCTGGCGTTTTTGAGTGGGTTTCGGCAGGGCTGGTAGCGCTCAAGTTCTGGCAGCACAGGTCGTAAACCTTAATGAACGCGACATTCAGATTCCTGGCTGGTGAATCAGGTTACGGATAGTCAGCAATTTATAAAAATCACATTATCAACGGAGTTTGGACGCGTGTTAGTCATTGTTGGATATATTGTTGTTTTAGCCTCCGTGTTTGGTGGGTTCGCACTGGCAGGGGGGCATTTGGCCTCACTTTTGCAGCCTGTGGAACTGCTGATGATTGGTGGCGCTGCGACGGGGGCATTTCTGGTTGGAAATAATGCAAAATCCATTAAGGCGACACTCAAGGCATTACCCAGCCTGGTGAAGGGGTCCAAGTACACCAAAGCACTGTACATGGAATTAATGGCGCTGCTGTATGAATTATTGAGCAAGGTTCGTAAAGAAGGTTTGATGTCGATAGAGGGAGATGTGGATAATCCCAATGAGAGTCCGATCTTCAGCAAATATCCAGCGATTCTTTCTGACCACCATATTATGGAATTCATGACCGATTATCTGCGCCTGATGGTTGCAGGAAACATGGATGCTTTCCAGATAGAGAATCTCATGGACAACGAGATTGAAACCCATCACCACGAGGGTGAAGTACCCGCACACTGCATTGCAAAACTTGGCGATGGCATGCCGGCATTCGGTATCGTGGCGGCAGTTATGGGTGTTGTGCATACCATGGCATCGGTTGGATTGCCGCCGGCGGAACTGGGTATTTTGATCGCCAATGCATTGGTCGGAACCTTTCTTGGTATCCTGCTCGCGTATGGATTCGTCGGGCCACTTGCCAGCTTGCTTGAACAAAAGCTGCATGAATCCTCGAAAATGTTTCAATGCGTTAAAGTCACTTTACTTGCCAGCCTCAATGGTTATGCGCCGGCACTTGCTGTGGAGTTCGGCAGAAAGGTGCTGTTCTCGACTGAGCGCCCCTCTTTCAGCGAACTGGAAGATCACGTCAAGCAAGCCAAATCCAAGTAATCAGACAACTCATCAGGAACAGATATGGCCGAAGCAGTACCACGCCCGATAATCGTCAAACGCATCAAAAAATCCGGTGGCGGTCATCACGGTGGCGCCTGGAAGATTGCCTATGCGGATTTTGTCACGGCGATGATGGCATTTTTTCTGCTGATGTGGTTGCTGGGATCAACCACCAAAGGGGAGTTGCAAGGCATTGCGGAGTATTTCCAGACGCCACTTAAGGTTGCATTCGGGGGTGGCTCGGGTAGTGGTGATAGTTCTAGCGTCATCAAAGGCGGGGGAAAAGATTTAACCAGACAAGTTGGCCAGATAAATAAGGCCACCAATCCGGCACAGAAAAAAACCTATGATCTCAAGGCAGCGCAGGCGGATCTTGATCGTCTAGATGCCTCGCGTTTAAAAGCATTAAAGGGACGTATTGAAGCAGCTATAGATGCTAATCCCACATTGAAGCAATTCAAAAAACAATTATTGATTGATATAACCACCGAGGGCCTGCGTATCCAGATCGTCGATGAAAAAAATCGGCCCATGTTTGCTTTGTCAAAGGCCAAACTGGAGCCCTATACAAAAGAAATTCTCCACGATATCGGACACACCTTGAATGGTGTTCCAAATAAAATCAGTCTTTCTGGCCATACCGATGCTTCGCCCTATTCGGGGGGAGGCGCTGGCTACAGTAATTGGGAGTTATCCGCTGATCGTGCCAACGCATCACGTCGCGAACTGATTGCGGGTGGCATGGATGAGAATAAAATATTGCGTGTAGTGGGGCTCGCTTCGGCTGTTCCACTCGACAGCAAAGATCCGTTCAATCCTATTAACCGGCGTATCAGCATCATTGTCATGAACAAAAAAACAGAAGATGCCATCGCCAAGGAGGCAGGTAATTTCACCGACGTTAACAGCGCGGCACAGGCTCAACAAAGTCTTTCTGGTGCGCAACCAAACCCTGCAAAATAGCGCTTTCAAGGCTCGACAGAAAATCCAAAAATGGGTTTTTAGTCATCGAAAGCTGGACCACCGGGATATGTCTCAATAACACTTTGTAAAATAAGCTAACAAATCTCCGTATTGTTATATGGCTAAAATTTGACACATTTCGGCCAGTTGCTGTTCTGTCTCTTCAAATACTCGCAAAGTTGTTTCTTGCCCTATTCCCAGCTTGTCCCACGCCGCAGTGGAAACAGGGGGAACCAGCTCCTCCTCTTCCATCGCCAGATCAAGTGCGTGTACGATTGCGTCGGCAACATGTACCAGTGAGACCAGCGTGCACTGCTCGGTTGGGTCTGGCGTATGATGACCACCAATGGCCAATTGTATTTCCTGCGGTAATTTCCAGTATTCAGCCAATGCTTGGCCTACCATGGCGTGATCAATACCCATTACAGTTTGTTCAGCCTGAAACAAGGTGCAATCATGGGTTACACGATGAGTGAGTGCTGTCTGATTCTGGATGGGGAAGTATATTGCCAGGACCAGAACTCCAATATCGTGAAGCAAGCCCGCTGTGAACGCGAGTTCCTGATCCTGATGGAGTTGACGCGCGAGCGCTTTCGAGCATACCGCTACGGCAATCGAATGGTGCCAATTCTTTTCGATCTCGCCAGCCAAGTCGTGGTTGGCGATAAAGCCATTTGCTACAGATGCGGCGGTCACCAGGGTACGCATACTCTTCAGGCCAAGAATTGCGAATGATTCCCGAACGCTGGTGACTTTATGAGACATTCCATAAAAAGAGGAATTGGCCAGGCGCAGGGTGGTAGCAACCAATGCTGGATCGCGGGCAAGTTTTTCTGCCAGTGTGTCAATATCGACATTGTCTTCCCCCATCGTGCTCAATAAGTCAGCCACGATTTCCGGTAGGGGGGGCAGACCACGGATCGTTTTAACGACCTCGCTCATGGTTAATTTATTCACGATTTGCATCCACGCGATATTGAATGAGGTGACGAAGCAGCAAGCCGCTTGCGCCTGAAGTGCCCGCTAGTCGAAAGAGCTTCGTAAGGCGCAGTCGCTGGAGGTCGTGAGCAGCGCCCGTTTCAGCCTCGGTATGGGTAGTCATCAGGACGGGGAGGAGTTGTATCCTACGGCGACGCAGGATCATCAGGGTGGCTTCAGTAAGTGCCGTGCCACGTGATAGCAACAGATTACCTTCTGAATCGTTCAGATTGTCTACCAGTATCATACCGGCCACAGCTTGCTCCAAAGCGATTTGTTCGTGTGCCGGGTTCATGCGTTTATCTCCTGTTTTAACAGGGTAAGCACACTGCCCTTGGAGATCGAATGCAGGCCCATGCGCTGGCAAGATATCTGATAGTGTTGTTGCTCGATTTGAATAGAGGGGGCCGCGCTGCTATCAACCTCATGTGTTGTTTTGTTAAGGATGGGTATCAAGTCGCGTGCGTTGCAGCCCAGAACGCCTCCGTGGGATGCGAACAGGGATTCAGCAGCTGTATTGAGATAAACGATCACATAATCGTTGTCCAGGCCCAATACGGGTAACGGAATGTGCTCAAGCATTTCGGCCATGATGTCGCGCTGAGTTTGATCACGCAGATTTTCTTGCTGTTGTTGATCTCGAGTTTTTTCCAGCTTCAGGTGAGCGCTCGCCAATGCCTGACTCAGGGCTTTGGTCTTGATATTCAGGCGCAGATTTTCCTGCTTGAATTCTTCGTGAAATTCATGGGCATAGCGCCGATTCATCTCAGATAAAACTTTGTGCCGAAAAGCGTCATCAATATGGCAACGCAATTGCGGGTTATCCCAGGGTTTAACAATTATTTTATGGATCAAACCTTGAGTGTCTTCATTGATGATTGACTGATTTTCATCAATGTCGGACAGGATGACTCGTATGACTTCAGGGTACATTTTCATGACCCTGTTGAATAATTCCATTCCGCTCATGCCGGGCATGATCCATTCGGATACCATGACATCGACTTCGCGTTGGGCGAGTACCGTCAAGGCTTCTTCCGCGCTGCAAGCAGTAATGATCCTATAATTGCTATGGCACAGCAGTTGTTGCTGCGCAGCCAGAATTACACAATCCGCATTTACCAGGAGCAGTGTGCGCGTCGTTTTTTTCTGAATTAAAATATTCTCTGGAAGTTGTCTTTTTTCATTCAGTAAAGCCGTTATTTTTGTAAATGGAAGCGGATGGCTAAAATAGTAACCCTGCATTTCGTCACATTGATGACGGCGTAAAAATTGACACTGGGCTTCAGTCTCGACACCTTCGGCGACGACGCGTATGCCAAGGCTATGGGCCATGGAAATAATGGCTTTTGAAATCGCAGCATCATCCGAATCGGTAATGATGTCCCGGACGAAAGAGCGGTCTATTTTGACCCGGTCGAACGGGAAACGCTTCAAATAACTGAGCGAAGAATAACCTGTCCCGAAGTCGTCGAGCGCAAGATCTACACCCAGTGCCTTGAGCTGACGCAGTGTGGCTTCACTCGAAACGGTGTCTTGCATCAACACTGTTTCGGTGATTTCCAGAGACAACATGCCAGGGTCAATGTGATATTCGGAGAGCACTTTCTCAATACGGTCAGCCAGTTTCGGGTCACGGAATTGCCTGGGCGAAACGTTTACCGCAACCTGAAATCCGGTCAGGCCATTGTCAGTCCACGAGCACATATCCTCACAGGCTTTGCGCAATACCCATTCGCTAATACTGGCGATCAGGGTTGATTCTTCGGCAATGGGAATAAACCGCACGGGCGATACCATGCCGAACTGGGGGTGTTGCCAGCGTACCAGTGTTTCCAAACCGGTTATTTGACCAGTGCTCAGGTTTACCAATGGCTGGTAATGGAGGAGTAGTTCATCGTTGGATATGGCTGATCGTAAAGCTTCATCCAGGGTGATGCGTTCCAGCATGCGCTCGTTCATTTCCCTGGAAAAGAACTGAAAATGGTTACGGCCGCGATCTTTCGCCTGATACAAAGCCATGTCGGCATACTTGAAAAGGGTTTCTGCATCCCGGCCATCCTGAGGATAGAGCGCAATACCGATGCTGCAAGTAACGTGAAAGCTATGACCCTGTATGGAAAATGGATTGGCAATGGTCTGTAATATTTTTTCGCATATTGATGCGACATGATGCATTTGATCTATTTTTTGTAGCACCAGTACGAATTCATCGCCACCGTGACGGGATACCGTATCACCCTCCCTTACGCAGGAACGTAGTCGTTCAGCCACGTCAAGCAACATTCGATCGCCTTCGGCATGTCCAAGACTGTCATTAATCAGCTTGAAATGATCCAGATCGAGAAATAGCAGCGCCACGCTATCTTCGCTACGGTCGGTTTGCGCAATAGCCTGTTGCAGACGATCTTTGAGTAGATTGCGGTTGGGTAAACCGGTCAGTGCGTCATGCGTGGATTGATAGGCAAGTCGTTCCTCGTCGCGCTTATGCTCGGAAATGTCGGTTTGTATGCCGATGAAATACGTAATTCCGTCTGTGTCATCAAATACCGGGGAGATGTGTAATTTACTCCACACTTCAATCCCATCCTGACATTGGCTACTCAGTACGAGTTGTGTCTCAGTGTTGCGGTTCAGTGCATCGCTAAGCGAGGTGACTTTCTCGGCATCAAGAAGCTTGCTCAATAAATGAACAAAATTGAGCCCCCTGATTTCTTCAATCGCGTGACCGATGATGCGACAAAATGCCTCATTGGCAAAAATGATCGAGGTGGCCCCACTGGTTGCGTCCAGGATGACAATGCCATTTCCTGAACACGCAAGTGCGCGGCAGCTGATCTGCAGCAGACTATCGAGCTGACGATGATTGGCAGGATTGAGCTTCATTGGCTCATGCCCGGATCATCGTGAAGCACATTTTCGGCAATGAAGCCTGTTTTGTCTTTCAATCTGTCAGACATATACGACCTGTTGTTTTTGTTGGTTCAGCTTCCCGTGTCCGGTGTTTATTCACACCAAGCCATTCCCTCAGCATTGACACAGGCTGACTCCCGTTCATCGGCATCTATTCGCAAACTCTTTAGTAATATTTACACCGATCAGTCTCCCGATTGCATGCTTTCAATGAAATACGGGGGAATTTAGGTCCTTATTCCGCCGATGGAGACAACCACATATAGCTAATAATCGTAGCTGTGTGATCCGTCGATGCGTCGTATTGAACGCGCAACGGTCCCATCAGAAGGAATTAGGCGATGTCTGAAGACAGCGATCTCGAAAAAACCGAATCAGCCACACCACAGCGACTTGAAAAGGCGCGTGAGGACGGCAATGTCCCGCGCTCGCGTGAACTCGCCACCTTCACCATCCTGATGGCTGCAGGGAGCGGGATCTGGTTTTCGGGAGATAAATTGATTCGCCAGCTGGAAAATACATTGGTTTCCGGCCTGAGTTTTGAACGCACGATGGCTTTTGATGCATCTGCGCTTTTCATGCACATTGGTGCGAGTCTGCGCGATCTTTTAATAGCTTTTGCGCCGATAGCCTTGCTCTTGATCATTGTTGCCCTGATCACGCCGGCCCTGATTGGCGGCTGGTTGTTCAGTACCAAATCGTTGCAACCGAATTTTGGGCGCATGAATCCTGTCAAGGGATTGGGGAATCTGGTTTCTTCCAATGCGGCTGTGGAATTCGGCAAGGCGATAGCCAAAACCATACTGGTAGGTGTGGTGGCTGGGTTTGTCGTCTGGGGCCAAAAAGATGCGGTTCTGGCACTTAGCCTGGAATCGCTTCAGGATGGTAGCGCGCATCTTGCCAGTCTGCTGTGGATCAGTTTTATCACGGTGGCGAGTGCCTTGGGCGTGATTGTCATGATTGATGCGCCCTATCAGATATTCCATCACGCGCATAAATTGAAGATGACACGACAGGAAGTCCGTCAAGAAGCCAAAGAAACCGATGGCGATCCGCAAATAAAGGCAAAGATTCGCGCACAACAACGTGAAATGGCGCGTCGCCGCATGATGTCCGAAGTGCCCACAGCGGATGTTGTCGTGACCAACCCCACACACTACGCAGTGGCGCTTAAATATTCTGACGGTATGATGCGAGCCCCCAAAGTGGTGGCTAAAGGTGCTGATGAAGTGGCTGCGAAGATCCGGGAATTGGCTGGCGCAAATAATGTGCCGCTACTGGAAGCACCGCCGCTGGCGCGAGCGCTATATCGGCATGCTGAGCTGGGCGATGAAATTCCGGAAGCACTCTATACGGCAGTAGCCGAAGTGCTGGCTTATGTATTCCAGTTACGAACTTACCAGAAGCAGGGCGGCGTGCGCCCGGATATTCCTGGCGACCTTGACGTACCACCGCAGCTTGATCCGTTAAATGAAGCGTCACAACCCGCAGATCATAATGGAGTCATGCAATGAATGGCCTGAAGCTGCCCGCATGGTTGACTGCTGCAGGCGGTGCCACGATGGTTGCGCCGATGATTATCATCATCATGCTGGCCATGATGGTTTTGCCACTACCAGCCTTCGCACTTGATATCTTTTTCAGTTTCAATATTGCACTTGCCATTATCGTATTGCTTACCAGCCTGTATACGGTAAAACCGCTGGATTTCATCGTCTTCCCGACCGTTTTGCTGGTCAGTACCATGCTGCGCCTTTCGCTGAACGTGGCCTCAACACGTATCGTCCTCACCGAAGGACACACCGGACCGGCTGCTGCCGGTAAAGTGATCGAGGCATTCGGACACTTCCTGATTGGCGGCAATTATGCTGTCGGTATCGTGGTGTTCATCATTTTGACCATCATCAACTTCATGGTTGTCACCAAGGGTGCCGGGCGTATCGCGGAAGTCGGCGCACGCTTTACCCTGGATGCCATGCCAGGCAAGCAGATGGCTATTGATGCCGATCTGAATGCCGGCCTGATCGGTGAACAGGATGCGCGCCAGCGCCGTACCGAAGTCGCCCAGGAAGCCGAGTTTTACGGTGCGATGGACGGTGCCAGCAAATATGTGCGCGGCGATGCAGTGGCCGGAATCATGGTGACGGTGATCAATATTATTGGTGGCCTTATTGTTGGCATGGTGCAGCATGATCTGACCTTTGCCGTGGCCATCAAGAACTACACTTTGCTGGCCATTGGTGACGGTCTGGTTGCCCAGATTCCTTCGCTGCTGATCTCGACGGCGGCAGGTATCGTGGTATCCCGTGTCGCCAGCGATCAGGATATTGGCGGCCAATTGCTGGGTCAGCTTTTTGCCAAGCCACAGGTACTGTTCATCTCTGCCGGAATCATTGGAGGCATGGGCCTTATTCCTGGTATGCCGCATGTGGCGTTTATTTTGCTGGCCGCAGCCCTTGGGGCAGGTGGTTACATTCTGACGCAACGCGCACTCAAACCAAAAGTCGAACCCGAAACCGCCATTGTGCCGGCAACTTCACCTGAGATGGAAGAAGCAACCTGGCAGGACATCATGCCGGTTGATACCTTGAGCCTGGAAGTTGGTTATCGTCTTATTCCCCTGGTGGATAAAGAGCAGAGCGGCGAATTGTTACGGCGTATCAAGGGTATCCGCAAGAAATTCGCCCAGGAGGTCGGTTTTTTGTCTCCGCCGGTGCATATTCGGGACAACCTGGAACTGAGGCCATCGGAATATCGTATCAGTCTGAAAGGGGTCGAAATAGGAAGCGGGGAAGCACATTCCGGTCAGTATCTGGCCATTAATCCTGGCATGGTGACCGGTACACTTCCAGGGCCGGCATCCAGCGACCCGGCTTTTGGCCTGCCTGCTACCTGGATAGATGCCAGCCTGCGTGAGCAAGCGCAGACCATGGGATATACCGTGGTGGATGCGGGCACGGTAGTGGCGACTCATCTCAACCATTTGATCACATTGCATGCTGCTGAACTGCTGGGGCGCCTGGAGGTGCAACAGTTACTTGATCACCTGGGTACGGAATCACCCAAGCTGGTGGAGGATCTGGTGCCCAAACTGATACCGCTTTCTTCATTGCAAAAAGTATTGCAAAACCTGCTGATTGAGGGGGTGCACATCCGTGATATGCGCACCATCATTGAAACCTTGGCCGAACATGCGGCGCGTATCCAGGATCCGAATGAACTGACCGCGCTGGTGCGCATTGCACTTGGCCGCGCGATAGTCCAGCAGTTGTTCCCTTCGGCCAACGAGCTGTCAGTGATGGCGCTGGATAGTAGTCTGGAGCGCTTGCTGATGCAGGCTTTACAAGCCAGTGGGCCGGAAGGGGCTGGGATTGAGCCGGGCCTTGCCGATCTGCTGGCTTCTCAAACCGAACTGGCTACCCGGCAGCAGGAGCAACAGGGCATCACGCCTGTGCTGCTGGTGCCGGGACCATTACGTGCGCTACTCGCCCGCTTTCTGCGTCGTGCACTTCCGCAACTCAAAGTGTTGTCGCACGCCGAACTTCCCGATTCAAAAACCATTAGGGTTACCAGCCTAGTTGGAGGTCAAGCATGAACGTTAAAAAATTTACTGCCAGCAATTCCCGTGATGCTTTACGCAAAGTACGTGATGAACTGGGTCCGGATGCAGTCATTCTGTCTAATCGCAGTGTCGATGGCGGGGTGGAAATCATGGCGCTAGCCAATGAAGACATCGCTGCGCTGGTCGCCCCGTCGGTGGAGAAAGAGACGCTGCTGAAACCTCAACTCACGCCATTGCCAAATAAACGTCGTACCGATAACAATCAGACTGCCAATCAAGCCGCCAATCTGGCCGGCGCACTTGAAACGGCGCGCACTACGCTCTCCGCAAAAAAAGCTGCAGCGAGCGAACTGACTGAAGTCATGAGTGAAATCCGCTCCATGCGTGGCATGCTGGAGGCACAACTTGCTGAGCTATCCTGGGGAGCCGCTCAGAACCGGCAGCCACATCGGGCAGATATTCTGCGTGAGTTGCTGGCAGCAGGGTTCAGTGCCAGCCTGGCGCGACATCTGGCGGAAAATTTGCCTGCCGTGACCAGTGCAGAAGAGGGAATGACCTGGATCAAGTCTGTTCTGATGCGCAATCTTCAAGCCATCAATAATGAAAACGAGATACTGGAAAAGGGAGGTGTATTCGCCCTTGTCGGTCCCACTGGTGTAGGCAAAACCACAACCACAGCCAAGCTGGCCGCACGCTGCGTGATGCGTCATGGCACCAGCAAACTGGCATTGATTACAACGGACGGTTATCGTATCGGAGGTCATGAGCAATTGCGCATCTATGGCAAGATACTGGGCGTAATGGTCCATTCAGTGAAGGACGAAGCCGACCTGCGTATTGCACTGGAAGAGTTGAAGAACAAACATACGATCCTGATTGATACGGTAGGTATGAACCAGCGCGACCACATGGTCGCTGAGCAGGTGGCGATGCTATCTGGCGCCAGTACCAAGGTAAAGCGTCTACTATGCCTGAATGCGACTTCCACTGGCGAGACACTTAACGAAGTGGTGCGGGCTTATCAAGGCTCCGGCCTGGCAGGCTGCATCCTTACCAAGCTTGATGAAGCGGCCACCATTGGCAATGTGCTGGATGTTGCCATTCGTCACAAGCTGAGTCTTTATTACACGGCAAATGGTCAGCGCGTCCCCGAAGACCTGCATGTCATCAATCGCGAATATCTGATTGATCGCGCATTCAAGTTAAAACGCGAAAACTCACCGTTCCAGTTTCAGGATGATGAGCTGCCGCTGGTAATCGCCAATACTGTGCATGCGATGAAAGACAAATCACTGCGTGAGGTGAACCTTGGCTAATTTCGACTTCGATCAGGCAGAGGGACTGCGGCGCATGCTGGCAGGGCCCAGGCCGCGCATTGTGACATTTTTGTCGGTACTCAAGGACGAAGAAAAAAATGCAATGCTGGCGAATCTTGGTGCCTCACTGGTGCAAGGTGGAAGTGATGTGTTACTGGTGGATGCACGCTCAGCATCAAAGGGTATCGCGTCACGATTCGGCGCCACGAGGCGCGCGACTTTGCTCGAGGTAGCGCGTCAGGAGAAAGCGCTGGATGAAGTGGTTCAACCCGTTTATCAAGGTTTGGGTCTGGTCTCGCTGGCGCGAGTAAGACAAGACCTTGGCAGTCTGAGTGAAGCGGAGTCACACCGCCTTGGCACCAGCTTCGACCTGCTTGCCAGGCAGGCCAGTGTCGTCATGGTGGATGGAGAACTGGATGCGAACGATGCCTTTCCGGTTTCAGCCATGTCTGATGGTCAAATCGTTGTACAGATGTCTCCTGGAGCAGCGTCGCTCAAATCGGCTTATAGTTTGATCAAACGCTTGAATGCTTGTCTGGGCCGACGCTCGTTCGGGGTTCTGGTCACGGGCGCTTCAGAAGATGAGGCACGGCTGGTTTACGAAAATATGGCGCGTACAGCAAGCCGATATTTAGCCATACAGCTGAATTCCATGGGTTCAGTACCTGCGGATGAACACCTCGGTCGCGCAGCGAATTTAGGGCGTTCGGTGATTGATGCATTTCCTCTGGCTGGGGCTTCCGTTGCATTCCGGCGTCTTGCCGGACAACTCAGCCTGTCCTGAAATATGTATACCTCTAACGGAAAATCCGACAAAAATTATCTGCTTACCCAACACGCTTCGCTGGTTAAGCGGCTCGCGTATCAGCTCAAAGCGAGATTGCCTCCGAGTGTTGAGGTGGACGATCTCGTACAGGCAGGAATGATTGGTCTGCTCGATGCCATCAATCGGTATGAAGAGAATCACGGTGCGCAGTTCGAGACCTATGCGATCCAGCGTATCCGCGGATCGATGCTGGACGAACTCCGCAGCACAGACTGGCTGCCACGTAGTATCCGTCAAAACATGCGCAAGATTGAAGTAGCAATGAATACCCTTCAGCAACGTTTGGGCCATGAACCTACCGAGGCTGAAATTGCCAAGGAACTCAAACTTTCTCTGGCAGATTATCAGGGGTTACTGAGCAATGGTGCCGGACACCAACTGGTGTATTACGAAGATTTTCATAGCGCCGATGGCAACGACCATTTTCTTGACCAGCACGCCAAGGGTGAATCGAACGATCCATTAAAGGAACTGCTGGAAAGCGGGTTTCGCGGTGCTGTTGCAGAGGCAGTTGAGAGTTTACCGGAACGTGAAAAAATTCTGATGGGCCTTTACTATGAAGAAGAGATGAATCTCAAAGAGATTGGCGCGGTCATGGGTGTTTCGGAATCGCGCGTATGCCAATTGCATAGTCAGGCCGTGGCCCGGCTCCGATCAACACTAAAGGGGCAGGCATGGACTGGGGCAGTATAGCGGGTGTTGTACTCGCCCTGGCGGGCGTACTGGTTGCACACATGTTGGACGGTGGTCATATCGGATCGCTGATCCAGCCAGCGGCGTTTGTCATTGTGGTGATCGGCACAATTGGAGCCGTCCTGCTGCAAAACAGGATTAAAGTATTTGTACGTGGCGTACGGATGATCGGTTGGGTATTTGTTCCCCCGCCTGACAATCGTCAGGAAATCATAGATGAAATCAGGGTCTGGAGTCATACCGCACGACGCGAAGGTTTGTTAGGGCTGGAAACCTTCATGCTGGCGACGGAGGATCCGTTCACAGCCAAAGGCTTGCGCCTGATAATCGATGGAACCGAGCCCATCAAACTCAGGGAGATTCTTGATCTTGAGATTAGCGCATATGAGTCGGAACAGCGCCACGCAGCAAAGATATGGGAGGCGGCTGGCGGCTATTCGCCGACCATCGGCATTCTGGGTGCGGTCCTGGGCTTGATACATGTAATGGAAAATCTTTCCGATCCAACCAAGCTGGGCAGCGGTATTGCCGTGGCATTTGTCGCGACTATCTACGGCGTTGGTTTGGCCAATCTGGTATTTTTGCCCATTGGTCACCGCCTCAAAACAACCGTCATGCATGAAGTCAGCACACGTGAAATGCTTGCAGATGCATTTATAGGGATTGCCAACGGCGATAACCCGCGTGCCATTGACGAACGTATGACCACTTATCTTAGATAAACAGAAGATTTTCCTTTACCGATTTTACTTAAGTATTGTCTGAATACTCCACGCCATGGCCAGAAGAAAATACGAAGAGGAACACGAAAATCACGAGAGATGGTTAGTGTCGTATGCCGATTTCATTACGCTGTTGTTCGCTTTTTTCGTGGTGATGTATGCGATTTCTTCTGTGAATGAAAGTAAATATCGTGTGCTGTCTGATTCGCTTGGAAATGCATTTGGTCAGACAAAAACGCAACAGACAAAACCCGTATCGCCTCCGCCAATATTGCCATTGCCAAGTAAAACCCTGATTCATAAACCGCGGGTAACTGAAGCTGTCAGACGTGAAAAAGAACAGATGACAGGTATCGCGCGTAGCATCCTGAAGGTACTTGCCCCGTTAGTTAGTGAAGGCAAGGTCAGGGTGACACAGACAGCATGGGGCGTGAGCGTGGAGATCAATGCAAGCCTGCTGTTCGCGTTGGGAGAGGCCAAGTTGACAGATGAATCCAGTCAAGCGTTAAAAGCCGTTGCGGCGGTGCTGAAAAATGATCAGCATGCAATACGCGTGGAGGGTTATACCGATGATTTGCCTATCAGTAATGTCATATTCCCTTCCAATTGGGAATTGTCAGCAATGCGGGCAAGTAGCGTAGTCAGGTTGTTTGGCGACAATGGTATTGCCGAGAACCGCTTGACAGCTGTTGGCCATGGTTCGAATGAGCCTGTCGATTCCAATGAGACGGCCACGGGCCGCGCACGCAATCGACGGGTAACGGTGACCATCCTTTCGGCACTGCCGGAAGTAGTTACAGAAGTGCCGGTCAACATAAACTCTAAAAATTAGGCGGTTTGAAAGCGCGTTTTCTGCTGCTTCAGCTTACCTGGAGATTCGGCCGGATCACTGGCGTAACGAGTAACTGGGGTCATGCCAGTCGCATAACAATCATTTTCACGAAGATTGGTGTTCAATTTTTAGCTCTGGGTTATGTTCAAGCAGGCGTTCCAGCTCGTTTTGAGGGACAGGTTTGCTGAAATAATACCCCTGCACCTCATCACAGCCATATTGTTTCAGCATGGCAAGTTGTTCCGCTGTTTCCACACCTTCCGCGATGACGCTCAGGTTCAGACTCTGCCCCAGCAAAACCACTGATCTTGTTATGGAGGCATCATCGCTGTCGATGGTCATGTTGCGAATAAATGATTGGTCAATCTTGAGTTTGTTAATGGGGAAGCGTTTCAAGTAGCTGAGCGATGAATAGCCTGTCCCGAAATCGTCAATCGAGAGATGAAGCTTCAAGGCACGCAAGTTGTTCAATGTAGTGATGGTTTTTTCAGCATCGTGCATGGTCACGCTTTCGGTGATCTCGAGTTCCAGATAGGCCGGATTGATCCCGGTTTCCTTGATTACCGTTGCAACGAGTTCGGTGAATTCAGGATGCTGAAACTGGCGTGCGGAAATATTCACTGCCATGATCAGTCTGCTGAATCCTGCATCATGCCAAAGTTTTGCCTGCAAACAGGCAGTACGCAATACCCATTCTCCGATAGCAATAATAAGACCGGATTCTTCGGCAAGGGGAATAAATTCCGCAGGCGAACTATAGGTTTTCCCATCCCGATACCACCGGATCAACGCTTCGACACCAAGAATTCGGTTGTTCGAGATTGCGACCTGGGGTTGATAATGTAAAGTCAACTCATTACGTTTCAGTGCTTGGCGCAGGTTATTTTCTAAAGTCAGCCAGCGTTCCGCCTGATTGTTCATGTCCTCTGTGTAACGCTGGAATACATCGCCACCCAAGGTTTTCGCACGATTGACTGCGGCCTCTGCATTTCTGATAAGGTTTTCTGAGTCACGTCCGTCTACAGGAAAAATACTGGCGCCAATGCTGAGAGTAAAAAAGAATTCCTGCGTGTTAACGTGTAATGGCTCGTGCATGCTCAGCAACAGTTTTTCTGCCAGTATTTGCAATTGATACGTACTGTCTATTTCGGGAAGCAGTAAACCAAACGTAGCACCCTCAAAACGGAATAGCATCGCGCCTTGTATCAAGTCATGATTCTCAAGCAACAAGGAATTTAACCGGACTGCGATGGTATGCAGAAGATTGTCACTCGCTTCATAACCCTGACTTTCAAGAATTCGTTTCAGACGATCCAGACGCAACAAGGCAATTGCCAGCTTGCTATTTCCATCAGCCTGTCTGATTGCGTCCCGCAAGCGTTCGCCCAGCATGCGACGGTTCGGCAAGCCAGTCAGGTCATCGTGATAAGCCTGATGTATCAAATTTTCTTCCGCCCGTTTACGGTCACTGATGTCGGAAATGTAAATGTGGAAAATATGGAGATCAGTTAGGGCATGAACAAAGCAATTGAGCACGTGCCCATGTTTGGTATATTCAAGCGTAAAGCTTTCTTGTGTGCCGGATTTGAGTTCGGCAAGTCGCGTTTCAAAGTCATCCGGCAAAAGCTGGTTTGCATTGGGTATGCCCAGTTGGGTGAGTAAATCTGTCGTGGCGGGATTGGAGTATGCAATTACGCCATTCCAGTTCATACGAAGTACTGGGCTGGGATTGCGTTCCGGAAACGTGGCGAGACGTCGTCTCTCGGCGCTCTCGGCGATGTATGCGTTGACGTAATAGCCGATCAGGATGGCAATCAGGAAAATCACGATACTGAATCCGATAACCATCTGGATCATCAGTCTGGTTCTGGATTGAACCCGATTCCCGTTATTGAAGACGTGTTTCTGGTTCAGCTCGACCAGCGCATCGATGGCCGGAGAAATTTTGTTTTCTGTTTTGCTTACTTGGGCCAATATGTCGCGGGCATGATCCCAATCAATGGAAGAGGAATTAAGTGTCCGGTCAAGTTCCACTGCATATTGTGCAATCTGCTCGACCTGGGACTCGATCTGGCTGAGCAGTTTGCTACCTTCCTGATTCGTGTGGATGGTATGTAAACCTGCGTCAACTTCGCGCTGGCTGGCTTCATAATTTTTCAGGAAGATAACGCGATCTGTAGTGGCATAGTATTCATACAAAACTGGTTTTTGCGAAAAAATAGCCACACGAAGTTTGGAGATGGCATTGAGACGAGGCAGATTTTCTGCCACCAGTGAATTGGTAGCGGCAGATACGGAGTGCCCATTGATATAAATCAGCGTGGACAATGCGAGGCCTAGCGTGAGGACTACGAGATAAACTGCAAGTATCTTTTTTGACAGGGCTGACATCACGTACCGGTTTGGTTTTGTATTCGGGATGATCGATTGTTGATGCAAGGGTCACCCGACGGGACGGATCGTTCTAATGTGTCTGGCTACCCGGACGAAGTGTAAAGGCTGCCGATTCTCCAGTCTATCGGCAAGCGCTATTATTTCATGCATCCCTAGACGGAAATGCAACGGTTATCTCAATGTAACCGCTATACGTGACGAGCAATGAATATGATGGCAACCATTGTCATCAGGGATAAACCCGATACCCAGATGAGGTGTCGGCTCTGATTTTTGGAAATCAATGTCAGCAACAAGATAGCCAGAGAGATCAATGCGGCTGGATAAGCAACGACGACCACCGTTTTAATCAGTGTATTGGAGGTGGACAAGGTACCCAGCGAATACCATCCGAAACAGCCGATGCCTGGTAAAGCCACAACCAGAATCACGCCGATTAACAATCGAATCGCAGTTGATGCTTGCATACATTCCCTGTTGAGAGAGGAAGATGATTAAAATTTAATGGCTAGTTATTGAAATAGACCGGGTCTTTTTGGTCCAATTTCCGGTAAGAAATGGTTCCCCATACCAATTCATTCTGGATGGATGTCAGCTGCAAGATATTCAGGCCCACTCCGCCCAAGAATTGGCGGAGCATGGCGAGTTACGCCCGCCTAGTTGATACGCTTTATTTCAATCTCTGCCACCGGATTGCGCCAGTCATGCAGGGCAGGTGTCAGACCGCCTCCGCCATGAACGCCTGAATGCACGTAAACATATCCTTCAGCCGGTGCGGGGTCATGCACATGACTCCCGCATGGGGGTCCCGGGATAAATGCACAGTTTTCCGAGTTGGCTTCGCTGCCTGCATCATAGGCATCGGCTTCAATGGTCACAGTGCCGCGTCTTGGCGCCTGTATTCCGCGTACCGCCATGAATCCATCATTGGTGGAAACCAGCATTGAAGCGACAGAAATGTCCGAAAATTTGTTTGTCGTTTCAATTTCGATAGTCATCGAAGCGCCAGGCATGATGCCACCTGTGCCTCTTGCCGTGCGATAAACCGATGGTATTGAAGCTGCCAGACCCAGTAGCGGGGATGGATCCCCTTCTTCTGCGAGTGTGGCCAACTCAGGGCTGGAAGGGCTCCCCAGCTTGAATAGTTTATAGTCACCATTGTGTGCAATGACGGCAGGAGGGGCAAAGATTTGCCCGCGCGTGAGATTGGTAATGGTGATCGCGTAATGGCGCATACCATCGTCATCTGAATAGGCAGCTGGCGCAGCCAGAATTGCACTGGTAGCGAGTGCAGCTAGCATGACGGACAGGGTCGGTTTTTTCATGTTATCTCCTTGGTTGATGGCGGAAAAATCCACCGGGACAAACAACCTGACAGGGCGTCGAGGGCGTCGTCCATCATCAGCATGGAGTACGCAGGTCTCAAGGAGATCACGATACGGTCACGTTTTCATTCTTAACGCATATATGTGACCTGCAAACCAAAGCACCAGTTACGGATACTTTACTTACCCTGATGCATGCTGGGGTCCAAAAAATAATCACCACCACTAGGTCATGTTTTCCCATGCCAATATTATTGATACATGTCATCCATTCGCTGGTTTGCTTATATTCCAGCTATCGGAGTTTGCTTGTTGGACGAAAAAGCACAGATAGCTTTGACAAAGGGCTGTGGATTTCTGTGAATAGCCGTTCGATAACGCTGGTGCAAATCAACGAACGCTCACCCGGCCACATCGGTGGGCTGGACTGGGAGCTTACTTATTTTATGAGCTGACTTATCAACTAT
The DNA here is from genome assembly GCA_040388645.1 of Pseudomonadota bacterium. Taxonomy (GTDB): domain Bacteria; phylum Pseudomonadota; class Gammaproteobacteria; order Burkholderiales; family Sulfuriferulaceae; genus Sulfuriferula. The sequence goes on from JAZKBM010000007.1 coordinate 195,449, forward strand.
TATTTTATCCAGTGGTTGACGTTGCTACCGTTCGTTCGCTAACAGACATTCTGCCTGGCCTTCTTTATGATTATTCAGAACAAATATTCAACAGTGGATATTTAAAAAATCAGGAATAAATAAGAGGAGAGGGGATTGATCAACATGCCAGAATGGCTCGTTTATCTTGCGATCATTTCGCTGGTACTCGGCATTGCGAGCGCCTTCCTTATTGCGATTGACCTTGTGAGAGGTCATCGCCAGCAGATGTGGATTATGAACCTGGTTTGGCCAATCACCGCCCTCTATTCCGGCCCCATCGGCCTTTGGTTTTATTTTTACGTTGGACGTCTATCAAGCCAGCAAAGCGTTCAAAATGCTGAAAGGCAGGGCAAAGAAAATCCAGGAAAAATGAAGCCCTTTTACCAAACAGTTGGGCTTGCCGCCACACATTGCGGAAGTGGCTGCACGGTGGGCGATATTCTGGTGGAGACAATACTTATAGTCGTCCCGCTTACGTTATTTGGTAAACCGATTTTTGCCGCATGGGTAATTGATTATATCGCCGCGTTTGCTTTCGGTATTGCTTTTCAATACTTCACAATCCAGCCAATGCGGCATCTGCCGCCGCGTGAAGGATTGATAGCGGCACTTAAAGCTGACGCGCTGTCATTAACAGCATGGCAAATCGGTATGTACGGCTGGATGGGTATTGTGACCTTTGGGATTTTTGACCATGAATTGCCAAAAACCGGTCCCGTATTTTGGTTCATGATGCAAATCGCAATGTTGGCAGGCTTTGCGACGAGCTATCCAATCAATTGGTGGCTGGTGAAAGCCGGTATCAAGGAAAAAATGTGAGTGATATTGAGGCGCTCAAATACAAATAAGGGAAGGCCAAGTGGTGTTTTCAAGTTAGATCGGGTAAATATAGATAAAAATCAGGCGAGCAAGTGGTTTGGGTGCGTCACTCAATAAATTTGATAATTAAACCGAGGAGATAAAACATGACAGCCTTGCAACAGTATGCATTGCTTCTCGGCTTGGCTGTGGGCGCTTTCGGACTGGTGGCCAGTCTGTTTTTCCTGATACGCGCTATGGGTCGCGCGCAAGTTGAAGTCGGTAAGGATGTACCGGCGACCGCAGGAAGTCTTTCCAGAGACCCGGTTTGGGTACGCTACCACGCTCATTACTATGGATACGCGTTGTTATTTCTAGCCTTTGATATGGAAATGGCTTTCATGTACCCATGGGCAGTCGTATACAAACAGGAAGGTATAGTGGCCTTGCTCGACATGGGGGTTTTCCTGGCCATTCTTTTTCTTGGTTTGCTCTACGGCTGGAGTCAGGGTGCATTACGGAGACAGTAGCGTGATCACCGGCGCACGTCAGGGTAAGCCCACTTGGCTAAACCGATTAATGGCTAGAGGCATGGCGCAAGATTTGCGTGCGATGATCGTGCCTGGAGTGGATTTGGCACGCGCACAAAATCTGGATGTCAGCGCCGCAGGCTTGCAGATTGCCGCCACGCCGCGTCATGCCAATGTACTGCTGGTGATTGGTCCGCTCTCGATAGAAATGCGGTCAGCCGCGGCTATTCTATATGCGCAGATGATGCGTCCGCGTGCGATTTTAGCGCTCGGTAGCGGCGAACTCGCACCGTTACCGAAAGCCGACTGGCGTGCCGAGTTAAGCCAGCAGCACTTGCTCGAAGGTGTGGTTCAGCTCCGCAATGCGCTCATGGAGAGTGCTTTTCAATCCCATCCTGACGATTTCAAAGCGTCGATATTGGACGCTCACATCGAGTATACGTGTCCCATGCATCTGGAAGTTGTCCAGGATGCCCCCGGTTCCTGCCCAAAATGCGGCATGACCCTGATCCCGCGCGAAAGTGCTTCAGCTAATGAGTCCGGGCATGATCATAAGCAGCCGGATGAGGCGGACATGAAGCACGGTGACATGAAGCATGGTGACATGGATCACGGCGAGATGGACCACGGCGAGATGGGTTTCATGTCCATGATCGAGGTTACCAAAGACCTGCCACGCAGTCCGGATGGCTTGCCGATGGACTGGTTGGACGTACCCTTTGGTCCCGTATTCCCTGGGCTGCCAGGCGGTTTGCTACTCACCCTGACGCTTGATGGGGATGCCGTTGCAAAGGTGCGTGTACAGTCGGTCGTCGGCGTAGGGGTTTCACTACCTGTAGGCGGGATGAAAGCAGGTGAATTTGTTGAGCATTTGGCAATGCTTCATCCGCTTACCCCCATGGCCTATCGTGTGCTGGTCTGGCGCGCGCTGGAGGCAGCAAGCGGGCAGACCATGGATGTGGAAGTGTTGTATTGGCGCATGGCGGCGTTAGAGCGTGAACGCATTGCCAGTCATCTGGGCTGGCTGGCAATGCTGGGTTGGCAGATTGGCTTTGCGTGGCTAGAACGCCGTGCGGGAAAGATGCAACTCGAATGCCTGCGCGCGGAACTGCCGCAAATTATGTGCATGCGCCCAGATGTAGAAGCGCTGGTGGCTCGTTTGGCCCATACACCGTTCCTGCATTCCCGGCTTTCCGGTGTAGGAGTTATTGCACCCAACCCCGGCTTGCGAGGGCCGATAGCGCGGGCTACGGGTATGTGCTCTGATTTCCGCTTGACCGATGACACGTATCAATCTCTGAAATTTGAAGTAATGAATCGGAAAGGCGGGGACGCACTAGCGCGGTTACACATTCGACTCGATGAAATGTTGCAAAGCTTCGCACTTATCGAATCCGCAGGCGTTCTGAAAGAATCCGAATTTGTTGTTGCCAACACAAACACAGGAGAAGGTCACGCCAATGTCGAAACGCCGCGCGGTGAAGCCAGTCTGCATCTGACGTTGGAAAACGGCAGGGTGATGCAGGCGCATCTGGATACACCTTCAACTTTTCACTTGAGTCTGCTGCCCCAACTGCTTGCCCAGCAAGAGCTGGGAGATGCGCTCACGACCGTGTGTTCCCTTGATTTATCGCCGTGGGAGATCGTGGCATGAACACGCTTGCCGTGGTGTTATTCCTGTTGGCGGGAGCGTATCTGGTTGCTGTGCTGGAAGCATGGTTGGCGCACGGCCGTTTCCAGCTTGCGGCGCCGGCTTGGGCGGCCATGGCACTGCTGGGCCAGGAATCCGTCGTGCCGCGCACGCCAGACCGATTGTTCTTTGAAACCGCACCGGTTCTGCTACTGATTGCCGCGTTGCTTGCCGCAGCAGTGCTGCCGCTGAGCCCGACGCTGGTCATTACCAATTTGGCCACCGGGGCGCTATTCATCAATGCAGCGCTGGCGTATGTGCTGGTGGCGCTATTGATGGCCGGATGGGGGCCGAATGGTGCCTACGCACTGGTAGGTGGCTGGCGTTTCCTGGGGGAGGTGGTCGCCTATTCCATGCTGATTGTCATGCCCATTACGGCAGTCGCAATGCGCGCCGAGTCGCTGCTTACTACGGATATCGTAGTTTCTCAAAAAGGTGTATGGAATATCGTTTATCAGCCACTCGGCTTCGTTCTCTTTTTCATCGCCGCTTTGGCCGTGTCCTTTCTGCCGCCTTTCGACCTTCCCACAGCCAAGGGTGAATTGGCGGGTGGCGTAGAAGCTGAATATACCGGCACACGCCTGGCAATATTTCGCCTTGGCAGAATGGTGCTGGTCGTCTCCATGGCAACCGCCATTACGGTGTTTTTTCTGGGTGGCTGGCTAGGTCCCGGACTACCCGGATGGGCTTGGAGTGCCTTAAAAATTCTTTGCGTGAGCGCAGCGATGCTGCTTGCCGGGCATTATTTGCCGCGTATTCGCGAGGCGCATCTGCTGGCCTGGAGCTGGAAGCTGGGAATCCCGCTGGCGCTACTCAATCTGCTTGTCGTTGGTGTGATGGTGTTGATATGGCCATGATTTCACTACAGACACTATTTATCGCATTTTTTGGAGCTGCTACCGTCGCGTTTGGCGTGGCGGTATTTCGCACTTCGTCGATGATGCGTTCGGCATTGGCGCTGCTGTTTTCTCAAACCGCACTAGGTGCGATGTTTCTGGCCATGCAGGCGGAGTTTCTTGGTGTATTGCAGATCATGATGATGGCAACTGAGATGAGCATCATGGCTATCTTTATGGTGATGTTCATGATGGATCCGGGTGGCCTGGGTGAAATGGAAATGTCTCACCAGAAACGACTATCCATTTTTGCCGGGATCGCAGCTGCGCTGGTTACCGCTGGCATCGCGCTGTTCTCGGATTGGGGCACATCTAGTGTGGCACCGTTGGCGGCGGATCAGGTGCGCGCGTTGGGTACGGAACTGCTGGGCCGGTCAATGCTGATTTTCGAGACTGCGGGCGTCACGATTCTGACAGCAATGATCGCCGCCACGGCAGTGGCAATGCCGGTGCTGCAACGAAAGAGATCTGATGAACCCTGATCTGCTCATTGCCCTGCTAACCGGCGCTGCCTTGTTTGGTATTGGAATCTACGGTGCTTTATCGCAGACCAATCTGGTCATGATCATGATGGGTGTGGAGCTGATTCTGGCCGGGGCCTTGGTTAATCTGGTTGCATTCTGGCGATTTTTATATCCGGATAATTATGCTGGCCAGATGTTCGTGCTCATTGTCATGACGGTGATGGCACTGGAAATGGCAGTCGGTTTCGGCGTGGCGATTGCGCGTTTTCGCGCCAGGGGATCAGTGGAAATGGAAGAAGCCCAGGAGCTGAAAGGATGAACCTCCTCGCGCTGGTCGTGCTGACGCCGCTCGCGGCGGCAGCCCTGATCCCGTTGTTACGCCGCGCACCCGCTGCCGTGGCCCTGCTGGGCGCGGTCATTGGGCTCTTTGCGAGTCTGTGGCTGCTGGCCGGTGCGTCGGACGGTATGCACCCGGTGCTGATCCTCCCCGGACTGCCTGACATGCCCCTGCGCCTGATTGCAGAACCGCTGAATGCGCTCTTGTCTGTGATGGTCGGCGTCGTCGGCATTTTTGTGCTGGTCTATGCCGTCGGCTATATGAAAGAAGATCCCGCCCAGCCGCGCTTCTTTGCCATCATGTCATTTTTTATTGCCGCCATGCAGACCCTGGTACTGGCCGGGGATTGGGTGTTATTGCTGGCCGCTTGGGAACTCATCGGATTGAGCAGCTATCTGCTGATCGGCTTCTGGTACCAGCGCCCCGGGATAACGGCAGCCGCCACGCGGGCCTTCCTTTATACGCGTAGCGCCGACCTTGGTCTTTATGCGGCGGTGTTTATTCTGATTGCCGCGAGCGGCAGCAGCGAGATTGCCGCTTCTTTGCATACGGGGAGTACAGCCGCCTTGGCCGCAGGGTTCATGTTGTTACTCGCTGCCATGGGCAAGTCGGCCCAAGTGCCGTTGCAGGACTGGCTGCTTGGCGCCATGGCAGGCCCGACGCCGGTCTCGGCTTTGTTGCATTCGGCCACGCTGGTGGCGGCCGGGGCCATCCTGCTGATCCGTACCGCGCCGCTGTTGCCGCCTGATGTGCTGCTTGCCATTGGTTTGGTGGGGGGTGTGACCACCGCGGTCGCTGGTCTCAGCGCGTTGGGATCATCGGACCTCAAGCGCTTATTGGCAGCATCAACTTCCAGCCAGTATGGTCTCATGCTGGTGGCGGTGGGTGCCGGCGTTCCGCTGGCGGCACTGCTGCATCTGATTGCCCATGCGGCTATCAAGAGTTCACTGTTTCTTGGTGCTGGTGTGTTTCAGCATAGCCGCGAGTCCACCCGGCTAACCGACTTGAATGGTGTCGGCCGTGATCGGCCACGTATCTTCGCCGGCTTCGTGCTGGCGGCGTTGGCGCTGGCCGGTATTCCACCTTTGAGCGGGTTTTTTTCCAAGGATGCCGTCATTGCCGCGGCCCTGTCTTCGGAACATGCGGCCGTGTTCGGTTCGCTCGCCTTGGCCGGTACCTTATTGACAGGGGCCTACATGGCTCGAGCCTTGCGCATACTCTGGCGTGGTGAACGCCAGCAGCGACAAGTGGCTGGGCTGGTTTGGATGGGTGCCGGACTCGCCGGTCTGGTCAGTCTGGCTGTCCTCTTGGGACTTGCTTTTCCGTCTATCGAGGGGCTGATGTTAAATCACCTGCCAGAAAGCGCTGTTGCACAAATGGCGGGGGTGGGCGCGATGCTCACCGGTTTGATATTGGGCTGGTTTGTTGGTGGCCGACGTATGCTCGGACCACTGCAGAGCTGGGCGCAGCAAGACTTTGTCATCGCTGGTGGCATGGATAGATGGGTGGTGCGCCCGGTTTTGGCGGTGGCCCAGGCTTGCGAGCAATTTGAAAACAAACTCTACAGAACGGTGCTCATGGCCGCACGTCCGGCACTGGCGCTTGCTCGGGTCAGCAGGCAATTGGAAAGCAGACTCTACAATGCGGTGCTCGCATTGGGTCGGCTCAACTGCGGCATAGGGCGAGGGGTACGCATGAGCGACGAGCGCGGCATCGATGGACTGATTTTCGCCTTGGTGCGTGGCAGTGTGGCGCTGGGTGAAAAGGTGCGCGCTTTGCAAAGCGGCCTGATCCACCGCGAACTGGCGATGAGTGTACTGGGCACCGCCGTTATACTGGCCGCGCTGATGGCCGGTTTGTTGTCTTTAAAATACTGATTCGGAATATTTAAAAAGGAGAATCCGGCGTGCTTCCCATTGTGTCGATAACCCTGTTTCTGCCGGTGCTGGGGGCACTGTCTGTCATGGCCTTGCGCCGCACATCTGCCTCGGTTGTACACGGTATCGGCATACTCACAAGTGCGCTGGTGTTGTTGGGTGCGCTGTGGATGTGGGCGCGTGGCGTAGAGCCGGGAGGTTACTCACAGATAGAGCAAATCGACTGGATGCCGACTATCGGCGCCAGTTACCGGGTGGGTGTGGATGGTATCAGCTTGCCGCTGGTATTGTTGAGTGCGTTGTTGTTCTTTCTGTCGTTTATTTTTTCGTCCAAGGTGAAACAACGTCCCCACGCCTACGTGGTGTTGATGCTCCTGCTCGAGACGGCATCGATCGGCACCTTTACCGCGCTGGATGGATTGCTTTTCTACGTCTTTTTCGAAGTGTCGCTGGTCTCGATGTATTTCATGATTGCCGGTTGGGGCCATGAGGATCGGCAGCGTGCCGCGCTGATGTTCTTCCTCTATACTCTGCTTGGCAGCCTGCCGCTGCTACTCGCCATTCTCGCGCTCTATCTGGGCGGCGCGCAGCATACTTTTGACATGCGAGCCTGGATTGCCCATCCGCCGTTGACTGGCACGACGGCCATGCTGGCGTTTATCGCCATGTTATTTACCTTTGCGGTCAAGACACCGGTATTTCCCTTGCATGCATGGCTGCCGGCTGCTCACGTGCAGGCGCCAACTACCGGCAGTGTTCTCCTGGCAGGTGTCATGCTTAAATTCGGTGCCTACGGCCTGATACGCTTCGCGCTGCAGATGACGCCCGATGCCTTCCGTGAAATCGGTACCGTGGTTCTTACGCTCGGCGTATTCAGTGCGTTGTATGGCGCTTTTGCCGCGCTTGCGCAAAGCGATCTGAAGCGCATGGTCGCCTATACCTCGGTCAACCATATGGGTTACGTGGTGGTCGGCGTGGCCATCGCTGCCCTGGCCACCGATCCAGCGATTCGCGCGACGGCGCTGGATGGTTCCGTATTGCAGATGGTTAGCCATGGGGTGGTCACCGGCGCGCTGTTCTTTCTGGTCGGCATGCTGGACGACCGCGCACATACGCGCGAGATGGAAAACTTCGGTGGTCTGCTGAAGTTCGTGCCACTGCTGGGCTGGTCGTTCGTGCTGGCGGCCTTCGCTTCACTCGGCCTGCCGGGGCTGGCCCATTTTCCTGCCGAGTTCCAGATCTTTCTCGCCACGCTGCGTGAGGCGCCAGTGGCGCTCATTGTCATTCTCGGTATTGTGATTACGGCCGGCCTGTATTTGCGTGCTATCGGCAAAGTATTTTTTGGCGCGCCGCGTGAACAATGGGCCGGGATGCCTGATCTGAACGCGCGAGAGGTTCTGACCCTGGTGCCGTTACTGGTGCTGATTATCCTCATCGGTATTGCACCCACGTGGTTACTGAACCCCATTCATCAGACTACCGCGGCGCTGCATTTTTGATGGGTAGGCAAGCCGCATGACACAGATGACCAACGATCTGTTGCACCTGATCCCGGAGATTGTGGTGCTGTGCACCGGCGCGGGTGCCTTGGTGTTCGAGATGTTGCGCATGCCGCGCGCCGGGCTGGCTTTTGCCGTCGCCGGCTTGCTGCTCGCTACCGGCCTGACCCTCCCGTTGCTGGGTGTGGATATCGAGGTATTCGGCGGCACCTTTCGCATCGACACGCTGAGTGTCTGGGCCAAGTTGATTCTATTGCCGGCCACTGCTTTGTCCCTGTTACTGGCGCGTGCCGAGCTTGCCGACAGCGATCGGGAAGGGACTGTTTACAGCCTGCTCTGCTTTGTCACGTTTAGTGCATTGATACTGGCCGGGAGCGGCGACACCATGTTTTTGGTGCTGGGCGTACTGCTGTCTTCGCTGGGGTCATTCGCGCTGGTCGCTTATCCTCGAAACGATGCGGCGACGGAAGCCGCCATGAAGTTTTTCGTTTTCGCTTCGGTGACGGGGGGCGTGATGATTTTCGGACTCACTTACTGGTTTGGCGCCACCGGGTCAACGCTCTTCAATCAGCTTGTACTGCTTGATCAGATGCCGCTCGCTGCGACGATTGGTCTGGTCGGTGTGGTGACTGGATTGGGGTATAAGGCATCCTTGGCACCCTTCCATTTCTGGGCGCCCGATGCGTATCAAGGCGCACCGGTATCGATCGCTGCTTATCTCTCCGTTGTGCCGAAGATCGGGGCGATTTTTGCGTTGGCTCAGGTGCCGCGTGATTTGCCGGTAACCAGCGGCTGGCCCCAAATGATTGCGGTTGTTGCGGTACTCAGCATGTCCTGGGGCTATCTCGCTGCGCTGGTGCAGCAAAATGTCGTCAGGCTGCTGGCTTATTCATCGATTGCTCAAGCAGGCTATTTTTTACTCGGTATTGTTGCGATAGGCGCGAGTTCCTTGGCGCTGCCCTCGCTAATTGTGTTTGCCGCTGCCTACGCCGCGATGAATCTGGGCGCGTTTGCCATTATTCAGCTCACAGGCCATGCATTGGAAGCCTACAAAGGCATAGGGCGCACCCAGCCGCTACGTGGTGTGGTGATGACGATATTCCTGATATCGCTGGTGGGGATTCCTCCACTAGCCGGATTTGCAGGGAAATTTCTGCTTTTCGGCGCGGCCATGGACGCCCATTTCACTTGGCTGGCATTGCTTGCTGTGCTTAACACGGTCCTTTCGCTGGCAGTATATTTACGCATTATTGTGCCTATGTATCGGCCATGTGAAACCGCTCATCAATCCACACAGCAAAATGCACCAGGATTGCTGATTACAACCGTTTGGTGGATTGCGCTGATCGTCACTATTGGACTCGGTTTAATGGCGCAATTGATACTCGGCGTTATTCATTAGGCTGATCCTGGCATTACCGGTGGGGATCAATCGCAAAATAATAGAATCAGTGTTTCGCCTCTTCAATCACGCGACCACATTCACTTTTTTTACCTGGACCGGTATCCAGTAAAGGAATAATTGCCAGGAAAGGATTGACTACACCCAAGGCAATCGCCCCTGCGCTACGCAAGGCCACTTTGGTTTTATCAATGGATATCTCAGGTTTGGAAAACTTCCCGCGAATGTAAATCGGGCTGCGTAATGCAACAGGGCTGATCACTTTGGTATGCGGGACCAAATCCAGATTGAGTGTTTCTTGAGCCATATCGATATCACCGGTGCCTGTAATGGTGGTGATCTCGGTATCCAGCAGCATGGTCCTGGTTTGCAAGACACCTTTTTTGACATTGAAATCGGCCACGGCGCAATTCAGTTTGATGACTTTATCGCCGGTCAGTTTAAGTTGCAATATTTCCCATAAATGCAAACCAGCAGTTTCCAGCATTAGTTTGCTGATTTCGCCGCCATCAATCAGTAATACAACCTTGCCGTCGGAGCTGGCAAGCATTTTACTGACGGCGTTTCCATTGCCGTGCAGATCAAAGTCACCGTTTATCTGACCAATGCTGGTTTTGGACAACTTGATGGTCGGAAATAGCTCATTGAGCATCAGTTTCCGTGCATGGATGTTGAGTTTGGCCTGGATCGGATCGTGTCGACCATCGAGTGTAATAGCCCCTGCAAGGTTGCCACCCGCGACACCAAACTTTAATGGGTCAAGCGTCAATATCGAGTCGCGCATTTGCAAGCGGGTCACCAGGTCTTCTATCGGTAAGGCTTTGGCACGCTGGATACGCTTTGCCTGAATTTTGACATCCGCATCGACACTGTTCCAGCGTTCGGTGCGGAATGGCAAGTCGGGTAGCACACCACCTTTCTGTTGCCCTGGAGCCGCCGCTGTAGATTGGCCAGTATTTTGTTTGCTCATCCCCACGGGCGATCCCAGATCAGCCAGGTTCAGCACCTGAAATGTCAAATCACCGCGCAAAAACGGGCGTTTCCCGCGACTGTCGATTTGCATGTTGCCCGCCAAATCGCTTTTGCCAATGCGTCCTGCAAATTTTTCATAACGCCATTGGCGAGCGCTATGCAACAAGTGTCCCTTGGTTGAGTACGCTGGTGTGCGTGGCAGGGCAATACCGATCAAGGGATAGAGCTGATCAAGGCTATTCCCCTTCAGCACCATGTTCAGGTCTACTGCGCTGAATCGGGTCAGACTGGTCACTGTGCCGTCAGCCTGAAGTTGAGTGTGGCCGATAGTCGCCTTGATATTGATGGGGTAGGGCGTGGTTTGATCGCTCAACGCGAGTATCGTGCCGCCGCTGCCGCTCGCATTTAAAGGCATTCCTTCATATTCACCCTGCGCTTTGAACTGGATATTCGCAGTCCCGGTATCCTGTGGCCCGGTTTGACGCGTTGAAAGCGCAGCTTGAATGTGGATTTTTTGGGCAGGCGCACTGTAAGTGAGGTGACCATTATCCAGCTCGATGCGATCAATTTTTGCCTGGGCGCTTTCATCCGTCTGATTGCGGTCCAGCAGCCAATTCTTGCGGCCATCAGCGCTTTGTTCGAGAAACACTTGCGGTTGGGTAAGCTTAACGGTCGATAGCCAGAATTGCCGTTCGAATAATTCTGGCAAACGGATTCCACCATCCAAGCGCTTTACGCTAAACATCAATGGCTGCTGGGCCCAGGCTGGATTGGCAAAAGTGATATCGGTAACCTGGACGCGAGTGACCGGCCAGCCCAGTTTGACATGGAGATTCCCACGGATCGTCAGCGCCCGCCCGGTTTTATCGGTGACCGCCCGTTCGAGCGGATGGCGCAGCCAGTTCCAGTCGAAGAACAGCACGAACAGAACGATGATGACGATTATCGCCGCCAGAAGGTACCCCAACCATTTCATGATGCGACGCAAGATGTAGACTTCCGATAAACGACAGTTCCATCAATATTGCATCAGGTACGTTTTAAATCAGTGCGCTAACGAACATACGATAGGGCTTTTACGGTTGCTGCCGGGTTCTGGCTGTGAGAGAATCGCGCCACAAGTAAATATACCGGTGAGAACGCCATATTATTTTGCGTTTCGATCCATCCTCCAGAAAATCATCTTCTCACCATGACCATCCTCACCTGGATTATTACTGCCAGTCTGCTCGGTAGTGCGTTGAGTGTATTGGTTGCATCGATCTTTGCCTATGCTGCCAAGCCCAGTTGGGTTGGGATGTTGGTAAGCTACGCGATTGGTGCGTTGCTGGGCGCGGTTTTTCTGGAAATATTGCCGCATGCGTTTGAGGCTTCGGGCAACGCCCACACTACTGCCGCCACAGTACTGGCAGGAATCATGGGATTCTTCGTGCTGGAGAAGCTGGTGTTATGGCGCCACTGCCATCACGAAACCTGCGAAACGCATGGTTTGGAGCCCGCCCATCAGCAAGATCATGGCGGTTTCGATCATGGTCGCAGTGGCATGATGATCCTGGTCGGCGATACTTTTCATAATTTCGTCGATGGCATTTTGATCGCGGCTGCGTTCCTTGCAGATATAGAATTGGGCATCATCACCGCACTGGCCATTATCACCCACGAGATTCCGCAGGAAGTCGGCGATTTCCTGATCCTGCTGCACTCGGGTTACAGCAAGGCACGTGCATTGGCTTATAACTTGCTCTCCAGCGCTGCCACACTGGTCGGTGGTTTGCTGGCGTACTTTGCGCTGCAATCCATGCAGAATATGGTGCCGGTATTCCTTGGTTTGGCGGCGGCGAGCATGATTTACGTCGCGGTTGCTGACCTGATTCCCGGCCTGCATAAACGCGTGGGACTGACTGCTACCGTTGAGCAGGTGTTGCTGATTGGCGCCGGCATTGCGACCATTGCGGTGACAGAGATGCTGGTGGGCAAATACGCTTAATCTTCTTCGGCTGATCTGCGGCGTTTGCGCCCCGGTGTGTCGAGAAGATAATAGATCAGTGCAATTAGCGCACCACCAATAACGAATACGCCGATGCCTTTGAGCAAGGATGGTGCAGTGGCTACCATCATGATCCAGATATAGGCGCAGGCAAACAATACAATGTACATGGGGACTCGGGTTTCCAAACACGGATAGATCGAACAGATGACTAAAATTCCAAAAGTAGGTTTCGTTTCGCTGGGCTGCCCCAAGGCGACCTCCGACTCCGAACGTATTCTGACTGAATTGCGTGCCGAAGGGTACATTATTGCGCCGAACTATAGCGACGCCGATCTGGTGGTGGTCAATACCTGCGGTTTTATTGACGCGGCGGTGGAAGAATCGCTTGAAGCCATCGGCGAGGCGCTGGCGGAAAACGGCAAAGTGATTGTCACCGGCTGCCTGGGTGCCAAGGGTGACATCGTGCGCGAAACGCATCCACGCGTGCTGGCGGTAACCGGCCCGCATGCCACCGAGGCGGTGATGGAAGCCGTGCATACCCATCTGCCCAAGCCGCATGATCCTTATCTCGATCTGGTTCCTGCTCAGGGCATACGCCTGACCCCTGACCACTTCGCCTATCTGAAAATTTCCGAAGGCTGCAACCACCGCTGCACGTTCTGCATTATTCCTTCCATGCGCGGCGATCTGGTTAGCCGGCCCATCGGCGATGTCATGCAGGAGGCAGAAAATCTGGTCAACGCGGGTGTGAAAGAATTACTGGTCATTTCCCAGGATACCAGCGCCTACGGCGTGGACGTCAAATACCGCACCGGATTCTGGAATGGCCGCCCATTGAAGACCCGCATGACCGAGCTTACCGCCGCGTTGTCGGAACTGGGTGTGTGGGTACGCCTGCATTATGTCTATCCTTATCCGCACGTGGATGAGGTCATCCCGATGATGGCCGCGGGCAAAATCCTGCCCTATCTGGATATTCCGTTTCAGCATGCCAGCCCGAAACTGCTCAAGGCCATGAAACGCCCGGCTGCCGCCGAGAACACCCTGGCACGCATCAAGGCCTGGCGCGAAATCTGTCCTGAACTGGTGATCCGCAGCACGTTCATCGCAGGCTTCCCCGGCGAGACGGAAGCAGATTTCCAGATGCTGCTGGATTTTCTTGAGGAAGCCCAACTGGATCGGGTGGGCTGCTTTACCTATTCCGCAGTGGAAGGCGCGACCGCCAATGCGCTGGCTGATCACGTTCCCGAACAGCTCAAGGAAGAACGCCGCGCACGCTTGATGGAACTGCAGGCCGACATCAGCGCCGATCGCCTTGCAGATCGTGTGGGCCAGACCATGACCGTGCTGGTGGACGAAATTGTCGAGGAGGGCGCGATTGCGCGTTCCTACGCCGATGCGCCGGAAATTGACGGCGTCGTGATCATCGAAAATCCGGTTGGCCTGGTACCAGGCGAGTTTGCCAAAGTGCGCATCACCGACAGCGGCGAACACGACCTCTGGGGCGAGGTGATTTGAGGGCATGCACACCTTCCTCTGGCACGACTATGAAACCTTCGGTATCGACCCGCGCAGTGATCGCCCGGCGCAGTTTGCCGCTATCCGTACTGATGCAGAATTAAACGAAATCGGCACGGCGGTCATGACCTACTGCCGGCCCGCGCCGGATTACCTGCCCGACCCGCAATCCTGTCTGATTACCGGCATCACACCGCAGCTGTGCCTGGAGCGTGGCGTGCCCGAATACCAGTTCGCCAGCGAGATCGAGCATATGTTCAGCCAGCCCGGCACCATCGGCGTGGGTTACAACACCATCCGTTTCGACGATGAATTCACGCGTTTTATGCTGTGGCGCAATCTGGCCGATCCTTACGCGCGCGAGTGGCAAAACAACTGCGGGCGCTGGGACTTGCTCGATGTGGTGCGCACCACCTACGCCTTGCGTCCTGAAGGCATCGTCTGGCCGACTAAAGAGGATGGCCGCCCGAGCTTCAAACTCGAACACCTGAGTGCTGCCAATGGCTTGGCCCACGCTGCCGCGCACGATGCGCTGTCCGATGTGCGTGCCACCATTGCGCTGGCGCAGCTGATCCGTCAGCGCCAGCCGCGCCTGTTTGATTTTTGCTTCACTTTGCACAAAAAAGACGCAGTGGCCGATCAGATCAGCCTGCATGCACCGCGCCCGTTCCTGCATGTGTCCGGCATGGTACCGGCAGAGCGCGGCTGCCTGATGCTGGCGTGGCCGCTGGCGATGCATCCCACCAATAAAAACGAGGTGATCGTGTGGGATCTGGCGTTCGACCCCGCCGAACTGTTCGAACTCGATGCCACCAGCATCCGCACCCGCCTATTCACGGCCGCTGCTGCATTGCCCGAAGGCGTGAATCGACTGCCGATCAAGACCATCCATATCAACAAATCACCGGTCGTCATCAACAACCTCAACACGCTGACGCCAGCCATGGCCGAGCGCTGGGGCATGGATATCGCGACCGGCTTGCAATACGCCAGCCGCTTTGCCAATGCGCCCGATATGCAAACCATCTGGCGCGACGTATTTCAGCGCCCGGCTGCAGGTGCCGTGGATGTGGACGCGGATTTATACGGCGGCTTCGTCGGCAACAATGACCGCCGCGTGCTGAACCGGCTGCGCAGTCTGTCACCTGAACAACTTGCACATGCCCAACCCAGCTTCGACGACCCACGTCTGGAGGAGCTGTTGTTTCGTTACCGCGCGCGCAATTACCCCAGCACATTAAACGAAAGCGAAGCACAGCGTTGGCACGAGTACCGCGCCGCGCGCCTGTTCGAAGGCGCAGGTGGTGCACGCACGCTGGAGAAACTGTTCAACGAAATCGATACGCTGGCTGAAACTGCAGACGAGCGCGGCGAAACAATATTATCTGCGCTGTATGACTACGCAGAAGCGATCGCGTCGGAAACTACTGGATAGACCGCAGCGGCTGTTAACGCAGGGCTATCGAGTTGGTGATTTAATGGCTCAAATCGACCCTTAGCAGCCGGTCATGTTTCCAGAAAGCTGCCGTTCAACGTAGAAATTTTCAGTCCAATGAAAGTGCACTTGAGTCTATAAATGCAAACTAGCTAGCCAGACCTTACCTGGAACGATTCCAAGTGCCCCTTGTGCGATTCCAAGCGAGGCTCTGGCTGCCGCCAGCGGTCTCAAAGCTACGGCATTTTTGCGTAACCATTTTTGAGCGCCGCTGACTCCATCTGATCGGGTAAGTGCGGCCATTAGGGCCTGCACAGACCGAGCTTGCATTTCATCGTTGGCAATACTCCTAGCCATTTCTAGCCAGCTTGTTAAAACTTGCGGCGGCGGCGATTTGGCGGCAACAGCGACGATAATGGTTGCTTGAATGGCCGAATTTGGAATATTTCGCCAAGTTGCCTGGGCATCGCTATAAGAACCCTGGCGAGCTTCAGCAATTGCTAGTGCTTCAAGGGCACTCTGATAAAGCGGTGAACTATTAGATATGTCGTGATGCATCAAGCCAATTGCACGTCGCGCACCGGGTAGGTCAAGTCTTAGAGAGCAGGCCCTAGAAATTTCGCTAAGCATAAACTTGGCATCGGTTCCGGGCTTGTGGACAAGTTGAAGTGCCATATCGATATCTCCTATGTTCGCATATCCCCGTGCCACATTGAGCCAAGCAATCCAACACTGCTGATCGTTGTCCTGTCCATCACATTGCTTGGCAGCTGCATTTGTAGCCAGTTGAAGGGTGTTCTTGGAGAACTCTTTGTTTTTTGCGGCATTAGAAATCTGCACATACAAGCTAACCCTTTCCGCCGGTAAACTGACCTGCAACACCAAATTACGCGCCTTTTCTAAAGCGTTTATACGGATATAGACTTGGTCCTCTTGGAAAAGGTGTCCCGTATCTGAATATGTCATGATTATGTCGTTGATTAACTGTTCCGCGGCACGTTGTTTCTTTCGTTTTCTCAGCTCGTCAATCAGCAAAAAGCGAGGATCATCTTCACTCTTCCAGAACACCTTTGGGTCGGCCACAGCGCGTATCGCATCTGATAGCTCGGGGTGAGTAACTCCATATTCGATCAGATCATGAACATGCAACAACATGTCGGACGTCATGGGCTGGTCAAGATTTATCGGCTCAATCAAGTCTTTCACTTGTTGGCGACGCCCTTGATGTAAGTAAGCGAGAGCTAGCGCATAGCGAGCCTTCGCAAAAAACGAATCTTGATCCGTAAAATGTTCGATAAGCTTGGAAGATGATTCAATGTCTCCTTGTGCCGCATACTCAACCCCTAAGTGCCATTCGGCTTCTTTCTTTAGTTTAGGTGAATCAATCTGTTCAATTGCCTTTGCCGCCTCTTGTTTGCATCCTGCTGTGCCGAACGCAACAGCGATGTCTGGAATTAGCCGTGAAAAATCCGAACGCAAATCATCAAAGTCCGTCGCATTTTCAAATCCTATAGGGCCTATTTTTGGCAACTTCGTCGCCAAGTTTAGCGCCTCAAGCAATACTCCACGTATCTGGCTGTCACAGTTAGGGGTAGCAATTGGTGTAACTTGTGCAATACACAGTGGTGCCGCTACCACGGAAGTCAACACAGCCAGTGCCACGCAATGGATTACTCTGGAATAGGCTTTCATGACTTCACCAAGGCCCTCGTTTAACAATGAAGCATCGTGCATTTATTTAAAATGGATGGCAAGCGCGACCGTCGGCTTATGGAACGTTGCGGTCCTTGGCGAACGGCAGCTACCTGGCAACCGAATCATCGAGATTTCCAAAAACAGGCCAATCAATAAAGGTCGCAATTATCCACCAAGGCAATTTGACACGATGAAATTGACAAGTTCTTGCTTACTTACTTCATGGTTAATTTTGTCCATCTTAAAATGGCCTACCATATCGTCATTGCATATCATGACCTTAGTTAATTTTCCTTTTGTTGATAAAGAACAAATCCCGCCATAACCGTTTTCCCCATCTCTAACCCCAGTTGGAACATCCACCAATACATTGCATTGAACTATCTTACCGCCTAGCTTCATATTTTTAATATCAGCATTAAATGATTCATTTCTTTGGTTATTTTCACCAATCTGAAGGGCAGTATGATTCCACGTATTTACTGTAATGCCTCTGAGATAAATATCTGGGAATTTGAATGTTTGAAAATGAACGTTTTGACTGAGTTCGAATATTCTATGTTCGTAGGTTTGCTTCAAACACGAAATATCATTGCAATTTCCCCGTGCTTTCTTCAGCCACTTTTTCTGGTCTTCCCTCAACATGTTCGCTTCTTCAATACTATATTTCGCTAAGGCAGCTTTATAAAATATTTCAAGCTTTGAATCTAACGCAGAAAGTATTTGATCTCCACAAATCAATTTCTCAATATTTGAGTTTGCTTTTTCACAGTCAAAGCGGGCTTTGGCAACTTCTGCATGCACTGGCAAGGTAATTTTGCCATCTAGCGACTGCCATTGCCCAGACATGACATCCCCTGTGCAGCTTATATCTAGCGCCCCTGTACTTGCATAGGTTTTTTGACCCAGCTTGGGATTCATTGTATCTGTCCCAGTTTGCCATTTATCTACCAGATTATCGTTCTCGGGCCATTGACTTGTTCTGCCCTGTTTATTTTGAGGTGAAGGAAGATTATTAATATCTGTGAGGCCATAATATTCCAGACTCGGAATGGCGAAATAGCTACCCCTATGAAAATGAGTGTGTGAGTCGGATAAATAATCCTCAAATTCAATGAATACTGGAGTATTGCTTATCATTCCTTTCCATGAATGAAACATGCAGCTTTCTTGGGTTGTTTCGGCATGAGCTGCTGACAACAGTATTAATGAGTATAGAAACCCCCATACGATTCGTTTCATACAAACCTTTTTCAATGCTGAAACTCATAATTGGTGACCGCCCATGAATGACTAATTATGGTCGATTGTTGCTAGTCACGACTGCCTGCTTTCTTGCTGGATATTTTACACCTCGACCTGCTGCTACCGGCACAACTGAGACATTCAGGACCACGGCTGGAGCCCCATTGAAGCACGGTTGCTTTACCCATCAATTATAAAATTGGATGCCTGAATCTACCGGGGTGTACTACTTCCTGGCTCTCGTTTACTTGCTCCTGTTCCAAACGTTCTCTTCATGCCAGCCTATCGTTCCAAGCCGATGAATATCATCCTTCGTTGTATACAACGTAGCACTACATTGGTGCGGGGTTGCCAATGGATGCATCATTCATGGGCGTCATGGTTGTCAGGCGCATCCTGCGCAGGAATGTAAATTGTAAATAAATCACATAACATTCAATTGATTGGATCAATAACCTGAATTAAATTGAGATTGGCATCTAACTTGCTAATTGGTTGGGCAGCATAGCTCAGGGACCATCGAGGCGATGGGCATTAAAACCCCAAACATGCTGTGTATGCGATGCAGTAAAAATCAAGTTGCCAACTTTAAGGAGATGCAGGATGGACAATCAACGTCGCAAGTTTTTAGGCACCATGGGTGCGATCACGGCAGGTACGTTGCTGGCAGGTAATCACTTCGCATTTGCGGCTGACAAATCCCCCATCAAAATAGGGGTGTTGCATTCGCTATCCGGCACCATGGCGATTTCGGAGAGCGCGCTCAAGGATGTGGTTTTGATGACCGTTGAGCAGATCAATGCCAGCGGCGGCGTGATGGGCCGCATGATTGAACCTGTGGTGGTCGATCCTGCTTCCAACTGGCCGCTTTTTGCAGAAAAGGCACGTCAGTTACTCACCAAGGACAAGGTTGCGGTGGTGTTCGGTTGCTGGACTTCAGTGTCGCGCAAATCAGTGCTGCCGGTATTCGAAGAGCTTAACGGGCTGTTGTTTTATCCAGTGCAGTACGAAGGTGAAGAGTTGTCGCAGAATGTGTTTTACACCGGCGCCGCGCCTAACCAGCAGGCCATCCCGGCGGTGGAATATCTGATGAGCAAGGATGGCGGCGGTGCCAAGCGTTTCTTCCTGCTCGGCACGGATTATGTCTATCCGCGTACCACCAATAAAATCCTGCGTGCCTTCCTCAAATCCAAAGGCGTGAAAGAAACCGATATTGCGGAGGTGTACACCCCATTCGGCCACAGCGATTATCAAACCATCGTTGCCAACATCAAGAAATTTGCCGGCGGTGGCAAGACCACGGTGATCTCCACCATCAATGGTGATTCCAATGTGCCGTTCTACAAGGAACTCGGTAACCAGGGCCTGAAGGCCACGGATGTGCCGGTCATGGCGTTCTCGGTCGCAGAACAGGAGTTGGCGGGTATGGATACCAAGCCGCTGGTGGGGCACCTGGCTGCGTGGAACTACTTTGAATCGGTTAAATCGCCGGTCAATACGACCTTCGTCAAGATGTGGAAGGACTACGTCAAGAAGAAGGGCCTGAAGGATTTCCCGGTCACCGACGATCCGATGGAAGCCACTTATGTCGGTATCCATATGTGGAAGCAGGCAGTCGAAAAAGCGCATTCTGATGCGGTGGACAAAGTGCGCATCGCCATGGCCGGGCAAACTTTCAAGGCGCCGTCCGGATTTACGCTGGAAATGGACAAGACCAACCATCATCTGCACAAGCCGGTCATGATCGGTGAAATCCGTGGAGACGGGCAATTCAATGTGGTGTGGAAAACACCAACAACCATCCGTGCACAGCCATGGAGTCCGTACATCGCGGGCAATGAGGGCAAACAAAAGCTGTAATCGAGTGTGGGTGATACCACGCAATGCTCCCCGCGGGAATTCGTTCTCGCGGCATTCATTCCGAAAGTTTGTCTATGACACGTAGTGCCATCTACCTGTGTTGCGTTCTGCTCGCCTTGTTGAGCTGGCCTGCACATGCTGCACTTGATGCAAGCCAGCTGAGCAAGCTCGCGGCCGATGACAATGATGCCAAAGTGGCGGTGGTGAAATACCTGACCAGCCATCCCAGCCCGGAGGCGCAAGCGGTTCTCAACGCAATGACCGATGATGCGCTGTATCAGGATCATGGTCGCTTGCTGATTGTGCGCGATGACAAGGCGATTGACGCAGCGACATTGCAGCCACTGGGCCCGGTACCGGACAGCGCAGAATCCATCATTGTGAATAACCGGTTGCGAGGCGCAGTGGAGGGCGCGCTGTCTGCATTCAGGCTTTTTTCCAAAGATCTTGCGATGCGGCTCACTGCCGCCCGTAATGTAAAGCAGGATCCGCGTCCTGAACAGTTGCCGCTGATACAGCAAGCGCTGGCGAAGGAAACCAACAAGGAAATCCGTGAAGATTTGTTGCTGGCGCAGGCCAGCATACAGATCAGCAGTCCCGACGAAGCCGAGCGCCTGGCTGCGGTCAAGATACTCGGTGCCACCAATAATCTGGAAGTGCGTACCAAGCTGGCTGCGATGCTCATCCAGAACAATGGTCAATACAACGAGGCGAGCCCGGTGGTACGCGCCGCAGCGCAGCAGGCTTTGAAAAGCATTGATTTGCGCATCAGCCTGGCGCGTGCGGCTGCCAGTCTGTTTTCCGGCTTGAGTCTGGGTAGCGTGCTGTTACTGGCTGCACTCGGCCTGGCGATCACCTACGGCGTCATGGGTGTGATCAATATGGCGCATGGCGAACTGTTGATGGTTGGGGCGTATGCCACGTATTTCGTGCAGAGCTGGTTTAAAACACATTTCCCTCAGTACTTTGACGGGTATGTGCTGGCTGCATTGCCCGTTGCATTTCTGGCTGCGGCCGGGGTGGGCATGCTGATGGAGCGGCTGGTGATCCGCAAGCTGTATGGACGGCCGCTGGAAACACTGCTGGCAACCTGGGGCATCAGTCTGGTGCTGATTCAACTGGCGCGCGTCAGCTTCGGCGCGCAGAACGTCGATGTGGCAAACCCGAGCTGGTTATCCGGCGGGATCGAAATTATCCAGGACGTGGTATTGCCGTGGAATCGCATCATCATTCTGGGCTTCTCCATGGCGGTATTGATCTTCATGAGTTTCCTGCTGTCGCGTACCCGGCTGGGGCTGTTCATGCGTGCGGTGACGCAAAATCGTGCCATGGCCGGTGCGCTGGGCGTGCCGACCGGCAGGGTCGATACATTGGCATTCGGACTGGGGGCTGGTATCGCCGGACTGGGTGGTGTGGCCTTATCGCAGATCAGCAACGTGGGGCCGGACATGGGGCAGGGTTACATTGTGGATTCGTTCATGGTGGTCGTGCTCGGTGGTGTCGGGCAGATTGCCGGTACGGTTTACGCTGCGCTGGGTCTGGGCATCGTCAACAAACTGCTGGAATCCTGGTCAGGCGCGGTGATCGCAAAAATTGTCGTGCTGGTCTTCATCATCCTGTTCATACAAAAACGCCCGCAGGGTCTGTTCGCCCTCAAGGGCCGCTCGGTGGATTGAGACATGACAAATTCCTATCGTTACTTTTCAAAATCGGTATGGCTGGCAATGGGCTTGCTGGCAATCGGGCTGCTGGTGGTTTTGCCGATACTGCATCTGGGTGTGGATAAACATAGCTCACTGTATGTATCCAGCTATGCCATCACCCTGATCGGCAAGATCATGTGCTATGCCATCGTGGCACTGGCAATGGATCTGGTGTGGGGCTACGCGGGCATTCTTTCGCTTGGCCATGGGGTGTTTTTCGCGCTGGGCGGTTATGCATTCGGGATGTATTTGATGCGTGGCATCGGTACGGATGGCGTATACCACGCCAGTGTGCCGGACTTCATGGTGTTCCTCGACTGGAAAACGCTACCCTGGTTCTGGCAAGGGACCGATCATTTCGCCTACAGCCTGCTACTGGTGATTCTGGTACCGGGTCTACTGGCATTGATGTTCGGTTTCTTTGCATTCCGTTCGCGCATCAAGGGGGTGTATCTGTCCATCATTACCCAGGCACTGACTTTTGCGGCCATGCTGCTGTTTTTCCGTAATGAAACCGGCTTCGGTGGCAACAACGGTTTTACCGATTTCAAGCGGGTACTGGGTTATTCCATTACCGCGCCAGATACCCGCGTTGCCATTTATGTGCTGACCGGCGTGGTGTTGCTGGGTTCGCTCATGCTGGGGCGTTACATTGTGACTTCCAAATATGGGCGGGTGCTCGCAGCCATCCGCGATGCCGAATCGCGCGTCATGTTTTGCGGCTATAACCCGGTCAGTTACAAACTCTTCATCTGGACATTATCGGCTGTCCTTTGCGGCATCGCCGGGGCGTTGTATGTGCCTCAGGTCGGTATTATCAATCCGAGTGAAATGGCGCCTGCCAACTCGATTGAAATTGCCATCTGGACTGCGGTGGGCGGGCGCGCCACCCTGATTGGCCCGATCCTCGGGGCGGTCCTGGTGAATGCGGCAAAAAGTTATTTCACGGTCAGTTTTCCAAACTACTGGCTGTTTTTCCTGGGTGCGATTTTCATTGTCGTCACGCTTTATCTTCCGCAGGGATTAATGGGATTGTTGAGTGCATTGCGCCGCAAGATGATGGGTGAGCGGAAATGAATACTTCAGTCACTGAAAATAACGAGGTGCAGGACGGCGGTGCATTGACCGGGCTTGCCCACTTTGTGCAGCCGGGCCAGTTGGATGCCAGTCATGGCCCGGTATTGTATCTGGACGATATCACCGTCAGTTTCGATGGTTTCCGGGCGCTCAATAAACTCAGCCTGACCATAGACAACGGCGAGTTGCGTTGCATCATCGGGCCCAATGGGGCCGGCAAGACCACCATGATGGATGTGATCACCGGCAAAACCAGGGCAGACAGCGGCACGGCATTCTTCGGCCAGACCATGGATCTGACCAAAATGAACGAGGCCAAAATTGTGCAAAGCGGCATAGGCCGAAAATTCCAGAAGCCGACTGTGTTCGAGCAGCACAGTGTGTTCGAAAATCTGGAGCTTGCCATGCAGGCAGATCGGGGCGTGTGGGCGACTTTGTTCGCCAGGCTGGATAACGAATCACGTGATCGTATCTCGGATACGCTCAAGCTGATTCGCCTTCAGGATAGCGCTGATCGTCCTGCCGGGCTGCTCTCGCACGGCCAGAAACAATGGCTGGAAATCGGCATGCTGCTGATTCAGCGTCCCAAATTGCTGCTGCTGGATGAACCAGTGGCAGGCATGACCGATGAAGAAACCGACCGCACGGCCGAACTTTTCTTGTCACTGGCCGGTAAACACTCTCTTATGGTCGTGGAACATGACATGGCATTCATTGGGCAGATTGCCAAAAAAGTGACGGTGTTGCACGAAGGCAGTGTGCTGGCCGAAGGCAGCCTGGATCAGGTGCAAAACAACGAACGTGTGATCGAGGTTTATCTGGGACGCTAATGTTTAAAGTCGAACAACTCAATCAATACTACGGTGGCTCGCACATTCTGCGAGATGTCGGGTTTACGCTGGAAGCCGGGCGCGTCACTTGTCTGCTGGGCCGCAATGGGGTGGGCAAGACCACGCTGTTGAAATGCCTGATGGGCTTACTGCCGGCGCGTTCCGGACATATCGAGTTTGCCGGAACCGAGATTACCCGGCTTTCGTCGCACGCTCGTGCCCACCTTGGCATTGGTTATGTGCCACAGGGACGCGAAATATTTCCGCGTTTGACGGTCGCAGAAAATCTGCAAATGGGACTGGCCGGGCTGCCTGCCCGGGAAAAATTGCCACCGCTCATTTTTGAATTATTTCCGGTCCTGAAAGACATGCTGCACCGGCGTGGCGGTGATCTGTCCGGCGGACAGCAGCAACAGCTCTCGATTGGCCGTGCGCTTGCCATGCGCCCGAAAATATTGATTCTGGATGAGCCCACCGAAGGCATACAGCCCTCCATCATCAAGGACATCGAACGCGCTATCCGGCGCTTGTCCGGGGAAAGTGAAATGGCGATTTTGCTGGTTGAGCAATATTACGATTTTGCCCGTGATCTGGCGGATCAGTATCTGGTCATGGTGCGTGGTGAAATCATCAAGCACGGCGAAGGGAAAAACATGGATGCAGATAACGTGCGCAGCTATCTGTCAATTTAATCAATCAACACCGAATCAATCAATCGATATGTCTGGTCAAAACATGCAAATAAACGCACCTGAGATGCCAACCATGGGATGGACCATCAGCCAGTGGCGCGCTGCCTATCTTCAGGATCAGGCTGATCCTGCCGAGCTGCTTGGGGAGCTACTGGCAGGTTTGCAACATGACGATCCAGCCTGGATCATGATTGTGGATAGCGCCACACTCAAGCAGCAGCTGGGAGCACTTTCCGCCGCGCTGGAAAAGATGAACGGCAAGCGTAGTCACCTGCCGTTGTATGGTATTCCATTCGCGATCAAG
The DNA here is from genome assembly GCA_040388645.1 of Pseudomonadota bacterium. Taxonomy (GTDB): domain Bacteria; phylum Pseudomonadota; class Gammaproteobacteria; order Burkholderiales; family Sulfuriferulaceae; genus Sulfuriferula. The sequence goes on from JAZKBM010000007.1 coordinate 220,284, forward strand.
GACAACATGGATGTGGCCGGATTGCCAACGACGGCGGCGTGTCCGGCTTTTGCTCATGTGGCTGAACACGATGCGACTGTCGTGGCGCGTTTACGCGCGGCTGGTGCGATTTTGCTAGGCAAAACCAATCTGGATCAGTTCGCCACCGGGCTGGTGGGGGTGCGTTCGCCTTATGGCGTAGTGACCAATCCTTTTAATCCGGCCTATATCGGCGGCGGCTCCAGTTCGGGTTCTGCCTCGGTGGTGGCGCGTGGCAATGTTCCCTTCGCGTTGGGTACAGATACCGCCGGATCCGGGCGCGTGCCTGCCGCTTTCAATAATCTGGTGGGGTTGAAGCCTACGCGCGGATTGGTCAGCAATACGGGTGTTTTGCCGGCTTGTCGCACGCTGGATTGCGTCTCTGTGTTTGCTTTGAACGTGGAGGATGCCGGCAGTGTGCTTGATGTGATTGGCGGCTTCGATGCCGTGGATCCCTATTCACGCCACAGTGTGCCGGATCAAGTGGCCGTACGCATGGATAAAACGCCGCGTTTCGCCATTCCACAACAGCCGGATTTTTGCGGCGATGAGGTACAGGCCGCTGCCTATATGGCAGCTCTGGTACAAATGCGCGAGCTGGGTGTCACCTTGGAGCCGATAGATTTCAGCCCGATGCAGGCGCTGGCAGCTCTGCTCTATGAGGGTCCATGGGTAGCCGAGCGCTATGCTGCCATTGCCGAATTCATTACAGATCATGCGGCGGATATGCACCCGGTAGTACGTGACATTATCGAACGGGCAGCACGCTACAATGCAGTCGATACGTTCAAGGCTGAGTACCGTCGCGCTGAACTCAAACGCGCACTGGATATGGTGCTGGCGGATTTTGATGCGCTACTGGTGCCCAGTACGCCTACTTTGCCAACGTTGGCGACGGTGGAAGCAGAGCCGATCGCAGTCAACAGTCAACTGGGCATTTACACCAATTTCGTCAATCTGGGCGATTGTGCCGCGCTGGCATTGCCTGCAGGCTGGCGCAGCGATGGCTTGCCGTTTGGCGTGACGCTGATTGCCCCGGCATGGCGCGATCGCGCCTTGCTGGATTTTGCCCAGCGCTGGCAGTGCCATGCGCCCTGGACACTGGGCGCAACGGGGCGCGAGTCTCCCGCTGACCGTACTGTGTCGGCAGAGCCAGTTGCACTCGCACCGGGATATGTTCGCCTTGCCGTGGTCGGCGCGCATTTGACCGGTATGCCCCTGAATCATCAGCTTACGACGCGTCACGCACAATTTGTGGAGCGCACGCAGACGGCATCTTGCTATCGTCTGTATGCCTTGCCCAATACCACACCGCCCAAACCCGGGTTGGTACGCGATGCGCAAAATGGCAGTGCAGTCGAAGTGGAAGTCTGGGATGTGCCGACCGGCGGGTTTGGCGCATTTGTCGCAGAAGTGCCCGCGCCTCTGGGTATTGGTAGCCTGGAGTTGCAGGATGGCAGCATGATCAAGGGATTCATCTGCGAATCGTGGGCGTTGCGGGGCGCGACCGAAATCACCGCGCTGGGCGGCTGGCGTGCATATCTGGCGCAATTGAATAATTAATTGGGGTTGCCATGTTCCATACCGTATTAGTTGCCAATCGAGGCGAAATCGCTGTCCGCACCATTCGCACCCTGAAAAAAATGGGCGTGCGCAGCATCGCGGTTTACTCCGATGCCGATCGCAATGCCCGCCATGTGGTCGATGCCGATGAGGCGGTTGCACTGGGCGGAAACAGCCCGGCCGAGAGCTATCTGTGCGGCGACAAAATAATCGAGGCAGCTCGGGCCACCGGGGCGCAGGCCATTATTCCCGGCTACGGATTCCTATCCGAGAATGCTGATTTTGCCGAGGCGTGTGAGGCCGCAGGGCTGATGTTTATCGGACCTACACCGCACCAGATGCGCCAGTTTGGTCTCAAGCACACGGCGCGTGAAATTGCTGGTGCGGCGGGTGTATCCCTCACGCCGGGTACTGGCTTGCTTGCCGATCTGACCGAGGCTATCAGGGCTGCCGCACAATTGGGTTACCCGGTCATGCTCAAAAGCACAGCGGGTGGCGGCGGGATCGGTCTAAGCCGCTGCAATAATGAGGCCGAACTGATAGAGGCATTTGAAACTGTGCAGCGCATGGGGAAAAATTTCTTCAGCGATAGCAGTGTGTTTCTGGAACGTTTTGTGGAAAATGCCCGTCATGTTGAAGTGCAGATTTTCGGCGATGGGCAAGGCAACGTAGCTGCATTGGGTGAGCGCGACTGTTCGCTGCAGCGCCGCAACCAGAAAGTCGTTGAAGAAACGCCCGCGCCGAACTTGCCTGTTGCTACGCGCACGCTGTTACTTGAGGCCGCCGTCAGGCTGGGCAAGGCGGTCAACTATCGTTCAGCTGGAACCATCGAATTCATTTACGACGCAGCGCGTGACGCATTCTATTTTCTGGAGGTCAACACGCGTTTGCAGGTTGAACACCCGGTGACCGAAGCGGTCACCGGGATTGATCTGATCGAGTGGATGATCAGCACCGCCGCGGGCGAACCGCCTGCCCTGGATGCACCTATCGTGCCAAAGGGCGCGGCTATTGAAGTACGCATCTACGCTGAGGATCCGGTAAAGAATTTTCAGCCTTCTCCTGGCGTGCTGACCGAGGTGGTGTTCCCGGATGACGTGCGCGTGGATACCTGGGTGGCTACCGGGGTGGAGGTCTCAGCGCATTATGATCCGATGCTGGCCAAGCTGATTGCCTATGGCGACAACCGTGAAGCGGCATTGGCCAAGCTGATCGAGGCGCTCGATACGACACGCATTGCCGGGATCGCCACCAACCTGGATTATTTACGCCAGGTGGTGGCGTCGCCGGTATTTGTCAGTGGCAATGTGTCGACCGCTGCGCTGGAAGGGTTCCGTTTCCTGCCGTCGGTGATCGAGGTGGTTGAAGCTGGTACCTATTCCACCGTACAGGATTATCCGGGACGCATCGGCTACTGGGATATCGGCGTGCCGCCGTCCGGCCCGATGGACGATTACGCATTTCGTCTGGCTAACCGCATCGTCGGTAATCATCACAGTGCCGCGGCACTGGAATGCACCATCCAGGGTGCGACACTCAAATTTCATTGTGCAGCCACTATTGCCTTGAGTGGCGCGCCAACAGCAGCAACCCTGGATGGAAAACCAGTCGCATTCTGGCAGGTGATCAAGGTTGAAAGCGGTCAAAAACTGGTGATCGGCAAAGTATTGAGCGGCTGTCGCACCTACCTTGCAGTACGTGGCGGGTTGGATGTGCCGGTGTATCTGGGCAGTCGTTCGACCTTTGCATTGGGACAATTTGGCGGCCATGGCGGACGGCCGCTCAGAAGCGGGGATATGCTCGCAGTCAGCCGCCCGGCATTGGCGGCCTGCACCACCCCCGCACCTTGTTATACCGAGTCGGCAGCGCCCGCTGAATTGATACCCGAATACAGTCAGGACTGGGAAATCGGCGTGCTGTATGGCCCGCACGGCGCGCCGGATTTCTTTACCGATGACGCGATTGCGATGTTTTTTTCCACTGCCTGGGAAGTGCACTACAACTCCAATCGTCTGGGCATCCGTCTGAATGGCCCCAAGCCTACCTGGACACGCAGCGATGGCGGTGAAGCCGGTTTGCATCCGTCCAATGTTCACGATTGTGAGTATGCGATCGGCAGCATTAACTTCACCGGCGATATGCCGGTTATTCTGACACGCGACGGCCCCAGTCTGGGTGGTTTTGTATGTCCGGCCACGATTGCCCGCGCCGAGTTGTGGAAAGTCGGTCAGGTGAAACCGGGCGACCGTATCCGTTTCCGCCCGCTGGATTTCGATGACGCGCTGGCACTGGAGCGTGCTCAGGATCATGCAATCGAAACGCTCAGCCCCATGCCTGCCTTGCCGAAAGTCAAACTGCCCACCTTGCTGCCTGCCGGCACCGTATCGGCTTGTGTGTTGCGTGAATTACCTGCGCAGGGTGAACAGCCGGCCGTGGCATATCGCCAGGCCGGGGATAAATATATCCTGATGGAGTATGGCGCCAATGTACTCGATTTGCATTCGCGGCTGCGTATTCATGCCTTGATGGAGGCGCTCAAAACCCATCCGGTCGACGGCATTCTGGAGTTGTCTCCCGGCGTTCGCTCGCTGCAGATTCATTACGACAGCCGCATCCTGCATCAGACGGCATTGCTCGATACCCTGTGCGCGCTGGAAGCACAATTGCCAGCTGCCGGAAGCATGCGCGTACCCAGCCGGATTGTGCATCTGCCGCTGGCGTTTGAGGATAGCGCCACGCTGGATGCAGTAGCGCGCTATCGGCAATCAGTCAAGGACACCGCGCCATGGCTGCCGAGTAATGTTGAATTCATTCGTCGTATTAATGGCCTCGCCAGTCAGGAAGCGGTGCGTGATATCGTGTTCAATACCAGTTATATGGTGCTGGGGCTGGGTGACGTATATCTGGGCGCACCGTGCGCGGTCCCGATCGATCCGCGTCATCGCTTGCTCACTTCCAAATACAATCCGGCACGCACCTACACGGCTGAAGGCACGGTCGGCATCGGTGGCGTCTACATGTGTATCTACGGCATGGATTCGCCCGGCGGTTATCAGCTGGTCGGACGCACTTTGCCGATTTGGAACAAGTTTCTGAAAAACCCGCAATTCGAGCAGGGTGCGCCCTGGTTGTTGCGTTTTTTCGACCAGGTGCGCTATTACCCGGTGAGCGAAACGGAGCTGAATCAGCTACGTGAGGACTTCCGCGAAGGGCGGGCAAGCATCCAGATTGAAGACGCTGAGTTTGACCTCGCCGAATACGATGCATTCCTGCGCGACAACGCGGAAAGCATCGCCGATTTCAGGGTTCAACAGCAGGCGGCTTTCAATACGGAAATTGCACACTGGCAAACTTACGAGACCGATGACACGCATATCGAGGAGGTGGATCAGGCGCCACTTATCGAGGACAGCAGCGGCCATATTGTGGCATCGGATATCAGTGGCAGTATCTGGAAACTATTGATTGAAGCGGGTTCCGTGGTCAAGGCCGGTGATCCGCTACTGATTGTCGAGGCGATGAAAATGGAGTTTTCAGTTTATTCGCCGGTCGACGGAACGGTGTGCGCTTTGCATTGCCGTGCCGGCAAACAGGTGACTGCGGGAGATGCGCTGGTGGTGATCGAACCTGCGTAGCGCGATTAGGTTGAGCGGTTGCGGTTGTTGCCGCGCCGCGCACGCTCGAGTTGAGTCAGGGTGAGGTTCTTGACGAAATTCTCGCTATGGTTGATGTGTTCTCTCATCAGTTTTTGCGCTTCCGGCAGATTACGCTGCAGAAGCTGCTGGCAAATCTGGTAATGCTCTTCATAGGTGCGATCGATACGCATGCCGTTGGTAAAATCGAGGCGTCGCACCGCACGGATGCGGCTATTAATATCTTTCAGATAGTGTTTCAGGGCGATGTTTCCGCTGCCTTCCGCCAGTGTCATGTGAAAAGATTCATCACGGGCTTCCATTTCTTCGGCGTCATTGCTGCGTTCCTCCTGCCGGGCAGGGTCCCAGGACCGGGCCAGTGTTTCCAGATCGGCTGTGGACATGAATTCGGCAGCCAACTGCAGCGACAGCATTTCCAGGGTGATACGAACCTGATAGTAGTGTGCCAGTTCTGCAATATCGAGATTGCGGATAAAACATCCCTGCTTTGGCAGAATGCGTAAATAGCCCTCTGTCTCCAGCCGCTGCAATGCTCCGCGGATCGGGGTACGGCTGACACCATATTGAGCAGCCAACTCCGATTCGGTTACCCGTGTGCCCGGATATAGCTCGAAATTGATGATGCTTTCACGCAACTGTTTATACAGGTCTTTTGAACTGAGTTTGGCTTCCGACACAAGCACCTCTGGAGTGGATTTTGCTGCCTGGTTTGATTGTAGGCTGATGCGTGAAGTCTCGACAACCGATTCATGCAAGATAATTCTGGCGCGGTGCAAAGTAGCCTGTTTTGCGATGATACGTGCGTAGCATCGAGAACTTATTCCGCAGCCAGTTTTCGCAATCGCCGTGCCGCATCTTCAGCGCGCGCATCATCAATTTCACGCATCACGCCATCCAAATCAACGGCTTCGGTACTGCGTTCAAAATGCCCGGTGAGAACGACTTCCGGATGCAGCTCGCCGTGCTCGAACAGTGCCCAGATTTCCTTGCCATAGTTGGTATCGAGCAGTGCTGGTGCATACTGGCCAAAATAGCTGGTCAGGTTGCCGACATCGCGCTCCAGCATGCTGCTGGCGTGGTTGTTACCTGCGGCATCCACCGCCTGGGGCAAGTCGATAATGACCGGGCCGTCCACACCGATCAGGATGTTGTATTCGGACAAGTCGCCATGAATGATCCCGGCGCATAGCATGCGCACCACTTCCATCATCAATGCATGATGGTGGGCAAGGGCCTGTTCTTCGGTAAATTCTACGTCGTTGAGACGAGGCGCGGCGTCACCGTGCGCGTCGGTCACCAGTTCCATCAGCAGGACGCCTTCGTGGAAGTTGTACGGCCTGGGTACACGTACCCCGGCGCCGGCAAGGCGATACAGGGCATCGACCTCGGCGTTTTGCCAGGCCTCTTCCTGGGCCTTGCGCCCGTAGCGTGTGCCTTTCGCCATGGCACGCGCCTGTCGGCTGTTTTTGGTTTTGCGGTTTTCGGTGTAATCGACGGCCTGACGAAAGCTGCGTTTGTTGGCTTCCTTGTATACCTTGGCGCAGCGTACTTCGTCGCCGCATTGAACGACAAAGACCATGGCCTCCTTACCGCTCATCAGTTGGCGGATGACGCCATCGATCAGGCCATCTTCAATCAGCGGTTCAAGTCTTTTGGGTATTTTCATAATAGTGTGCGTCGAGCAGACCCAGTGATGGCTGGATAGTTAAAAATATTCATCGTAGCGAACTGGCAAGACTGGCGCGTTTCCAGAATTTAAGCAGGCCGCTGCGCGTTACCCGCCATTCCATGTTTTCCGTTACGCCCGGTGCAATGATGCGCAGTTCGGCGATTTTGCCGGATTTCAGCATCTTCACAAGTGGCCCGAACCAGTCCGTTTCCAATTGCTGCATACCTTCACGCCAGCCAATGATGTCACCGTACTGTGCTGCGCCACGCAAGTGTTCCAGCAATACCACAGTGTCGTCCAAGCTGCCCGCCAGTGCAGCGGCGTCCTGTGGCACGGTATCGTTGGGACAGGCAGCCGCAAAGGCGATCGCGCGGGCTGTGGGCTCATTCGCCAATACGGTCGTGCTTGCCGCAGCGATTTGAGGGCATATCCCACCGCCCCACAACCAGATGCTATTTACCGTCAGCTCCCCACGCATTTCGCGCGCGTCATTCAGTGGCAGGCTGAAAAACAGCATCTGGATTTCGTTATACAGGCGATGCCATTTGAGGCCATCCACGCCCTGCGGCAAGTAAGGGTCGACATGCTTGCCGGTTACCGCAGTGAGTGGCTGGGTGGTGAGGGTGGGCGGCCGATCCAGTTTCAGGTACCAGCGATCCGGGCGCAGCGGGTAGAGGATGAAACCTTCTTCACTAAAGTGCGCGTTGAATGCCTGGGCATAGGTTTCCGCTTCGGCCTGATTGATCTGGAACGCGCCGCTGTCCACCAGCATGAGTTTGTCGCGTGTGGCGCGCAGGTGGACAGGATCGGCACGCAGCCAGTAGTCGTTGCCGGCATTGCCACCATCGGCCTGCAGCGTGACAGGTGCAATCGGCCAATCCTGTTGTTTGGCCACGCCAAAAGCGCGGCACAGCCAGCCATCCAGCCCGCCTTCGGCCATTACGCTAGTCTGGTCGGCACGCGCCAGCAGGGTTTGCAGGGCGGGCAGGGCAAGCCTGTCCAAAGCGGCCTCGCGCATCTCGGGCGGCGCGATCAAATCGGGGATAAGCAGGGTGATGATCATCGCTGCAGTTTATCATTCAGGCCCCCTGTCATTCACAACATGCGCGATTTTCTGGCGGTAGACGTGCGCCTGTGGCAAACTGCTGGCAGCAAATTCAACTCAAATCTCCAGTGCGCCCATACGAACTCTACATCGGCTTGCGCTATACCCGCGCCAAGCGTCGCAATCATTTCATTTCCTTCATTTCGCTGATTTCCATGCTGGGCATCGCGCTGGGTGTGGCTGCGCTGATTGTCGTGCTGTCCGTCATGAACGGTTTTCAGGGCGAATTGCGCAGCCGCATTCTGGGCGTCGTCGCGCATATCGAGATCAGCGGTTTCGACAATACCCTGGGTGACTGGCAAAAAGTTGCCGCCGAAAGCCGCAAGGAACATGAGGTGATCGCCACAGCACCCTATGTGATGGGGCAAGGCTTGCTGGCCTACGATCAGGCGGTGCAGGGTGCGGTGGTGCGCGGCATTCTGCCGGATCAGGAAGACAGCGTGACTGATATCGGCCACAAGATGCGCGTGGGCAGCCTCGCGGCGCTGCGACCCGGCGAATGGGGGATCGTATTGGGTGCCGACCTGGCGCGCATACTCGGGGCGCAACTGGGCGACAAGGTGACAGTGATCACCCCGCAGGGGCAGATCACGCCGGCAGGCATGATACCGCGGCTGAAACAGTTCAAAGTGGTCGGTATTTTCCAGATCGGCATGTACGAATATGACTCCGGCCTGGCGTTGATCAATCTGCAGGATGCCCAGAAGCTGTTCCGCACTGGCGACCATGTCTCCGGCCTGCGTCTGAAACTGGATGATCTGGACCGGGCACCGGAAGTGGCCAGAAAACTCTCCAGCATGTTGGATGGCGACTATTCCATCCGTGACTGGACCCAGTCGCACACCAGTTTCTTCAGCGCAGTGCAGATGGAAAAGCGCGTCATGTTTATCATCCTATTGCTGATCGTGGCGGTCGCGGCATTCAATATTGTGTCCACGCTGGTCATGGTGGTGACCGACAAGCAGCCTGATATCGCCATTCTGCGCACCCTGGGCGCGTCGCCGGCCAGCATCATGAAAATCTTCATGGTGCAGGGCGCGATCATCGGCTTGATCGGCACTGCCATGGGCTTGCTCTCAGGTGTCCTGTTGGCGCTCAATATCGGCACCGTGGTGCCATTCATCGAACGCACCTTTGGCGTGCATTTCCTGTCGTCGGATGTATATCAGATCAGCGAGCTGCCCTCCAATCTGGAATGGCACGACGTATGGGTGATCGGTGTGGTGTCGCTGGTGCTGTCCTGGCTGGCGACCATCTATCCAAGCTGGCGTGCATCGCGCACCAATCCGGCGGAGGCTTTACGCTATGAATAAGCAGGTGATCGCCTGCCGCGACCTGAAAAAAACCTACCGTCAGGGGCGCCAGGAAGTGCGCGTACTGACGGGCGTCAACCTGATCGTGGAAGCAGGCGAGCGGATCGCCATCATGGGTGCTTCCGGCTCCGGAAAATCCACTCTGCTGCACCTGTTGGGCGGCCTGGACGACGCCAGCAGCGGCAGCGTGGAAATCATGGGGCGCGACATACAGCATCTGGGTGAAACCGAGCGCGGCAAACTGCGCAACGAATCGCTCGGCTTCGTCTACCAGTTTCACCATTTGCTGCCTGAATTTACCGCACTGAACAACGTCGCCATGCCGTTGCTGATCCGGCGCATGCCCACCGCCGAAGCGCACGAGCGCGCCGCCAAGGTACTCAAGGAAGTGGGTCTCGCGCACCGCCTGGACCATACCCCCGGCGAACTCTCCGGCGGCGAACGCCAGCGTGCTGCCATTGCCCGCGCGCTGGTGACGCAACCCGCCTGCGTACTGGCGGACGAACCGACCGGCAACCTCGATCGGCATACCGCCGAAGGCATCCAGGAACTGATGCTGGAGTTGAACCAGCAACACGGCACCAGCTTTCTGGTGGTCACCCACGACCCCGATCTGGCCGGGCGCATGCAGCGTGTGCTGCAATTGGCGGATGGAATATTAGTACAGGGTTAAAACTGTAATCTGACCACAAGTCATTCAGAATTCGAGCGATGTCATTCTCAGTCGGTATAGCGGCAAGCCAACCAACCTAACTTAGAGCCCAAGGCCGTCGGTCCTAGGCTCCAGGGGATATGAACTATAAGCCTCTAGCGGTCATGATCAAACGGGAAAAAGAAACTGATTCCGGATGATCGTGGAGGTTCGTAATAGACCGGCGGCGGAACATAGACGGGACGCTCATAGCTGCGCTGCGAATATCTGTCATGCCGCCGATGCTCGTTCCGATACCGATGATCACCTTCACGATGATCCCGCGATTCATGATGGCTATAACCGCCATGACGGTCGCCCCGATCATGGTTATCGTTTCTGTCTGCGAATGCGGACGAGATAGTCAAGCTGCTTGCCAGTGTTGCAAAAGCGAGTGCTACCAAGACCTTGCGGCCGGTTGAGCTGATGTAGCTAGTCTGGTGCATTGAGGATTTCATATATTTTCCTATTCAGTCATGCTTGATGCAGTGCAAATCAGCTTGCAAGGTGTTCCCAAATCCGGTTTTACTTGGCTTTGGAGGCTTGGTGTCCATGTTTGTGTTCTCCGTAACGGAACAAAGTGTCCGCTTCTTTCTTCTGCGCATCTGACATGCTGGCATAAAGATCACTGAATATCGGAATCAGCTTCTTGACGCCATCCGCGCGGGCTTCCGTGATCTCAGCGTAGGATTTAAGATCGTCAATAGCTGTCATGTCTTTGGTATGCTTGAGTTTGGCCTGAATAAGCTCGTCCATGGTCTTCGCATCATTACGCATTGCGTCAGCGACTTTTCCCCATTGACCTTCCTCTGCAGGAGTGATTTTGAGCTTGGCGTGCATTTCCTTGATGCGCTGCTCTGTGCGGTCCTGATGTGCATCCCGGTCGGCAGCGTGGACTAGCGGGGAGGCAAAAGCCAAAGCGGATACGAGTGATATTGCTGTCATAAAACGCACGCTTGCGATATTGAATTGTTTGCCGCTGAGTGTCATGTTGATTCTCCAGGTTAGTTCAAATTTTCGCGTATCTGATAATTCCAGGGCGCGCCATTCAGGTGATGATTATTTGCGTGTTCCTGCCTGATCACCGTTCGGTAACGAACATTGAAACCTTGTTTTTGGTTGAGGTTGATGCAGAGAGTGGGTAGTGCGGGATTGATATTCCGTGTAAGCCGTCCTCGAATAGAGCGATTGCTATCTCAAATGGGGTAGCATCGTTCATTCAAGCGGTACCATCCCCTGTGTCTGAACGCTATTCACCAGCATCGAATGGGCCACCACGCGATTGCGGCTTGCGTCTGATAGAGTGTCTGGTCTGTAGCAGTGACGAGCGCACAGAATTCCATGCCAACATGGATTGAATCTGCCACGCCGATGCTCAAAGCTGCTTTAACATCGATGTCTTCCACCATTCCATCTTGACCAAAGTGTATGCGCGGTCATGTGCCAAAAGGTTAATGTTTCCTGTACCTCGATGGCAGCTTGAACGGTATCCAGGTATTACTGCGCCGGTTTGGGTTGTGCGACAGCAGGCGCAGGTACAGGAGATGGCGTTGCAGACAGGCTGGCACCCAGACTCAGCTTGGTGTTGACCGCCTGATCGGTCGCGCTGCCCGCTACTGGTGCCACCACACTCAGATGGTCGGGGGCTACGCCGTTTGCGAGTAATACTTGTTTGATGGTGTCGCCACGTTGTTGCGCCAGACGTTGCAATTCAGCTTCGGTGACGGGAATTCGCAGCGTGAGCTGTTCGAGCAACGCGCTGTCCTGCGTGCTACCGTCGGCTTTGGGTTTGTCGTATTCGGCCTTGATCTGTTTGAGCAGCTCAGGTTTCAGCCGTGCCTTGGCCAGCGCCAGTACCGCTTTCCGTGCCTTGGGATTGGTCAGATCAATCGGGCCTGGCAATTCGCCTGCAGCCAGTTTCAGCCCCATACCTTGTGCCACATCAAGGCGTATCCGCAGGGTTTCGATGGCGCGCGTGTCGGCGGCGCTGGCGTAAATGGGTTCCACCGTGAGGGTCAACGCCGGGCGTTTGCTCATCGCCTGCGCCACCGATTTCAGTTTTTCCTGTTCAGGCGGCAGCAGCACGGCGCTGCCAGCGTCGAATGCCACGGCCTGCAATTTATCCGAGCTGATGCCGAGCAGGTTGCCGAGCGCGCGGAACGGTGCGCTAACCAGTTTGGTCAGTACGTTGACGACAGCTTTCCAGACGATGCGGCCATAGCTGAACTGCGGGTCGTCGAGGCTGCCTGATACCGGAAGGTTCAGATTGATGACGCCGTTGCTGTCTTGCAACAGGGCGACGGCAAGATCGAGCGGCAGGTGCAGGGCATCCGGGCTGTCGACGCGCTCGCCCAATTGCAGCTTGTTCATGATGAATTGGTTTTCACCCGACAACTGGCGGTTCCTGATCTTGTATTCGAGATCGACCGAGAGCGTGCCGGCCAGTATCTTGCGTCCGGCAAACTTGCCCGAATACGGCGTCAGTCGGTTCATTTCCAGGTTGCGGAAGCTCAGTTTCAGGTCGGTGAAATCGGTGGCGTGGAATGGCTGCAGTGAACCCCGGATGCGCGCTGAGCCGTATTGATTGACCTTGCCGTCAAGCTCGACCTGCGACACCGTGGCTGGGTTGTTTGATAGTCCGTTGATGACACCTGACAGCGAATTGATGTTGGTACCGAACTGCGGCGTGAGTGACAGGTCGGCGAATTCCAGATTGGCATTGTCGATGCGGATGCGTTCGATGCTCACAGGAAACGCGTCCTTGGCCGGTGCGGTGCGGGTGATGGCAATGGGTTTGGCTGCGACCGGCACAGCGCCCGCAACCGGGGCGGTGGGCGGTGGCGCTTCACTGCGCAGTATGCGGGTAAGATTGAGCGTTTTATCGGGAAAAATGATGATCTTGCCGACGGGTTTGACGGCGCGCAGTGTGCCGATGTGCAGGCTGTCGGGGTCGAGTCTGAACGTCAGGTCGTCGCTGGACAGACGCTGCCAGCCGAGAAACTGTGCATTGCCTTCTTCTTCAGTGATGCTGAGCTTGTCGACGGCAAAACCGCCGGCATAATTGATGGCCAGTTTTTTGCCCTGCTGGAGTTTCAGCGTGCCGTTGCTGCTGGCGCTGCCGCTGTTCAGGTTGAGTCGCGCAATCCGATTGATGTAAGGCGCAAACGGTTTTAATGACAGTGCGCTGAGCTTGAGTTTCAAATCGCCATGCAGCGGTTCAGGGACGAGCGTGCCGTGCGCGGCGAAACTGCCGCCTTGCTTGACCTTGAAGGCGGCTGTCATGGGTATCGGTTTGCGTAGATCAAGCGACAAGTTATGCGCAGCGAAGTTGGCTTGCTCAATATCCAGCACCACCGGTTTACCCTTGGCCTGGTCTTCAAAATGTAGCGTGGCATCTTCCAGCGCGGCGCGTTGCAGCGCCAGCGTCCAGGCTGCAGGTTTTACCGCGTTGTCCCCGTGTTTATTTATGGACTTCGCCGCTGGTTTGAGCGGCTCGAATGCGGCTTGCAAGGCCAGCGGTTTACCCGTCTGTTTGAGGATGTCGGTGCGTAAGCCGCTGGCGACAATCGCGTCCAGCGTGGCGGCGTGTTTCGCCAGATCCAGTGCGCCGTTTTCAATGCGCAGTTGCTGGAGGGTAGCGATCGGTTTGTTACTGAGCGCAGAACTCAGGGTGAGTGGTCCGACTGTACTGTTCAGCCCGCTTAGCTTGAGTGCGCCACTGGCATTTGACACGGCAAAATTCAGATTGATGCCGGTCGTGTCGGCACTCAGTGCGTGGCGGAAACTTTGGTCGAGGTAATGGGCCTGCCAGTTGTGCAATTGCACGGTGGCGATGTTGAACACGAATGGTCGAGCCGAGGTGGTGGGCGCAGCACTGACGGCCGCAGGCGCAGCGTTGGATGTGGCGTGAGGCGCCAACGCCTGCTGCCAGTCGATGACGCCATCGGCGCTGCGGCTGGCGTGGATGTCACCGCCGGTGAGCGTCACTTGGGCGACCTGGGCGCGTTGCGTGGCGAGGTCGAAATCGACGCCGCGGATACGAGCCTGCGCCAGATCAAACAGCGGCTTGGCGGCCTGGCTCAAATGCGCGGCGGTCAGTTGCGCTGTCAAACCCTTGAAGCGCAGCTGAGTGCCCGACTGGATGGCAAAATCGACGCGCGGTGCCTGCGCAATCAGCTGCTGCGCTGTCAACCGGGTGGTGCCGTTAGCAGCCGTTGCGGCGAAATCCTTGAGGCTAAGTGCAATCTGCGTCAGCACGGCTTGGGGCTGGTCGTTGACCATCGCAAAGTGGTACTTCAGCTGGGTTTCGAGTACCCCGGCAGTGGGAGTGAACGGCATCTCGGCTTGTTTTACCACGCGCATCAGTTTGGCGAGCTGGACGCCTTCCAACGCCACCCGTCCGGTTGAAATCACCGGGTTTAACCCGAGTTTGCCATCCCATTTGAGGGTGCCACCCTGCTCGGGCAATTTGGCAGCAATCATGTAATTACCACGGTCTGCCGGCAGGGTGGAAAGGCTGTCGATTTGCAGACTGAGTGGCGACAGACTGGCCACGAACGGTTTGGGGCGGTTGCGGTCGGTGTACTCGATGTCGCCTTGCGCGATTTTAAGGTGTTCGATCAATACGCGTGGCAAGGTGTTGGACGGCGGTGTTTTGTCCTTGTTGAGGGCGGCAATCAGCCTGGCCCAGTTGAGCTTGCCGCCCGGCGCAATGTCGAAACGTGCGGTGGGGGCAATCAACTCGATGTCACGCAGCTTCCAGGCAAAGCGCAACAGGCCGCTGGCTTCAAGGTCGAGATGGAGGCGTTTGAAACCGGCCAGCGGTGCGCCATTGGGCTCGGTCAGGCGGAAATTGTCGACGTTGAGAGTGAGCCGCAGCGGGTCGAAATCGACCTGGCCGACACTGGCACGACTGTCCAGCTTGGTTTCTGCCACCCACGGCAGGATGCGCTGGGCCAGGGGATTAACGGCGAAATAACCGAATAGCAGATAGGCAATGAACAGGCCTGCGCCGATCAGAAACGGCAGGCTCAGAAAGACTTTTCTGGCGTTGAAACGCATCGTATTCCCGTTGATATGGTTGGCACCATGCGGTGCTTCAGCAGCTTACGTTATAGTGTATTTTCCTGTTTGTCATGTTCGCGTGTGCAACGCCAGATGCATAGCAGCAGCAACGCCTGTATCAGCAGGCGCAGGTCGAGAAAGAGGTAGCGAGGCTTGTTGTTTCTTCAATGCTAGCCTACCGGTGCAGGCGAAACTGGCAAAGGCTTGGTCTGAAGCCACCGGTTAGGGTCTCTCATCATAAGAAAGCTTTTAGAACGCTCTTTGTTGACGCCCCGCGATTTATCATGGCAGCCATCCATACAAACTGAAGTTGACCCCATTTCACGGACACCTTATTGTTCTTGCAGAAGGAGTC
>JAZKBM010000008.1:0-67639 GCA_040388645.1 Pseudomonadota bacterium
GACTCCTTCTGCAAGAACAATAAGGTGTCCGTGAAATGGGGTCAACTTCAGTTTGAAGTTTTCAATGCGCTGGGCAAGCTCGACGCCAGCAACTCTCGGTGGAGGCGGATAGAGCTCAGCTATACGTTTTGCGAGTTCCTCAATACCTAGGTCAGCACATAGTGCGAACCGATCAGCCATCATGGGGGATCGCGCAGCTACACCCTTGAAGTCAATCTGATACCAGATCGGAATTAGCCGCGATTGACCGGCCATCTCAGCAGCGAAAAGCCCATCAAGCTCTCTCTGCGGCCACTCCTTGGCGAAGAAAGATGGACTCAGTACGAGAAGTCCCACAGAACACTCGGCTAGACCACGATCGATCGACCTGCGCAGACTATCACCCGGCCTAAGCGAGAATTCGTCGTACCAAAGTTTCAGTCCATGTGTTTTGAGAGCATGAGCAAGTGGGCTAACAAATGCGGCTTTGTCTTCGCTGGCGTGGCTTACAAAAACGTGCGACATGTCGTATCCTGGCTGTTGAGATGGCTAGCGTTTGATATCAGAGCTAGCCTAAGCTTGCTGGCGATCCTCTGGATTGAATTGTTGGCGAGCCTCTTCGTTATCAACTCGTTGGCCATCATTTGCAGACGGCATGAGCTGCAAACAGTTTTGGGTATTGCGACGCGAACTCATCCAACGTCGAACTGCTGGGTTGTTCGATGAAGACCCGCGCCCTTGGGCCGCTAAAATCTAACGTGACATCCCCGATATAAGAGATGCACCCCGATTTCGCTTCGAATGGAGGTAGAACTCCACTGGCATCAATAGGACGTGTGTATCTGACATTCAGGATGTCTCCCCAATTGTATCTTCCCGGCATCAGAGTCGTTACGGCTAGTGAATTACCATTTTCTACTTTGAACGAACCGACAGGACCAAACAAAGGGGTCTGGGAAACCTTGACGAGGACGGGGCTGTTTGCTGGAAGGATATTAAACCTAGCAATTACGATTGCATCAGAGCCGACTCTTTCTCCTTGAGTGACATCGGGAGACATTGCGCAAGCAGACAGTAGGGCCACGACGATGTATGGAAATATTTTTTTCATGTGGTTGCGCTCGATGAGGATAAGGGACCCAACAGTGAATATACGGACGCCGGCAACCGCATCACAATTATTATTTATGGCGGCCATTATGCCTATGTAATGCACTGATTCGCAACTGCATTAATTTTAATATGTCTCTTTATGTGGGCAGAGCAGGCGCATCTTTACGGTTGTTTTGAATAGGTTATTGAATGCGATTCATTGAGCAGTCTAACGCTGCGCACCTATAGCGTGTAGAGCACCATTCGAAGCCATCTGTCGTTATTTAGTGCGACTCAGCGTACTTAATTTTCAATTGTGATTAAAAATCAGTACTGCGGGAATTTTGCATCAAGCGCATACCATCACGCGTAGCATCGGCACGCTGGGTGAAGTCTCGCGTTGTTTACCGGGAAAACGACGCGCTGATTGGCGTTATAGGCTAGCGTAATGACGCATTGCGATTGTAGCCACAATTCCGGCAATCGCTAAAATCGTCATTAGCTGAAGTATGGTCAGACCTTTTTGTGCATGTTTTGCATTGCGCATATTGGGTGATCCTCATGTGGTTAGATTGAGCTTCACACTTTGGTTGACTGGCAAAGCTCACGCAGTATCAAAGGGAATTCCCGATATCATTTCAGGCAATTCCAATCTGCCCAATCCATTTATCAGCTTTCTTGATTTTGATGAGCCCATATATTCTTTGCTCGACTCAGAGTTCAATTCTGCGGGCATTGTTATAAGGATACGGATATTCCATATGTTTGGCAGTTGCTTGCGCAATGGTTTCACCGTAATAGCGGGCGACCACCTTGAGCGCCATATCAATACCCGCCGAGATACCTGCGGATGTAAATATCCGCCCATCCTCAACAACATGTTTGTCATATTCAACTGTCACGGCTGGAAATGACGCACGCATCCAGTCGAGCGAGCGCCAGTGGGTGGTTGCATGATGCCCGTCAAGTAACCCGGCAAACCCAAGGAGCATTGAACCAGTACAAACCGATGTCAAGGTTTCAACTTCTGACGCACGGAGACGAAGCCAGTTCAACATCGCTGAGTTCTTGAGTTCTGTGCGGGTCCCCCAACCACCAGGTACAACGAGAATATCCAGCTTGGGGCAGCTCTCAAATGTATGGTCAGGAATGACTTTCATGCCTCCCGATGTAACCGCTGGATTGCTTTTCTCCGCAATCAGCAACACTTCAAATGGTGACATTTCTTCCTGTCGCTTATTTTCATTGAGGCGGGTAGTAGAAAAAACTTCGAAGGGCCCGCAAAAATCGAGAACCTCGATGTCCTCAAACATCACGATACCGACCAGCTTTCGTTCCATATTTTTCCTTTTCCAGAGCGCAGCTTGATTTGTATATTCCAGCGACCTTTTGATGATGTGTCTTAAAACAGAATAGGGGAACCGTGCGCCAGTTATAGCATGCCGGGCACTATTCGCAGATATTCTGCTGCCAGAACTTACCTGTCAATCGCTGCATCGATGTGTGATTGCGCGTAATTCAAGCGCGGCTTTCGTATTCCCGAAAGCGATGAATTTACCTGCGTTTCGCCAACGGATTGATGGTCAATATCAAGCTTGCGCAATGGCTGTTGATTCGGCTCGTGCCAAGAGCATTTTTAGTGCGTGTTGCGCTCTTGCGCACGAATCCGGTGCTAAATAAATGCGTTTCCGGCAGTTTCATATTTCTATATAAATTCATATATTTCAATAAGTTAATTTGATATTGGAGAGATTTAATATGCTGGCATGCGGCTTGCTTTGTTACATCATGTCATAACAAGTAAGCATGTGAATTGGAGGCGTGAATTAATGGATCCTAAAAAAGAAACCGTGCTGTCTTTGTCACCGGTGCCGCTGTATACGCAGATCAAGGAAATACTGCGCAACCGTATTCTTGATGGAACCTACAAGGCGCACGAACAGATGCCTTCGGAAAGTGATCTGACGCGGTCATTTAGCGTGAGCCGGATTACGGTCCGCCAGGCGTTGGGTGACTTGCAGAAAGAAGGGCTGATTTTCAAGATACATGGCAAAGGCACTTATGTCTCGCAACCCAAGGCATTCCAGAATCTTGGAAAATTGCAGGGGTTTGGCGAAGCGATGTCCACGATGGGATATGAAACCTTCTCACAGGTGGTTAGTTTCAAGATCGTCCCGGCCGACAAAGTGGTTGCAATGAAACTGGGGCTGGACGAGAACGAAATGGTGTCCGAAATCCGCCGCGTACGTTACCTGAACCGTGCCCCCATTTCGCTGGATGTGACTTTCCTGCCGAAATCAATCGGCGAACGCCTGATCAAGGAAGACCTCGCCCACCGCGACATCTTTCTGATTCTGGAAAATGATTATGGCTATTCGCTGGGCCAGGCAGAACTGCAGATCGAGGCGATGCTGGCGGATGAATCCCTGGGCAGGCTGATCCAGTTGCAGGAAGGATCGCCGGTTCTGCGCATCGAGCGACTGACATTCACCACCGACAACCAGCCGCTTGATTTCGAATATCTGTATTACCGCGGTGATGCATTCCAGTACCGGTTACGCGTCGAACGCGGCCGTATTTAACGTCGAAACATTGAGAACATCAAGGAGAGGATGCTATGAACACGATTGAAATGGAAGTGGATGTGCTGGTGATTGGCGGCGGAACAGCCGGACCGATGGCCGCTGCCAAGGCCAAGGAAAAGAATCCCGCATTGCGCGTGCTGGTAATGGAAAAAGCCAACGTCAAACGCAGTGGCGCCATCTCCATGGGGATGGACGGCCTCAACAACGCCGTCATCCCCGGTCATGCCACACCCGAGCAGTATGTAAAGGAAATTACCGTCGCCAATGACGGTATCGTCAACCAGACCACCGTAATGAAATACGCCACCAGCAGCTTTGACATGATTCAGGAACTGGATAGCTGGGGTGTGAAATTTGAAAAGGACGAGACCGGCGATTATGCGGTCAAGAAAGTCCATCACATCGGTACATATGTTCTGCCCATGCCGGAAGGGCACAACATGAAGAAGGTACTGTACCGCCAGCTGAAAAAACGGCGCGTGGAAATCACCAATCGATTGATGGCAACCCGCCTGCTGCTGGGTGAGGATGGTGCGATTGCCGGCGCGATGGCTGTGGATAGCCGGACTGCCGATTTTTATGTGATCCGTTCCAAGACGGTCATTCTGGCCACCGGGGCGGCCGGGCGTCTGGGCATGCCTTCATCCGGTTATTTGTTCGGTACTTATGAAAACCCTACCAATGCGGGCGATGGTTACAGCCTGGCTTATCACGCGGGTGCTGAGCTTTCCGGTATCGAGTGTTTTCAGATCAACCCGTTGATCAAGGATTACAACGGCCCTTCCTGTGCGTATGTCACCGGTCCATTCGGTGGCTATACAGCTAATGCAAACGGTGATCGCTTCATCGAGTGCGATTACTGGAGCGGTCAGATGATGATGGAGTTCTACAAAGAACTCGAAGGCGGCAATGGGCCGGTGTTCCTGAAAATGGACCATCTGGCGGAAGAAACCATTTCCACGATTGAAGAGATTCTGCATACCAATGAAAGGCCGAGTCGCGGACGTTTTCATGAAGGCCGGGGTCTCGACTATCGCTCGGGCATGGTGGAAATGCATATCTCGGAGATCGGTCTGTGCAGCGGCCACAGCGGTTCAGGCGTGTGGGTCAACGAGCACGCTGAAACCACCGTGCCGGGTTTGTATGCGGCGGGTGATCTGGCTTGTGTGCCGCATAACTACATGCTGGGTGCGTTCGTCTACGGCAAGCTGGCTGGTGAAAGTGCGGCGGAATATTGTGCCAATCACGTCTTGCCGCCGGTCGATAACACCCAGGTTGAAGAAGAACGCAAGCGGGTATGGAGCCCGCTGGATGTGGTCGACGGGCTGCCTCCCAGCCAGGTTGAATACAAATTGCGGCGCATGGTCAACGACTATCTGCAGCCGCCAAAGGTCACCCGCAAGATGGAAATCGGCCTGCAACGTTTCGCAGAAATCGAGGAAGACCTTGCCCGGATGAGTGCAGCCAATCCGCACGAATTGATGCGCGCGATGGAGATACACGCCATCCGCGACTGCGCCGAAATGGCCGCACAGGCATCGCTGTATCGCAAGGAAAGCCGTTGGGGTCTGTATCACTATCGGGTGGATTATCCGGAGAAAAACGACGCCGACTGGTTTGTACACGTAC
Organism: Pseudomonadota bacterium; assembly: GCA_040388645.1. GTDB lineage: Bacteria > Pseudomonadota > Gammaproteobacteria > Burkholderiales > Sulfuriferulaceae > Sulfuriferula. The sequence goes on from JAZKBM010000008.1 coordinate 5,286, forward strand.
AGGTGAAGAAAGATGCAGATGGCAACATGAGCTGTTTCACGCGACCGATCGAACCCTACATCGTTGCCCTCGACGAAGAAGAAAAGACCGCCTATCAAAAACTGCGGATCGTCAAAGAACCTGCGGCTGCCTAAAGGAGAGATGCCATGACTTACGCCTTGAACCGAGTAACCGTGCCCGTCACGGTAGATGAAGAAAAATGTATTGCTGCCAAGGGTTGCACGGTATGCGTGGACGTATGCCCGCTCGACGTGCTGGCCATCGATCTTGCCAAGGGTACGGCCTACATGAAGTTTGACGAGTGTTGGTACTGCATGCCCTGCGAGAAGGATTGCCCGACCGGGGCCGTGCATGTCGATATCCCCTATTTGTTGCGTTAAGCCTGGAGCCAGACCATGACCGCACTCAGTATTCAAGATGGATTATCTGCGCAGCTCAAGCAGCGCATGACCGACGCCGATCCGGAGATCAGACGCATTGCGCTGATGGATCTGGCTGATAGCGAAGACGAGGATTTGATTGTCCCGCTCTTGATCGAAGCGCTGCAAGACGTCGATGCCGATGTTCGGGCCGAGGCAGCAGCAGCGCTGGAAGGCTACGAGAGCGAAGCCGTTGTGACAGCGTTGATCGGCGTGCTGACGGATAGCGATCCGCAGGTCGGTGCAAATGCCGCGCTATCGCTAGGTGAATTGAAAGATGCCAGTCTCGGCGCTGTATTGCTGAACGCGCTCGGCGCTTCCTCAGGCTATGCCAAGGCTGCGATTTTCCGGGCGCTGAAAGAACTCAAAGTGGCGGGCAGTCTGGAACCCGCCCTGGCGGCTATTACCGATGCCGATGCCGATGTGCGCCAGGCGGCGGTTGGTGTACTGGGTTATCTCAAAGATCCGCGCGCGCTGACTTCATTATCCATGGTGGCCACGCAGGATGCGGATTCAGAGGTGAGGCGCATCGCTGTAGGTGCGCTCGGCTTTGCGCCTGCATTGCCGGTCGTGTTCCCTGCTTTGACCAATGCCATGAATGACGAATCGTGGCAGGTGCGCGAGGAAGCGGTGATGACACTGGGCAAGCTGCGCGCAGAAAATGCGGTCCCCCAACTCATTGCCGCAATGCAGGACAGCTATTGGCAAGTCAGGATCAAGGCTGCACGCAGTCTTGGCAAGCTCAAGAGTCGTGCGGCCTTGCCCGTGCTTTGCGATGCGCTGTTCCACTCGGTGAGCAATTTGCGCAAAGAAGCTGCGGTCGCTCTCGGTGAGGTGGGTGATCCAGAAGCGCTGCCTGCACTGGAAAAAGCACTTGAAGATCCTGATCCTGACGTGCGCAAACTGGCCAAGCTGGCCATCACGCAGATCGCACGCTGAGCAAGTTGGCTGAAAGGAAAAACCATGACCTATATCGTTGCTGAACCCTGCATCCGCTGCAAGTTTACTGATTGTGTAGAAGTGTGCCCGGTGGATTGCTTCCATGAGGGCCCCAATTTTCTGGTGATCAACGCTGCTGTTTGTATCGACTGTTCGCTGTGCGTGGATGAATGTCCTGCCGGTGCCATTTTTGCTGAAGAAGATCTGCCCCCTGAGTATGAAAAATACCTGGCCCTGAATGAAGAACTGTCGCAAGTGTGGCCTGTCATCAGTGCCCGTGTGGATGCACCGGCAGATGCAGATGAGTGGATGGGTGTACAGGAGAAATTTCAGTACCTGCAAACGAGCTGATGGTACCTGCATGAATGCAGTGCAGGTCGCACTCATGCAGGGCATGGAACACTGTGGCAAGAGGATAAAGATTCAATAAAACAGGTTGTTATAAAAAATACTCGTTGGGTATGAAAGTTGCCTATTTAAATACATGTGTAACTTATTTTAAAAGGGGTACTTATTGTGATTACGCGGCTGACAAGTAATACAACCGGAACAAAAGCATCATTACTCAAATTATTAGTCGCCTCTGCGGCATTGGCGTCCTCGGCATTTTTAACGGTGGTAGCACATGCCGAAGACGTGACACTCGGCATCGGCACCCAGAACACCACGACCAATACCGTCACCGGCGGAATCATCATCGAGAAGCTGGGCCTGCTGGATAAATACATGCCGAAAACCGGCAAGTACAAAGATATCCATTTCAAGGTCGATTGGCAGAATTTCACATCCGGCCCGCCAGTCACCAACGGCATGATCGCAAACAAGCTACAGATCGGCATGATGGGTGACTACCCATTGCTGGTGAATGGCGCCACTTTCCAGAATGGACGCGACACCAAGAGCGAGTTGATCGCGATTATCGCTTATAACAAGGATGGTTCAGGCAATGGCATGGTGGTGCGCAAGGACTCGCCCTACTATCAGCTCTCCGATCTGAAAGGCAAGAGCGTGTCTGTGCCATTCGGCTCCGCGGCTCATGGCATGTTGCTCAAGGCGATGGAAGACCGGGGCTGGAAAGAAAATTTCTGGAATTTGTCGAATCAAAGTCCTGAGGTCGGCACGACCAATCTGCAGGAAGGCAAGATCGATGCACACGTGGATTTCGTTCCCTTTGCCGAACTACTTCCCTACCGCGGCTTTGCACGTAAAATCTTCGACGGTGTCGAGACCAAAGTGCCCACCATGCATGGCATTGTGGTGCGCAAGGATTTTGCGGATAAATATCCGGAGGTGGTCGTTGCCTATCTGAGGGCACTGCTGGATGCGAACGAGTGGGTGCGCAAAAATCCGGAATTGGCTGCAGAGAAAGTTCAGGAATGGACCGGGATCGAAAAGGAAGTCGCTTACATATTTATTGGACCCAGTGGCATCATGACTTTGGACCCCACGATCAAGCCTGACTGGATAAAAGCCATCAAGTACGACACAGGTGTGTTGCAGCGTCTGGGCAAGGTCAAGCAGTTCGACGCTGATAGCTGGGCAAATGAGACCTACATCCGCGAAGCTTTCAAGGAAAAAGGACTAGATTACGACAAGCAGAAGGCGAGCTTCGCAGGCTATGAAATCGGCGGCATGGATCCCCTGTGCAAAAAGCCGGTCAAGAACCCCAGGGAAGGCGGCGAAGTATGGATAGAAAAGGGCGCCATTACGGCCTATAGCTCGCCGAATTGCACGCTGGCAGCCGTGAAGAAAGCCGTATCCGAAGGCAAGAAGATCGATGTGGCGTATTTGTTCGATACCACATATGGCATCAAGTTGTTTGCAGACAAGGCTTTCTTTGCGCTCAATACCAAACAGCCAAAACATCCTTCCATTGTGCCGTTCATGCTGAAAAAAGATGCTGAGGCATACGCAGCCAAGCATGGTGGCAAGTTGGCAGATTACACCGAAGTGCTCGCTGCTTCTTACGTAGGGAGGTAATCATGCGAACCGCAGAGCTGATCAATTTTCATGAAGGTCCGAACGATGCTGCCAGTGTATTGGAGCATGCGACCGAGTCGGCGAATGACCAGGGCGGCACGATCGTCAAACCGCCGACGGTTTCGGCTAGCAAAGTCTCACCGGGAGGTGGGGTATGGCGAAATTTGACGGATTGGTTCACTCGCAATATTGGCTCTGCGGTACTTGCTCTGACTTCCATCGCCATATTCATCGGGCTCTGGTATCTGGCAGTGAAATACCGGTTCGATTTTTATGTCCGCTTTACCAATATTCCGGCACCGCTGGATGTGCTGGATGAAATCGTGCGCTTGAGCAAGACCGATACATTCTACGAAAACATGCTGATCAGTTTGCGCAGAATCCTGATGGGATTCGGTATTGCCGTTGTTTCAGGCATTGTCCTTGGCCTTATCATTGGCCGCTACCAACGGGCCCGGCAACTCATGTTTCCGATGCTCGAAATATTGCGGCCCATTCCTGCCATTGCCTGGGTACCCATGGCCATCATGCTGTGGCCAACCAACGAAAGCAGTATTGTTTTCATCACTTTTATCGGATCGTTTTTCCCGATCCTGCTGAGTACGGTGCACGGAGTGACCAGTGTTGATCCGGTACTGATCCGTGCGGCGCGCAGTCTGGGCGCAAAAGAGCCCGCATTGCTACGGCAAGTTATTTTGCCTGCAGCGTTACCGGATATTTTTAACGGTCTTTCTGTTGGTATGGGCGTGGCATGGGTTTCATTAATCGCTGCAGAAATGATTTCCGGCCAGTTCGGGATTGGCTATTTCACCTGGGAAGCCTATTCCCTGATTCAGTATTCGGACATTGTCATCGGCATGATCGTCATCGGCTTTCTGGGTCTGGCTTGCAGTGCAGCAATTCGCCTGGTCGGACGTTTGGGTATGCCCTGGGCTAACCAGCGTGGAGGAAACAAAGCATGAGCGCAGAAAAAGGAAAAGTGGAAATTCGCAACCTTGACGTTCGCTTCGGTTGGGGAGCCAATCAGGTCGAAGCAGTGAGTGACGTCAACATCGATATCAAACCGGGTGAGTTCGTATCCATCCTCGGGCCATCCGGTTGCGGCAAGTCGACTCTGCTGAATGTGGTGGCGGGCTTCGTCAAACGTACAAGCGGCACTGTTCAGGTTGATGGGGCGGAAGTGCAAGGGCCGGGCGCCGAGCGCGGTATGGTGTTTCAGCAATACTCGCTGTTTCCGTGGATGACAGTTCGCAAGAACGTCGAGTTTGGACTCAAGATGCAAGGCCGTCCCAGAAGCGAGCGCGAAGCGGCGGCGCGAACCCTGCTGGGACTGGCCGGATTGCTCGCTTTCGAAAACCACTATCCCGAACAGTTATCGGGCGGCATGAAACAGCGCGTCGGCATCGTCCGTGCGCTGGCAACCAGCCCTCAGGTACTGCTGATGGACGAACCTTTCGGCGCGCTCGATGCACAGACGCGCGTCGTGATGCAGCAGATCCTGACCAACATGTGGCAACGCTTCCGGCTCTCCGTGCTGTTCATTACCCACGACATCGACGAATCCATTTTTCTTTCTGACAAAGTCTATGTGATGACAGCAAGACCGGGTCGCATCAAGGCAGAAATCGAAGTGCCATTGCCACGTCCGCGCGTCGCGGAAATGACCACCTCGCCCGAATTCATGCAACTCAGACAGCAGCTGCACGAACTGATCCGCGAGGAGAGTTTCAAGGCCATGGGTGGCGACCTCAAAGAGGGGATGGGCGGGTTCGGTATGGAAGTGGGTCCACAAGGTGTAGCGGAGCTGATTTAGCCGTAGCAGGAGCAGGCAAGCGTGCCTGGCTTGCTGCATGAGAACTTGTAATTACATGTCTTGTCGAGGTTGCGGTTGATTTGTATGCAGGCGCAAGCGATGCCTGCCTGCAAGAAAACAGATTGTTTCAAGAAGGAGCAGAAATGACATCATTCGAATTGAAGTTACCCGGATTCAAATACGCAGACATCTACGAAGCGGAGCGCTTGCCTGTACTGGATGAATTATTTTTGCGCTTCATGACGCAACGTGACAGCCAGCTGGCAGCGCAATTCATGGCATATAGAAATGGGGCTGAGACCAGTGCCGTCACCGAGTCGGGATTGCTCATCGATGCAGGTCGGTGTCTGGAAGATTTTCTGGTGGATGCGTTTGGCGTTGAAACCGCGCGTAACGGATTAAGGCGGCAACAGTTACTCGACGAACCTGTTCATACATTCAAGGAAAAATTCATCAAGCCGCGTGTGCGTCGCAAGCGTGCAGCAACGCGCTCATTTGAAATGTTGGACGAATTGCTGAAACAGCGGCTGAATACCCAGGACACGACTGATAGGGAACTGGCCGTTGCCAGATTGTGGGTACTGGCTACAGAGTCCGGTGATGACGCTACCCTGAGTCTGCTGGAAGAATGGGCTTATGCTGCCTACAACACACCGGAAGGCAAGGCGAACGTGGCTGGCTGGATCAGCTTCAAACTGCCGCAGAAAATCGAATACATAAAACTGGTACCGACCGTCGCGCTGGAAAACGATGCAGCCGGGCGGCTTGGTGGACTGCCCGAACGGCAGCGGCGTCGTAACGGCTTTGGCTTGACCGATCCACGCTTTAATCTGCGCGAAGTGATGGACCATGTGCATTACTGCGTTTACTGCCATGACCATGAAGGTGACTTTTGTTCCAAGGGCTTTCCGGACAAGGAAAATGGCGGGTTCCGCACCAATTCGCTGGGTGTCGAGCTGACCGGATGCCCGCTCGAAGAGCGCATCTCGGAAGCGCATACACTGAAGCTGGACACCTATACTCTGGGTGCATTGGCGGTGATCATGATCGACAATCCGCTGGTACCGGCCACCGGCAACCGCATCTGCAATGACTGCATGAAGGGCTGCATCTACCAGAAGCAGGATCCGGTCGATATTCCGCAGATCGAGACGCGCATTTTGACCGATGTCCTGAACTGGCAGTGGGGATTCGAAATCTATTATCTGCTGACGCGCTGGAACCCGCTCAATCGGGCTCGTCCTTATGCGTTGCCGCATCATGGCACGCGCATTCTGTGTGTCGGAGCAGGGCCCGCCGGTTTTAATCTGTCCCATCATCTGCTGCAATCTGGATTCGGTGTCGTGGCGATTGACGGGCTGAAAATCGAACCGCTGGAACAAGTCTGGACCGGTACAGACAGTGCAATCCCAGCGCCAGTGGAACATATCAGCGACTTGAACGAACCCCTCGATGAACGTGTGATGAGCGGATTCGGTGGGGTGGCCGAATACGGCATCACGGTGCGCTGGGACAAGAACTTTCTCAAGCTGGTGTATCTGACCCTGGCGCGCAACCGGCATTTCCGGGTTTACGGCGGCGTGCGTTTCGGTGGCACCATGACCATCGACGATGCCTGGTCGCTGGGCTTTGAACACATCGCACTGGCCACCGGTGCCGGCAAGCCCACGGTGATTCAGATCAAGAACAATCTGGCGCACGGCATCCGTCAGGCCAGTGATTTCCTGATGGCGCTGCAACTCACCGGTGCCTCGAAAAAAGACAGTTTGGCTAATCTGCAGGTGCGGCTGCCGGCACTGGTTGTAGGCGGCGGCCTCAGTGCCATCGATACAGCTACCGAAGTCCAGGCCTATTACGTGTTGCAAGTCGAGAAGATGCTGGAGCGTTATGAAAAGCTCACTTTGGCGGGTCGCTGGGATGCGACTTTAAATGCGGTTGAGCACGGTATTTTTGAGGAATACCTGGCGCATGGCAGGCTGGTACGCGCGGAACGGCAGCGTGCAGCGGTCGCCAACGAAACGCCGGATTTTGCGCCGCTGTTGCAGGCATGGGGAGGCGTTACCGTGGTTTACCGACGCGGGATGAACGAATCGCCTGCCTATCTGCGCAATCACGAAGAAATTGAAAAGGCTTTGCAGGAAGGCATTTTTTACGCGCAAGGACTGGATCCGGCAGAAGCAGTACTGGATGATGCGGGTCATGTGCAGGGCATGTTGTTTCGTAAGCTGGTCGAGGATGCGCAGGGTACTTGGATCGATAGCGGTGAGCAGATTGAGTTGCCAGCGCGCTCGGTATTCGTTGCTGCAGGCAGCAGTCCTAACACGGTTTACAACCGCGAACACCCGGGCGAATTCGAGATGGATGGCAAATATTTCGCCACACATAAGCAGGTAACAGGCGAGACAAGCTTGCGCAAGGCAGCGTCAACCGGGAACTGCAAGAGCGCGGATATCGGCTTCCTGACTTCGTATCAAAAGGGTGAACACAGAATCAGCATCTATGGCGACAATCACCCGCAGTTTCAGGGTAGCGTCGTGAAGGCGATGGCTTCCGGAAAGCAGGGCGCACGCGAGATCGCAACGCTGTTCGCACAACGACTGCAGGCGTCGGTTGATCCCGCAGTACAGGTCGCCTGGCGAGGCTTTGTGGAAAATCTGGACAGCTGGCTTTGCCCGGTGGTCACCCAGGTGGAACGCTTGGGCGGCAATGTGATGAGTGTGACGGTACGAGCGCGCCAGGCTGCCCAGAACTGGCAGCCGGGCCAGATTTACCGGCTGCAGAACTTCCATGCACGGGCCGATTATCTGCAGGGAACCGTGCTGCAAATGGAAGGCATGGCCATCGACGGTATTGATGTGGATAAACAGAGCGGGGAAATCAAACTGCTGGTAAACGAGGTGGGGGCCTCCAGTCGTATCGCTGCCAAGCTTGCACCGGGTGAACCGGTGGTCCTGATGGGGCCGACTGGTACCGGCCTGCCCATGCCCGAAAACCAGACCGTCACGGTCATGGGTGGCCATTCAGCGGTGACCAGCACCATTGATGGCAGTACCGCCTGGCACGCAGCGGGCAACAAGGTCATTTTTATCGGACATTTTCGTAACGGGTTGCAGGCGCAAGCGGTGCAGGCAGTGATGGAAATCCTTTCCGATCAGGCGATATGGATACTCGACGAAGGTCCCGCGATTCATTGCAAACGCGCACAGGATAGCTGCTTTACGCATGGCATCGACGATTACATCAGCGCCTGCCTGGAAACCGAAGGCAGCTATTCAAACTGGCTGGGACAAACGGATACGTTGTTGCTGTCCGATAACCCGGCCACCATGGATCGCCTGTCCGGCGCCTTGCGTACCAGCTTGCGGCATTTGCTGAAACCGCAGCTCAAGGCATTGGTAGCGGTGAATAGCCCGATGCAATGCATGATGAAGGAAGTTTGTGCCCAGTGTCTGTGCCAGCATCACGATCCCGAGACGAAATTACCCGCGGGTGTGGTATTTTCGTGCTTCAATCAGCATCAGCCTTTATTCGCGGTGGATTTTGTGAATCTCAAGGCACGTCAGGGGCAAAACAGCGTGCAGGAGAAAGTGAGCAATTTATGGTTAAGCTATCTTCTGGACGATAAAAATCGCCATGCGCATGAGCGCATTGCCTCGATTGAAGCAGCGGCGGCGCAGCGCATGGTGCAAGGGGAATAATGATGTCGAAAGAACCGGTGCCGATCGAGATACGCCAGCTTGCCGCTTCACGCGAACTGGAAATCAGCTGGAGTGACGGACTGGTGAGCCGTTTCAAGGACGTTGCATTGCGACGCGCCTGCCACTGCACGACCTGCAGGCAGATAACCGCCAGGCACGAAGCCATTCCCTGCCCGGAAGATATCCGCATCCTGTCGATTGTGCCGGTGGGGTCGTATGCGATGCAGCTCGGCTTTGATGACGGACATGATCGCGGCATTTTTCCATGGAGCTATTTGCGACAGCTTGAGTGAAAACAGATTCCACGATGAATGGTCAGATATTGCAACGCCTCTATTTTTTGTCTTTATTTAAAAATAAAAACACAATAGTTTATTTAATATCAATTACTTGAAATTATAAATAAATTTATTTTCGATTGCACTAAAGTAATCCGGCTTTCCTGCCGATGACATCCAAAGATTCGCAGAAGACCGCATGTGCATGATGGCAAGCGGAAAATATTTGCGCGGTAAAATTTTGTCAAAAGGGGAAAATCATGCGAATTATGCTGGTTGCGATTCTGGTCACCTTCTTTATTTTTTCCGGTTTGGCCAATGCGACGGATGAACACGTCGCGATATTCAAGGATGTGGCCGGCAGTGTGAAAATAATTCGGAATCATCAAGATATTGTGGCTATTTCTGGCTCGCAACTGATGAGATCAGATATCGTCGTTACAGCGCCAAATTCTTCAGGGGGCATCGTATTCAAGGATGGCACATTATTAACCCTTGGTTCGTCGAGTGAAGTCAAAATCAATCAGTATGTATTTCAGCCGGAAGAAGCAAAATACGATTTTGCCGTATACCTCAGCAAGGGCTCTGCTATTTACTCATCGGGCAAGATTGGTCACATGTCGCCCGAATCCGTGAGTGTACGGACACCTCGCGCCACAGTCGGCGTGCGTGGCACACGATTCATCGTGCAAGCCGATGCTAAATGAGGTTTTTCAGATCGGTCGTTGCGCTTGTCATCACATTTTTTCTGGCGGGTTGTACAGCAGGGACGACATTTATTTTGATGCCGGATGAAACGGGTAAGGTTGGTGCCATAACTATCAAGACCAGCAGCGACTTCAGGGTAATAAACCAGGCATACAATCCCGTCCGGATCACCGAAGGGAGTACGAAAATTACGTCGACTCATGCGCTGACAGAAGCGCAAGTTAAGGAAGAGTACGCTCATCTGATTAACGCCCAGCCTTCACCTCCCGCCAGTTTCGTTATTCATTTTGCTACGGAATCATCTGCACTCCCGGAAAAATCACGTTTGGCTCTTCCCCGGATCATTGCAAGTATCAAAGCAAGGGCGCCAGCAGAGGTTACGATTATTGGGCACACGGATACCACTGGTACGGACAATCTCAATAACAGATTGGCCTATAAAAGAGCCAAGGCCGTTGAAGATGCGATCAAAGACAGCCTTCCCCCAGGTTTGACTCTCAGCATAGAGGCCTATGGTTCCAAAACATTGCTGATTCCAACTCCGCCAAATGTGGATGAGCAGAGAAATCGGGCTGTTGAAATTTTGATTTTATAACGTTAAGGAAACGGCTGTGCATCCGCCCCCGGAATTTTTTAGTAATGCATCAAAACAGTGGAGCGCATGGATACTGTTGTTGGCGTTTGCTGTGTCGCTTCTCGTAGGTAGTCTGGTTCGAACAGAGACGGGATTTTCAGCGCGTCTAAGTCATTTGTTTCTCGATTCCTACCTGAAATATACGGCGAATGGAATGGTGGCGCAGAACAGTGTCGTTGTAGACATCGATGACGTCAGCCTTTCTGCAGTCGGTCAATGGCCGTGGCCGCGTTACCGGATTGCTTCTTTGGTGCAAAAAATTGCGGCAGAAAAACCGGCTGCAATCGGTTTGGATATTCTGTTCTCCGAGCCTGACCGAACCTCATTAAAAAACATCCGAGAATCCTATAAAAAGGATTTCGGATTGGATATCTCCTTTGGGGGTACGCCTTCCGGTCTGGCTGACAATGATGGGTATTTAGGGCGTGTACTATCAACAATTCCCCATCTTGTGGGAGCGAGATATTTCTATTTCGATCATATCAACAATGCTGAAATATCGGCATCCCCTGAGTTCAGGTTCAGCGGCAAAACGGATTTGCTGAAACTGCCGGATGCACCAGGCATACTCAATAACACTTATGAAATTTCTTCACAATTAAAGTACAGCGGGTTTCTCAATAATCAAGTAGACAGTGATGGCATGTTGCGCAGGGTGCCATTATTGATTCGTCACCGCGGCGTTATTTACCCGCAGCTCGCCCTGGCCACATATATGCGGTCTTTAGGTATTAACTCAGCCGTCATTGATGAGGACGGAAATGGCCCAGTCATCCATATTGGAAATCATGTGATTCCTATTAGCCAGGACGGTTATGCCTTGCTGCATTTGAATGGAAGCTCTTCGCTATACCCCTCTATTTCAGCGCTAGACATTCTGAATGGTCATTTCAGTGGAACACAGTTCAAGGATAAGATTGTCTTTATCGGATCGTCAGCCGCGGCACTCAACGATCTGCACAGCACAATATTTGACCGCGGCTTTCCTGGGCTGAAAATAATGGCTGTGGTTGTTGGCGATATTGCCAATAATGGTTTTATCCGCGAACCGGTCTGGAGTCATACCGTTCTTTTTGCTACGAGCATTGCAATGGGATTCTTGATTTCCATCATCTTTATTTATCTACGTGAACCCTTACAGCTTTTGCTCGCAACGATAGCCGTAATAACCACACTTGTATCAATTTCGATTTATCTTTTCGTGTCTTTTGGCGTATTTTTGGCACCGGTCGCTCCGTTACTCGTCGTTGTGCTTTTATTTATCTTTTTTATAATTTCCAAATTCGCGATCGAGAAAAAGCAGGGTTATGCCTGGTATAAAAAACTTGCCAATGCACAGCAAGTAACCATGGCCTCAATGGCAGCCGTAGCCGAAACCCGCGACCCAGAAACCGGCGCGCATATTAAACGTACCCAGAATTATGTGAAATCCATCGCAATGAGGCTGAGGGATACGGGGCATTACACCGACATTCTGACCAAGGAATTTATTGACCTCCTGTTTGTTTCTGCACCCTTGCACGATATCGGAAAAGTAGGTGTGCCTGATCACATTCTGCTCAAGCCGGGTCCGCTGACCGCCGCAGAATTCGAAATAATGAAAAAGCACCCAGAATATGGAAAAGATATTATTTACAGTACGGCGGAGAAAATAGAAGGCGACAATTTTCTCGTTATTGCAGGTGAAATCGCTTTTACCCATCACGAGAAATGGGATGGCACAGGATACCCGCGCGGACTTTCGGGTCAGGAGATTCCGCTTGCCGGCCGCATCATGGCAGTGGCCGATGTTTACGATGCTCTAATTAGCAGACGCTGCTACAAGCCTGCATTTACACACGAGGATTCATTCAGGATTATGCGAGATGCACGCGGCAAAATTTTCGATCCGGTAATACTCGATGCGTTTTTTAGCATAGAAACACAAATTATTGAAATTGCAGAATATTTTAAAGATGAAGTTGAACCAGAAGTGGATAACTATCCTGGTGTATACGAAAAAGAAGGCTTGATCAGCGCGTCGACAATTGGCTGAAAAGATCTCGCCGGGTGCTGTTGTTTGCGGGTAGGCAAGCAATTGCTTGTTTGCCAATTCTCAAGATTTTACAGCGCGGGTAAATCCCGTGCTTTCTCGCTCCAGTATTTCCCGTGTTTGAAACAGTTTGATACAACTCCGCGTCAACAAAAGATGAATGCCTCCCGTTATTAGATTCATCGCCAAGGCCTCTACCTATTTAAGGCAGAAAATGCGTGCTGTGCTGAACCGGAATGCGACCCCATCCCCTTCGATGCAGTGGCAAGGTACTGCAATCATTATCAAAGGAGTGTCGCATGCATGAAATATCGTCAGGCTGGAGCCGCCGCCGTTTTCTGACGCTGTCCGGCATGGCCGGGCTCTCGCTCGCTGCCTGTGCCGCCCGGGTACCTGCGCACGGCGGTCAGGCACAAGCCGCGCTGGGTTCGGCACTGGAGAATGCCGCGCGCGACCATCCCGTTGCCTTGATCAACCGGCTGACCTGGGGGGCGACGCTGGGCGACCTGAACCGCCTGCGCCAGCGCGGCGTGGGGCACTATGTAAATGCCCAGTTACGCCCAGCGGCTGATCCGATTCTGCCGCCCGAGGTCGTTGCACAGTTGCAGGCAATGACCATCAACCGCACGCCAGTTGCCGATCTGGCGCGCAGCAGCTTCGAGCAGTTGCGCAGCATTCGAACGAGCGACCTGGCGGCAGATGAGAAACAGCAGCAACTGAAGGCCGCGCAACAAGGCATCAGCAATCTGGCGCGTGAGGCGGCCGAACAGCAATTGCTGTATGCGCTGTATTCACCCAACCAGTTGCAGGAGCAACTGACCTGGTTCTGGATGAACCATTTCTCAGTGTTTCAGTACAAGGGTGTATTGCGGCCCATGATGGGCGACTACTACGCGCGGGTTATCAAGCCGCACGCGCTTGGGCGTTTCCGTGATTTGTTCCGGGCGACCGTGTTCAGTCCGCAAATGCTCATCTATCTGGACAACGCCAACAACGCGCGCGGTCACATCAACGAAAATTACGCGCGTGAGATCATGGAACTGCACACCCTGGGCGTGGGTGCCGGCTATACCCAGCAGGATGTGACCAACCTCGCTCGCGTGCTCACTGGCCTCGGAGTGAACTTGACCGACCATCCGCTGCGTGTGCGCCCGGCCTTGCGCGCCGATCTGTGGCAGAGCGATCTGGTGGTGTTCAACCCGATGCGTCACGACCCCGATCCCAAGCAGGTGCTGGGTCATACCTTCCAGGGCCACGGGCTGGACGAGATCAACGCGGTGATCGAACTGCTGGCCGCTCACCCAGCCACTGCGCGCCATATCAGCACCCAGCTTGCGCAGTATTTTGTGGCGGATACCCCACCGCCTGCGTTGATCGACCACATGAGCGCAACCTGGCTGCGCACCGATGGCGATATTGCAGCGGTATTGCAGACGATGCTTACTACGCAGCAGTTCGCGCAGTCGCTCGGTAGCCTGTTCAAGGACCCGACCCACTATGTGGTGTCGGCCGTGCGCCTGGCCTACGAGGGCCGTATTATTCGTAATGCCCAGCCGATGGTGAACTGGCTGGCGCGTTTGGGTGAGCCACTGTATGGCCGGCAGACGCCCGATGGCTACCCACTGGATGCTGCCGCCTGGAGCAGCTCCGGGCAGATGACTGCACGCTTTGAATTGGCGCGTTTGATCGGCAGCGGTCCGGCGGGGCTGTTCAAGACAGACGCCCCAGACGCGCAGCCATCGGCAGCTTTTCCGCAGCTATCCAACGCGTTTTATTATCAGGCGTTGCAGCCGGTGTTGTCGCCAGCCACGCGCCAGGCGTTGCAACAAGCCAGCAGCCCGCAAGACTGGAACGCGCTGTTATTGTCCTCACCCGAGTTCATGCGCCGTTGAGCGCAAGCTGATCAGGAGTCTTCCCATGGATCGTCGCCAATTACTCAAACTTCTTGCTGCCGCACCGCTGGCCGCGGCCAGTACCCGGTTGTGGGCTGCACCGCCGGGCAGTGAACAGGGGCCGCGTTTTCTGCTGGTGTTTTTGCGCGGCGGGTACGACGCCGCCAACCTGCTGGTGCCTTACAGCAGTGATTTCTATTATGAGAGCCGGCCTCACATCGCGGTACCCAAGCCTGGGAGTGGCGCCGACGCATCCATCGCGCTGAATACGGATTGGGCGCTGCACCCCGCACTTAGCGAAACCGTGCTACCGCTCTACCATCAGGGCCAGGCCGCTTTTGTGCCGTTTGCCGGCACGCAGGATATGTCGCGTAGCCATTTCGAAACCCAAGACCACATCGAGCTCGGCCAGGGCCCCAACCCGCGTGATTTTCGTAACGGATTTTTGAATCGCCTGGCCAGCGTGCTGGGCAATCGGGCGCAGCCCATGGCGTTTACCGCACAATTGCCGCTAAGCCTGAGTGGGCCGGATCGCGTGCCGAATATGGCGATGGTCAATGTCGGTAAAGGCAGGCTGAATGCGCACAATAACGATTTGCTCGCGCAGATGTACCGAGGCACGGATATGGATGCCACGGTTCGCGAAGGTATTACCGTACAAAAACAGGTGATGAGCGACATGCAAAACGCCAGCGCCGCTGCCTACGCGGGCGAGATGCTGGCGGCCAGCCGTGGCGCCGTCAACCCGCGCAGCTTTGCAGCCCAGGCGCAAAGCATCGGCACGCTGATGCGCAACCAGTTCAACATCGGATTTGTCGATGTCGGCGGCTGGGATACCCACGTGGGTGAGGCCGGGCGAAATGGCGCCGAAGGCCAGCTTGCCCAGCGCCTGAGCGAACTCGGCGCCGGGCTGGTCACCCTGCCGCAAGCCATGGGTCCGGCGTGGAACCAGACCGTGGTCGTGGTGCTGAGCGAATTCGGTCGTACCTTCCGCGAAAACGGCAATCGCGGTACCGATCACGGACACGGCTCGGTGTATTGGGTACTGGGCGGCGCAGTGCACGGCGGACGCATCGCTGGTGAACAGGTGCAGGTCGCCCAGTCCACCCTCAATCAGGATCGCGACTGGCCAGTGCTGACTGACTACCGCAACCTGCTGGGTGGTATTTTCCGGCGCCAGTGGGGCCTCAGCCCCACGCAACTGAATACTGTATTCCCGGGCGCGGCCCCGGTTGATTTGCAGCTGGTTTGACCACTCCGGGTAGAGTTTAACGGCCGCTAATTAAAACGCGTGCCGATTTCAGGTTGATCAGGAAAGCGGCTCCCCATCCCCCATAACGCCCACGCGCAGTGCCCTGAACCGCGCCACAGCGGCCCGACGCCAAGGTATAGCGTATTCCTGATGCAGATAGATAAATTTATTCAAGTTTTGGATGCGTGCGGTCGATAAGAAAGTACCCGCGCCATAAATAGTCCATTGGCCAACCGGCTCATGGGCGCACAATAAATCAGGCGGTTGATGGGTGGGTCGATGAACAAGTAAACCCTGGTAACAAAGCGTTTTTTTCTGCCGGGTCCTGCAAGTCTCTACGTGCCACCCGGAATAATCAGTCAGCAGGTTACGGTTGAGGAATGGAAAGATATGCCGAGGCTAGCGTTGATCGCCAACCACCCCATTGTAGTAGTGGGAAAAATTTAAACAGGCAGTACGCTGCCAACACATAAAACGTTGTCAACAAGGTGAACAACATGAGTTCAGTCCAACAAGAAATCGATGAACGCGCAAATCTGACGGGTTCCAACAAATTTGAATTGCTGTTGTTTAAGCTTGGCAACAGTGCCAGCAGTGATCGATCAGAATTATTCGGTATCAATGTATTCAAGATCCGCGAGATCGTGGCAATGCCGGAGATTACCGTCGTCGCCGGCGCATCGCCGAATTTGCTCGGCATAGTGAATCTGCGCGGGCAGGTTATTTCGGTGATTGATCTGCCCGCGATCATGGGGTGTCAACCAAAAACCGGCCTGAATATCATGCTGGTGACTGAATTCGCGCGCACCACACAAGCCTTTGCCGTCGAATCGGTTGAAGATATCGTGCGTCTGGACTGGGGCCAGGTTCTCTCAGCGGAAGCCAGTACGGCAGATGGTCTGGTCACCAGCATCGCGCGGCTGGATGGCAATACTGATCGTTCGCGTCTCGCACAGGTGCTGGATGTGGAGACTATATTGCGCAGCATGACAGCGACGACTGGTACGGATGTAAACCCCGAAACCATTGGCCCGAAAATCAATCTCAAGCCCGGCACGATCGTCCTCGCCGCGGATGACTCCATCGTCGCGCGCGCCCTGATCGAGCAAGGTCTGGAAGCGATGGGCGTTCATTACATCATGACCAAAACCGGAAAAGAGGCCTGGGACCATCTCCAGTCCGTTGCCAGCGTAGCCGAGAGTGAGGGCAAGCTGGTATCCGACAAGATTGCAATGGTGTTGACTGATCTGGAAATGCCGGAAATGGATGGGTTTACGCTGACGCGGAAAATCAAGCAGGATACGCGCTTCCGCGGGATTCCGGTGGTGATCCATTCATCACTCACCGGCGTTGCCAATGAAGACCACGTCAAGAATGTCGGCGCCGATGCCTACGTGGCGAAATTCGTGGCGGAGGAATTGGCCGCCACCATGCGCAAAGTGCTGACACAGTCGTGAGGATGTATCGGTATGCCAAATGGCTGGATTGAACGTAGGGATACGCCAATTCGCAGCCAATGTACTGCTACTCGCGGCGTAACAAGGCGAATAAAAAGCCATATCACCCCTATTTCCAATCAATAGGGGCAATCCCGCTTGAGTAACGCTTCAAACTGTTCAATTGGTACTGGCTCACCAAACAGATCACCTTGATAATGAGTGCAGCCATTGCTCAGTAGAAATTGCCGTTGATCTTCCTTCTCCACGCCTTCCGCAATGACATCCAGATTTAAGCTTCGGGCCATGCCAATGATGGTGCGTACAATTGTTTTACCGTTGCTGTTATTGATAATGTCGCACACAAACGACTGATCAATCTTGATCTGATCGAGTGGCAGTTGCTTCAGATATTGCAGCGATGAATAGCCGGTGCCGAAGTCATCCAGCGAGAGAGATACGCCGATTCTTTTCAATGCGTTCATGGTCGAGATGGTGCCATCGATATCATCCAGCAGCAGGCTTTCAGTTAATTCAAGTTTGAGTAAGGTCGGTTTGACTGCGTGGCGTTGTATGGCTGTTTGCACCTGGGTCGCGAAACTTGCCTGGTGGTATTGTTTGGCGCTCACGTTCACCGCCAGGACGAGATTTTGTGTCCGTGCATCGCGCTCCCATAGTTTGAGCTGAGCACATGCCGCCTCCAGAACCCACGCTCCGATATTCAGGATCAGACCGGTTTCTTCTGCCAATGGAATAAATGTATGGGGAGATACTATGCCTCGTTCAGGATGTACCCAGCGGATCAATGCTTCAGCACCTATTGGCTGGTGAGAACTATCCACCTGGATTTGATAGTACAGTTGAAATTGTCGGCTCTCACTCGCTTTTTTTAAGTCATTTTCGAGGGCTAAACGAACGTCGATGGTTTTCTGCATTTCTATGTCGAAAAAGAGCAGGGTATTGCGACCGCACTTTTTGGCCTGATACATGGCAATGTCTGCCTGTTTCAACAGTTCTTCGGCTCCTTGTTCATGTCCGTCAAACAAGGTGGCGCCTATACTGGTCGTGATGTGGCATTCATAAATGTCCAGCTGGTAGGGTTGGCTCAGAGTTGAGAGGATGTGTTCGCTTGTAGTCACAGCCTGGCTGGCCGCTTCATTGGTCTGATTGCTAAGATCTTCCAGAATCACCACGAATTCATCACCGCCCAGACGAGCTACGGTGTCACTTTTTCTCACACATAAGGTCAGCCGTTGAGCCACCTGTTGCAGCAGCAAATCTCCAACGTTATGACCGAGCGTGTCGTTGAGGGATTTGAAATTATCCAGATCAATGAAGAAGACCGCACCTGTTCTACTGTGCCGCATACTGAAAGCCAGGGCATGCTGCAGGCGTTCCATGAGATGCCGCCGGTTAGAAAGGTGAGTGAGTGAGTCAAACATTGCAAGCTGCTTAATCTCTTCTTCAGCAACCTTGCGATTATTGATTTCGATTTGCAATTCGTGAGTGCGCTTATCGACTATCTCTTCAAGATGTTCCTGATGTTGCCTTAATACCTCTTCGCTATCTTGTAATTCTTTCTCGCGCTTCACTGCATCGAATCTTAGGCAGATGTTATCTTTGATACTGATGAAGGAACGTCGTGAGCTCAAGGTCAAAGTAATGAGGTATATCGTTGCCATGAAGCACATTGCCACATAAATTCCCTCGCCCTCCGTTAGCAGCCTCACGATTAGCGGCACAAGTGCAATTATGATAAAAAAGAGTGAGGAAACAATATCAACGGAAAGTGTAGCTGCTGCACCTGCTGTCATACCGGCAATGGCAAAAGCCAGCAAGGCCTGATGCGGCATATCATTGACAGGAAACAACAGAAAGCTGGCTAATCCCCATGCAATGCCGGTTGTGGTAGAGCCAATACGGAATCTTGTTAACCAATGTGCACTTGAATGTGCATCCTCTTTTGTACGGTGATAGGCAACAGAGAAAGCCGCGCGTAAAAACAATGTTGCCCCAAACAACGTACTCCAAGCGATGACTGCCACAACATTGAGCGTGCTGCGCTGAAAAGCCACAAGGATTGAGGCTATCAAGGCATTCATGACCAGTGATACAGGAATTCCCGCATCCAGCAAACGCACCTGTTCAGCTTGTAAAATGGTTCGAGGGACATTCGGATAACCGTCCACAAATGACTGCAGCTTCTCTGGCATTCAACTTTCCTCCTCGATTGTTGCTCCTGCAGGCAAGGGAAACACCATGTACAAAGCAAGCCGACGGACTGCTTGAATGAAAAAACTTGGCCGGTAGTTAGCTTTTGACATTCTATTCGTCGGACGTCTGCTGTTCTTCAAATAGCGTTCGCGCGTTTTTATATGTCTGAAGTGTAGCTTATGACACAGCCCTGCCATTCCTAAAATACTGCTTTGTTATTGTTTTATTATCCGTAGATGACAGATCGGGTGAGGAGGGCTCGTGTATTCTGATTGTAGCTTAGGCGTCGTGTTTTATGTGAATGTGGGTTTGCCGCAGGGGGTATACCTATTGGCGAGCCCAAAGCCGTCCTTGTCTTATCTGTGCGACAGCGCACAAACAGCATCGGCGCCGGTGTGTATGGTGTGGACGTAAATGCCGCATCACTGCGGTGATTCGACGACCTTGCTGCACTACACAAGGCAGGTTGCCGAATCCTTGTTTTCATCCAACCCTTACTGGTTAAGGAACTGATTCCTCAGGAGACTAATTGTGAAATGGGCAGGCATGTATCTCGTAGGTTTTGTCATCCTGATTGGGGGCCTGCTGGCGGCGCTCTGGAAATTGGGTATCCTGGCCAGCATCGGCACCACCTGGACAGCGATTGGTGTGGTCATCGCAATCGGTTTTGGCATCATGATAGCCGTTTCCCATAGCGGCACCAAAGAAAACATCGAAATCGACCGGAAGTAGGCGGTCAGCATCCACTACTCCAAGGTGGCCATTTAACAAATATCAGGAGGACAAAAAAATGCGCTACCTGTTTATTGTATTGTCGGTTCTATTTTTTCCGATGACCGCGGCTAACGCAGAAGTCAGCGTTGGCATTAGCTTCCCGGGTGTCAGCATCGGTATCAATATGCCGAGATACCCGACGCTCGTCAGGGTGCCGGGCTATCCGGTTTATTACGATCCGCGAGTGGATACGAATTACTTTTTCTACGATGGCCTGTACTGGGTATTGCAGGGTGATGACTGGTATGCGAGTAGTTGGTATAACGGCCCGTGGGAGCGGGTGGATCGTTATGATGTGCCTCTGTACGTGCTACGCGTGCCGGTGCGCTATTATCGCCAGCCGCCGTCTTATTTCCGTGGCTGGCGTGCCGACGCGGCGCCGCATTGGGGTGAGCATTGGGGTCGCGATTGGGAGCAGCGTCGCAGCGGATGGGATCATTGGAACCGTCGCGCCGCGCCACCGCCTGCACCATTGCCAACTTACCAGCGCAATTATTACGGCGATCGCTATCCTCATGCAGTCGAGCAGCAACATAGTATCCGGTCCGAAAAATATCGCTACCAGCCGCGCGACGCCGTGACAGAGCAGTATTTCCAGCAACGGCAAAAGCAGTCGCGCGATCATCAGGATCGACAGTACCAGCAGGATCAGCGACGGGTCGAGGAGCAGCGTCAACAGCAGGATCAACAGCGGCATCAGGATCAACGGCAGAGACAGCAGCAGGATCAACAACGTCAGGAGGAGCGCCAGCGTCAGGATCAACTGCGGCAACAGGACCATCAGCAAAGACTAGAGCAGGATCAGCAACGGCGGCAGGAGCGTCAGCACCAGGACGAACAGCGCCAGCAAAATCAGCAGCGGGTCCAGGAGCAGCGCCAACATCAAGACCAGCAGCGTCAGCAGGATCAGCAACGTGTTCAGGAGCAACGCCAGCCCAAGGATCCACAACGTGTCCAGCCCGCATCGCAAGACAGGGAACAGAAGCGAAAAGATGCCCCGAAGGACCACGGCCGGGACAGGAACCGGGATGAGGAGCGCGATCAGAACCGATAGTCATTGCGCGGGCTTGGCACCTTCAAAAGTCCGCGCCGTAGCCGAGTTAGTGGCTTCGAGGGTTATGCTTTCCTGAGTTTGATAATCCCGAGTATACCCAGGCCAATTCCGAGCAGCGCCATAGAACCGGGTTCAGGAACGGTTTTGGGATGACTGGTTAACACAATCATGTCCTGAGTGTATCCCTGCGTACCGTCATTCAGATAAGTGAGTGAGTAATTTCCGGTAATGGGGGCGGAACCCAGGTTGCCTAACCACTGATTAGCCAGTACCCCAAAGGCCGAATTCACGGTAGCGCTGCTGCCCACGTGAAAATCCGGGTCGGTGCTGTTGATGTGATACTTCCCGGACTGGTCAACGCTGCCGTAAGTAATCGCCCAGACGGCCAGTTGAAAGGCTGCGGATTCGGTCTTGGTGTTGACTGAGCCATACACTTCATTTGCCAATTGAAGCAGTTGTCCTACTCGCTGTGTTCCGTCGGGTCCGCCCGGACGCAGGGTAGTCAGGAGTGCGGCGAGATCGCTTCCGGTGCCCACCGTGTAGGTCACCGTTCCGCCGCTCATCCAGTGGTATATGTCGACACACCATGTATTGAATTGGCCAGTACCGGAGAAATCATAACCATAATTTGTCGATGTAAAACTGTCCCCCCCGATGCCCACGGCAGCGAGGTTGGTATTCGAGTTGGGATTGGGCGCGACCGAACCGTTTTCGTAACCAACGCCCCCATTTCCAAAGTTTGCCGAGCCTGCATAAGTGGTCACAATGACCCCCGCCAGGGCCGATTGGCTCACCAATGCAATACCGCTGAAAGTGATTGCCGTCAGAATCTGTTTAGAGTTCATTGCTGCCTCAATTCGTTATACCAGGTAATGAGCTTAAGCATGAGCCAGGCCAGATATAAATATGCGGATAATCAGTAATTTAAGCTTTGACTCCGTTCGCGCCGCTTTCATTTCTGTCCGGTTTTTCGACAGCCACGATCACTTTCCAACACATGCATGCCGGGCCACCAGGCGAGAGTCGGCAACGTGCTGAAGGATCGGGTGCAGTGCCGAGGCGAGCGAAGGAATGATATGATTTCGTGCGTACCGCATTCGAATGATGACCAGTTATTTCAAAGGGAAATTGCCAATACTATGCAAAAAATCCTGGTGGTTATAGCGACGCCCTGTTATGGGGGCCAAGTCAGCCACGCCTACATGAATTCCGTCATTCGCCTGATGGCAACGGTTGGCAATACCATTCCGTTGTCCATCATGCTGCTGGGGAAGGATTCCTTGATTACGCGCGCACGCGCCATGCTCGTTGCCGGTTTTCTGGATAATCCCGATGCAACACACCTCATGTTTATTGACAGCGACATCAGTTTCGATCCCGAACAGTTTGAACGCCTGTTCAGACAGGACAAGGATTTCACCGCAGCCATGTATCCTGTCAAGGAGATCGATTGGGTAAGGCAACCGATTCAATGCGACCAGGGTGAAAGTATCGAAACTGCCGGCTTGAATTACGTTGGCGCGCTATGCACAGGAGATGAGCTGAAAGTGGAAAATCAATTCGCAACCGCGGTTTATGCGGGCGCCGGATTTCAGCTCATCAAGCGTCATGTATTCGAGAAGCTTGCTGCTGCACATCCCGAACTGGCATTTTCCAACGTTCATGACGCGATGCCGGCTGCTACATCAGGCAGCCACCAATATGCGTTTTTTGATCCCATGATCGATCCCGCATCCGGTGCGTATTTGAGTGAAGATTTTGCATTCTGTCGACGTTGGCGTGCTTTGGGCGGCGAAATCTGGCTTGATTTGAGGAGCCAGCTTACCCACACAGGTAGTGCCGATTTTCGAGGGAACACCACGCCTCGTTACTTTCCCCCGGCCACCAAATTCCCCTCTGTTTGAGGGGGGCCAGTGAGGCGAATGACGATCAAGATTTGCATGCTATTTGCGATGCATCAGGGTGTCGTTATCGGCTACCCAATCAAGCCATACCCCGTATGATCAATCGAAAACGCGGAAATGCTGAAGCGCTCTTTTTCGAGAGCAACCGCCACATGGAAGCTGGTGAGGTTACGCGCGCCCTAGCCTGCTTGCGCAAAGCGATAAGGATGGTGCCGGATTTTGCGGAAGCGCATGCAAACCTGGGACTGCTTTTAGAAAGACAGGGTACTACCGATGCCGCAGAAGAATGCTATCGTCAGTCTCTCGGGTTCGATCCATCTAATTCTCAAACGCACCTTAATCTGGGCGCGCTGCTGGCAAAACAGAAGCGATTCCAAGAAGCTGAGGCAGCGTATAAACAGGCCATTGCACTCAGGCCGTACGCACCTGCAGGCTGGTCAAATCTGGGTGTGCTTTATGCCTCCATGCAGCATGAAAGCGAGGCGGAACAGTGCTACCGAAATGCGATGGCACTGGATGTGTCTTATGCCACAGCACGCTTCAATCTGAGCTATATTTTGTTGAGGCAGGCCCGGTTCGAGGAAGGCTGGTCCTGTCTGGAGGCGCGTAAATGGTATGCGGCACTGGAAGCTTACCTGACCTGCCCGCGTTGGCAAGGCGAAGCGCTGGTCGGAAAATCGATACTGATTGGCTATGAAGCGGGTCATGGCGACATGATCCAGTTCAGTCGCTACGCAGCCGAGTTGAAGGCGATGGGTGCAGGGCCGCTCTCCATCATTTGCCATCCGGCCTTGAAGACCTTGTTCGCTTCACTTGAGGCCGTAGATAACGTTTTTCACTTTGACGAGCAGATTCCGGCATCGGGCTGGGATTTCTGGACGCCGCCCCTGAGCATTCCCTTTTACTGCAAAACGCGCCTCGACAACATTCCGGCCACTCTCCCTTATCTGCGGGCACCACAGGACCATATTGCGAAGTGGGCGCCATTTCTTCCTGACGCGGGATTGCGTGTCGGTCTGGTGTGGAAGGGCAACCCGAAATTCGAAAATGATGCAGATCGTTCGCTTCCGTCGCTGGATGTGCTGGCCCCATTGGGTGCCGTGGCTGGTGTAAATTTTATCAGTCTGCAGAAAGGTGCTGGCGAGAACGAGGCAGCACATCCACCAGCCGGATTGGCACTCATTCACCTCGGTTCCAGAATTGAGGACTTTGCCGATACCGCTGCAATCGTCATGAGCCTTGATTTGGTGATTTGCGTTGATACGGCCATCGCTCATCTGGCCGGCGCGTTAGGCAAGCCATGCTGGGTATTGCTGCCGGCCTACAAGCCAGACTGGCGCTGGCTGACAGAGCGGACGGATTCTCCCTGGTACCCCGGAATCATGCGGCTTTTTAGGCAGTCAACAATGGGCGACTGGAACACGGTGATCGCAGATATGGTTGTCGCCTTGAGCAATTTTAAATTGTTCTGAAAGATCAGATCGTAAAAAGCGTCCCGTCTTATTCTATTTGCCTTGCCCCTTCATTTTCAGAATCTCGTCCCATGGTGGTTTCGGCCCGATGCGTTGGGCAAGGTATTCGACCAGGGTACTGACCCGATGCGGCACATATCGATTGCTGGGGAAGACGGCGTAGATACCGACCTCCGATGTCTTGAATCCAGTCAGCAGCATTTCCAGTTGGTGCTCCCGCACGGCTATTTCGGCCATGAAGGTGGGCGCGCTGGTGATGCAGATGCCACGGATGGCGGCGGCGAGCAGAGCATCGCCACTGTTGGCTTTGAGGCGACCGCTGACCGGGAACCACTGCGTTTTGCCATCGATGATGAAAGGCCAACTTGCGTGGGCGGTGAGCAAATAACCAGCGCACTCGTGCTGGACCAGATCTTTGGGATGTTTGGGCCGACCGTGGCGCTGCAGGTAATCGGGTGCGGCGAGGATCATGGCGCGGCTGCTACCGATCTTGCGTGCCACGTCGCCGGGGTCGAGGTGGTCCGAGATACGGATGGCCAGGTCGAAGCCTCCTTCTATCAGATTGACGCGCTGGTCGCTGAAGACCAGTTCAATCGATATCGCCGGATTAGCGGCCATGAAATCGCCGAACATCGGCATCAATTGCTGAATGCCGAACGAATACGGCAGAGTGATGCGGATATGCCCGCGCGGTGCTTGCTGGTCGTCGGTCAGGCAGGCTTCGGCGGCATCCACCAGGCTTAAAATTTCGCGGCATTTTTCCAAGTAGCCGGCACCGGTTGAAGTGAGGCTCAAGCGCCGCGTACTGCGCGCCAGAAGTTTGCTGCCCAGGTGCGTTTCCAGCGCGGCAATCTGCCGTGTGACCACCGAGCGTGCCACGTTCATTTGTTGCGCCACGGCAGAAAAACTGCCGAGTTCAACTACCCTGATAAAGAGCCGCATGCTGTCCAGCCTGTCCATGAACGTCCTTTATTGTTGCTTTAATCGCAATGATAATTTGTTAATTGTAGGCTATTTTAACCACAACGACTTGCGTAAAGTACACCCATCGATTAACCATTTACGTTGCGGATTTTGTCCATGAGCCAACCTGTCAGCTATACCCGTACTGCAATTGCCCTGCATTGGCTGGTGGCCATCGCGATAATCACGACTTTCGGTGTGGGCCTGTACATGCACGATCTGCCCCTGTCGCCCGACAAGCTCAAAATCTATGCGTGGCACAAATGGGCCGGGGTGACGATCTTCGCGCTGGTGTTGTTCAGGTTGTTCTGGCGGCTTGCGCATCGGCCGCCGCCAGCGCCTGCCGGTATGCCCGCCTGGCAGCATGCCGCGGCGGAATATGCACACTACCTGCTGTATGCCTTGATGGTGGCGGTACCACTGAGCGGCTGGCTGATGAGTTCGGCCAAGGGATTCCAGACGGTGTATTTCGGCGTGCTGCCACTGCCCGATCTGCTCGCCAAAAACAAGGAGCTGGGCGACGCGCTCACGCAGGTACACAAATGGCTGAATTTCACCCTGGCCGGGTTGGTGGTAATCCATGTCGGCGCGGCGCTCAAGCATCATTTTTTCGATCGCGACACTGTGCTCGCACGCATGCTGCCTTTTATCAGAAAGCCTTAGGAGATTTGCAATGAATAGCTTGATTATAAAAACCGGACTGCTGGCCGGTGCATTGGCGTTGTGGGCAAGCTGTGGCGCGCAGGCGGTCGAATACAACCAGCTACAGGCAGACAAGAGCGCGGTGTCATTTGTGTACAAACAGATGAATGTGCCGATTGAAGGGGACTTCAAACGCTTTCATGGGCAGATCAGTTTTGACCCGGCGAAACCAGCACAGGCGCGAGCCGAAATCGACATTGATCTGGCCAGTATCGATGCCGGTTCCGACGAAGCCAATGACGAGGTGGCAGGCAAGCTCTGGTTCAACACCAAGGCATACCCGGCGGCGCGTTTTGTGGTCACATCGATCAAGCCGCTGGGTGGTAATCGCTACGAAGTGGCAGGCAAGATGAGCATCAAGGGCCGCACGCACGATGAACGAACCGTGGCCACGTTTCAGCCGCAAGGCAGCAACGGCGTGTTCGCAGGCAGTCTGGTTTTGAAACGCGCCGACTATGGCATCGGTGAAGGCATGTGGGCCGATTTCGGCACCGTGGCCAACGACATCCAAATCAAGTTTCTTATGGTGGCTGCCGCGGCAGCCGTCAGTAAGAAGTAGTTGCTTGTACCTATTTTTAACCAAGGAGATTCACCATGAAAAAACTTGCTATCGCTCTGGCTTTTGCCTCAATCAGTACCGTTACATTCGCTGCCCCGGTCACGTTCAATATTGATACCGCGCATACTGCGCCGCGTTTCGAGTACAACCATTTCGGCTACTCCAACCAGATACACAGCTTCGACAAGACCAGCGGCAAGATCGTACTGGATAGCGCGGCGCATACCGGTTCGGTGGATCTCGTCATTGATGCCAAATCGGTCAACACTGGCTTCCCGCTGTTCAACGAGCATATCCAGGACAAAGATTTCTTCGATACGGCTGATTACCCGACCATCACGTTCAAATCGACCGGCGTGAAATTCAAGGGAGACAAACCGGTATCGGTGGAAGGCAACCTGACGGTCAAGGGAATCACCAAGCCGGTCACGCTGACTGTCACTTCATTTCAACAAATGGTGAATCCGATCCTGAAGCGGGATGCGATCGGCGCCAATGCGACAGCAAAAATCAAGCGCTCGGATTTCAACATGGGCAAATACGCGCCGTATGTTTCCGATGACGTGAACCTCATCATCGCGGTTGAGGCGGTTAAGGAGTAAGGGGGTACCGCATGTCGCGCATGCCTGTCGTTTTTGTGTCCCACGGCGCACCCGATGCCTTGCTGAATGCGCCGGACGCGGTGGCTTGCTGGTGCGAGATCGGCCAGCAGGTGGCCGATCCAGTGGCGATACTTGTGGTGTCGGCGCATTGGGAGGCGCGTGTGGCGACGGCCAGTTTGTCCGGTGCACCATCGACCCTGCATGATTTCAGCGGTTTTCCAGAGGCACTGTACCGCATCCAATATCCCGCGCCGGGTGCGCCACATCTGGCTGAGCGCGCGGTGGCATTGTTGTCTGCGGCACACATGGCGGCGGAGCTCCACCCAGACCGCGGGCTGGATCATGGCGCATGGGCACCGTTGTCGGCGATGTATCCGCAAGCCAATGTGCCGGTGACGCAACTTTCGCTGGTGCGTAATGCCGGTGTCGCGGCCCATATTGCCATGGGACAAGCACTTGCACCCTTGCGCGATGAGGGTGTGCTCATCGTCGCGTCCGGCGCGATTACGCATCACTTCGGCTGGCTGGATTGGGATGCGCTAGCGGACCAGCCACCGCTGCCGCAAGCGCAGGTGTTTACCGATTGGGTCGCTGATCGATTGGCTGTACGGGATGTTTCGGGAATGCTGGCCTACCGCGCTGCACCACACGGCGCAGAGGCGCATCCGACAGAGGAGCATTTTATGCCGCTGTTCGTGGCGCTGGGCGCCGCGGGCGACGATACGCCGCAGCGCTACCGCCCGCATTTTGCCTATGGCGGCATGGCCATGGATGCCTATCTATGGCGTGATTGACCAGTCGTTTTATGCACGATGTTTTAAATCCATTCATCCTTTCCAAAGGAGATCATCTTGAGTCAATATCAAATTGCCGTTATTGTCGGCAGCCTGCGCAAAGATTCGTTCAACCGAAAACTGGCGAACGCCATGGAAAAACTGGCACCGCCGGAATTCTCGTTCAAGCAATTGGAGATTGGAGATTTGCCGCTTTATGATCAGGACGACGATGCGAATCAGGCAGATGCAGTCAAGCGTTTGAAAACGGAAATCATGGCAGCGCAAGGCGTCTTGTTCGTGACGCCCGAATATAACCGTTCCATTTCAGGCGTCCTGAAAAACGCCATTGATCATGCCTCGAGACCATACGGGCAGAGCGCGTGGTCCGGCAAGCCCGCCGGGATATTGGGTACCTCAGTCGGTCCGCACGGTACGGCGATGGCGCAACAGCATCTGCGCAATATACTTGCTTCGCTGGATATGCCTACGCTGGGACAACCAGAAGCATATATTCACGCGCGGGAAGGCTTGTTTGATGAGTCCGGAAGCATAGGTGAAAACAGTAAGGATTTTTTGCAGAAGTGGATGAACAAATATGTGGCCTGGGTTAAAAATCACACGGCATAACCGGGTAAAAGGAGGGAAAAACGGGTCTCGACAGGTGATGTATACGGAATTATTGAGGAAAATAAATACGTAAAATCATTAGCATATTCATGATGACAGCAACATGTAAGTATTATGTAAGTTGATGTTCATCTCTCCGCAGTGAGCGGTAGGCAGACTGGCGCTGCTGTACCTCTACATGCCCGAATACCGGGTATTCACTGAATCTCAATACAGGGGAGTTAAACCATGGCCTCCAGCCATAAATCATATTTCAAGTCTCGCCGGACGGTTCTTGCCCTCGCGCTATGTGCCGCGTTTCAAACTGCCATGGCGCCATTTGTCATGGCCGCGGACGACAGTCAGACATCGACACCGATCAAGCACGTGGTGGTCATCTTTCAGGAAAACGTGTCATTCGATCACTATTTTGCGACTTATCCGCATGCAGTCAATCCGACCGGATCACCGGCTTTCATGCCCCAGCACGGGACACCTTCGATTAACGGTTTGACACCTGAACTGATCAACAATAATCCTAACTCGGTTAAACCGTTCAGGCTGGACCGCAGCCAGGCGATGACTTGCGACATGGACCACCGCTATACTCAGGAGCAGTTGGCTGCGAACGCTGGTCTGATGAATAAATTCGTCGAAAGTACCGGTGCCCATTCCGGCAGTTGTTCGCCATCGCAGGTGATGGGCTATTACGACGGCAACACGGTGACTGCACTGTGGAACTACGCGCAGCATTTCGCCATGAGCGACAACTCCTTCAGCACGACCTATGGGCCTTCCACACCGGGTGCGCTGAACCTGGTTGCGGGGCAGACACATGGCGTGACGCCGACCGATCTTGCCGGGGTGACCGCCAACGGCACGGTGATCAGCGATGCTGATCCTGCGTATGACGATTGTTCCAACCACGCCAAGCCGATGTTGGCGATGAGCGGCACCAATGTGGGCGATTTACTGAACAACAAGGGCGTGACCTGGGGATGGTTCCAGGGCGGTTTCCGCCCGAGTGGAATGAGTAACGGCAAGCCGGTGTGCGGCGCGACCAGCCAGAACATCGCAGGCGCAAGCGTGAGCGATTATAGTCCGCACCACGAGCCATTCCAGTATTACGCGTCTACTTCCAATCCTCATCATGTGTCACCGACATCAGTCGAGATGATCGGCAAACAGGACCAGGCCAATCATCAATATGATTTGACTGATTTCTGGTCGGCAGCAGAGTCCCACCATATGCCTGAGGTGAGTTTCCTGAAGGCCAAAATGTCGCAGGATGGTCATGCGGGTTATTCGGATCCGCTGGATGAGCAGACTTTCCTGGTGCAAACCCTCAATCGCCTGCAACACTTACCGGAGTGGAAGAATACGGCGGTGATTATTGCTTATGACGATTCGGACGGCTGGTATGACCATGTCATGCCGCCAATTGTTACCCAGTCCAATGATCCAACTTACGATGCGCTGACCGGCCCGGGAAGCTGCGGTACGGCTGCACAGGGTGCGTATCAGGATCGTTGCGGTTATGGCCCACGCCAGCCGCTGCTGGTGATCTCTCCTTATGCCAAATCCAACTTTGTTGACCACGCGGTGACCGATCAGTCTTCCATCCTGCGCTTCATTGAAGACAACTGGAATCTGGGTCGTATCGGAGATGATTCAGCGGATGCCAAGGCCGGTTCGCTATCGAACATGTTCGATTTCAGGATGAGCCCGGCGCGAAATCGTTTGTTCCTTGATCCGGCAAGCGGTCAACATGTAAATGGTGGCGACCATGATTCTGACGAGAATCATAGCTAAAACATTCAGGCATTAAATAAAACGGAAGAAGTATCCTCTACGAGTGGTGCGAGTTGTACCACTCGTTTTTTTTGCATCAAATATACGGATGCATGCTGATATGTCGGAGTTGAAAATATTTACCAGTCTTCTCCGGGAAGCACCGATGTCCCCTGTATTTTTACAGCTTCCAGGGCCATCGGCGCCAGTCCCAGGCTAGCGAGCGCGGTTGGTGCCACCTGGATGGTGGAGACGGGTGCCTGACTCACGATGCCCGGGTGCTGCAAATGCGGGTTGGAGATCAGCAATGCAACATTCGTATCGTCAGTGACAAAGCCGCCGTGTTCGGCTTTTTTCTTGTCACCTGCCTTGGCGTAAATGACGCCGCGCTGCGGAATGATGATCAGGTCCGGAGTACGTGAATCACGCTCAGGTGATGGAAAACGTAGTGCCAGGGTTGCACCGTAAAGGACGCGCCTGATCCCGAGTTGCTTGCGATTATGCTCCAGCGCTTGGGCGACGAGCGTTGTTTTGCGGATGTCTTTCAGCCAAATCAGAGCACCCTGATCAGGTGTGATCTGCGCGACAGCGCCGGGTACTGTGTGCTCGATGGTTTGGGCAATCTCTTTCTTGTCGACATGGCGTATCGCTTTGGGATCGATGGGGCCATTACCGTGTTTGGCTGTCACGATGAACAAGGTCGAATCCAGCAGATTCTGCTCGCGCAGGGCAGCAACGATTTCACCGATCAGCATGTCGCTGTGAACCAGAGCGGCCTCCAGTTGCGGCGTGGGATGCCCTTGAGCATCTGTATAGCCAGCCAGTTTTTGTCCCACGTTCACTGCCTGCAGGTTGAGTCCGAACATCATTGGTACCGGTGCTGCGGTTTTTCCGTCGTGGCGGTAGCCATTGATCTCATGGATGAGGGCATCCACTTTTGCCTGATCGTAACGCTCCGTCCGCTTGATCGAAGCAGTGATCTTGTCGCCGTGTTTGTCTTCCAGCCCTTCGAAATTCGAGCCGATTTCCGGGGTATACAAATCTTCTACGCCTTGCCCGCTCGGGCCGTTGAGGATTTCATAGACTGGATGTTTGTCGATCCACGCGGTGTGACCACCTGCCTGGCGGATGACTTCAAACACCGTATTTACTCGCAAATATGAGTGCGGATAAACAGGTTTGCAGCCATTCGGATCCAGTGGCAACAGACTGGATTTCAGCACCGGTTTTCCTACTGTGGCACCGGGGCCGTCCATGGATTCATCGTAAATGACGGGGGTACCCATCCGACTGCAGTTGCTGCCAGGCGGGGAGAGGCTGCGGTCATAAGTTTCGTCGTAATACACACCGGTGGCCGCTGGTGTGCCGCCGGTGGTCAGCGCAAGCAGCCCTGGAAAGGAATCGGCAGGGCTGACTGTCTGGGCTTGTGTATATTCAATTCCGCTTTTGGCAAGCTGAGCCATTGCCGAATGGGGGTGGCTGGCAGAAAAATTTTGTAGATCAAGCGCATGCAAGCCATCCACACTGATCATCAACACATGCTGGATGGGGTTGGCTGGGTTTGCCTGCACAGGGGCAATGGATAGGGTAGTTAGAACAGCGGCAGCGAGCATGCTCAAAGCATTCGGTTTCATTATGATTTCCAGAATTTAAAGAAGAGATTCAGTTTGCAGACGGACCGGTCAGGTAGAAGCGGACCCACACCTTGAAGGGCATGGATTTACCTGCCATGGTTTTTGGTGGTGACGGATAG
This sequence comes from Pseudomonadota bacterium, assembly GCA_040388645.1. Taxonomy (GTDB): domain Bacteria; phylum Pseudomonadota; class Gammaproteobacteria; order Burkholderiales; family Sulfuriferulaceae; genus Sulfuriferula. The sequence continues at coordinate 37,537 of JAZKBM010000008.1, forward strand.
ACGGCAGCAGAAACTGCTTGCAAGGCTGCGCTGTCGAGCATTCCGTAGCCACTGGAGACGGCGATTTTTACGGCACTCACCCGGCCATCCATATATTCGAAAGATACTTGTGTGCGACCCGAGATATGCGCCATCCTGGCAGCATAGGGATAATGCATCGCCGATTGAACGGCACTGCGAACCTGGTCTTCGAAGCGCGCCTTAATGTCGGGGTCGATACTGGGTGGACTGGGTTTTTCAGTATGCTGAACCAGCGCTGATTGTGGCGGAGCCGACATTGTGTCTGCTGCGGCAGGGGCCATTGCCAGCGGTTCCTGTGCTGGTTCCGGAACCTCGGTTTTGTGCACGGGCGGACTGGGATGATGGGCAATGTGGTGAACCGGTGCCGGTCGCGGGTGCGGCACCGGTTTGACCGGTGGCTTGCGTGGTGGCGTCGGTGTCGGCTTGGGCGGCGCAGTCTGGATGACGGGAAAGCTGAACATTACCGGCTGCGGCCTGGGCGGCATTGTCTTCTTGGCATCGGACAATCCGATGACCAGTGCTGCCAATAACAATGCCTCGATAAGCAGCGCAATTGCGGTCGCGTAAGGCAGGGACAACCGGCCGCTGACTACCGGCAGTGAGGATTCCAGTGTGGTCATTTTATGGCTGCTGTCTGGCGGCCAGGCCGATTTGCGTCACGCCTGCTGTCCGACATGCATCCATTACATCCATCAGGTGCTGTAGCGATGTCTGCTTCGATCCCGCGATGGTGACGATGGTGCGTGCTGGATCACCCTTGTGCAGGGATGCGGTCAATTGCGCCGGTGTCAGCACATGACCTTCTACGGAAATAACCCCGGCTGCATCCACCGCGACCAGTACTTTTGGCTGCGGCAACGCGGCAGCCGTTGAACTGCTTGCGAGATTCGACGCGACGCCGGTAGAGGGGATCATGTGCAGGGTAATCATGATGAAAAAGATCAACAGAAAAAACATGATATCGATCATCGGAATGATCTCGATGCGGGCTTTACGCGGTTCAAAGTAACGCATTTCAGACCTCGCCGATGCGAACCGCGCGCGGCCCGTTTTCATGAGCTCTGCCATGATGATCGGGCTGCGCGTGGTAGTGCGGGTACATGCGGTTAAGCAACATCACCTTGAGGGTTTCCAGCTGGTGCATGATGACGCGCACCCGGTTGTTCAGACCATTGAAAAACATCAATCCGAGAATAGCTATAAACAGACCGGAAGCAGTTGCCAGCAATGCCTCAGCCACGCCGCCGGTCACCTTGATAGGCGCGCTGCCCGGGTCTGACAGCACCTGAAATGCGTTGAACATGCCGATGATGGTGCCCAGCAGCCCGAGTAGCGGTGCCAGGGTAACGATGGTGTCCAGTACCCACAGATAACGGTCGACGCGCGGCGCTTCGCGCATGATGCCTTCTTCCATTTTGTCGGAAAGACGGTCGAAATGGTGGTTGAGATCGTGCTTGAGCACCGCATCCAGCACACGCGCATGCGGAAGCTCGCTGCACTGCGTGCTGAGTTCGCGCAGCATGGGCATCTCGGCACGCGTCACAGAATCCAGCTGTGCCATCACCCGGTTGCCGGCCACCAGAACGCGTCTGAGATACCAGGCGCGTTCCAGCGCGATGGTCAGGGCCACCAGCAGCAACACCGCCATCAGGTAGAGAATGCCGCCAGACGTGTCGGCAACGTGTTGAATCGTATCCAGGTTCATTTTCTTACTACCTTTCTATTACATGCTGACCGAGAGGCTTAACTGATAACTGCGCTCCGGAAGTGTGAAGTACATTGGGATGGTGCCATTGACATCGTAGGTGCCCAGCGCATAGATGTCGTTCTTGTTGAACAGATTGTTGATCTGGAATCCGACCTTGGCCTCTTTTGCCCAGCCTGCGATATTTTTAAGCGTGTAGCTGGAAGCGAAATTGGCGACGGTGTAGGCGGCCAGCGGGATGGTTTCGCCGGTATCTCCAAAGCGTGAACCAACGTGTTTGGCAGTCAGGGAGGCATACAGCTGGGCATGGTTGTAGATCACGCCTGCCGCTGCTGTGGTTTTTGGCGTGTTGGGCAGCCACTGATTATTGGTATTGTCCTTGGCGCTGTTGAGGGAATAGTTCCCGTACAGGCTGAATCCCTGCCCGACATAGTAGGTTCCTTCACCTTCCACACCCTTGTAAGTGGCGCCGCCGGCATTCGTGAAAATTGTGCCAGTACCGCTTGGTGACGAGACAATTTTGTTTTTGAAATCAATTTGATAAATGTCGGCTGACAAGGCGAGGCGCTGGCTAGCCCAAGTTGTGCCAAGCTGATAGTTCATCGTTTCTTCCGGTTTGAGTGTACCGAGATCCGGATTGGTTTTATAGAATGAGTTGAGATTCGGCGCCTGGAAGCCTTTGGCAAGCTGCAAATAGGCTGACCAGTTTTTCTGGATGGCGTAGTGAGCAGTCAGTGCAGGCAGGGCTTTGGTCCAGGTATGGTCGCCGTTGTAGGGTACACCGGTCCCCTGATTAATTGGAGCATCGAGTGTACGGCGGAACGACACGTATTTCAGACCTGGTGTAATGGTCAGCTTATCCGTCGCTTTCCACGCATAGTCGACATAAGGCTGAATGGTGGTAAGTGTGTCGCTCATTAGCCGTGTATAACCGTTGGTAGTGCCAGAAGCGGCTGTATCGATTACGCCACCTAGCGTGTAATCGACAGCCCATTCAGCACGGTTGTTGGTCTGATGGTCAATCCATGCGCCCAGATGCAGATCACCCGGCCCCAGATTTCTGGAGAGACGCAACAGATCGCCGACTGATCTATAGTTCATGTACATCTTGAATCCCGGCACATTGCTCGTGCTGAAGCTAGTGCCGGGATTCGGATGCGCACCACTAAGATCAGCGCCATAGTAGCCATTGTGGTAATAGGCATAGGTATAGAGCTTGTTGTCCACCTTCCAGTCGCCTTGCTGTGATTGCAGCCCGATGTATTCGAAATCTGAGGTAATGTCGTCGTAGTTATAGCCGGCAAAGTCCTGACTGGTCGGGTCATTGTTCAGACCATAATTCTTTCCGTATAGCGCCATATTCGCGAGCGTTGTTCCTTGAGGCACATTCTGATGCAGTTTGTTCTGCATGCTCACGACGGTTAGCACGGTATTGTCACCGACAGGTTTAATGAGTTTCACGAACAAATTTCCGCGGCGCAGGTGCGCATTGGTCAGATATCCGTCCGTGGCGAAATTCTTGTAGTCGATGAAGGTGCTGGCATCGCCATATTTTTGCATGGTGCCAGTATCGAATTCAGCGCCGAACAGACGTGTATTGAAACTTCCGAAAGCGGTATACGGCGTGAAGGTTGTCGCTGACAGCGGGTCTTTCGAGGTGACGGCCATGGTGCCGCCGAAGGTCGCATTACCGATATTGCTGGCATCGCCCGGACCACGATCGACAACGATACCGCCGGTGTCCTGAGGCATGAAATAGGATGTGGAGTGTTGCGTGAAGTCGTTCGAATCCCCCCACGGGATGCCGTCGAAAGTGACGTTATATTGGCCGTTTGCAAATCCTCTCAGGTAGGGACCACCCGATTGCGATTCCATCATGCCGGGACCGTTCGGATCAATGCTCCATACGCTGGGGGCTATTTGCGCGATATCTGTGTAATTGGAACCGGCGGAAGCGTTTTCCTGGATGTAATGCTGATTGATGATGGACTGCGGTTGAGTGGCCACCAGAGAGCCTTGAGTCGGTGCCTGGTAAGGAGCGGAGGCGGGATTGTTCGAACTGGTTGCAGATGCATCGCCGGCACCACTTTGTACTGTTCCAAGATCAACTGCGTTTTGGGCGAACGACGCATTTGCACCGGCTATCAGCATGGTGCCTAAAACAAGTTGTACGAGAAGCTTGACGCGAAAATCTGGCTGCCGGTTCATTTACATTACTCCCTTTGTAGGTGTGGGTTAATTACAAAATCGATCAATAATGCTGATGAAATGTACGCATTCAGACTTAGGAGACGGTGAATGAATTGTGACAATTTGATTACATGGAAGAAATGCAAAAGGCGAGATGGTGAATGCGATTTGCTGAGGATATGTGTCTTGTCGGCAAAGAGCGCAATCAAACTGATTTCTCCTGCGCCAGATTAAAAATAACGCGGGCATTCAGGCCATGCTCGTCTTGCCTGTTCTCCAGCACCACCTTGACTGATTCGCGTTGGGCGATCGCTTTGACAATGGCGAGCCCAATGCCGCTTCCCTCCGTTTCCTGGCCCGCCGCACGAAAGAAGCGATCGAATACGCGCGGGAGCAAAGTGATGGGGATTCCGGGGCCGCTGTCCAATATCTCGATGACAATTTTGTGGGGGGAAGCATTAAGGCTAACGTCTACTTTGCCGCCTTCGGGCGTATAGCGGATCGCGTTATCAATCAGATTGCCAATCAATATGCGCAAGTCTTCGGGGTTGCCCGAAACGACTGCGGCATCGTCACGGGTCAAACCAAGATCTATGCCGCGGTGATCGGCCAAGGGAATGAAATCAGCAATACATGATTTAACAAGGGTATCCAGATGTATCGTGCTGCGCACGATAGCTTTGTTTTGAGTTTGGTAGCGGGCGACTTTAAGCAACTGCCCGACCAAATGTGATGCTCGCTGCGACCCGCGCCGCATTTCGTCTATCCTGATTTCAAGATCTTCGTGCGAGTGATTGCGCGACAGATTCTCGATTTGTAACTGTAGTGCGGCCAACGGCGTGCGCAATTCGTGTGCTGCATCCGACAAAAACTGGCGTTGCAGTTCGAGTGCATCTCCCAAGCGCGAAATGAGATCGTTCATGGCCCGGATAAGCGGGGCAACTTCTTCGGGAACATTTTTAGTTGGTAACGGAGTATGGCTTGTCACGTCACGGTGGATGGCCGCTTCGGTGACGGCTTCAAGCGGCTTCAGCAGGCGACTGACTACAATGCCAACAAGTAACCAGGAAAGGGGTATCAATACAGCCACCGGAAATAGCACGCGCATTGCCGAGTGGATTGCAATTCCAAGGCGTACATCTTCTCCTTGAGAAACCTGTACCGTGCGATGCGGGTGGATCATTGTATACACGCGCCATTTCGAATTTTGCGTCGATAAATCCGAAAAGCCGGTGACTGCCATTCTGGGCAGATTGAAACCAGGTCTGGATGACAGGGGTGGTGCGTTAGCAATCCACACCTGGATGACAAAGTCCCTGTCTCTTTCCTCCCGGTTTTCCTTTTGAAACTGGGCCTGCATGGCGGGTAGTTGAGAACCTTCATCCACGCTGCGCGCGATTTGGCGCAACTGATGATCGAGTAAGCTGTTTGCTTCTTGCAGTGCGAAATAAAAGGAAACGCCGCCCGCCAGCATACCCACCACAGCCAATAGTCCGACCAGCCAGAAAATCAGTTGTTGCTTGAGCGATTTCATGATGGATGTTTCACCACCATCCAGCCGACACCGCGCACGTTACGAATGATTTCGTTGTCGAATTTCTTGCGCAGATAGTGGATGAGCACATCGACGGCGTTGCTGCCGACTTCTTCGCTCAAGGGATATAACCGCTCTTCGAGCTGGGTGCGGGAAAGTATTGTTCCAGGCCTGTCTACAAGGGCGTGCAACAGGGCGAACTCGCGCGCAGAAAGGGACAGTGTTTTTCCCCGGTAGGTCGTTTCATGGGTTGCCAGATTGAGTGTGATTTCACCGTTTCCGAGCGTAGATATGGCAGGGTCGTCATGGCGCCGCAGGATGGCCCGAATTCTTGCCATCAATTCTTTCAATCCGAATGGTTTGATGAGATAGTCGTCGGCACCCAAATCAAGTCCGGTCACCCGATCATCGATTTCGTCTCGTGCTGTGATAATCAGCAGCGGGGTGTGATTACCTTTCGCACGCATTGTTTGCAGCACATCAAAACCGGATTTTTTTGGCAATCCAAGATCAAGCAGAATCAGACTGTATTTACCCGATTCGATGGCTGCTTCGCCTGTCATTCCGTCGCGAACCCAGTCTCCCGCGATGCCGACATCCTTTAAGGCACGGGCCAGACTTAGGCCGATCATCGGATCGTCTTCAATAAGCAGGATATGCATGCCAGATCAGGTTGTGTTTGCAAGGAAGCTATTCAGAGCTAGCCGAGGTATAGAAATGCTGAATTGATCACGCCTTGGTCCAGGCACTGAAGCGTCGCATTCGGAATGTAAACCAACTATGTTGGCCACTAGTTTATGTGGTTAAGAAGTCGGAACGATGACAGTTTTCTTGCATGAAGCTGACGAAAATAGGGCAGCCTGATACGGGCGAAGGTTTACCAAGGAGAGAGGGTGGTACGGGTGATGCTGGTGCGATAAAAATCGATTAAGCGAGCTTCAAATTTTCATTGGCAAAATGACCATCTGCATCCCTTGCAGATGAAGCCGGCGTTGCAGCACATCGGCTGTCTGGTTATGGAGCAGACGCGTCCCCCAGTTGTCATGCACGAATATCAGTTTGCTGGCGAAAAATACGCAGTTGGCATAATCCGTATGGGTCTGTTGCGCGAGCTTGGTGAGTTCCTGAGCCACGTCGCTACCATAGGCCAGACGGGCTTCAGCAGCCAGGTCATGGTGATGGCAGAAATTGACGAAATACTGGAGATTTTCACCGACTTCATCGCGCAGGTTTTCGAGCGCACCGGTGCCGCCGTAGCTCTGAGTGTCCACCTCACCAACGCTGAGGAAAATAAAATTCTTGAAATGATCCGGGAACAGGCGCTGTATCCAGAGCAGGCTATGCATGCCGCTGCCGCGGCTTTTTCCCACCAGCAGAACCGCGGTGGGCAGGGTCGGGTCGAGCATGGGCGGCGAGGTTACCGGCGCCATCTCCTGTGCGGCAAATAGATTATCCACCTGCTTGAGCTGGGCGCGGGTTTCGTCATAGTGACGGCGTACCAGCAGACCTGCGCCAATGACCATGCTGGTGATGAGCACGGTCATCCAGCCACCCTGACTGAATTTTTCGACAATCAGCACGATCAATATCCCGCCGGTGACCGACAGGCCTGTACCTGACAAGACCAGGCGCCAGATCCATTTCTGTTCCACGCCGCGATTGCGCCACCAGTAGATGCACATGCCGGCCATCGATAGCGAAAAGGTCAGGAATACATTGATGCCATACAGCACCACCAGCAGCGTGACGCTGCCACGCGTCAACAGTAATACGCCAATCGCGGCGACAGCCATCAACATCACACCATTGCGTGTCACCAGCCGGCTCGACAGGTAGCTGAACTGGTGCGGCACCCAGCGATCTGCTGCCATATTGGCGAGTACGGCCGGGCCGCCCAGAAAACCGGTGTTGGCAGCGACAAACAGCAGCCCGGCCTCCAGTGCCAGCACAACGGGTAACAACCAGCCTGCCCAGTCGATGCCGCCCAGTGTCCAGCTGCGCAGGATTTCCTTGAAGACCACGGCATTGAGCGTTTCGCCCGGTACGTGGTGCACATTCCAGAGCAGATACAGCATGATAATCCCGCTGGCGGTGAAAGCCAGGGATACAGCCAGGTAGAACATGGTCCACTTGCCAGTGCGTGCGCGCGGTTCTGCCAGCGTATTGACGTTGTTGGAAACGGCCTCCAGTCCGGTGTATGTGCCCCCGCCGGTTGAGTAGGCCAGCAGCAGGTGGGAAATGATGAACATCCAGCCCATCTGTGCACTCAGGTTGAAGGTTTCGGTGGCGGTGTCGTGCATCAGGGTCGGCAAGCGGCTGCTGTGAAACAGGATGCCGTACACAATCAGCACCAGATGGATGACGACGAAGCCGAGAAAAATGGGGAGCAGAAACTTGATGGATTCTTTCAACCCGCGCAGATTCAGGATCACCAGCAACAGTACAAATATCAATCCGGTAGCCAGCTTGAAAGCCTGTGCGCCTGCGGGAAGCAGGGAAAATAGTGCATCGGCGCCACTCGCGACTGAAATGGCGATCGTAAGCACATAGTCCACAATCAGGGCGGCTCCCGAGATCAGTCCAGCATGCGGGCCAATGAGTTTGGTGGCTACCTTGTAGCCCCCGCCGCCGCTGGGGAAGAGTTCGATAACCTGGTTATATGCAAAAGAGATCACGAATACCGTGATTGCGGTGGCGATTGCCAGATACAGCGCCAGATGGGTATGTTGACCCAACGCGAGGAATGCTTCCTCCGGCCCATAACAGGATGACGACAAGCCGTCCGCACCCAGCCCCACCCAGGCAAAGAAGGCGATCAGCGCGATATGCTGGCGAGTTTCCGGTTTCATCGGATCGCGCGCGGGCCCGAATATCTTGTCTCTAAGCGCGAGCAGTGTAGACATTGCGGTGATTCATTATCTGAAATTGGTCATGTCCGCGCACTATAACGCTTTGCCGCACCTTGAGGCTAGCGTAGAATACACAGCGGCGGGCCTCCCCGCATTGCAAGATGGTGAACCTGGTCAGGTCCGGAAGGAAGCAGCCACAGCTATTAATTGCAAGTGCCGGGGGTCGGGCTCGCCACATCCACAGCCCGTCTCATTTTTGTGTTTCTGTTAAACTTGGGCGCTATGGCATATCAAGTATTGGCGCGTAAGTGGCGCCCCAAATCCTTTGCAGAGCTGGCCGGTCAGGAGCACGTGGTGCGCGCGCTGAGCAATGCGCTGACCCAGAACCGGCTGCATCATGCCTACCTGTTTACCGGTACGCGCGGCGTCGGCAAGACGACGGTAGCGCGCATTCTTGCCAAAGCACTCAACTGTGAAACCGGGATTAGCGCCACCCCGTGTGGAGTGTGCTCGGCATGCACGCAGATCGATAGCGGGCGCTTCGTCGATTTGCTGGAACTGGACGCAGCTTCCAACACCGGCATCGACAATATGCGCGAAGTGCTGGACAACGCGCAGTACGCGCCGACGGTAGGCCGTTTCAAGGTCTACATCATTGACGAAGTGCATATGCTGTCCAAGGCGGCGTTCAACTCCATGCTGAAAACGCTGGAAGAACCGCCCGAGCATGTCAAATTCATCCTCGCCACGACCGATCCGCAGAAGATACCGGTCACCGTGCTGTCGCGCTGCCTGCAATTCAACCTCAAACAGATGGCGCCGGAAATGGTGCGTGAACATCTGGACAAGGTGCTCGGCCTGGAAGGCATTCCGTCCGAGCCCGCTGCATTACGCCTGATTGCGCGGGCCGCGGGCGGCAGTATGCGCGATGCGTTATCGCTACTGGATCAGGCTATCGCCTACGGCGATGGACAGGTGCTCGAAGACACAGTGCGCAGCATGCTGGGCGCGATCGACCAGCGCTACCTGTTCAGTCTGATGAATGCGCTGGTGGCAGCCGATGGTGTGGCGCTGCTGGGCGAGGCGGACGAGATGGCCGCGCGCAGTATCGCTTTCGACGCGGCCTTGCAGGAACTGGGCGCGCTGTTGCACAAGATTGCTTTGGCGCAAACCGTACCCGCCGCGCTGCCGGATGACTTGCCCGAGCGTGAGGCTATTCTCGATCTCGCGCAACGCATCGATGCCGAAACCATCCAGCTTTACTACCAGATCAGCATTCTCGGGCGGCGTGATCTGGCGCTGGCCCCGGATGAATTCGCTGGTTTTACCATGACTTTGCTGCGCATGCTCGCATTCGTCCCCGACACGAGTGCTGAGCCCATCGCAACGCCGACCACTGCGCCTGTCACGAGTCGTCCTGTGCCAGCGCTGGTTGCGCGGGAGCCTGTAGCGCCAAGTTTGTCAGCACCGGCGCCGGTCGCGATGGCGGCCAAAGTTGTAAGCACGGAACCCGCCCCGGTTGAACCTTCCTCAATCATTGCTTTCGATGGCGATTGGGCGACCTTGGTAACGACTCTAAAATTAGGGGGGCAGGCGCGCATGCTGGCCGTGCACAGTGAGCTTGAATCCTGCGCAGGCGACTGCCTGCAGTTAAGAGTGCCGGTTGCCCAAAAGCATCTCGCCGACAAGTCCTATCAGGACAAGCTGCGTGAAGCGATCAGTACCCATTTTGGCCGGCCCATGCGTCTTCAGATCGATCTGGCTGAGGGTGAGGCCAATACGCCTGTACGTCAGCAGAATGAGGCGCGAGCCGCCCGCCAGAGCGAGGCGGAAGCAGTTATCGCCGCCGACCCGTTTGTGCAGGACGTGATGCAGCAATTCGATGCGCGCGTCGTCGAAATTAAATCAATCGCAAAGGAGCAGTGAAATGATGAAAGGTGGTTTGGGCAATATGATGAAGCAAGCCCAGCAAATGCAGGAAAACATGAAAAAAATGCAGGATCAGCTGGCCGATGTCGAAGTTGAGGGTGTGGCAGGGGCTGGCATGGTCAAGGTATTGATGACCTGTCGCAACGATGTGCGTCGGGTGACTATTGACCCCAGCCTGCTGAGTGACGACAAAGAGATGCTCGAAGACCTCATCGCTGCCGCCATGAACGATGCCGTGCGCAAAGCCGAAGCGACTACCCAGGAGAAAATGGCCGGCTTTACCTCCGGACTTAACTTGCCTCCCGGCTTCAAGCTGCCGTTCTGATTTTTGTGAATCTGGGTTGAAGTTGCCACAGAACGGGGAGACAGCGTCAGGCGCTGCGATTCCCGTGGCAAAAAGCAAAAAAGTGTTATCTATACTTTCGTTGGCATTCTATGAAATCCCCCACCAGTCTTGAGCGTCTGATTGAGGCGTTGCGCATATTGCCTGGCGTCGGTCCCAAGTCGGCCCAGCGCATGGCCTATCATCTGCTACAGCGTGACCGAAATGGTGCGCAACGGCTTGGGCAGGCAATCGATCAGGCGCTGGTCAAGTTGCAGCATTGCGAGAAATGCAACGACCTGACTGAAGGCAGTCTTTGCGCAATCTGTGCTGCGCCTAATCGTGATCCCGCCCAACTGGCTGTCGTGGAAATGCCCACGGATCTGTTGATGATGGAGCAGACGCAAAGCTACAGCGGACTGTATTTTGTGTTGATGGGCAGGTTGTCGCCGCTGGATGGGGTGGGGCCGCGCGAAATTCATCTCGACCGCCTGATTCGTCGTGCCACAGATGGTGTGGTGACTGAAATTGTCCTGGCCACCAATTTCACTACTGAAGGTGAAGCCACGGCACATGCCATCGCTGAGTTGTTGCATGCGCGCGGACTCAAGGTGACGCGTATTGCCCGGGGCGTACCGGTGGGCGGCGAACTGGAGCATGTGGATTCCGGCACCCTGGCGCAGGCAGTACTGGATCGGCGCGACTGGACATAAGCCGGGACGAATGGTGACGCGTTCGCGTTTCAAGCCGTTCTGCTGGTGGATATTCGCTTACCGCAGGTGCGGTCGCATGACAAGGGCGCAGTCCTACCCCACTTTTCCGGGTAAAATCGGGCTTTTGCCTTACCGGAAATAGTCATGAGCTTCTCTTCCCTTACCGCCCTGTCTCCCCTGGATGGCCGCTATGCCGCCAAAGTCGAAGCGCTGCGTGCGCATTTCAGCGAGTTCGGACTGATCCGGAATCGTGTCACGGTCGAGATCGAATGGCTCAAAGCCCTGGCAGCCGAGTCGGCGTTTTGCGAGGTGCCGGTGTTTTCACCTGCCACCATCGCAGTGCTGGATGCGGTCGCTGTCAATTTCACCGAAGCCGATGCCGAGCGCGTCAAGGAGATCGAGCGTACTACCAATCACGATGTAAAAGCAGTGGAGTACTTCCTGCGCGAGCGCTTCGCCAGCAATCCCGAGGTGATGCAAGTGAGTGAGTTCATCCACTTCGCGTGCACCTCCGAGGACATCAATAATCTGTCGCATGCGCTGATGCTCAAGGCGGCGCGCGAGACGGTACTGCTGCCTGCGCTGGATAAAGTAACCGCCCGGCTCACCGCGCTGGCGCATGAACACGCCGAACTGCCAATGCTGTCGCGCACGCACGGACAGCCCGCATCGCCGACGACGCTCGGCAAGGAAATGGCCAATGTAGCCTACCGGTTACGGCGTCAGGCCGAGCAAATCAACAGTGTGCCGATGCTGGGCAAGATCAACGGCGCAGTGGGTAATTACAACGCCCACCTGTCCGCCTATCCGGATTTCGACTGGGAAGGATTTGCGCAGCGCTTCGTGCAAGGGTTGGGTCTGAGTTTCAATCCCTACACCATCCAGATCGAGCCACACGATTACATGGCTGAGTTGTTCGACGCGGTGAGCCGCGCCAATACCGTGCTGATCGACCTCAACCGAGATATCTGGGGCTATATCTCGGTGGGCTATTTCAAGCAGAAGGTAAGGGCGGGCGAGATCGGTTCCTCGACCATGCCGCATAAGGTCAATCCGATTGATTTCGAAAATGCCGAAGGCAACCTCGGGCTAGCCAATGCACTGCTGCGTCATCTGGCTGAAAAACTGCCGGTATCGCGCTGGCAGCGTGACCTCACCGACTCGACAGTGTTGCGTAACATGGGTGTGGCACTGGGTTACACACTACTCGGTTACGACTCGTGCCTGCGTGGCTTGAACAAGCTGGAAGCCAATCCGCAGCGTCTGGCCGAAGATCTGGATCACAACTGGGAAGTGCTGGCCGAGCCGATACAGACCGTGATGCGCCGCTATAACGTGCCGAATGCTTACGAACAATTGAAGGAGCTGACGCGTGGCAAGTCCGGCATCAACCGCGATAGTCTGCATCAATTCATTCAGACGCTGGCTATTCCTGAAGCCGACAAGGCGCGTCTGCTTGCCATGACGCCGGCCAGCTATATTGGCAAGGCCGCTGAACTGGCAAGGCGCAACGGTACTTGAAAAAATATTTTATCGCCACGATTTTGATACCGTTAATGGTGATCAGGAAATACAGATATGACTGAATACTCGCTAGATGTAGATGCACATAATTTTCAGCAGGTAGTCATCGAGGGCTCGAAAAAAGTGCCGGTAATCGTGGACTTCTGGGCGGAATGGTGTGGTCCGTGCCGTGCGCTCAAGCCGGTACTGGAAAAACTTGCAAATGCCTACCAGGGCAAGTTCATTCTCGCCAAGATCGATTCAGATGCGAATCAGGAGCTGGCCACGAAATATGGCGTGCGCGGCATTCCCAACGTCAAGGCTTTTGTCGACGGTGAAATGGTGGACGAGTTCTCGGGCGCGGTTCCGGAACCGGCCGTTCGCGAATTCATCGAACGCCTGTTGCCGTCTCCCGCAGATGGTGTACGTCTGGAAGCAATGCAGGCATTCGCCGATGGCGATGCAGCACGCGCCTTGCAAATGCTTGCCGAGGCGAGCAAGCTCGATTCACAAAATGAACGCGTCCAGCTGGATGCGGCCGAGGTCATGCTGTCGTTGAATGAGTTGGACGAAGTGGGTCGCTTGCTCGAATCGTTGTCGACGCAAACTGCAGGCGAGGCACGTGCCCTGCAACTCATGGCACGTTTGCAGTTTGCGCGCCAGGCGGAAGGTGGTGATGATGAGGCCAGTCTGATTGCAGCGGTGACGGCCAGCCCGAAAGACCAGGCAGCTCGTCTCAATCTGGCTAACTTGCGGGTTGCCCAGCAACGTTATCAGGAAGCAATGGATGAGTTGCTGGAAATGATGCAACGTGACAAAACCTGGCAGGATGGCATCGCCCGAAAAACCATGCTGAATGTTTTCAATTTACTGGGTGGCAGTGGAGAACTGGTGACTGCCTACCGGCGTAAAATGGCAGCGGCACTTAACTAGCTTTTTTTTGGGGGTTCAAGATGACCGGTGACCCGCTCGACAAGTTGCATGATCTGGCCGGCTTTCTGGAATCCCCGGACAGCCTGGAATACAACCTCGGGCACCTGGTTACACTGGCCGCCGACACGCTGGATGCTGCGCATTGTTCCATCATGTTGCAGATCGAGGGCGAGGGTGAAGATTTGCGGCTGCGGGTTTGCGCTACGCATGGCGCATTGCCGGATGTGGCATTTACGCAGACAGTGGGACGTGGAGAAGGGATTGCCGGGCACGTCGCTGCTAGCGGCGCGTCGCTCCTGGTTGAAGACATCGAGCAGTCGATTTTTACTGATTATGCGCGTCGTCCGGGAACAGGGGCGCATAGCCTGATGTCCGTCCCGCTGAGCGTCAATGGCAAGCTTATCGGTGTCATCAACGTGTCTGAGCCAAATAACCGTTTGCCCTTTACCCAGGACGATCTGGCCTTGCTGGAGACGGTGGCATTTTTTGTGGGCAAATCGATTCAGGTGGTGCAATTGCAAAACCTGCTCAATTCGCGCTTTGCCCAGATTGCGCTGGCACAGGAGGCGGAAAAAGCCATTGGCGGGGTGATGCTGTCAACAGCGTACGATACCGACAAAATGGCCAAGATCGTGGCGAAATCATTTTTCCGCGAGATGACCCAGGCAGGCTTTGGGTCCAATCAGATCATTCAAGCGGCCTCGGAAATTATTTCCCAATTATCCACCAGTTTGCATAAACACAGTAAACGTCTGGATAAATCCTGATTTCCATTGAAAAGCGTGATCCATGCACAATTGTACTAACCATTAGCCCAGTACGCTTTGATACAGCATACGTTCTGCCCGGTAACATTCACATGACGCTGCTTCCAGGCCATGCGGGTCGAGAATCGTAATATTTCCCCGGCGATAGCTGATCAGATTTCGCCGCTGCAATGCGGTGGCCGCCTTGGTGATGCCCACGCGGCGCACCCCTAACATATAAGCCATACTTTCATGAGTTAAATGAAAACTGTCGGCACAAGCTCTGTCTCGGGTCATGAGCAACAAACGTGCAAGCCGCTGTTCAACCACATGGAAACGCATACACGCAGCCATGCGCGCAAATTGATTCTTCAGGACATAGGAATAAGCTTGCAGCCGCTGATGCAAGACCATGCTGTAGCGGATTTCGCGTGTAAAACTTGTGGCCGGCATACGTAATGCGGAACCTGTTCCTTGAACGACTGCATAGAAAGAAGCCACATCGACACCAAACATAAGGGATGTTCCTAGCATACCTTCCCAGCCGACCAGACCGATCTCCAGATGCGAATGACCGTCGATCATCATGACCAGTGAAATAAAGCTGTCGACCGGAAAATAAACATACTCGATAGGTGTGCCTGGCACATTAAGCTCATCCCCAAAGTCGAGATGAACCGATTCGCACCTTGCCAATAAATGCTCGTGATCCTTATCTGGCAAACTGGAAAGTAGGCGATTTTCTGAAGTAACGGATGGCATGAAAACGCTCCGGTGAGGACGGGAGATCAAATCCAATATACAAAACCCGTGAACGTAGGGTGATGATGTCGTCTAGAGACATGCGAAAAATCGGCGTACTTTTTTAAACGGAATGCATTGGCATGCAGGCGATGTTCGGCAACGGGATCAATGCCGAATCCACCTGAATGCCCATATGTCGAACAGCATGGCCTTACTCCGGCCAGCCATGCTTATTCCATATGGATTAATTGTTGCTTGGAGCTGGGGGTGGCACAATCACGGTGGTGTTACTGCCGCCGGTTGCTCCGGTATCTCCCGTCGCTCCAGTTGAACCTTTTGCACCATCATATCCAGTAGCCCCCTGTGAACCAGTTGCACCTGAGTCACCTGTTGCACCGGTGTTGCCCGTGTTGCCCGTAGCTCCTTGAGGACCAGCAGGACCAGGTACAACAACGGTTGGCCCCGGAGTTTCAGAAGGAGGCGTGTTAACGACTACGGGTTGTTTTTCGCATGCACTAAGTGCAAATACAGCAACAAGTGCGGTAGCAAGCAAGGAATATTTCATGATTTTATTACCTCCGATTGTAGGAAACCTGCAGTTTCCGATATGCATTAAAATTTAAATTCGTTCTGATAACAATTGCGGTAAATCAACCAGCACGGTCAATTATCGGGAATCCATCGCAATTAAAATAATACGCACGGATAGAGTAACAACCCAAAGTTGATGTGCTTGAATTGACTTGCCTGTGCGCAGAATAGATTTAATTGCCGGGCGCCTCTGTGCGTTAGCGAACGGATAGATAATTTATCAATATTCTGAAAACCCGCTGGACACGAGTCTATAAATGGAAAATGCGTGCGGGTACGTACCGACCCCAGCCACTGAATGGAACATACTCTCCCCTATCAGCGGCCTTTCGGTTTGCTTGGACAGGGTATTTTTACAACCGGGTTACTTACACATGAAGAAAATAATACTCGAATCATTAAAGTCATGGATCGATCACCGCGCCGCAAGCAAAGGTGCAGCCCTGGCTTTTTATACTTTATTTTCGATGACCCCGATCCTGATGTTGGCGATTGCCATTGCGGGTTACTTTTTTGGAGTGCAGGCTGCCCAAGGGGAGATCATTGGACAGATACAAGGTCTGGTGGGACCGAATGGTGCGCAGGCGATACAGGCTTTGCTGGCTGCCGCGCGTAATCCTGTATCAGGGTTGATGGCTACAATCAGTGCCGTGGTGTTACTGGTAATTGGCGCAAGCAGTGCATTTGCAGAATTAAAAAGTAGCCTGGATGAAATATGGGGTATATCACGGCCCGGTCATTCTGCCTTTTTTACGCTGCTCCGGGCGCGTTTTCTGTCTTTCAGCCTGGTGCTGGTACTGGCATTTCTACTGCTGATTTCATTGGTATTCAGCGCTGCCATTGCCATGCTGGAACGGTATGTGGGAAATATTTGGAGTGGTTCACTGATCGTTCTATCGGGTGTTTCCGTGCTTTTCTCGTTTGGAATTATTGCAATTCTGTTTGCGGTTATATACAAAATGCTTCCGGACGCCCCTTTGTCCTGGCGCGACGTGTGGATAGGCGCTTTAATCACCGCATTGTTATTCAGTTTGGGAAAATACGGTATCGGACTGTACTTGGGTAACAGCGGTGTGGCTTCCAGCTTTGGTGCCGCTGGTGCGATGATCGCCTTGTTATTATGGGTTTATTATTCAGCGCAAATTTTTTTCCTGGGAGCTGAATTTACGCGTCAGTATGCACTCATGTATGGCAGTCTCCAGGCCCGCAGAGATCGCAGTTTGCAAGAAAGCAATTGATCTCTCCGTCAATGCGCGGCAAGACCGTAGGCCAAAATGTTCGGGGATAATTCTAAGGCACCCGAATCGGGTAGGTTTGCGGCTGGGTGATAAGACAGCAACTATTGCCTGCAAACGATCAGTTTTTGATGGCCGAAAAAACCTTTTTCGCTAATGCTCCCGTTGCCTCTAATGGATTCGCGCGGATAGCTTTTTCCTGTTCAGCCATCATCACGAACAGACCATCCAGTGCCTTGCGGGTAACGTAGTCATCCATTTTTGCATCGCGCTGGTCCACCAGGCCTAATGCCGCGCCTTTTGCAGCGAACTGATCGTATTTCTGGGCAAGCTGCACCTTCTCCATTGATTTCTCAACGATAGGCTTGAATTTGCCGGTCAGCGCCGTTTCGGTTTTCTTGCGGAAGTATTGCGTGGCTGCTTCATTGCCGCCGGTGAGTATGTTTTTGGCATCGTCCACACTCATGGCATTGATTGCGCCGACCAGCAGTTTTCTGGCTTCAGGTACAGCAGCTTCTGCGGCGCGATTCATGGAGGTAATCAAGTCATCAGTATATTTCCCCATTCCCACTGTCTGCATCAAACTCGCAATTTTTTGCAGATTTTCCGGTAGCGGAATGCGTACCTTGTCATTACCAAGATAGCCGTTCTGTTTCGCCAGTTCGCTCACTGCCGTTTTTGCACCCTGCGTAAGCGCCTGTTTCAGACTGGTGACTTGATCCTTGTTGCTGAAACTCGCTAAACCGGCCGCAGAAGTCGAGGTATTGTCCGTGTTTTGTGGCAAGGATTTACCCAGATTGCGAATCTGGTCACTGTTAATCATGCCACCCAAATCAAAGGCGAGTGCCGATGAAGAGAAACACACAACGGATGCTGCAAATACACTGTAGATAAAGTAATGCTTCGGCATGATCATCCCCTTTAGTATTCTGCTCAATGTGACAGGCGGACCCTGTCCCCTTCTAACACCGCATCAATCAGCATGTCAGTGAAGCATTCATTGCAATAAGCCTGCTGGTGATGTGATGGCACCAAAATCCTCGCTGCGTACTGCACGCAGGAAGCCGTCACCCCAGGAGCGCACGTCATTGGCGCGAACCACAGCGGACAGCCGGGACATGCGATAAGCCCGATCATCCGCCGCCAGCGTGAGCGCCAGATGGAGTGCTTGCTCCATGCTGGACGCATCGTATGGATTGGTCAACAGGGCGCCATGCAATTCAACAGCAGCGCCGGCGAATTCCGATAAGACCAGCGCACCATTGCCACCGACACTGCCCTGGGTCGCTACGTACTCTTTTGCCACCAGATTGAGTCCATCGCGCAATGGCGTAATCCATGCAACATCGGCCACCGCGTAATAGGCAAGCACGTCTTCGTAGGGAAGCGAACGATAAAAATATCTTACCGGTGTCCAGTCGATGGTTGAAAATCGGCCATTGATCCTCCCCACCATCTGGTCAACTTTTACGCGCAGTGATTTGTATATTTCCATGCCCGGTGCTGCCGGAGTGACGAAATTCAGCAACACCACTTTACCGATCAGCTCCGGATGCTTCTCAAGCAGGGTTTCGAACGCCAGCAGTTTTTCGAGCGAGCCTTTTACATAGTCGAGACGTTCGAGCGAAAGGATGGCTGAACGCCCCCCCAACTCAGCGCGAATGCTGTCGATCTTGGCGCGTACCGAATCTTTTTGCAGCAGATGGTCAATCTGATCGCAATCGATCCCGACAGGATGGGCACCGAGACGCACGCGACGGCCGGCGACCTCGATACCGGTGGTGGCGGTATCCACACCGAGCGCGCAGCCATAGGTAAGGAACCGGGGTGCACACGGCGTTGTATCCGTAATCTCGGTGGGGGCGTAGCTGCGTACAGCATCGACAAAATTTTCCACATAGCGAGGAATATGGAATCCGATGTAATCGCATTGCAGCAAGCTGCCGATGATTTCACGCCGCCATGGAATGATGTTGAATACGTCCGATGGTGGAAAAGCAGTGTGGTGGAAAAAAGCGATTTTCAGATCGGGGCGCAGCCCACGCAGGAATGCCGGCACCATCCACAGATTGTAATCATGAATCCAGACCAGTGCGCCTTCAGCTGCTTCTGCCGCCGTTTGACGCGCAAAAATTTCATTAATTTTGAGGTAATGCTCCCAGTGAGCCTGTAGAAACTCGGCCTTGTCCGGAAACGAAAAAATGATCGGCCAGAACGCTTCCTTGGAAAATTTCTTGTAAAACAGGTCGACATCGTGTGCTGTCAACGGAATCCGTGCTGCGTGCAGATGCGGATATTTTTTTTCATCGATTGCGACACGTGTATTGAAGTTTTTTGGTTCGCGCGAGGATTGCTGGGACCATGCAACCCACGACCCGGTAGTGCCGCCGGCAAAAAAGTTGAGCAGAGTCGGGATGATGCCGTTAGGGCTTTTTGGGCGTTTCCATTTACCTTCCGCGCTCTCATCAAAAGGCAGGCGGTGATACACCATGACCAGTTCTGATTCGCCCAGGCTATCCGCGTTGGCAGGCGTTTCACCACTCAGCAACTGGTGATGTGCAAGCCCTTCGAGAATGCCCGCACATCCTTCGCCTGCCGCAATATGTGTGCGGGGGAGATGGCGCACGGCTTCCGCCAGTGCCGGTTCAGCGCCCCCTACGACGATGCCCTGAAATCCAGCGGTGAACATCGATAGGTCGTTGAGTGTATCGCCGGCGGTGACGACTGATTCCGGATCGAGCTTGAGGTGCTCGCACAGACGTGCCAGGGTCGCACCCTTGCCGACGCCTTTCGGAAGTACATCAAGATAGCGTTGTGCGGAGAACAGAAGTTCGCAACCCAACTCATCAACGACACGCCGCAGTTCATCGTCAATCAGTCCTTCGCGTACAAAGAACGAGCAGCGTCGCTCCTGCGGGACATTCTGGCGATCAAGGTAGGTAAACTGGGCCAATGCATCGAGCACTTTCTGGGTTCCTGGCCAAGTGGCGGCGATTTCCTGCAGCAGTGGCATGACAGGCAGCAAGCTGTCACCGTGAACGACGGTCGCGCCGACATCGGCAATGATGTAATCGGGACGCGGCACCGTCGGGTCATTCAGCACCGGTAATATGGACTCAAGGCCCCGGCCAGTCACGAAAATGAGTTTGGAGCCAGGCATGTTGCCGTTGAACAGGCCATGCAGATGACGCCGGGAGGGTAACGGACCAGCCAGCAAAGTACCGTCAAGGTCGGTAGCCAGTACGACGCCGGTCGCAGCGGCCAGGGTGGGTGTAAGTAGTTCGGTTAGCATATTGGTCTCCATTTGTGCTTCCCCGTGTGATGCCTGCTATTGATATGCAAAGCACGAATAACATGCATCAGCTTGGTGGCAGCTAGTCTGCAAGACGGGAAAAAGTTGGTGGCGTATCCAAATCAATGGGTTTGAACCCAGGCAATCCTGGAACGAACGATGTCATGTATGACATTCGGTCACGCTGTTTCCGTGGACAGCCCCTGAAGATGCACCGATGGGCTAGATGGCCTGTGTGCAGGGATGGCAGCAACGCGTAGCGAACTGAAAACAGCGGATAGTGGATTGACGCGCAGGATAATATCTAAGCTCAACAAGCGCTTAGTATACTTTGCCGGGGCGGATGAGGCAAGAAAACGCCTGATTTTTCAGGCCTGTGCGGCCTGCACCGGAATCTGGCTGCGGTTGGCAACGATGCGATTCAGTTCGTCCACGTAGACCAATTGCGGCGCAAATTGCTGCAATTCGGCCTCAGTGTAGCTGGCATAGGTGGCGATAATCAGCAGGTCGCCGGGTTTGGCCTTGTGCGCCGCGGCACCATTGACGGAAATGGTGCCGGAAGCGCGCTCGGCGCGAATGGCATAAGTGGTGAAACGTTCGCCGTTCGTGACATTGTAGATGTCGATTTGCTGGTATTCGCGAATATCAGCAGCTTCCAGCAGGGTTTCGTCGATCGCGCACGAACCTTCGTAGTGAAGCTCGGATTGGGTAACGCGCACCCGGTGCAACTTGGATTTCAGCATGGTTCTTTGCATGGCCTCGCCCTTGTTCAGGGAACGAATATTAGGTCCCCATTATAAACTATAAAGTTTCGGTGCTCTCGACTTCGATATTGTCGATCAAACGGGTGTTGCCCAGATGAGCGGCGGCGAGTACCACAAAATCGGTATCGTCAGGCACGGGCATGGTGAGGTCGCGGCGGCGGATGGCGACGTAATCCACGCGCCAGCCATGCACTGCGAGCGTGGCGCTGGCGGCCAGTTCCAGCGCGGTGAAATCGCGTTGACCGGCGGCCAGCCGCTCGCGGATTACATTCATGGTCTGGTACAGGCGTGGTGCTTCGGCGCGTTCCCGGGCGCTCAGAAAACCGTTGCGCGACGACAGCGCCAACCCATCTGCGGCGCGCACGGTTGCACCTGCGACGATGTCCACCGGTACATTCAGATCCGTTACCATGCCGCGAATAATGGCCAGTTGCTGATAATCTTTTTGCCCAAATAACGCCACGCGTGGTTGCACGATGTTGAATAACTTTAATACGATGGTTGCCACGCCACGGAAATGCCCGGGCCGGAATGCGCCGCACAGCTCGTGGGCCAAGGCGGGTGGTTCGACATGATAGTCTTGCGGATGCGGGAAAAGTTCATCCGCAGCGGGGGCAAAAACCACGTCTGTATCCACTGCACGCAAGCGATCGCAATCGTCGTTCAGCGTGCGCGGATAACGCGAAAAATCCTCGTTTACACCGAATTGCAGGGGATTTACAAAAATGCTGACTATTACCCGGTCAGTATGTTGATGTGCCTGACGTGCCAGCGAAATGTGACCTTCATGCAGGTTGCCCATCGTGGGCACGATGGCTACATTGGCATTTTCGACGCGCCAGCGGCGCATGTCTGCAATCGTGTGGATGATTTGCATGGGATTGAAAACGGGGTTGGATTACGCGGAAATCATGATGGCGTTTACAGTGGATTTGAATCCGTCAGAAACTGTGTTCGGCGCCTGGAAACCGGCCATTCCTGACCGCCGCCACATAGGCGCTTATTGCAGTTTGTATGCTGTCCGAGCCTTCCATGAAGTTTTTTACAAAACGCGGTGGTTTGCCGGGTGAGATACCGAGCATATCGTGCAGAACCAGTACTTGGCCGGAGCAGTCCGGGCCTGCGCCGATGCCGATGGTGGGAACACGCAGGCTTGCGGTGATGGATTTGCCGAGCGTGGCTGGCACGGCTTCCATCAGCACCATGCACGCGCCAGCTTGCTCCAGTTGACGTGCATCGGCCAACAGCTGTTGCGCCGCGTCGTCCGTTTTCCCCTGGACTTTATATCCGCCCAGCGCATTGACCGATTGTGGCAGCAGGCCGATATGCGCACAAACCGGAATCCCGCGTGCCGTGAGGAAGGCAATGGTTTCAGCCATCACTGCTCCGCCTTCGAGCTTGACGCAATGCGCACCTGCCGCCATCAATAGGGCTGCGGATTGCAGAGCCTGTGCCGGGCTCGCCTGATAGCTGCCGAACGGCAGGTCGGCCATGATGAAGCTGTGGGTAGCGCCGCGCGCCACGGCAGCCGTATGGTAAGCCATGTCCTGCAGGCTCACCGGCAAGGTCGTGCTTTGGCCCTGCAGCACCATGCCGAGCGAATCGCCGACCAGCAATATATCCACGCCAGCGACTTCCAGCAGCGTGGCGAAAGTGGCGTCATAGCAGGTCAGCATGACGAGTTTTTCGTCCTGTGCGGCGCGCTGTTGCAAAGTGGTCAGGGTGGTTTTCATACTGCGATTTTATACCGCCCGGTTGAAAAATTCGCGATTACCGCGCATACCCTCGATTTGCTGCATCAATAGCGCAAAATCCGCATCGCTTTGCACGAAATTGAGGTGTTCGCAGTTGACGGTGAAAAGCGGCGCTGCTGTGTAATTGTAAAAATAGTGCGTATAGCTTTCGGCCAGACGGCGCAGGTAATCGGTCGATATATTACGCTCGTAGTCGATGCCGCGCCCGAGTACGCGCGCTTGCAGAACGTCCGGCCGCGCCTGCAGGTAAATGACCAGGTCAGGCACTGGTGCCTTGGGCTGCAGCTCATCGTAAATTTTTTGATACAAGCGGAATTCATCGTCGTCCAGATTCAGGCGCGCAAACAGCAAATCCTTGTCCAGTAAAAAGTCTGCGACAGTATTTTGGCGAAACAGATCGGATTGCTGCAAGTCCTGTACCTGGCCGCTGCGCTGGAACAGGAAAAACAGCTGGGTGGCCAGCGCGTGGCGTTTGGGATCCTGGTAAAAGCGCGGCAGGAATGGATTTTCACTGGCGCCTTCCAGCAAGGTGTCTGCATGCAAATAGGCTGCGATACGCCGTGCCAGACTGGTCTTGCCCGCGCCTATCGGGCCTTCAACGGCAATAAAACGATATTTTTCCAGCATTTTTCATTGGCTTTTTTCTGTGGTCTTGTTGTGACTGGTCCAGTTGTCGGCTACCCGCGTCAGGCCATGCCCACTGACATCCCGCAGATAATGTGCAGCGGCTTGCAGGCCAGGGATCACCATATCCGGGGCAATTTCCAGCAATGGTATCAGCACGAAGGCACGTTCGTGCATGCGCGGATGCGGCAGTGTCAGGCCAGCATTGTGGCATTGCAATGCAGCATAGCTCAATACATCCAGATCGATGACGCGCGGGGCATTGCGGAAGGTGCGCTCGCGTCCGAATGCATGCTCGATGTTGAGCAATGCATCGAGTAATTGCTGGGGTGTGAGACTGGTTTCAAGCAGTGCCACGGCGTTGATGAAGTCGGGCTGGTCGGCATAGCCTACCGCCGCATTCAGGTAAAGCGAAGAGCGCGCCAGCAAGCGGGTGTCGGGCAATGCGGCAATGGCGCCCAGTGCAGCCAGAACCTGTCCGGCGGGGTCGGCCAGGTTACTGCCCAGCGCAACATAAGCGCGGGCCGGCAAGCGGGTCGCCGTGCATGTGTTCATGCCTGGCTGGCCGGTTCTCCGGCGTCGGCTGGTTTTTTGCTGCGTTTGCGGCGACGTTTCTTGAGTGCGCCCTGCACCTCGGGCAGGAGCATGGCTGCGCGGGCTTCTTCCGAGGCATCCTGAAAGAGGGTCCACCAGTCGCCTAGTTCCTGGGCCACTTCGCCACTCTGCGCGCGCAACAGCAGGAAATCATAACCGGCGCGAAAACGCGGGTGTGGCAACATGCGGTGGGGGCGGCTGCCCGAACGCTGCTCGAAACGCGGCTGCATGCTCCAGATTTCCTTCATCATGCCATCCAGGCGGCGTGGTACTGCGAGGCGTTCGCGCTGGCGGTCGAGTACCGCATCCATCGCTTCGAATAACGCTGGCGCGGGTTTTACCTCGGCCGCAATGCGTGACCTGAAATCGCTTTGCAGCTCGTGCCAGAGCAGTGTGGCAAACAGGAAAGCGGGCGACACTGGTTTGCCTGCCTGCACGCGCAAATCGGTGTTGTGCAGCGCGGCGGTGATAAAACGCTCACCTTCGGGCTGTTCCAGAATGGTGTCCAGTAATGGCAGCATGCCGCGGTGCAATCCTTCGGCGCGTAACTGGTGTACGCCGCGCAAGGCGTGACCGGACAACAATAGCTTGAGCATTTCGTCGAACAGGCGCGACGGCGGCACATTTTCCAGCAGGTCGGCGAGTTCCGCGACCGGTGCGCGAGTGGCCTCGTCAATCTTGAACTCCAGCTTGGCAGCAAAACGTGCTGCACGCAGCATGCGTACCGGGTCTTCGCGATAACGGGTAGCGGGGTCGCCGATCATGCGCAAGGTCTTGCGTTCCATGTCTGCAACACCACCGCGATAGTCCCAGATTTCCTGACTGGCAGGGTCGTAATAGAGGGCGTTGATGGTGAAATCACGGCGCTCGGCATCGTCCTCCTGACTGCCGAATACGTTGTCACGCACGATACGACCGGTTGCATCGGTTGCGCGATCATCATCGTCTTCTGTCACCAGGCCATTGGAGCGAAACGTGGAGACCTCGATGGTATCCCCGCCGCACATGACATGCACCAGCCGGAAACGCCGCCCGATAATGCGTGAGCGGCGGAACAGCGCATGCACCTGTTCCGGGGTGGCATTGGTGGCCACGTCAAAATCCTTGGGCGTTTTGCCAAGCAGCAGATCGCGCACCGCACCGCCGACGACGAATGCGGCAAAGCCGCCCTGTTGCAAGGTATCGGTGACTTTCAGCGCGCACGGCAGGATCTGTTCCCGGGCCAGTCCGTGCTGAGCGAGCGGGATGATTTGCAGGCGGGATTTTTTGGTGGCAGCGGTTTTTTTGCCGAATACACGCTGAATCAGGCGGGCGATCATCGAATCGTCAGGGACAAGCCGGAAAACTGGGCAGTAGATAAAGTCATGTCAGGGAGAAAGTACAGCAATCCAAATTGCTGATTATACACTGACTCTTATGGGCGGAGACCGCTCTGCATCAGCCACAGGGCAATTGCAGCAGGGTAGCCAGGTACCGCTTGCGTGGTGCTGACGGATGCATGCAGTAGCCAAATCGGCTAACATCGTTGCAGGAAAGCAGTTTGCCGATACGACGCACCAACTCATTTTTCAAATGCTCAGGAAACCATGTACACCACTGTAGAACTCGCCGAAATCGCTTTTTATCAAGCCTTTGAAGATGCCAATCTGGAAGCCATGATGGCTGTCTGGTCAGGCGCCGCCGAGATCAGTTGCATTCATCCGACCGGGCCGGTGCTGGTGGGCGTCGATGCGATACGCCAGAGCTGGAAACAGATTTTTGCCGGGGGCAGCGGCGTCACGGTGCAGGTCAATGTATTGCGTGAATATGCCAGTCCAACGCAAGTAGTACATCTGGTTGAAGAGCATTTGAGCGTGACAGGCAATACCTCGCAACAAGGCCATGTGCTCGCCACCAATGTGTATCAACTGGAAGAGGGCGGTGGCTGGTATCTGGTGGCGCATCATGGCACGCCGATGCCACATACTGCGCCTACCGGCAAGGCACCGACCCTGCATTGATGCCTGCTGCAGGAATAGCCACCATGCCGTACCGTGTCACTGAATACCGCGCACCAGCCTGGCTGCCGGGAGGTGATTTACAAACCATCTATCCTTACTTTTTTGCTCCGGTTCCACCCATGGATTACCGGCGCGAGCGCTGGGAACTGCCGGATGGTGACTTTCTCGATCTCGACTGGCTGGATGCGGACGCGGACGCGCCGCTGGTAGTGTTGTTTCACGGGCTGGAGGGCAACTCGCGCGGCTATTATGCGCTGGCCATGATGGACGCCGTCAGGCAACGCGGCTGGCGGGGTGTCGTGGTACATTTTCGCGGCTGCTCGGGCGAACCCAATCGCCTGCCGCGCGCCTATTTTGCCGGTGACAGCGCCGAGATCGATTACGCTCTCAAACGCTTGCGACTTGAAAATGACCATGCTGCGCTGTATGCAGCAGGAGTATCGCTGGGGGGCAACGCCCTGCTCAAGTGGCTGGGGGATGAAGGTGAAAATGCCATGAGTGTGATCAATCGCGCAGTGGCGATTTCGGCGCCGCTGGATCTGACTGTTGCCGGTCATAGTCTGGACAACGGCTTTAACCGTTTTAGCTACACGGCGAGATTTCTGTACACACTCAAGCAAAAGGCATTGCAGAAACTTGACGCCTATCCAAACTTGTATGAGCGCAAGCAGATCAAGGCTGTCTCATCCCTGTATGCATTCGATGATCTGGTAACGGCGCCGCTACATGGTTACCAAAGCGCAGATGATTACTGGTTGCGTGCCTCCAGCAAGCCGGGGCTGATTCATGTGCAGGTACCCACTCTGCTGATCAATGCGCGCAACGATCCTTTCATGCCCGGCTCGGCGTTGCCCGGGCCGGATGAAGTCTCAACTGCAGTGACGCTGGACTTTCCTGCTGAAGGTGGCCATGTCGGATTTCTCGAAGGGCCGTTCCCCGGTACAGTGAACTGGATGCCGCAACGTACCCTGGGGTTTTTTGAGACCGGGCAATGACCATCGTGTCATGCAGGTAGAATAGACTGAACTATAACCATACTGAATTTAGCCGCATGTTTTCTTCATTTTATTATCAGGAGTTTCCATGACCACATTTCCAAAAGAAATTTTCAAGGCTTACGATATTCGCGGCATTGTCGGCAGGACGCTGACGCCGGAAATCGTCGAGGCCATCGGCCACGCAATCGGCTCGGAAGCCATCGCACGCAGCCAGACGGCGATCTGCATTGGCCGCGACGGGCGGTTGTCCGGTCCGGACCTGGCGGGCGCACTGGCGCGCGGCATCCAAAAATCGGGCATCAACGTGATCGATCTGGGTATGGTCGCCACACCGATGACCTATTTCGCAGCTTACGAACTCGGCACGCATTCCGCCGTGATGGTCACCGGCAGCCACAACCCCCCCGATTACAATGGCCTGAAAATGGTGCTGGGCGGCGAAACGCTGTCCGGCGATGCGATCCAGGCGCTGAGAGAGCGGCTGGAGAACAACGATCTGGTGAAAGGTAACGGCAGTTACAGCGAGCACGATATCGCCCCGGCTTATCTGAATCGTATCGCCGGCGACATCAAGCTGGCGCGTCCGATGAAAATCATTGTCGATTCCGGCAATGGCGTACCCGGCGCGTTCGGCCCGGAGTTGTATCGTCGTCTCGGCTGTACGGTAGAGGAAATGTTCTGCGAAGTGGATGGCAATTTCCCCAATCACCATCCCGACCCCTCCCAGCCGAAAAACCTCGTGGATCTGATCGCCCGCCTGAAAACCAGCGAAGCGGAAATCGGTCTTGCCTTCGACGGCGACGGCGACCGTCTGGGTGTAGTCACCAAGGATGGCAGCATCATCTTCCCGGATCGCCAGTTGATGCTGTTTGCCGATGATGTGTTGAGCCGCAACCCGAATGCCGAAATCATTTTCGATGTGAAGTCCACGCGCAAGCTGTTCGATTGGATTCGCGCGCGCGGCGGGCGCCCGTTGCTGTGGAAAACCGGTCACAGCTTCATCAAGGCCAAAATGAAGGAAACCGGCGCGCTGCTGGCCGGGGAAATGTCCGGCCATATCTTCTTCAAGGAACGCTGGTACGGTTTCGACGACGGCATGTACGCGGGCGCGCGTTTGCTCGAATACCTGAGCAAGCAGGCCGATATCAACGCCACTCTGCATGGCCTGCCGGATACGGTGAACACACCGGAACTCAACATCACCATGCCCGAAGGCGAACACTACACGCTGATGGACAAGCTGCAAAAGAGCGCCACTTTCCCAGAGGCGCGCGAAATCATCACCCTCGATGGCCTGCGCGTGGAATACGCAGATGGCTTCGGCCTGGCGCGGCCTTCCAACACCACCCCGGTGATCGTATTGCGCTTCGAGGCGGATACCCAGGCCGGCATCGAGCGCATCCAGGCGGATTTCCGGCGCGTGCTGCATGAGGCCGCCCCCGCGTTGAAATTACCGTTTTGAGGTGAGGATGGATACGATCCATATCGGTCTGGTTTCCATCTCCGACCGCGCCTCCAGCGGTGTGTACGAGGACAAGGGCATTCCCGCGCTGAAGGAATGGCTGGAAGCCGCGTTGCACAACCCATGCAGCTTCGATACCCGGCTGATTCCCGATGAGCAGCCGCTGATCGAAGCCACGCTGAAAGAACTGGCCGATCAAAGCGGCTGCGCGCTCATCCTCACCACTGGCGGCACCGGTCCGGCGCTGCGCGATGTGACGCCGGAAGCCACGCGCGCCGTAGCCGACAAGGAATTGCCCGGCTTCGGCGAGGCGATGCGCGCGGTGAGCCTGAAATATGTGCCCACCGCCATCCTGTCGCGCCAGGTTGGCGTGGTACGTGGTGCCTGCCTGATCCTGAATTTGCCCGGCCAGCCCAAAGCAATCAAGGAAACATTGGATGGCGTGTTTGCGGCCGTGCCCTATTGCGCGGATCTGATTGGTGGCCCTTATATGGAAACCCGGGAAGAGGTGATCAAGGCATTTCGGCCGAAGAGTGCGCAGAAAACCGTATCGACTTGATGGAATGTGGTGCAGCAGTCTGGCAAGACGGTATCTGACCCCGGTACTGAATATGGTCGGGAGTGCGACGATGCAAGCGATGAAAACGATTATGGGAATTCACTCGGTTAGGGGAACGGCATGAGCGGTGGACATGGGCTGTTAAAGGCATTCAAAATTATCGCCCTGGTATGGATCCTGGGGGTGAGCATGAACGCAGAGGCGGGGCTGTTTGGACAAACGATGAGCTGGCAAGAAGAAGTGTTGCTGCACGACGGCAGCAAGATTATTGCGGAGCGTCATTACAACCTTGGCGATTATCCCGCGATTGAAAGCCACAACCGCGAGGCGCTTGATGAGACAGTGACATTCAACCTGCCCGGCACAAACAAAAAGATTGTCTGGAAAAACGACTTCCGGGATTCAGTACCAGAGCCGAATAGTCTCAACCTGATCCGTTTTGATGTAGTGAAGGGCGTGCCTTACATTGCCACCTATCCGGCGGGGTGCATCGCCTATAACAAATGGGGCAGACCCAATCCGCCGCAGATATTGTTCAAGTATGAGAACGGGCAGTGGCAGCGCATTACCTTGGCCGAACTGCCGTCAGAGTTAATCGGCACACACGCCAACGTCATCGTAGGAAGACCCGATGTGCGAATTGCTAAATCTTTTTACACGGTAGAAGGCGTAAACGCAAAAAACCAGGACATCAGCACGCCGGAATATAAAACTATATTGCGGGAGGCGGTGGCAAATGCGGGAAGTGCCTGTCCAAAGATGGTTTCTTATGGCAAAGGCGGATGGCTCGGGCTTGATTGGTTTAGCGACCAACCATCCTTTGAAGCATGTTCAAAATTTTGTGAAATAAAAAACGTAAGCCCGCAGAATTGTCCATGCGCAACTTTATTTACGGGTCCTAAATAATCATGACCACAGCAATCGAATACGCAGAAAGCCGGGGTCAAATACCATCTTGAAAAAAGAAAAAGTATGGGGTCAGGTCTCAATACTGTTCGGTTAGATATCTTTATGTCACACTGCGCTCATCGTTTTTCTGGA